>CAWEDK010000011.1:0-63186 GCA_963807865.1 uncultured Alphaproteobacteria bacterium | reverse complement strand
GGGGGTGCACATGAATGCGCGGGCGCCCAGGAAGGATGAGCGCGTGCCGAGTGCACGCGGGCTTCGGCGGAACATGACGGCTGCAGAGCGCAAACTCTGGAACGCGCTACGTGTAGCGCCGATCGCAGGCACGCATTTCCGCCGACAGGCAACCATCGGCCCATACTTCGCGGACTTCGCGTGTCACCAGACGAAGCTGGGGATCGAAGTCGATGGCGGTAGTCATGGAGAGAAGAATCAACTGGCAGTGGACACTCGGCGGACTGCCTTTCTGAATTCGCAGGGCTATTGTGTATTGCGATTCTGGAACAATGATGTGCTGAGCAATGTGGAGGGCGTCATGATGACGATCCATAAGGCGATCGAGGATCAGCAACATCCAACAGTTGCCCCCCACCCCTGACCCCTCCCCACCGCTTCGCGGGGGGAGGGAACCGAAGCAGCGGTCGCGATGCAAGTGAGATAACGAAATGCCGAAGATCGACATCGCCAGCCTGAAAGTCGAAGCCAGCACCGGCTACCCCGAGCCATTCCGGCAGGCGGTGGCGGGCCGTTCGCGCAAGCGGCTGGGCAACGCCGTCGGCCTTGATCAGTTTGGCGTCAACCTGACGACACTCAAGCCTGGCGCGTGGTCGTCGCAGCGCCATTGGCACGCGTCCGAGGACGAATTCATTTATGTGCTCGAAGGCGAACTCGTGCTGTGCGAGGACGCCGGCGAAACCGTGCTCAAGCCGGGTGACGCGGCGGCCTGGAAGGCCAATGCGCCGAACGGCCATTGCCTCATCAATCGCGGCAATCGGGACGCGGTCTATCTCGAGGTTGGCACGCGCGCCAATCGTGATCAGGTGACCTATCCCGACATCGACATGCGGAACGAGAAGGACGAAACCGGGGTGCGCTTTCTGCGCAAATCGGGCGAGCCGTTTCCGAAAGCTTGAGACGAGGTTGTGAGGCGAAGCTTCAGTCGAGAAGCAAGCGCAGTCTGTCCCCTCCCCCCGCGGGGGGGGTGGGGAGGGGTTAGGGGTAGGGGGTGGCACGATTGGGCGCAAACCGCCCCCCACCCCCGACCCCTCCCCACCATCGCTGCGCGATGGGGGGAGGGGAGATCGAAAGACCGCCGTGTGAAAGGCCGTGAGTCTGTCGCAGGCGAGGTGAGGGAGCGAGTGCGATGAGCTACATCAACTTCAAGCTCGACATCGATGCCGATGGCATCGCGCTCGTCACCTGGGACGCACCCGGGCGGTCGATGAACGTCATCGACCCCAAGGCCACCGAAGAACTGTCCGCCATCATCGAGCAGGTCGCCGCCGATGCCGCCATCAAGGGCGCGGTCATCGCCTCCGGCAAGGAGGCGTTCTGCGCCGGCGCCGATCTGACCATGCTGGAGACCTTCGGGCGCCGCTATGCCGAGGCGGCGAGGACGCGCGGCGAGGAGGCTGCCGCGATTCTGCTGTTCGAGGAGAGCCGCAAATGGTCGCTGCTCTGCCGCCGCCTCGAGACCAGCGGCAAGCCTTGGGTCGCGGCGATCAACGGCATGGCGCTCGGCGGCGGCTTCGAGCTTTGCCTCGCCAGCCATTACCGCATCGCTGCCGACAACCCGCGGACGCGGGTCGGCCTGCCTGAGGTCAAGGTCGGCCTGTTTCCCGGCGCCGGCGGCACGCAGCGCATCGCCCGCATGTTGCCGCTGCCCGAGGCCATTCAGTTTCTGCTCAAGGGCGACACGCCGAACGTGGCGCAAGCGAAGTCGCTGAAGATCATCGACGCGGTCGTGCCGGCCGGCGACCTCGTCGCCAGCGCCAAGGCGTGGATCAAGACTGTTGGAAAATCGAAGGCGCCCTGGGACGAAGAGGGTTTCCGGCTCCCCGGCGGCGCGGTCTATTCCAAGGCCGGCATGGCGATGTTTCCGGCCGCCAACGCGATCTACCGGCGCGAGACGTTCGACAACTACCCGGCCGCGCGCGCCATCATGCAGGTGGTGTACGAGGGGCTGCAACTGCCGATGGACTTGGCGCTGCGGGTCGAATCTCGGTGGTTTGCCAAAATCCTGCGCTCGCCGCAGGCGGCTGCCATGATCCGCACGCTGTTCGTCTCGACGCAGGAACTCAACAAGGGCGCGCGCCGTCCGAACGGCGTACCGGCGACCAAGCTCACGAGAATCGGCATCCTGGGCGCGGGCTTCATGGGTGCCGGCATTGCCTATGTCACCGCGCAGGCGGGCCTCGACGTGGTGCTGATCGACCGCGACCAGGCCAGCGCCGACAAGGGCAAGGCGCATGCCGAAAAGCTGACGGCCGATCAGGTGAGCAAGGGGCGCGCCAGCGAGTCCGAGCGCGCGGCGCTGCTTTCGCGCATCACGCCGACGGCCGACTATGGCGCGCTCAAGGGTTGCGACCTGGTGATCGAGGCGGTGTTCGAGGATCGCAAGGTGAAAGCTGAAGCCATCGCCAAGGCTGAAGCCGTGATTGGCGAGGGTGCGGTGTTCGGCTCCAATACCTCGACCCTGCCGATCAGCTCGCTGGCGCAGGAATCCAAGCGGCCGGCGCAGTTCATCGGCGTGCATTTCTTCTCGCCGGTCGAACGCATGATGCTGGTTGAGGTCATCCTGGGCAAGGAGACCGGCGAAAAGGCGCTAGCGGTGGCGCTCGACTACGTGCGGGCGATCCGCAAGACGCCGATCGTGGTGCACGACTCGCGCGGCTTCTACACGTCGCGCGTCGTCGGCACCTATCTGCGCGAAGGCCACCTGATGCTGGCCGAAGGTGTGCCCGCCGCGATGATCGAGAATGTCGGGCGCATGGCCGGCATGCCGGTCGGCCCGTTGTCGCTGAACGATGAGGTCGCGGTCGATCTCGCCTGGAAGATCCTGAAAGCGACCGAAGCCGATCTCGGCGCCTCCGCGGTCGATGCTCGGCAAAAGGCGCTGCTGGAAGAAATGGTGGAGAAGCGCGGCCGGCTCGGCCGCAAGAATGGCAAGGGCTTCTATGACTACCCGCAGGACGGGCGGAAGCGGCTATGGCCCGGGCTCGCCGATCTCCAGCCGCGCCAGCTCGCGCCCGACACCATCGACGTCACGCAGTTGAAGCATCGGCTGCTCGGCATCCAGGCGCTGGAGACCGCGCGCTGCTTCGAGGAAGGCGTGCTTACCGACGTGCGGGAGGCCGACGTCGGTTCGATCCTGGGCTTCGGTTTTGCGCCGTATTCGGGCGGCACGCTGTCCTACATCGATCTGATGGGGACGAAGGCGTTCGTCGAACTGTGCCGGAACCTCGAAGCGTCGTGCGGACCGCGCTTCGCGCCGACGAAACAGCTCATCGAGATGGCGGCGAGCGGCGAGACGTTCTACGGCCGTTTCGCGGCCCGTGCCCGCGCAGCGTGATGCGGGATTCCAGCTTCGGATTGCCGAAGCGAAAGCAATGTCGCGCCTTGCGCTCGATCTGCTCCCTCCCCCACGCGCAGCGTGGTGGGGAGGGCTGGGGTGGGGGTGTTTCGAGGGTGCACAAAGTGCCCCCCACCCCCGACCCCTCCCCACCACTCGCTTTGCTCGCGGGGGGAGGGGAGTTGGAGGCCGCGCCGCGAGGTGAGAAGGCCATCGGCGGTTCGCAATCTGAAGCCGAATTGGCCTCGGGCAGGGGATAACGGCCGCGGCCGCCCGTCATTGCTCTTTCACATGGCCCGCGTGTAAGGTCGCGCCCTTTCCGCCGGAACGCCCGCATGGCTCGTGACCAGGTCGACATGACACCGATCGAAACACGCGACGAATTGGTCGCGTGGTTCGAGGCGGGCAACAAGCCGAAGTCGGAATTCCGGATCGGCACCGAGCACGAGAAGTTCGCCTTCACGGTCGAAGGCTACCGGCCAGTGCCCTACGAGGGACGGCGCAGCATCCACGCGTTGCTCGACGGCATGCAGCATCTGCTCGGCTGGGAACCGATCATCGAGCACGGCAACATCATCGGCATGTTCGACGTCACCGGCGGCGGCGCCATCTCGCTCGAGCCGGGCGGCCAGTTCGAACTGTCGGGCGCGCCGGTCGAGACCGTGCACCAGACCTGCTCCGAACTGATGGCGCACCTTGCGCAACTCAAGGAGATCGCGGAGCCGCTCGGCATCGGATTCCTCGGCCTCGGCATGACGCCGAACTGGACCCGCGCCGACATGCCGACGATGCCCAAGGGCCGCTACAAGATCATGACGGCCTACATGCCGAAGGTCGGTTCGCTCGGCCTCGACATGATGTACCGCACCTGCACGGTGCAGACCAATCTCGACTTCTCGTCGGAAGCCGACATGGTGAAGAAGCTGCGAGTCTCGCTGGCGCTGCAGCCGGTGGCGACCGCGCTGTTCGCCAATTCGCCATTCACCGAAGGCAAGCCGAACGGCTTCCTGTCGTTCCGCTCGGAAATCTGGCGCGATACCGATGGCGACCGCTCGGGCATGCTGCCCTGGGCGTTCGAGCCGGGCATGGGGTTTGAGCGCTGGGTCGACTATGCGCTCGACGTCCCGATGTATTTCGTCAAGCGTGGCGATCGCTATATCGACGTCGCCGGGAAATCATTTCGCGACCACCTGACCGGCAAGCTCATCTCGGGCGAACGTGCCACCATCGCGGACTGGGCCAACCACATCTCGACGATCTTTCCCGAGGTGCGCCTCAAGCGTTATCTCGAGATGCGCGGCGCCGACGGCGGGCCTTGGCGTCGGCTGCCGGCGCTGCCGGCCTATTGGGTCGGCATCCTCTACGACGACGCGGCGCTCGATGCTGCTTGGGAGATCGTGAAGCACTGGACGGCCGCGGAACGGGAGAAGTTGCGCGACGATGTTCCGCGGCTTGGTTTCAAGGCGGAGATCCGTGGTCAGAGCTTGCTCGACCTCGCCACCGTGACGCTGCGTCTCGCCCGCCAGGGACTTGGCCGCCGCGCGCATTTCGACGTCAATGGCCACGATGAGGCGCGCTACCTGCGGCCGCTGCAGGAATTCGTCGCGCGCGGAATTACGCCCGCCGAAGAGCTGCTGGCGAAATTCCACGGCCCGTGGAACGGCAGTGTGATGCCGGTCTTCACCGAGTACGCCTACTAGGCTGCTCGTGCGTGAGACCAGGCGGTCGTCGACCGCTGTGCTGACGGGCGGCCGTTTCCCGTGCTCGAAAGCCGTCGACCCCGCTTCCGCACGCGCGCAAGAATTTCTAAGATCAACTCGCCAGGCCGCGAACCGGCCTGGCGTCATAACAAGGCTCATCGCAGCCGAATAACGAAACGCGTTCGTCGCGTAGAGGAGGAAACGAAATGCTGAACCATTTGATGCGTGCTCCTGCGTTGCTGACCGGAATTGCCGTAGCCGCTTTCGCCGCCATCCAGTTCACGCCGCAAGCCGCTGGCCAGAGCGGCCCTGGCTGGGTCACGCTTCTCGACGGCAAGACGATGGGAGATTGGGACCAACTCGGCGAAGCCAACTGGCGGATCGAGGACGGCGCGCTCGTTGCCGACAAGGGCAAGGGCAGGTCATCTCGTCACCAAGACCCCATACAAGGACTTTCAAATCTACGCCGAGTTCTGGACGAGCGACGATGCCAACAGCGGCATTTTCATTCGCTGTGCTGATCCGAAGACGATCGGCGCGAAGACCTGCTACGAGGTGAATGTGTTCGATCAGCGTAAGGATCCGACCTACGGCACCGGTGCGATCGTCAATTTCGCCGAGGTCAACCCGATGCCAAAGGCCGGCGGCAAGTGGAATACGTTCGAGATCACCGCGAAGGGCCGGCAGATCACCGTTTTGATGAACGGGCAGAAGACCGTCGATCTGAACAACGGGATGTTCGAACAGGGACCGTTCACGCTGCAATACGGTGGCGGCGTGGTGAAGTTCCGCAAGGTTGCCGTCAAGCCATTGTAGCGAATTTGGGAAGGCAGGGGCTAAGCGCCTCGTCGCGCACGATCGCCATTCCTGAGCAGCCCTGGCGGCTGCTCATGAGTGCGACAAATGTTGGCGTACTGGCTAACCGCCGGTGAGACGACGGCTACTCGGCCTTGGCGCCCACTGAGCGCACGACCTTGCCGAATTTTTCCGTTTCGGCTGTCATGAATTGCGCGAACTCGGCCGGCGATGCGGAGGAGAGCGCGGTAGCGCCCTGGTCGCTGATCGCCTTGATGATCTCGGGGCTGCGGGTCGCCTGCGTGAATGCCGCATACAGCTTGCCGATCGCCGCATCGGGGGTGCCGGCGGGTGCGACGAGTCCGAACCAGGCGTCGAGCGCCAAGCCGTCAAACCCGGCTTCTTTGGTGGTCGGTGTCTCCGGCAGGACCGGCATACGCTGTTCCGCAGTCACCGCGATCGCGCGCACCTTGCCGGCCTGCATCAGCGACACGATCGACGCATAGGCTACGAAGAAGAAATCGACCCGGCCGGCCGCCAGATCGACGCCCGCGGGTCCGGCGCCGCGATAGGGCACATGAACCATCGGCGCGCCGGTTCGCGCCTTCAGCATCTCGCCGAGCAGGTGCCCGCTGGCGCCGGTGCCCTGCGAGGCGAAGCTCAAGCCTCCCGGCTTGGTCTTGGCGAGCGCCACCAGCTCCGGCAGCGATTTCGCCGGGCTGTCGTGCGGCACGGCCAGCACTTGCGGGAAGCTCCACATCAGGGTGATCGGCTTGAAGTCCTTGACCGGGTCGTAGGCCAGCGATGGATAGAGTGCGACGTTGGCGGCGTGGGTGCCGGCATTGGCCTGCAGCAGCGTGTGCCCGTCAGGCAACGCCTGCTTGACCGCGGCCGCGGCGATCGAGCCGCCGCCGCCGCCGCGCGACTCCATCACGAACACCTGCCCGGTGTTTTCGCTGACCCTCTTGGCGACCAGCCGCTGCAGATTGTCGGCGCTCGCCCCCGGCGTAAACGGCACCACGATGGTAATGGGCCGCGATGACAGCAATTCGGCGGCCACGTGCTGGCCGGCCACCGCAACCCCCAGGACGAGAACCGGGAGAAGCAACACTGTCTTGCCAACCGGTGTCATTCGGCCTTCCTCCCGCTCACTGTGGCGCATCCTGCGGCGGCTTCCGGGAATTTCCTGAGACTTCCCCGGACTTCCTGGACGCCGCGTCGCCGGGAAGGATGGAGCTTCCCCATGCCGGCGGCAAGAAACTCCCGCGCGGCTATTCCGCGGCCGGTGGCCGCGCGATGATCTCCTTCGCTTCCGGGTTGACTGCCTCGCCGGCGCGCGTCGGCTTGCTCAACGGCTCCTGCACCATCGTGGTGCGCAGCAAGTCGGCGCCCGCCGAGATGCCTTCGGCCTGTTGCAAGACCAGGCGGTCGAGATCGCGGCCGCGCACGAATTCCTCGATCGCGGTGGCGCGCTCGGGATCGAGGCCGAGCGCCTCGAGGGCGCTCCGCCCGAATTTCAGCGCCGACTCGTAGGTCTCCCGCAGCTCGAAATCGACGCCCTTGGCGATGAGCTGCAGGCTGTGCCGCCGGTCGAAGGACCGGACGTAAAGCTGCATGCCGGGAAACTCGCCGCGGACCAGGTCGACGATGCGGCTCGCGTTCTCGCGATTGTCGACGCAGACCGCGATCAGACGGGTTTCGGCGGTGCTGGCCGCACGCAGCACGTCGAGGCGTGTGCCGTCGCCGTAGTAGACGCGGAAGCCGAAACGCGCAGCCTGCTGGATCATCTCCGGGTCGTTGTCGATGATGGTGACCTCGATGCCTTCGGCCAGCAGGCACTGCGAAGCGATCTGGCCGAACCGTCCCAAGCCGATCACCAGCACGGCGCCGTGAGCGTCGCTGAAATCGTCGGGCTCCTGCTCGGCTGTCTGCGCGTTCCACTGCAGCAGCTTCTCGGTCAAGGTCGCGACCAGCGGGCCCAGCAGCATGGTGATGGCGGCGATTGCCGTCACGACGCTGGCCTCGCGCGCATCGAGAACGCTCAGCGCGGCGCCGATCGGAATGAGGACGAACGCGAACTCTCCGGCCCCGGTGAGGATCGAGCCGGCGCGCAGCGCATCGCCCCGGTGCGTGCAGGTGGCGCGAAACAGCAGCCAGACGATCACGGCCTTGAGCACCGTGACGGCGACGGCGGCGGCGAGAATGAGCCAAAGATTGGCCCGCACGACCGACATGTCGATGGTCATGCCGATGCCCATGAAGAACAGCGCGAGCAGCAGGCCGCGGAATGGCTCGATGTCGGCTTCCAGCTCGTGCCGGTAGTTCGAATTCGGCGAGCAGGACGCCGGCCAGGAACGCGCCCAGCGCCATCGACATGCCCGCCTGCTGCATCAGCAGCGATGCGCCGAGCACCACCAGCAGCGCCGCCGCGGTCATCACCTCGCGCGAGCCGGTCTGCGCCAGCAGCCGGAAGAACGGATTGAGCAGATAGCGGCCGGCCACGACGATGAGCGCGATAGCGCCGGCGATCCACGCGACCGCGAGCAGGCCGTCGGCGAAGCCTGTCGGCGTACTCTCGCTGCCCGGCGCCAGCAGCGGCAGCGCCGCCAGCAGCGGCACCACCGCCATGTCCTGAAACAGCAGGATGGCGAAGGCGCGCTGGCCGTAAACCTGTTGAAGCTGCCCGCGCTCCTCCAGGATCTGCATCGCGATGGCGGTCGCCGACATGGCGAGCGCGACACCCGCGACCATCGCGCCGCGCCATCCGAGCAATCCGCCGTAGTACGCAATGCCTCCGATCACGAGTGCGGTCAGCGCCAGTTGGGCCGCGCCCAGGCCGAAAATGTCGCGCCGCATGGCGACGAGCTTGCCAAGCTCAAGCTCGAGCCCGATCAGGAACAGCAGCATCACGACGCCGAGCTCGGAAACCGGTACGATGCTCTCGGGCGTCCCGAACGCCGCGATGCCGTAGGGACCGATGATGATGCCGGCAATCAGATAGGCCACGATGGCGGAGAGGCCGAGGCGGCGTGCGATCGGCACGCTCAGCACCGCGGCCGCGAGCAGGACAAGACCGAGCGTCAGGAAACCGAAGTCGCCGTGCTGTTGAGCCATGAGAGGTTCCTGTGCGGGTTCCTGTTCGCCGTCGCGCGTTTGCGCTGCCCGTGCCGGCTTCTCTATCAGTGTCGCGAACTCGGTGCGCTCCCTCTCCCCGGAGGGGAGAGGGTTGGGGTGAGGGGGCCTAGCTCCTCTCGATAGACCGTAACCCCTCACCCCACCCCTCTCCCTATGGGAGAGGGAGCAGACCGAGCCCGGCTCGTGAGCGTTGATCAAAACGAAGGCTGGTATAAGACGTGGATGTCCGCGCAGGCAAAGTCTACGAAGCTTCTGCACGCTTGGCTGCAATCGCGAACATGAAGAGTCAATGAATGTGAGAGGAGCGATGACAGTCTGGCGGCAGATGCGTGGCGCGTTGATCGCACTGGTAGTCGCGATCTCGCCCGCGTTCGGCCAGGTCGGCACCGACCGGCCGGGCGGCGATTATGCGAGCGTGCCGTTACGATCGGGCGACCCGGCGCAGTGCGCCGCGCGCTGCGAGCGCGATCAACGCTGCCTCGCCTGGGCATTCTCCTATCCGTTGACGGAGAGCACGATCGCGACGTGCTGGTTGAAGTCGCGGGTCACGCCCCGCATCGACGTGGCGTGTTGTGTGTCGGGAGTTCGCGGCACCGGCGTCATCGAGCCGGCGAACAGCCTCATCGAATTCGGCGTCGATCGTTTCGGTGGCGACCTGCGCCACTTCGATATCGGCTCGGATGCGACCGGCAAGCTTTGTCAGCAGGCCTGCGAGGCGGAAAGCGCCTGTCGCGCCTGGACGTATGTCCGGCCCGGATATGTCGGCCAGTCGGCGGTCTGCTACTTGAAGAGCCACATCACCCGGCCGGTGCGCAAAGCCTGCTGTTTGGCTGGGGTGGTGCGGTGAGATCGTGATCCTCGACCACAGTTCACAAGTAGTAGGCCATATTGCAAGCTCGCCGGGTCGAGCGCGCGATCACCCCGTGCCGCCGACCGTGATGCGGTCCATGCGCAGCGTCGGCTGGCCGACGCCGACCGGCACGCCCTGGCCGTTCTTGCCGCAGGTGCCGATGCCGGGATCAAGCTCGAGGTCGTTGCCGATCATCGTGATGCGATTGAGGTCGGTCGGGCCGTTGCCGATCAGCATGGCGCCCTTGAGCGGCGCGCCGAGCTTGCCGCCGTCGATCTTGTAGGCCTCGGTCACCTGGAACACGTACTTGCCCGACGTGATGTCGACCTGACCGCCGCCGAAGCTCACCGCGTAGATGCCGTTCTTCACCGAGGCGATGATCTCCTGCGGGTCGCGGTCGCCGGCCAGCATGTAGGTGTTGGTCATGCGCGGCATCGGCACGTGGCCGTAACTTTGCCGCCGCCCGTTGCCGGTCGGCTTCATGCCCATGAGGCGGGCGTTCTGCCGGTCCTGCATGTAGCCGGTGAGAATGCCGTCCTCGATCAGCACGGTGCGGCTCGTCGGCGTGCCCTCGTCGTCGATCGACAGCGAGCCGCGCCGCGACGCAATGGTGCCGTCGTCGACCACGGTGACGCCCTTGGAGGCGACCTGCTGGCCCATCAGGCCCGCGAACGCCGACGTCTGCTTGCGGTTGAAGTCACCTTCCAGCCCGTGGCCGACGGCTTCGTGCAGCATGACGCCCGGCCAGCCGGGGCCGAGCACCACGTCCATCTCGCCGGCCGGCGCCGGCACCGCTGCGAGGTTGGTGAGCGCCTGGCGCAGCGCGATGTCGGCGGTGTCCTGCCAGGCGTGGGTGGCGAGGAACCGCTCGAACCCTTCGCGCCCGCCGGTGCCGTGGCTGCCGGATTCCTGCCGGTCGCCGTCGCCGGCGACCACCGAGATGTTGACCCGCACCAGCGGCCGGATGTCGCGGTAGGTCTCGCCGTCGGCGCGCAGGATTTCGACCACCTGCCAGCTTGCGCCGAACGACACCGACACCTGCCGCACCCGCGGGTCTTTCGCCCTCAGATAAGCGTCGATCGTTTCCAGCAGCCGCACCTTGGTCTCGAACGCCGGCGCGCCGAGCGGGTTCTCGTCGCCGTAGAGGTGCCGGTTGGTGTGGGGCGGCGCGTCCGCATAGCGGCCCGAATAGCCGCCCTTGACGGCGCGCACGGCGTCGGCCGCCCGCGCCAGCGCGGCTTCCGAGAGATCGGAGGAATGCGCATAGCCGACCGCCTCGTCCTTGACGGCGCGCAGCCCAAAGCCCTGGTCGGTGTTGTAGGTCGCCTGCTTGAGGCGGCCGTTGTCGAACACCAGCATCTCGGACTGGGCGTATTCGAGGTAAAGCTCGCCGTCGTCGGCGCCTTCGAGGCTGCGGACGAGGTGACGGCGCACCTCGTTGCGGTCGAGTCCGGCGCGGTCGAGCAGCGATTCGGTCGGCGAGGTCATGGGCGGGTTCCGGTGGTGGGGCTTGCGGCTAAGATAGGATGTTCGGGGGCGGGGCGCGAGGGCTGTACGGGGTAAACCGACTTCGACATGGCGATGAAGGACCCGCCGGCCTGGAGGGCGTGACGAGTGCGGCGCACGCGTGGTACGTGGACTGAGTCTTAATCATTCTCGGCACGGGTACTCCGTATGGCGCTCGTTGGAAATTTCGAACTGATCCTGCCGGAGCGATGGCTTTTTCCCACGCACGGCGATGTATTGGAGGCAAAACGCAGAGCAGAACAATGGCTCTCGGCCAAGGGTGATTTTGATGGAGCCGAATACGTAATCGAAGAATTCGTCCGACAGTGGGCACTCAAACGCCTCCCAAACATACAAATATCCCAAGGAGTGGCTGGGAGAGCGAATTATCATCGAGGAAGGCGTCAAAATGGGATCAACGGAGAAAGCCGCTGATATCTCAATCAAGAATTCAAATCGACGCACGTTCTTATGTCGAGACGAAAGCTCGAGGCTGTAAGGAGGATGAGTTTCGAAGAAGCTGAGGGCCAACTTGAAACCTACCTCGCCTCAACCCACACGGCTACTATAGGAATGGTAACGGACGGCGACCGTGTGCGAACCCTCCGCAAAAAAATTGATCCTAATGAATTTGATTACATTCCTGACTTGCCTGCATATGGCCTTGAAACGCGAATTCGCATCCAACTTGTAAGAGAGTTGCCTGAGAACGCCGGTGCGCGAAGCACCGGATTGAATTTGTAGGATCAGTCTTACGAGCGGGTCCTATTTGATTGCCGTAGCGCTGCGCGCGACGTTGACGGGCTCCATGCCGATGAGGCCTTGGACGAGATATGCAAGGTCATCCTCACAAAGATATATGATGAGCGCTTCACTACAAAGCAGCCGGTGGGAACGCCGTTTCGATTTCAAACCTACGGGGCGAGCAACGCTTCTGAAGTCGCAGTCGAATATTCGCGTGCTTTACGAAGAAGCGCGAAACACCGACATAGAAGTCTACTCGAAGCGAATCCCTGGTTATGCACGATCTCGCGGGGTCTTCGGAGCCGCAGGTCGAGGACATTCCGGATTCTGCTCTGTATCGAGTAGTCGAACGGTTGCAGGAATTTCCCTGATTGGCGGCAAAGCTGACATCAAAGGGGGCGAGCATTTCAAAAGGCCTTCTAGGCCCCGCGATCCGGGCCGGCATTGGTCAATATTTCACCCCCAGACCCGATCGTTCGAATTAGCTGTGGGAGTGATCCAGCCCACCGCGTCCGATCTTGTTCAGACCCATTCTGCGGATCGGCACTTCCTAACGAAGACATTGCAGCACGTTGTAAAGAGCCAAGGGACAATTCTTACCGCCCATGATTTGCATGAATTTAAGTTCTTTCACCTTCACGGCATCGAGAAGTCTGACCGCATGGTACGCATCGCGATGACGGATATGATGCTGAACGACGATGACGGTCACACCAATATTAGAAATGAAGACGCATTGCTTAGCTTTGAGAACTGCCGGACATCATCGCTCTTCGTACGGACGGCCTTCAAGACCCGGCCCTGTTAACGTCGTCCTCACAAATCCACCGTTCGGCAGCATCATGCGGCAGGAAACGATGGAAATGCTTGGCGGCTTTACTTGGTCGCAAGAAGAAGTCACTGCCGCTCGAAATCTAGGCCTCGAACGTCATCTGCAGTTCCTAAAGCCGGGGGCCGATGGCATCGTGTTGGAACACCTGATGAAGGGCAAGAGCGCGCTATTCGTTCGAAAGTGGCTTGAAGGCACAGCGCGAGTGAAGGCCATCTTCTTCCCCGAGACTCTTCACGCCATACGGTGCGATGGTGAAGACCTGCTTATGCATTATGCAGCGCCTCCACGATAACGAGCGGCCCTCCGACGACGAGCCCACCTTCCTTTTGCGAGGTTGAAAATTTGGGTTATGACGCAACGGGCCGAACGAAAGTTGGCTCGGAGGTCGAAGCGGCAATTGCGGCATTTCATAAGGAGGTGTCTTGGCAATGAAGACATTGGTCAAGACGCGGGCGGCGCTTCATAAGGCATCCCGCTGGGACATCGATTTCCATTTGCCCCCAGAGGGCATCAAGAAATTCCCAGAGGCCCTGTTGACGCGAATTGACAAGGTTGCGCGCGTAGTTAAGGACAAGCGCGATCCATTCGAAAGCCTTGAGGCGGTTTTTCAATCTGTTGATATTCAAGCATCGACGTAACTGTCGGGACAATCGCAAAACCCCAAGATTTGGAGGGCTCTGAAGCGCCATCGCGCGCTCGCAAAGTTGTTCGGGCTTTTGATTTGATCATTTCGACGTGTCGCCCAACGAGAGGTGCGATAGCCGTGGTGCCGCCATTTTCTGCACGATCAAATTGCCTCTACTGGTTTTTCCGTGTTGCGCGCTAACGACAACGTGAATCCCTTCTATCTGCACTATGCGCTTCGTTTGCCGAGCACATTGGAACAGTTTCGGAAGTGGAGTACTGGTTCCAGCTATCCCGCCATACTTGATGACGATGTGGCAAAAACTCTTATTCCCGTTCCTGGCGGCCCTGAGCAGGATCTTATTTCACAAGCTCTAATGAGAGCATTTGGGGATCGTAGAAGCGCAATCCACGCGGCCGATCTCGCGTGGCAAAGGACATTGAACGAAATATTCTCTCGTCTAAGCGGCACAACCGGCGATGCCGCTATAGCGCATGAAACGGCGGCAGAATTGCCGCATACGATTGCAACCGTTCAAGATGCGCTCCGAGCTCTTCCTCCGTTGACGCTCGACAGGAATGGAAATGATAGTGCTCAGATTAGTTGGAAGAGGTTGGGCTTGCCTGACTGATCCATGCAAGCAACCGCAGCCCGGGTTCTTGCGCACGATCAAGCGGGCGCCCGGATTTCGTCTCGCTTCCTGCGGCCCGCGATCTACCGCTCCCGCTCCTTCATCCACCATGCTCCCGCGCGCGGCGCGAGCCGCGGCCCCGCGGCGGCAAGGCCTCCTTGGGCGGCCGTTCGCGGTTGGCGAGAAAGTCGTCGACCGCCGCGCGCGGCGCGCGGGAGAGGTCGACGCCGGCGGCGCAGAGCTGGGCGATCGGGCGGCGGAATTCCTCCGGCTCGGGCAGATCGCCCGACCCGCCGCCTGGGCCGCCGGCGGGCGGCGAGCTTCGCCATCTTCAGAAGCTCCAGCGCCTCGCCGAGCTTGTCGGGATCGACGCACGCGCTCTCCTCCAGTTCGCGGATATGGCGCTCGGCGAGCGCGTCGAGGCGCTTGGCCAGCGTGCGGCGCCGGAGCTGCGCGCTGGCGCGCGGGGCCGGCACCGGTCGTTCGCGCGCGGCGCAAACGGCGGCCGCTTCCAGCCCCGGTCGCGCGTCCAGCGGCAGATGCTGGCGTGGCTCACGCCGGTGCGGGCCCTGATCTGCCCATAGGTGAGCGTGCTCTCCTCGATCAGGCGGCGCACCGCCGCGAACGTGGCGTCGGTGTGCGGCTGGCCGTGAGCCGCGCGCCGCGGCGCCACTACGGCGTTGGGTCCGTCGGGGTCGGGCCGGACGCTGATCCGGGACAATGGGAGACGAGGGAAGGGGGGGCGCATGCTGTGGAATATAGTCCTAGATACGCGCGCGGCAAGGGGGCGGCTGGAGTGCGCCATCGCGATGTGAAGCATCGTCGTGCCGCATCGGCGGTGGGCTCCGCTCTCCCGCTCGGGGGAGGGTTGGGGCGAGAAGCGGCGACTCGCAAGAAGCGTTCGTTGCCCGCAACCCCTCACCCGGCTCGCATGCGCTCGCCACCCTCTCCCACAAGGGGAGAGGGGACTCGCGGCTCGGCCGCCGTTCAATCAAATGAAGCCCGGCTCGTAGGTCGTCCGACAAAACAGTCATGGCCGGGACTGATGCCCGGCCATGACCAATTCGGAAGCTGACGGAGCGCGTCAGGAGCAGCTTGTCGAAGCCGTCGCCGAAGCCCTTGAGGCTCATCGGGAAGCCGATGCCTTCCTCGGGCGTCTGGAAGATGATGAAGGTCGCGGTCTGGCCGGTGCGCAGTCTGCTTGACCAGATTCGTCGTCCATGACCACCTCGGCGACGCAGCCGTTCGGCAGGCAGCGGACGAAGCCGGCGCGGCCGACGTCGGCATTGTCGATCTTGAGCCCGAGGCCCGACGGCAGCAGCACGCCCATCGGGGCGACCACCCGCAGCAGGCGCGACTTCTGATCGGCGGTCTTCAGGATGATGACGGTGAGGCCGACATTGGCGCGGTCCTCGGCGGTGACGCTCTGGATCAGCGCGCACTGCTCGCCCTGCGCGCCGGCCGGCGTATCGCAGCGGACCTGCCAGTCGCTATGCACCGAACGGACGGTGCCCTGGGCGGCCGCCGCGCCGGCCAGTCCGGCCATCGCGAAAATCGCGAAAATCGCTGCCGCCAGCAGCGGACGCAGCGCAGACAAACGAATTGTTGGGCAAAAATCACCCATCCCCGATCCCCCGTCTAAGGTCGCCAAGCCCCGCCGCAAATCCCGGCCCAGGTCACGGTCATGTCCACGCTTGGCCATTGCTATCCCCGGTTGGGGCTGATGGTCCAACTGACCTATCAGGATTGAGTTAAGCGTTGCATTATGGCTGAAAGAGGGAACAATTCAGCAGGTTATGGCGTGCCGCGACGGCTTGTGCCGCTGGAAGTAGCCTGGCTGCCGTCCGGAACTAAGCCTGGATGGTGCATTGCGAGCGGCTCTAAATTATGGTTTGAAAGCGTCGGATTCCCCTTGAGGTTCCGCCGCGCGCTCGCCAGTAAAACCCGTCCGGGTGGGAGCTTACGCTGACTGCGGCCGGAGGCCGTAACCGCGATTGCCAGTCCCGGCAGTCGCGCGAGCGCGGCAGGTGCATCAGAGCCTCGATCTCGCTGAAGGAGCCGGCAATGCTGGTGCTGCATAGATTGACCCTGTTGGCGGTCACGTTCCTGGCCATCGCTGACCGGCGCGGGGGCCGGCGCTGGCCGGGATCGGGCGGCCCTCCGAATGGCAGATGGGCTTCCAGCAGTCCGCCACGCCGGTGATGGATAACATTATTAATTTTCATGACTTCCTGCTCTGGGTGATCATCGTCATCACGCTGTTCGTGCTGATTCTGCTGGTGATCGTGATCGTGCGCTTCAACGCGCGCTCCAATCCGACGCCGTCGCGCACGACTCACAACACGCTGATCGAGGTGCTGTGGACGGTCGTGCCGATCGTGATCCTGCTGGTGATCGCGGTCCCGTCGTTCAAGCTGCTGTTCCTGCAGCTCAATATCCCGCCCGCCGACCTGACCGTGAAGGCCACCGGCAAGCAGTGGTATTGGACCTACAGCTATCCGGACGGCAAGTTCGAATTCGATTCGCTGATGCTGCAGGACGCCGACCGCAAGAAGATCCAGCCGGAACCGCCGCGCCTGCTCGGCGTCGACAACGACATGGTGGTCCCGGTCAACAAGGTCGTGCGGGTGCTGACCACCGGCGCCGACGTGATCCACGCCTTCGCGGTGCCCTCGTTCGGCATCAAGATCGACGCCATCCCGGGCCGGATCAACGAGACCTGGTTCAAGGCCACGCGCGAAGGCATCTACTACGGCCAGTGCTCGGAACTGTGCGGCAAGGATCACGCCTACATGCCGATCGCGGTGCGGGTGGTGAGCGAGCAGGCGTATGCGGCCTGGGTCGAGGAAGCGAAGAAGAAGTTTGCCCGCGACGACGCGGCGCCGCCCACCACGCGTGGCGGCGGCGCAGCCGCCGGCGCTCACGGCGGATCGTTGAGGCCGCGGCGGCGCAGAGTAACGGCGGGCGCAATTCACGGTTAGTTCGAAGGACTGAACACGATGGCAACGACGGTGACAGCTCACGGCGCCCATGACGCCCACGACGACAACGGCCATGGCCATCCGACCGGCTGGCGCCGTTACGTCTACTCCACCAATCACAAGGACATCGGCACGATGTACCTGGCGTTCGCGCTGGTGGGGGGCATCGATCGGCGGCGTGCTGTCGATCGGCATGCGGCTCGAACTGATGTATCCGGGCATGCAGATTTTCCACGACGCGCATATGTTCAACGTTTTCACGACCGCGCACGGCCTGATCATGATCTTCTTCATGGTGATGCCGGCGATGATCGGCGGCTTCGGCAACTGGATGGTGCCGCTGATGATCGGAGCGCCCGACATGGCGTTCCCGCGCATGAACAACATCTCGTTCTGGCTGCTGCCGGCCTCGTTCGCTGCTGCTCGTGATCTCGCTGTTCGTCGAGGGCGAGCGCGGCGCGCCCGGCGTCGCGGCCGGCTGGACCATCTATGCGCCGCTCTCGACCACCGGCCATCCCGGTCCGGCGGTCGACTTCGCGATCCTGTCGCTGCACCTCGCGGGTGCGTCATCGATCCTCGGCGCGATCAACTTCATCACCACGATCTTCAACATGCGCGCGCCCGGCATGACGATGCACAAGATGCCGCTGTTCGTTTGGTCGCAGTTGGTGACAGTGTTCCTGCTGCTGCTGTCGATGCCGGTGCTGGCGGGCGCCATCACCATGCTGCTCACCGACCGCAACTTCGGCACGACTTTCTTCACGCCGGACGGCGGCGGCGACCCGGTGCTGTTCCAGCATCTGTTCTGGTTCTTCGGCCACCCCGAAGTCTACATCCTGATCGTGCCGGGCTTCGGCATCGTCAGCCAGATCGTCGCGACGTTCTCGCGCAAGCCGGTGTTCGGCTATCTGGGCATGGCCTACGCGATGGTGGCGATCGGCGGCATCGGCTTCGTGGTGTGGGCGCACCACATGTACACCGTCGGCATGTCGACTGCCGTGCAGGCCTATTTCGTCGCCGCCACCATGGTGATCGCGGTGCCGACCGGGGTGAAGATTTTCTCCTGGATCGCCACCATGTGGGGCGGCTCGATCGAGTTCAAGACGCCGATGCTGTGGGCGATGGGCTTCATCTTCCTGTTCACCGTCGGCGGCGTGACCGGCGTGGTGCTGGCGAATGCCGGCGTCGACCGCTCGCTGCAGGACACCTATTACGTCGTGGCGCACTTCCACTACGTGCTGTCGCTCGGCGCCGTCTTCACCATCTTCGCCGGCTGGTACTACTGGTTCCCGAAGATGACCGGCTACATGTACAGCGAGAGCATCGGCAAGCTGCACTTCTGGCTGACCTTCATCGGCGTCAACATCGTGTTCTTCCCGCAGCACTTCCTGGGGCTCGCCGGCATGCCGCGCCGCGTCGCCGACTATCCCGACGCCTTCGCCGGCTGGAATTTCGTCTCGTCGCTCGGCTCCTATCTGTCGGCGCTCGGCGTGGTCGTGTTCTTCTACGGCATGGCGCTGGCGTTCATGCGCAAGGAGAAGGCCGCGGACAATCCCTGGGGTGCCGGCGCGACCACGCTCGAGTGGACCTTGCCGTCGCCACCACCGTTCCATCAGTTCAATGAGCTGCCGCTCATCAAGGGTTAGGCGTCACCATCGTGACCGACATCTCGGTAGCCGAGCATCGTCCGCAAGTTCCGCCGCTCGCCTCCTCGGTGGTGAACGAAGCCGACGTCGGCGACTACGTGGCGCTGCTCAAGCCGCGGGTGATGTCGCTGGTGGTGTTCACCGCACTCGTCGGACTGATGCTGGCGCCGGGGCATGTCCACCCCGTGATCGGCTTCACCGCGCTGTTGTGTATCGCGATCGGCGCGGGTGCGTCGGGTGCGCTGAACATGTGGTACGACGCCGACATCGACGCCCTGATGACGCGGACCGCCAATCGTCCGATCCCGCGCAGACGCATCGCGCCGGGCGACGCGCTGGCGTTCGGCCTCGTTCTCGCCGTCGGTTCCGTGATGGTGATGGCGGTGCTGGTGAGTTGGCTCGCTGCGGCAATGCTGGCATTCACCATCTTCTTCTACGTCGTGGTCTACACGATGTGGCTCAAGCGCTCGACGCCGCAGAACATCGTGATTGGCGGCGCCGCCGGCGCATTTCCCCCGATGATCGGCTGGGCAGCCGCCACCGGCGGCATCTCGCTCGAGCCGTTCCTGCTGTTCCTCATCATCTTCGTCTGGACGCCGCCGCACTTCTGGGCGCTGGCGCTGCTGCGCATCGACGACTATGCCCGCGCGCGGGTGCCGATGCTGCCGGTGGTGGCCGGCGCCGGCGAGACCCGCCGGCAGATCGTCATCTATTCCGCCGTGCTGCTGGTGGCCGGGTTGGCGCCGTGGTTCATGGGTTACGCCGGTGCGATCTACGGCGTGACCGCGCTGGTGACCGGCATCGTCATGCTCGTACTCGCGCTGCGGATTTGGAGCGAAGGCGCCGGTGCGCGCGCGCCGCAGGCGGCGCGGCAGCTTTTTGCCTTCTCCATCCTCTATCTCTTCGTCCTCTTTGCCGTTCTTCTGATTGAGGCCGGTCTCGGGATGGGAGCATGAAGTGCGGCCATGGATGAGAAGAAGCCCGCCCCGCCCGGCATTGTTCTCACGGAAGCGCAGAAGCGCAGCCGGCGCGCGCGATCGATCGCAATTGCGCTCGCCTTGGGCGCGCTCGTCATCCTGTTCTACCTCGTGACGCTGGTGAAGGGGCCGGCGGTACTCAACCGCCCCTTATGATGTGACCTCTGATGTGAACTCGCGAAAATGAGCGGACCCAATCCATCGAGCGAACGCAAACGCGACGGCCGCAATCTGGCGGTCGCGGCCGCGTGCGGCGTGCTCGTGGGTGCGATGACGGCCGCGGCGTTCGCGGCGGTTCCGCTCTACAACTGGTTCTGCCGCGCGACCGGGTTTGGCGGGACGCCGCAGGTCGCCTCGAGTGCGCCGGGCCCGGTGCTCGCCCGCAAAGTCCTGATACGGTTCGACGCCAACGTCTCGGGCGGGCTGCCCTGGCGGTTCGAGCCCGAAGCCAATTCGATCGAAGTTCGCGTCGGCGAAACGGTGACGGTGAACTATACGGTGTCCAACCTGTCCGCGCGCGAGACCGTGGGGCAGGCGTCGTACAACGTCTCGCCACCGACGGTCGGCGCGTACTTCACCAAGGTCAACTGCTTCTGCTTCACCGAACAGCGGCTCAAGCCGGGCGAGACACGTGAAATGCCTGTGGTGTTTTACGTCGATCCCGAGATGGTGAAGGATACCGATCAGGATGGCCTTAACACCATCACGCTGTCCTACACCATGTACCCGGTCCGGCAGCAGGAACCGCCGCGCGCGGAAAGTGTCAGTGCGCCGGGACGGAGCTGAAACGATGCGGGCACTCGCGTTGCGCGCGACTGCCTGAGAAACGGAGAGACGCAAGATGGCCGACGCTCACGCCAAGCCGCATCATGACTACCATCTGGTCGACCCGAGTCCGTGGCCGGCGGTGGGCTCTGTTTCGGTGTTCGTCATGGCGATCGGCTTGATCACCTGGATGCATCACATGTTCGCGGCGGCGCCGTTCATCTTCGGTGCGGGCGTCCTCGGCGTGCTCTACACGATGTTCGGCTGGTGGTACGACGTTGCGAAAGAAGCAACCCATCAGGGTCATCACACCGGCGTGGTGCAGATCTCTCATCGCTACGGGATGATCCTGTTCATTGCCTCGGAGGTGATGTTCTTCGTCGCGTGGTTCTGGGCCTATTTCAATACCGCGCTGTTTCCCTCCGACTTGCAGCAGATCATGCGCGAGCAGTTTCTGGGCGGCGTTTGGCCGCCCAAAGGTATCGAGACGTTCGATCCATGGCATCTGCCGCTGCTCAACACCCTGATCCTGCTGACGTCCGGTACGACGGTCACGTGGGCGCATCATGCGCTGCTGGAGAATGACCGCCAGGGGCTGAAATGGGGACTGATCCTGACGATCGTCCTCGGTGCGGCGTTTACCTGCGTGCAGGCCTACGAGTACATGCATGCGTCCTTCCACTTCAGCGGCAACATCTACGGTGCAACCTTTTTCATGGCGACCGGCTTTCACGGTTTCCATGTTCTGATCGGAACGACCTTCCTGATCGTTTGCCTGATCCGCGCCTATCTCGGCCATTTCACGCCGACCCAGCATCTCGGGTTCGAGTTCGCGGCCTGGTACTGGCATTTCGTCGACGTGGTCTGGCTGTTCCTGTTCGCCTGCATCTATGTCTGGGGTGCCGGCCCCCATCCGCACGAATACGTCCACTGACCGGCAGGTCATTGCATCGGGGGGCGGCGCACGGCCGCCCCTTTTGTTTTCGGGGCGCCGCCTTAGATGAGCTTCAGCAAAGAAGACTTCGGTATGCCCGACGAACCCTCACTGAATGCATCGATCGTCAAGGGGCTCAGTTGCCGCTGCCCACGCTGCGGCAAAGGCAAACTATTCCAGGGCTTCCTCACGCTCGCTCCGAGATGCGAGGTATGCGGACTGGATTATTCCTTCGTCGATACCGCCGACGGCCCGGCATTTTTCGTGATGTTCATCTCCGGCTTCATCGTCGCCGGCGCCGCGCTGGCGGTGGAGATGGCCTACGAGCCGCCCTATTGGGTTCATGCGCTGCTGTGGCTGCCGCTCATCCTGTTGACGACCATCGCGCCGTTGCGCCCGATGAAGGGCCTGCTGGTGGCCGTGCAGTATCACCACAAGGCCGAAGAGGTGCGCTTCACCGGTGGCGATTCGCCGTGACGGCGACGCGGTTGCGCGCTTCGCTGGCGGTGCCGATCCTGTTTTCCAGCGCGGCGTTGGCGACCTTTCTCGGACTCGGGACGTGGCAACTCCAGCGCATGGCCTGGAAGGACGGCTTGACCCGTGCACTCGAAGTGCGGCTGACGGCGGCACCGGCCGAACTGCCGCCGCGTACGCGCTGGCCCGACCTCACGGCATCCGCCGACGAGTTTCGCCGCGTGAAATTCAAGGGCGCCTTCGTACCCGGCGAGGAAGCGCTGGTGTTTGCGGGCGGCGGCTCCACCTTTCGTCCCGACGTCAGCGGTCCCGGCTATTGGGTGTTTGCGCCAGCTTGGCTCGCCGACGGCGGCACAGTGGTGATCAATCGTGGCTTCGTGCCGGAAGGCCGGCAGGATCCGTCGACCCGCAGTGGCGACGCCACCGCATCCCGAGACGCGGCGTCCCAGGAGATGATTGGCGTCATGCGCTGGCCGGAGGCGCCCGCGTGGTTTACGCCGGCCGGCGCGCGTTCGCGCAATGTGTGGTTCTTGCGCGACCCGCTGGCGATCGCTGCCGCCAAGGGATGGCCTGACGTTGCGCCTTTCTTCGTCGAGTTGGAGGCGCCGCAACCGCGTGGCGGGCTCCCGCAGGCTGGTTCCGCTGCGGGTGAAGCTTCGCAACGATCATTTGCAGTACGCGCTCACCTGGTATGCGCTCGCCGTGGTCGTGGTCGTGATGTTCGCGATCTGGCTGCGCGGCCGCCGCTCCGGCGCGGCCGGCACGCGATGAGCTTTCTTGTGCCGGCTGCGTTCACCCTCTATGGTGCGTCGGCCGTCCGGTCCTGATCGTCGATCCCCCCGGAAAGGTGAATAACTTCATGGTGTTAGGAAGTCTGTTCCGGCCTCGCTGGGCCGGGACGCGTGCCTCTCATAGGCCGGAGCGCGACTGAGCCGTGCAATATGTCTCCACCAGGGGCGAGGCGTCCTCGCTCGGGTTTGTCGACGTCATGCTCGCCGGGCTGGCGCGCGACGGCGGTCTCTACGTGCCGGTCGCGTGGCCGCAGCTCGATCCGCGGGCGATCGCCGGCTTTGCCGGCCGGCCTTATGCCGAGGTCGCCACCGAGATCATCCGTCCTTTTGTCGGCGGTGAGATTCCTGAGCACGAGCTCGCGCGCATGATTCGCGAAGCCTACGGCAGCTTCCGCCATCCGGCGGTCGTCCCGCTGCGGCAGTACGGTCCGGGCGACTTCGCGCTTGAGCTGTTTCACGGACCGACGCTGGCCTTCAAGGATCTGGCCATGCAGTTGCTGGGCCGGCTGATGGATTATGTGCTCGCCCAGCGCGGCGAGCGGACCACCGTGGTGGTCGCCACCTCGGGCGACACCGGCGGTGCGGCCGTGGAGGCGTTCCGCGGTCGCGCACGCACCGACCTTTACGTCCTGTTCCCGCGCGGTCGCGTCTCGGATGTGCAGCGGCGGATGATGACCAGCGCCGACGACCGCAACGTCCATGCGCTGGAGATCGACGGCACGTTCGACGATTGCCAGGCGCTCGTGAAGAGCATGTTCAACCACCACGGCTTTCGCGACCGGATCGGACTTTCGGGCGTCAACTCCATCAATTGGGCGCGCATCGTCGCGCAGGTGGTGTACTACTTCACCGCCGCGGTGGCGCTCGGCGCACCGGCCCGCAAGGTCGCTTTCACGGTGCCGACCGGGAATTTCGGCGACGTCTATGCGGGCTATGTGGCGTCACGCATGGGGCTGCCGATCGACCGGCTGGTGATCGCCACCAACGTCAACGACATCCTTGCGCGCACCGTCGCGACCGGCACCTACGATTTGCGCGACGTGGTGCCGACCACGTCGCCCTCGATGGACATCCAGGTCGCGTCGAATTTCGAGCGGCTGCTGTTCGAAGTCTATGGCCGCGACGGCGGCGCCGTTCGCGCCCTGATGGCGTCGCTCGCCCAGTCCCGGCAGTTCACGCTATCCGGGCCGGCGCTCGCCAGCATCCGGACGGCCTTCGCCGCCGGCCGTGCGGACGAACAGGAAACCGCGGCGACGATCCGCACCATGCTGCGCGAGACCGGTGAATTCGTCGATCCGCACACCGCCGTCGGCATGGCGGTGGCGGAGAAGGAAACGCACGATCCGTCGGTGCCGATGATCGTCCTGGGAACCGCGCACGCGGCCAAATTCCCGGATGCGGTCGAAGCAGCTTGCGGCGTGCGGCCGGCGTTACCCGAATGGCTTGCGGACCTCGATCGGCGACCGGAGCGCATGACGCCGCTGCCGGTTGATCAAAGATCGGTCGAGGCTCATATCCTGTCTACCAGCCGCGCCGCGCGCGAAGGAGTTGTTGCATGAGTGTCGAAGTCACGCGTCTGCCCTCCGGCCTGACGGTCGTTACCGCCGAGATGCCGCATCTCGAGACGGCCTCGCTCGGGGTGTGGGTCGGCTCCGGCAGTCGCGACGAGCGGCCGGACGAGCACGGGATTTCCCATCTGCTCGAACACATGGCGTTCAAGGGTACGAAGCGGCGCACCGCGCGCCAGATCGCCGAAGAGATCGAGGCGGTCGGCGGCGACCTCAACGCCGCGACCTCGGTCGAGACCACCGCCTATTATGCCCGCGTGCTGAAGGCCGATGTGCCGCTCGCGCTCGATGTCTTGTCCGACATCCTGTCCGAACCGGCGTTCGATCCGGAGGAGTTGCAGCGCGAGCAGAACGTCATCGTGCAGGAGATCGGCGCCGTCGAGGATACGCCCGACGATCTGATCTGGGACCGCCTGCAGACCATCGCCTTTCCGGACCAGCCGGTCGGCCGCTCCATTCTCGGCACGCCTACGACGGTGCGCTCGTTCGACCGCCGCAAGATCGCCGGTTACCTCACGCGCAATTATCGGGGCCCCGACATGGTGGTCGGGGCGGCCGGCGCGGTCGATCACAAGGCGATCGTTCGCGAGGTCGAGCATCGTTTCGCGAGCTTCACCAGCGCGTCCGCGCCGGTGCCGGAGCCGGCCCGCTTCGTCGGCGGCTCGCACATCGAGTCGCGCGATCTCGAACAGGTGCATGTCGCGCTGGCGATGTCCGGGCTGCCGCATCGCGATCCCGGCCTGATGAGCCTCGATGTCTTCGCCAACGTGCTCGGCGGCGGAATGTCGTCGCGGTTGTTTCAGGAAGTGCGCGAGCAGCGCGGGCTCTGCTACGCCATCCATTCTTTTCACATGCCCTATTCGGACACCGGGATGTTCGGCCTCTATGCCGGCACCGATGCGTCCGATCTTCCGGAACTCATGCAGGTCGTGGTCGACGAGATCGCCAACGCGGCCGAGACCGTGACGGACGCCGAAGTGGCGCGCGCCAAGGCGCAGATGAAGGCCGGACTGCTGATGGCGCTCGAGAGTTCGGGCGCGCGCGCCGGACAGTTGGCGCGGCAGATCATCAATTGGGGGCGGCCGATTCCGCTGGAGGAGATCGTCGCGAAGATCGATGCGGTCACGGCCGAGAGCGCGCGTGCCGCCGGCCGCGCCCTGCTGGCGCGCGGCCGCCCGGCGATCGCCGCGCTGGGGCCGGGCAGCGGGCTTGAAAGTGCCGCCACGATTGCGGAAAGTCTGGTCCGCCGGGCCGCATGAAGCTTTGCCGACGAGCCTGGGTCTGCCGCCAGCGCCCTGCGGGTCCCGGACCCGAGCGTTCGCGGCGGGCTATGGTATGAAGCCCGATGGCGTTCTTCCGCTCCGTTAGCCTGTCCGAGATGATCCCGGTGATCGCCGGGGAGGGGGTAGCCCTGCGCACGCCGCAGGTGTCCGACCATGCCGAATGGTCGGTGCTGCGCGCCGCGAGCCGGGACTTTCTCACGCCCTGGGAGCCGACCTGGCCGGCCGACGATTTGGCCCGCGCTTCGTTCCGGCGGCGGGTCAAGCGCTACTCGGAAGACCAGCGTGCCGACCTGGCCTACGCGTTCTTCGTCTTCCGCAAACCGGACAATGCGCTGGTCGGCGGCCTGACGCTCGCCAACATCCGGCGCGGCTGTGCGCAGGCCGCGAGCCTCGGCTACTGGATGGGCGCCGCCTACGCCCGCCAGGGCTACATGACGGCGGCGGTGAATGCCGTCATCCCGTTTGCGTTCGGGACTCTGCGGCTGCACCGGGTCGAGGCCGCCTGCATCCCCGGCAACGCGGCCTCGGTGCGGCTCCTGGAAAAAACCGGCTTTACCCGCGAGGGGTTCGCCCGGCAGTATCTCTGCATCAACGGCATCTGGCAGGACCACCTGCTCTATGCACGGCTGGCGGACGATCCGGCGCCCTGATTCGGGCCGGTGATTGAGCCTTGGGGCCGCCACGGTTGCGCTTTAGGAGACCTGTAGGGGGCCGTTCAAATCAGTCGAGTGGACGCAATGCGCGCGTATGGTGACGGACGAATCGGTCGCGAGATCAGAATTCCGGCGCTGCTGGCCGGGGCACTGGCATTGGCGGGATGCTCGTCGGCGCAGAATGTCGGTGCGCAAGATTCCTCGCCGACCGTGATGAGCCGGCTGTCGAGTTATTTCACCGGCCCCAAGGAGGCGACGCCGGCCGTGCCCGCGACCGCCAAGCCGGTCGCGGCCTCGGTTGACTGCCCGGGCGTCGAAATCCGCGCCGGCGCCGGCACGTTCAACGTCGCCACCGCGAAGCAAGGTCAGGCGACCGCCGGAGATCTGCGGTACCAAGTCTCGTTCAATCAGTTGGCGCGCGAATGCAACGTCGCGGACGGCAATCTCTCGATCAAGGTCGGGGTCCAGGGGCGCGTGATCATCGGGCCGCAGGGCGGTCCGGGCAGCGTCGATGTGCCGCTGCGCTACGCGGTCGTGAAGGAAGGGCCGGAGCCCAAGACCATCGCCACCAAGTTCAAGCGCGTGCCGGTGACGGTCTCGCAGGGCGAGACCAACGTGGCGTGGCTCGACGTCGACGACAGCATGACATTTCCGACGCCGCCGAGCACCGAACTGGCAGCCTACGTGATCTACGTCGGCTTCGACGATGTTGGCGACAAGGCCGCAAAGCCTGCACCCAAGAACACAAAGCGGCCGCCGGCCAAGACCCAATAGCGTAAACTGCGAGGCGGGATCAGTAGCCCCGCAAGCTGACGACGGTGCTCTTGAGGTGGCGCAGGTCGGCCACGATCTCGCGCGCGCCGGCCGCGAGCAAACGCTCCGCGAGCCCCGCTTCCGCATGGCTGCCGCCGACAAATCCCACCGGGGTCATTCCGGCCGCGGTGGCCGCGGTCACGCCGGCGGGCAAGTCCTCGACCACGATGCAGTCCACGGCCTGCACGCCCATCTGGGCCGCCGCACGGAGAAACAGGTCGGGCGCCGGCTTGCCGTTCGGCACGTCGCTCGCCGAGAACACGCAACCCTCGAAGAACCGGTAGAGGTCCGCCGTCTGCAGGCTCATTTGCACGCGGTCCTTCGGTGCCGACGACGCCACGCATTTCGGTCCGCGCAGCCAGGTGAGCGCATGGACAGCGTGCGGCATGGCCCGCAGTTCGGCCCGTAAGCGCTCGATCGTCGCGGCCGCGACGCCCGCGGCGAACCCGGACGGCAGAGGCTGTCGCATCGCTGCCTCCACGGTCGCGAACATGTCGGCCGGCCGCCGTCCGAAGAAATACCGCAGCACCAGTTCGGCGGTCAGGGGAATGCCGATCCGCTGAAACAACTCCGCCGCGACCGAGGCCGCGATCCGCTCGCTGTCGATCAGCACGCCGTTGCAGTCAAAGATGATCACCAACGCCCCCGCGTCTGCACCACCCAACGGCACCCCCCGGCGCCGTCTGCCGAATCAGCCTCGAGGATAAGAATCGCACGTGGTGGCAAAAGTCGGGCACGGGCCGCGGGCGAACGAAGCCTGACCTAGTTGAGCTTGCTCCGGACGTCCTCGATCCCCTTGTCGATCAGGCCGTCGGCGACCTTGCCCTTCACGATCCGGGACAGCAACGACTGCGCCGCAGCGACCGCGGCTTCGGCGGCGGAGGAGCGCACGTCGGCCATGGCCTGCGCCTCGGCCTGCGCAATCTTGTTTTCGGCCATCTTGGTGCGCCGGGCGACGAAATCCTCCATCTTGGCCTTGGCCTCGGTCGCGATGCGCTCGGCCTCCGCCATGGCGCTGTTGATGATGGCCTCGGCCTCGCGTTCGGCCTCCTGCTTCTTGCGCTCGTATTGAGCGAGCACTGCCTGCGCCTCCTCCTTGAGGCGGCGCGCCTCGTCGAGTTCGGCCTTGATGCGGTCGCGGCGGTCGTCGATGCCTTTGACCATGAGTTTGTGCACGCCGAAATAGGCCATCACCACCAAGAACAGGACGAATGAGACCGCGACCCAGAATTCGGCTTCGAACATGGCTTCCTCAGCGCTTGAGCACGTCGCCGACGGCGGCTGCGACGTCGGTCTTGGCCGGGGCCGAGCCAGTCAGCCGTTCGACGATCGCCGCCGCGGCGTCGGCCGCGATGGTGCGAACGTTGGCCATGGCCGCCGACCGGCTGCCCGCGATGGTCTTTTCGGCTTCGGCGATATGGGCATTGAGCTTGACGTCGAGCGACTTGCGGTGGACTTCGGCCGCCGCGGCCTGCTTCTCGCGGGCCTCGTTGGCGACCGTCTGGGCGCGCCCGCGGGCTTCCGCCAGCGCCTTCTCGTAGGCCGCGATGGCGCTGTCGGACTGGTCCTTGAAGCGCTGCGCGTCGGCCAGGTCGCCAGCGATGCGCTGGCGGCGGTTTTCGATGATGGCGCCGACGCGCGGCAGCGCGACCCGCGCCATCAGCAGGTAGAGCGCCACGAAGGTGAGCGCCAGCCACAGCAACTGCGATGCGAACGTGGTTGCAGTCGAACGGCGGAAAGCCCTTCGCGTGCTTCGCCGGGAGGGATGTGCTCCGTCGAGCCTGCCGGTTGCGCGTTCTTTTGCGCCATTGATCGCTCCGAAGTCTACCTGTCCGAAGTTCACCTGGCGGTGCGCGGCGGCACCATCAGGCGCTCCGTCCTCAGAGTGCGAACAGCAGCAGAAGCGCGATCAGCAGCGAGAAGATGCCGAGCGCTTCGGTCACCGCGAAGCCGAAAATCAGGTTGCCGAACTGGCCCTGGGCGGCGGACGGGTTGCGCACCGCGGCTGCGAGATAGTGCCCGAAAATCATGCCGACGCCGACGCCGGCGCCACCCATGCCGATGCAGGCGATGCCGGCACCGATCATTTTTGCGGCCTGAGGATCCATCGTAAAACTCCTTCCAGTTCAGTTCGGGGCCGGTTCAGTGGCCGGGGTGGATCGCATCGTTGAGATAGATGCAGGTGAGAATCGCGAACACATAGGCCTGCAGGAACGCCACCAGCAGTTCGAGAGCGGTCAGCGCCACGGTCAGCCCGAGCGGCAGGGCGGCGCCGAGCCAGCCAGCGACGCCGAGCGCGCCCAGCATGGTCACGAAGCCGCCGAACACCTTCAACGTGATGTGCCCGGCCAGCATGTTGGCGAACAACCGCACGCTGTGGGAGACCGGGCGCGAAATGAACGACAGCACCTCGATGAAGGTCACCAGCGGCAGGATGTAGATCGGGATGCCGCTCGGCACGAACAGCTTGAAGAACTTCAGGCCGTTGCGCCAGAAGCCGTAGATGATCACGGTGAGGAACACCAGCAGCGCGAGCGAGACCGTGATGATGATATGGCTGGTGACCGTGAACGTGTACGGAATGATCCCGATGACGTTCAGCACCAGGATGAACATGAACAGCGAGAACACCAGCGGAAAGAACCGCATCCCCTCGGTGCCGGCGCTGCTGCGCAGGGTGTTCGCCACGAACTCGTAGGACATCTCGGCGACCGACTGCAGCCGGCCCGGGACCAACGCGCGCGATCCGGTCGCGCCGACCATCAGCAGCGTGATCACGGCGAGCGCGATCACCATGTAGAGCGCGGAGTTGGTGAAGGCGATCGACGTGTTGCCGACCTTGAAGAAGGTAAAGAGGTTGACGATCTCAAACTGATGGATGGGATCCATAACAGGACCGGGCCCTTCGCTGACGCGCGCACATGCCGGTTGCGCGCATTCCGACTTATCGCTTCGTACCGGGCGGATCCAACGTATTGGTCGGAACCACCCCCGCCGCCCGCATCACGTTAAGAACGCCAGCGGCAAACCCGAGGAGCAGAAACACGATCATGCCCCACGGCGAAATTCCCAGCCCCCAATCGATCAGCCAACCGATCGCCGCTCCCAACAGGACGCCGGCGACCAGTTCGGTCGACAACCGAAATCCCCGAGCGATCGCCGACGGATCGGTGGTCGGACGTTGATCCGGGCTACTGTCGGAGGGACGGTCGGAATGGACGTGGCCGAGCCGTTCGCCGAGATGCTTCAACCGCGCACGGAGCGCAGCCTCGTCGGGCGGAGGTTTTCCACGATTGCCGTTTCCGCGTGCGTCGTCGCCGGCCATGCTATCGACACCCGCGACGGTTTTCGCGGCCGTGCCGCCGCCCCAAGGCCGGGCGGAACATACGCACTGGGTCTGGGTGAGTCAAGAATTCCGCCTCCCGGCGTATATCTATGAATTGTACTGACTAAAACGGCGGAAGCGGAGCGTCCGATCGAGGCTGTTTTGCGCGCCGTCGGGGCTCTTTCCGAGCGCGGATCGCGGCCAGTCCACGATGATGGCGACGGTACTGTCCGGGCCAAAACGCAGTTAGTGTGGTGGCGGGGAACGAGTGCGCCGGTCCGGTTCGTGCAGGCGCCCAGGAGACCCAGGAATGAACCGCATTCGCGCTTCTCGTGCTGCTCGTTCCTATCGCCGGGGGCGTCGCCTGCGCGGGGCCGGCCGTCCGGGCGGCGGACATGCCGGCCGACGACAGCCGCTATAGCTTTCATCGTACCAAGGACGGATACGTGCGGCTCGATGGCCGTACCGGGCAGGTGTCGGCCTGTACCCGCAAGGGGACCGGTTGGACCTGCCAGGCGGTGGCGGACGAGCGCGCGGCTCTGGAGGGTGAGATTGCCCGGCTGCAGGGCGAGAACGCGGCGCTCAAGAAGGAGTTGATCGCCCGCAGCCTGCCGCTGCCGGGTGTGGTCAAGTCCGATCCGCCGGCAAAGATCGAGGATCCGCATCTCCTGCCCGATGCAGAGGTCAATAAAGCGATGGCGTTCGTCGAGAAGGTTTGGCGCCGGATGGTCGACATGATCACCAGCGTGCAGAAGGGAGCGATGTAGAAGTCATGACGGCCGTTCCTGGAGCCATCGCGGGCCGCCGCATGACGGTGACACGGCTGACGCCCGACGTCATGGCGACCGCGACCCTGGTGGTCGAGACCGCCGGGGCGGGCTTCACGGAGATCACGCGCGATGCCGCCCGTTTCGTCGCCGAGGCCGGCGGCCATGATGGCGCGCTGCTGCTGTTTCTGCGGCACACCTCGGCCTCGCTGGTCATTCAGGAGAACGCCGATCCCGACGTTCAGACCGATTTGTCGACGGCGCTTGCACGGCTTGCGCCTGCCGATGCCGGCTGGGTGCACGATGCCGAAGGCCCCGACGATATGCCGGCCCACGTCAAGACCATGCTGACCGGCGTCTCGCTTCATGTCCCGGTCGCCGAGGGTGCGCTGGCGCTCGGCACCTGGCAGGGCATCTACGTCGCCGAACATCGCGCGCGCCCGCACCGGCGGGAGATCGTGCTGCAATTCATCGGCAGCGGGGGGTGAGGCAGGCCGGGCAGTTCGGCGCACTCGCCTCGCTGGTTGTGCTATGATCGATTTTCGAGGCCGACCGTGACCAGGAGAGTAACGGGGTGAGCGACTCGATCAGCTACCGTCTGGTCATCGCGGACGATCATCCGCTGTTTCGCGGAGCGTTGCGCGAAGCGGTGTCCGGCCTGTTGGCGAACGTCGACATTGCCGAGGCGGGATCGTTCGAAGATCTTGCCGAGGTTCTGGAGCGCGGCGGCGAGTTCGACCTGATCCTGCTCGACCTGACGATGCCGGGTGCGCGGAGCTTCTCCGGCCTGATGTACCTGCGCGCGCAATATCCCAGCATCCCGGTGGTCGTGGTATCGGCCAACGACGATCCGGCGGTGATCCGGCGCTGCCTGGATTTCGGCGCGTCCGGCTTCATCCCGAAGACGCTCGGCATCGAGGCGATCCGCACCGGGATCGCGCGCGTATTCGAGGGCGGGGTCTGGACACCGCCCGACATCGACCTCGGCGCCGGCTCGGATGCCGAATCCGCGGACCTGCTGGCGCGGCTCGCTTCGCTGACGCCGCAGCAGGTGCGGGTGCTGATGATGCTGTCCGAAGGATTGCTCAACAAGCAGATCGCCTACGAACTCAGCGTCTCGGAGGCGACCATCAAGGCGCACGTATCGGCGATCTTGCAGAAGCTGGGCGTGGAAAGCCGCACCCAGGCGGTGATCGCCGCCGCCAAGATCGAGCTTGTGCAAGGGCCGCAGTCGGCCGGTTCGGCGCCCTGACCGCCGGATTTATTGTTGCGGCGGCCTGTAGCCTTTAGGCGCTTCTTGCATCAGCGCGAGCGTGTGGCCGTCGGGATCGGTGAAAAACGCCATCCACAGATCGTGGTCGTCCATTTTCGCAATGAGATGCGGCTTGCTGCTGAACGTCACGCCGCGCCCTTCAAGTTCGCGCACCGCCAGCGCGATGTCGGCGCAGCGAAAATAGACGACCGATGCACAGGCGATGTCGTCCGGCGTGCGCGCTTTCTCGATCATCAATCGAACGCCTGCGCAGTCGAAGAATGCCAGATCGCCGAAGCGATAAAGTGCGCGCAGCCCGAGAACGTCCCGGTAAAAATTCTCAGCTCGATCGACGTCGCTCGTTGCGAACGCGATCTGCCCGATCTGGCTGAGGTTCAACGGCATGTGCGGCTACTCCGCCGCGGCGACGCGCTGCACCCGCCATTGCGTGAGCAGCGCACGTAGCGCGGCCGGCCGGATCGGCTTGTTGAGCACCTGGACGCCGTGTGCGCGCGCTTCCTCGCGTACCCGCGGGCTGCGGTCGGCGGTAATCAGGATGGCGGTAAGTTCGGCGCCGAAGCAACTTGCGGAGCTCGGCGATCGACCTCGATGCCGTTGCCCTGGTCGAGATGGTAATCGACCAGCAGGCCGTCGGGCGATACCTTGGCGTCCACGATGGCCGCGGCGGCCGACGCCAAGTCCGGCGCCTTGAGCACGCGGCATCCCCAGCCGCCGAGCAGCGTCTCCATGCCGTCGAGAATCGCGAGATCGTTGTCGATGCACAGCACGACGACGCCGGACAATTGCACGCGATCGGCGTCGTGCACGATGCGCGTTTGCCGGCTCGACGGCAGCGCCGGCGCGATCGGCACGTCCACCGAGAAGCAGGAGCCGCGGCCGACGGTGGACGCAACCGTGATCTTGTGCTCGAGCACCCGCGCGATGCGCTCGACGATCGAGAGGCCGAGCCCGAGGCCGCGGGCCACCTTCGCGCCTTCGTCGAGGCGGTGAAACTCCTTGAAGATCGCGTTCTTCTTGCCGTGCGGCACGCCGAGGCCGGTGTCGTAGACGTAGATGCGCAGCTTGCCGCGGCGCCGCCGGCAGCCGACCAGAACGCGGCCCCGCGGCGTGTACTTGATGGCGTTGGAGACGAGGTTCTGCAGCAGGCGGCGCAGCAGCCGCCGGTCGGAATGCACCGCCATCGAGGAGGCGACGAACTTGAGCGTGAGGCCTTTCTCCTGCGCCAGCGGCGTGAATTCGACCTCGAGCTGGCGGAACAGCTCGTCGATGCGGAAATTCATCTTCTCGGTTTTCATCGCGCCGGTGTCGAGACGCGAGATGTCGAGCAGGGCGCCGAAGATCTCCTCGACCGCGTCGAGCGAGGCGTCGATGTTGCCGATGAGCTGGGAATTGTCGCCGCCACGCTGCCGCTCGACCAGGCTGGTGACGTAGAGCCGGGCGGCGTTGAGCGGCTGCAGGATGTCGTGGCTGGCGGCGGCGAGGAACTTGGTCTTCGAAATATTGGCCTCGTCGGCCTCGGCCTTGGCGCGGCCCAACTCGCTGTTGAGCAGGGTCAGTTCCTCGGTGCGTTCCTGCACCCGGCGTTCGAGCGATTCGTTGGCGCGTTCGAGTTCCTCGGCGGCCTTCACGCTCGGCGTAATGTCCGTGAAGGTCGTGACGATGCCGCCGTCCGGCATCGGGTTCGAGCGCACCTCGATCACGAGGTCGCGCTCGGCGAAGCGTTCGAGGAAGGGTTCGCTGCTTGCCACATAGCGGGCGAGCCGTTCGCGCATCAGCAGGCCGGCGGCCTCGTCGTCGGCGGTGTTCTCGGCGCTTAACTGCAGAATTTCGTGCAGCGCCGTGCCGACGCGGGTGAGTTGTGGCGGGAGCGTCAGGATTTCCCCGAACTGCCGATTCCAGCAGACCAGGTGAAGGTCCTTGTCGAACACCGCGATGCCCTGCCGCACGTGGTCGAGCGCGGTCTGGAGGATTTCGCGGTTGTAGTGGATCGCCGCGCTGGCGTCGTCGAGCAGCCGGAGCGCGGCCTTGGTGGACACCGTGCGCTTGCGCAGCAGCAGCGACAGCACGAGTCGGGACGAGGCCGCGCCGATCGCCGAGGCCAGCAGGTGCTCGGCAAACCGCAGCACCTGGAAGTCCGCTTCGCCCTTGGGGTCGAGGCTGACGCCGCGGGTCAGCGCGTAGCTGTCGAACGAGGTGCGCGTGCGCTCCTCGCCGAGATAGCGGGCGATCGTGGTGGTGAGCTCCTCGACCGTCACCGACGAGCGCCAGAGCCGGAAGCTGGGAGCGATCGGGGTGAGATCGGACGGCACGAACAGGTCGGATTGCAGCCGCTCGATCGATGCCGGCGCGCGCCCGAACGAGAACGCCACATAGGCCATGACGTTCAGCGTGAGGCTCCAGAGCACGCCGTGCACCAGCGGCGGCAGGTCGAGCCCGAACAGCGCCTGCGGGCGCAGCATGGCGATGCCCCACGGGCCCTGGCTGAGGATGCTCTGCCCGACGATGCCGGCGTCCGCGAAGCTCGGCAGCAGCAGCGTGTAGGCCCAGACCAAAATGCCGGTCGTCATGCCGGCGAGCGCGCCGCGCGCGGTGGCGCGCCGCCAGATCAGCCCGCCGAAGAAGGCCGGCGCGAGCTGCGCGACCGCGGCGAACGACAGCAGCCCGATGGAGGCAAGCTGCGCGTCGCCGGCCAGCCGATAGTACAGATAGGCGAAGAACAGGATGACGAAGATCGCCATCCGCCGCACCGTCAGCAGGAGCCGGCCGACATTCTCGCTGCCGGTGATCAGCGCCTCGCGCCGCTGCAGCACCAGCGGCATGACGATGTCGTTCGACACCATGATGGCGAGCGCGACCGACTCGACGATCACCATGGCGGTCGCGGCCGAAAGTCCGCCGATGAAGGCTGCGATGGTCAGCAGGTCGTAGCCGCGCCGCCAGCGGCAGCGCGAGCACGAACATGTCGCTGTCGAATTGCCCGCTGGTGAAGGTCAGCATGCCGGCGAGCGCGATCGGCACCACGAACAGGTTGATCAGCACCAGGTAGAGCGGGAACAGCCAGGCCGCCCGTTTGATCTCGGCCTCGCTGTTGTTCTCCACCACGGTGACGTGAAACTGCCGCGGCAGCAGCACGATGGCGAACAGCGACAGCATCGTCATCGCGATCAGCGTGCCCAGCAAGGGCTCGCGCGTCAGCACCGCCGCGGTATCGGGACGTTCGAGCGCGCGGGCAAACAGCGAGAACGGCCCGTCGAACAGCCAGAAGGTCACGAAAATGCCGACCGCGACGAACGCCACCAGCTTGACGAGCGACTCGGTCGCGATCGCCAGCATCAGTCCGTCCTGATGCTCGGTGGCGTCGATGTGCCGGGTGCCGAACAGCACCGCGAACAGTGCCATCGCGACCGCGACGTAGAAGGCGATGTCGCCCAGCACCGGCTGCATCGCGCCGCTCGCCGGCCCGATATGCACCAGGATGGTGGTGAGTGAAGAGGACACCGCCTTGAGCTGCAGCGCGATGTACGGAATGGTGCCGACGATGGCGATCAGCGCGACGGCCGCGGCCACCGTCTGCGCCTTGCCGTAACGGGCGGCGATGAAGTCGGCGATCGAGGTGATGTTCTGCGCCTTGGCGAGGCGGACGATCCGTATGATGAGCGGCGAGCACAGGCCGATCATCAGAATGGGGCCGAGATAGATCGTCAGAAACTCGAACCCGGTGCGGGTGGCGAGGCCGACCGAGCCGAAGAAGGTCCAGGACGTGCAGTAGATCGCGAGCGACAGCGGATAGATCAGATGGCGCAAGCGGCCTTCGCGGCCGAAGTGCCGCGTCTTGTCGCCATAGCTCGCGACCACGAACAGCAGTCCGAGGTAGCCGAGCGCGCAGGCGATGACCACCCAGCCTTGCAGCATGCTCCCGCGTCCGCGTGCCCCTGGGGTTGAACCCCCTGGCGTCGTCCGCGTTGAAGTGTATCTCAAACGGCCCGCGATGGGAGGCCCGCCGGGGCCTTGAGCGGATTGTGGTCAATGGCGGGGCGCGTGAGTGCGCCCGCGCGCACCGAATACCCGCGATGCAGATCGACTTGCCGCATTTGACGCCGTGCCGGCCGCGCGGCATTGATCGGCCGTAGCCGCGTCAGTGCTGCGGATTTGACGTTATCCGCGACACTAGCGACATGAGCGACACGTAGCATGGCTTGCGCATCGCGCGGGCGACCCGACTTCGGGACCGATCGATGCCTCCTCCTTCTTCCCTTCGGCGCGAGTTGCAGCCAACCGCCGAGACGCTGCTGATCGCAACGCTCGGCGGCGTGCGCTGCGGCCGCGACCGGCTTGCCGGCCGGCTTGGTCATGGGATCGATGCTGGCGGTGGCATTGGCCGCCCTGATCGGCCGGCCCATGACAGTCATGCTGCCGATCGCCCGCGCGTCGTTCGTGCTGGTCGGCGTCCTGCTCGGCGCGGTCGTGACGCCGGAAATGATCAAAGGCATCGCCGATTGGCCGGCGAGCGTCGCATTGTTGGTCGTTTCGACGCTCGTGATGTTCCTCGCCACCGCCTGCTACCTGCGGTTCGTGCACGGCTGGGAGCCGCTCTCCGCGCTGCTCGGCGCGAGCCCCGGCTCGATGGCGCAGGTCATGGCGCTGTCGGCCGAGTTCAACGCCGACCTGCGCGGCATCGCCGTGGTGCAGGTCATGCGGGTGCTGCTGATCGTCATCGGCCTGCCGGCAGGACTGGCGCTGGCGGGCTCCACGGTCGACCCAATGCCGCCGAGCGCGGCGCCGACGTCGTTCGGCGAACTCGCGGTGCTGCTCGTCGTGTCGGCGGCGATGGCGGCGATCCTGCAGCGGATGCGGTTTCCCGGCGGTTTGATTTTCGGCGCGCTCGCCGCGTCGGCGGTCCTGCACGGCACCGGCCTTCTCGCCGTGCAAGCTGCCGTGGTGGCTCGGCAGCGCCGCGGTCGTCACCCTCGGCGCGGTGGCAGGCTCGCGCTTCGCCAATACCAGCCCGCGGATGCTGCTCGGCTATCTGGGCGCAGCGCTGGGGTCATTCGCGGTCGCCAGCATCGTCGCGGCCTGTTTCGCGCTGATCGTCGTGGCGCTGTTGCCGTTCCGGCTGGCCGACGTCGCGGTCGCGTTCGCGCCGGGCGCGCAGGACACCATGATGCTGCTGGCGCTCGCGCTGCACCTCGATCCGATCTATGTCGGCGCGCACCACCTCGCGCGATTCCTGGTGGTGAGCTTCACGGTGGCGTTTGCCGCCCGCCGCATGGGACGCCCGCCGAAGAACCGGGCGCAATAGCGCCAACGTTTGTGAGGTTTTTGTTCTTGAGGCACACTCGGTTGGCTCCCTCTCCCGTAGGGAGAGGGGTGGCGTGAGGGGGTACGGGTCATCGAGAGTTGGATAACCCTTTTGTGCCAGAGACATGGTTCGAAAACGATGAGACCGGTTCGATTGTGCGTTGTTCATTGGATGAGGAAGAACCGGGAAGCGAATACAAAGATAATCCACTTGGTCCGCTAAGGACCACAAACGGGCCGACCCTCACGGCCGCAGCGGCGTCATTGCCGAATGCCTCGGCCCGGCCGACCGGGATGCGAGGAGTTGGTCGATGTTCTCCAGGAAGAAACGCAGTATGGGCGACGGGTTATCCGCTCGATAGCCGGCGGCAATTTCGATCACGGGAGCGTTCCCCGCGAGTGGCCGCGTGACCACTGACGAAGGCAAGAGAGATTCAACATACGCCGGCAAGAGCGTGACACCGCGTGTCGACGCCACCAGCGAAATGCCCGTAGCAAACCCGTCGAGAAAATGTATGGGCGAGACGACTATGCCTCGGTCGCGCAAATACTGGTAAACGATGCCGCGCAAGACATGAGGCGTGTCCGAGTATCCGATGAAGGAGTCCGGATTCAGATCGCGCGGGTCGATTTCGCTTCGAGCCGCCAGGAAATGATCGCTCGGTAATACGGCTACGATCGGCTCCCGCGCGATGACTTTGTAGATGACATCGGATTGGCGCTCGATACGCGAGAAGCCGAGGTCGATCTCTCCTCGTTGCACGGCTTGGGCAATGTCTGGGGAGAAGTCGCTAGTCACTCTAAAGTCGATGTCCTTCAACTGGCTCCGGAGGATGTGCGTGACGTGCGGCAGCCACACCACTTCCTGGCCCGTAAGAAAACCGACTGAGAAGCTCGTTTTCGGGGGCCGGACAGCTCGCCTGGCTGCAGCGATCGCCTCCGCCGCCTGGTTCAATGCGAGCCGGGCATGATCGAGGAACGCACGGCCCGCGGGAGTTAGTTCCACCCCACGAGACCCGCGAATGAACAATTGGGCACCGACCTCGAGCTCCAAGTCGCGGAGCTGACGGCTCAACGAAGGCTGCGCCGTGTGGAGCCGCTTCTCAGCGGCCACGGTGAGGTTGCCTTCCTCGGCGACTGCAACGAAGTATCGGAGGTGTCGAAGTTCCATTCCTTCTACCATGCCTGTAAGGTATCGCTGACAAATATACAAAGTCCTTCTCTATAAGCAAATGGCTGCTATCTCTGATGCATGCATTGGGCGATCTACCCACCGGGTATAGCTCTCTGTAGCCATTTTGCGGCGCTTGGGCGCGCTCTCCCAGGACGTTGCTGTCATGAGGTCAGACGGATGCCCAACGATCCGATTTCGCCGCTGTCCTTTCTCGCCGGCGCGGCAGTCATAACGAACGCCTGCGCAATCCTGCAGAACAACGCCACCACGCGCTACAACCTGGCCATCGCGCAATGGCGCGAGTTCTGCACGTCTCTGGCGTTGCCGGATGGCGCGCTGCCCCGACAATATGCCGACCCACAAGCAGCGGTCGCGCTGGCGCAGCGACGTGTGCGCCTGCAGCTCGATGGGCTCGGCCTGCTTAACGGCGCAGTTGCACTCTTTGCGGCGACCACGCTCCTCGGCTTGGTCGGTGTGTTCCTCGTTCAGATCGGACATCTTTCACCCGCGACAGTCAGTCTAGTCATGGTGACTGCGGCCGGCGGCGCGTTCTTGCTCCTGCTGGCGTCAATGGGGATTCTTTTCCTCGAGGGCGCCTGTGCCCGCGCGTTGCTCGGCCTGCGCCGCCACGTCGGCAATGACGCGGAGAGAAGACACGGAGGCGTCGGCAATGATGTCCCCTGAACCTGCCGCGCAACCGTCCAGCTGCTCGACCCGCAGGCTGCCGAGGAGCGTTGGCGAGGGCGTCGAAAGATCCGTCGAGTAGCCTCGGCTCCACCGAACAGCGGGTTGATCAAGTCCTCCGCTTTCCGCTGGGTCAACCATCCTACGAACAACCAGCAACATGGATCTGCACTGGTCCACGATCGTGCATACCAAGGAGCAACACGGGAGCTAGCGATGAACACCATCTCGATTGTCACCGGCGGCAGCCGCGGATTGGGCCGCAACACTGCCACCAGCATAGCGCGTCGCGGTGGCGACGTGATCCTCACCTACCGTAGGGGCGCGAGAGGCGCCGAGGCTGTTGTCGCGGAGATCGAGGCGCTTGGACGGAAGGCAGCAGCACTGCAGCTCGATGTCGGCGACATTCGTGCTTTCCCCACCTTCATCGAAGGGGTCCGATCGACGCTGAAGTCTTGGGGACGGGACAGCTTCGATCATCTCGTTAACAACGCTGGTCACGGCGAGATGGTGAACTTCACCGACACCACGGAGGCGCAGTTCGACCACCTGTTCAACGTCCACGTAAAGGGCGTCTTCTTCCTCACGCAGGCCCTTCTCCCACTCATGGCCGATGGTGGACGCATCGTGAACTTCTCGTCGGGACTTACGCGGAGTTCTCCTATCCTGGCTTCTCGGCCTATTCCGCGGCGAAGGGCGCAATCGAGATCCTGACTCTCTATATGGCCAAGGAACTTGGCAGCCGCGGCATCACCGCCAATACGATCGCCCCCGGTGCGATCGAAACCGATTTCCTGGGCGGCGCGGTCCGCGATACGCCCGAATACAACGAGGCGTTTGCCAACATGATTGCGCTCGGCCGCGTCGGCGTGCCCGATGACGTAGGCCCGGCGGTCGCCGGCTTGCTCGGTTCCGACAGTCGCTGGGTAACCGCGCAGCGAATCGAAGTATCGGGCGGCCAAAACATTTGATCTCAATTCGGGAGGCGAGTAGCCGCCGCATGCAGCGGCAAGCGGCTACGAAAGCAAATCACGCGAGCAGCAGGAGAGATAGAGTGTTCCAGATCTTAATCGTCCTTTCAGCAGCAGATCGTGGACCCGCGCGGACGGCTCCATCTATGAAAGCGGCATTTGGGCCGAGGAATTCGTGGTGATGGACGAGGCGTTCATCAATGCCGGGTTTAGCATCGATATCGCCAGCCCCGGCGGCATCGTCCCGACGATGGACAAGCGCAGCCTGGATCCTAAGATGGTCGGCGAGGAAGCCGCCAAGCGCATGCGCAGCTATCTCGCCAAGCAATGCCGCGCGTTTGGAGAAGCCGCTGGTCCTCGGTGAGGTCGACGTCAGGCGTTACCATGCCGTCGTCGTCCCTGGAGGCCATGGTCCGGTCGAGGACCTCTACAAGGATCCTGACATGGGACGCGTATTGGTCGACGCTGATCGGGACGGAAAGCTCATCGCGGCGGTTTGTCACGGCCCCGCAGCACTGCTGGCGGCGAGGAACGAGGATGGCGGGTGGCGCTTCGCCGGCCGCCGGATGACTTCGCTCAGCGACGAGGAGGAAATCCAGTTCGGAACCGCAGAAAATGCACCTTGGCTCCTCGCCGGCACACTGCGCAAATCGGGCGCGCGTTTTGAGCAGGGCCCGAATTGGAGGGCATTTGTGGTCGATGACGGCAATCTGCTGACCGGGCAGAATCCCGCATCGTCGGCTCCGTTAGCGGATGCGGTTATCGCGGCGCTGCGCAAAGATTTGACGTGGATTTGCTCTGGCGCAAAAGGGGATCAAAAGGTAGACCACGCGAATCTACAATAAGACCGGGTTTTAACCCCCTTACCCCAACCCTCTCCCCAACGGGGAGAGGGAGCGCACCGAGTGTGCGGCAGCATTACTCCGCCGCCAGCGCGCGGGCCCGAAGCGGCAGGTCGAGCCGCCCCCAGACATCCACCAGCGCCTCGGCGAGGCCATCGATCAACGCGTCCTCGTGATAGGGCGAAGGCGTGATGCGCAGCCGCTCGGGCCTTTCGGCACGGTCGGATAGTTGATCGGCTGGATGTAGATGCCGTGCTCTTCGAGCAGGAGGTCGGTCGCGTCCTTGCACTTCTCCGGATCGCCGACGAACACCGGCACGATGTGGGTATCGTTCGGCATCACCGGCAGGCCGGAGGCATTGAGCACGGCCTTGACGCGCGCGGCGCGCTCCTGGTGACGCTCCCGCTCGAAGCTCGAAGCCTTGAGGTGGCGGATCGCGGCGGCCGCCGCAGCGCAGATCGCGGGCGGCAGCGCGGTGGTGAAGATGAAGCCGGGCGCATAGCTGCGCACCGCGTCGATCAGGTCGCGCTTCGCCGGCGATATAGCCGCCCAGGCAGCCGAACGCCTTGGCGAGCGTGCCCTCGACCACGTCGATGCGCGCCATCGTGCCCTGCAGTTCGGCCTGGCCGCCGCCGCGCGGACCATACATGCCGACGGCGTGCACCTCGTCCGCATAGGTCATGGCGCCGTAGCGGTCGGCGAGATCGCAGATCTGCCGGATCGGCGCCACGTCGCCGTCCATCGAATACAGCGTCTCGAACACGATCAGCTTGGGCCGCGCCGGATCGGCCGCGCGCAGCAGCTCTTCGAGGTGCGCCATGTCGTTATGGCGGAAAATCTTCTTCTCGGCGCCGGACTGGCGCACGCCCTCGATCATGGAGTTGTGATTGAGCGCGTCCGACAGGATCAGGCAGTTCGGCATCAGCTTGACGATGGTGGCGATGCCGGTTTCGTTCGACACATAGCCCGACGTGAAGACCAGTGCGGCCTCCTTGCGGTGCAGGTCGGCAAGCTCGTGCTCCAGGTTCACCAGCGGATGGTTGGTGCCGGCGATGTTGCGGGTGCCGCCGGCGCCGGTGCCCATCCGGGTCGCGGTCTCGACCATGGCGCCGATCACCTTGGGGTGCTGGCCCATGCCGAGGTAGTCGTTGGAGCACCAGACGATGACGTCGCGCGGCCCGCCGGGCGAATGCCAGATGGCGCGCGGGAAACGGCCGGCCTGCCGTTCGAGATCGGCGAACACCCGGTACCGCCGCTCTTCCCGCAGGCGGGCGAGGGCGCCCGAGAAAAAGGCATCGTAGTTCATTGCACGCAGTCTCCCGGCCGGCAGGGCGCCCTTCCTGGAACGCTCCCAGTTTAGTTTTAGAGGCGTTCCAGGCCATTTGTCGAGCCGGTCATGGCCCGAATCGGGACCGGCCCGCTTGATAAGGATCAAGGTTCCTGGAGACGTGCTCCGCCTGCGCGGAATGCCGCAGCGCCCAGCGCCGGGCGCTCCTGCGGTACCTACTGCCTGACGCCTACTGCTGGACCTGGGCGCCGCGGGTGTCGGGCGTGACCTCGAAGGCGAAGCGGAAGCGCGGCAGATCCTCGCCCGGGTGGTCGTCCGCATAGGTCAGTTGCGGCAGGCGGTAGTTGTTGGGCCGCGTCTCCTTGCCCTTGTAGATCGCCGGGATAGAGATCGATGAAGTGCCAGCCCGGCTCGCCGGTCGCCTGCAGGAAGATTTCGACATCGCCCTGGCTGTTGAAGGCGCAGGCGTAGCCCGAGGTCGCCGTTGTCGTAGACCACGGTGTAGATGTTGGCGGTCTCGCTCCAGCCCACGCCCTTGAGATGGACGCGGAAGGTGGTCCCGACCGGGCCGCGCATCGACGTCGAGCGGGAAGGCGGTCGGCGCAATCCAGAACGCGCCCTGTTTCTTGGTGCCGCCGGCATCGACCCAGAGCCGATGCACGCCGCCGAGGTCGTCCGGCACGTCGAAGCGGAATTCCGCGCTGGCCGGCGGCATCGGCGCGTGCCTGCGCGACGACCTTCGCCTTCTCTTCCCAGCCGCGGCCGCTCATGCGGTTGCCGACCACCGTGTTCCAGTTCAGCTCGTAGACCTTGCCGGGCTCGAACCCGCCGCCGCGGACGATGACCGGTGCTCCGACGCCCGCGAACGCCGGGGTCGCGACCAGATCGCCTTGCGGCGGCAGCGAGCGCACCTGGGTCTGCGCCTGCGCGGCGGCCGGCGGCGGCAGCACCGGATCGCCGGGCGTGATCGTGAAGGTGAGATGGAACACCGGCCGGTCGGGGACCGGCGACTGCTGGGTGTTGCGGTAGGGCGAGCCGAAGTCGGAGTGCTGAATTTCGATGATGTGCCGGCCGACGTGTCCGGTGGCGGGAAGGTCGAAGCGCGCGGTGCCGCCGGTCGTGACCACCGACATGAAGCCGGTGAACTTGTTGTCGTAGAGCAGCACCCAGCTGCCCTCGAGCTCGCGCCAGCCGATGCCGGTGACCTCGATCGCGATCGGCGTGCCGATCGGGCCGCTGCTCGGCCCGGTGAGCCGGACCGTCATGTCGAGGTGGAAGGCGGTCTGGGTGAGCAGGCGATTGCCCTGCTGCACGACGATGTCGTGCTGAAAGCCGAAATCCTCCGGCGCCACGAAGCTCGCCTTGATGCGCCCGGCCTTGTCGCTTTTCACCGTTGCGATCCGGTACGCGACCGGAATGAACTCGCGGCCGAAATACTCGGCCTCGCGTGACCTTCCAGCGCCCCTTCACCGTCCGCCAGACGACTTCGATGTCCTGTCCAGGTGCGAAGCCTTCGCCCGTGACGGTGAGCGGCGTACCGACCGGGCCGTGCTGCGGGCTGACCTCGAGCCGCCCGACATAGCCGCCCGACGGTTCGGTGATCGCGACTTCCGGTCCCAGCTCGGCCGCGCGCGGGCGCGGCCTGCGCGCTACACGCGAAGCAACAGCGCGCAACCAGCAGGGACGCGAGCGCGATGCAGCGCTCCGCGGCAGGGCATCGTCATGTCGCCCACCCTTTGGACGGTTACTTCTTGATCTCGATCGCGCCCGCGACGACCGTCAGTTGCGATGGCCTCATCATGAATGGCTGCCAGGTCTGCGAACTGCCGTCTGCGGCGGTTGCCGTCACCTTGTAGGCGAAGGTGCCGCTCGGATACTCGGCGGGAATGATCCAGCGCGCGCTCCAGAAATAATCCGCAGCCGGCCCGAGGCGGGGCGGCGGATGCGGACCAAAGCGCGCCGGAATCGTCTGACCGTCGGGCAATTCGATCACGAGGCTCTTCAGGCCCTTGTCGTCGAGCGGCTTGCCGGCGGGATCGAGCACGCGGACGCGCCAGACCACCTTTTCCAGCCGCTTGAACTGGCTGTTGAGAACACAAAATGGTCCGGGCGCGCCTTCCTGATCGCCGCGGACCATGTCGCCTTCAAAGAAAAAGCGATTGGCGGCGCCCTCCGCGTTCGCCCGTTCGTTCAGGCCGAGGCCGCCGGCCGAGGCGGCAAGCGCAAACGCAATGGTCAGATGCTTCATCGACGGTCCCCGTGATCGAGGTTGATCCGGACGGCAGTCCTCGCAGACCGGGAAGATTATTACGGGTCCCGACGGGGAGCAATGCGTTTGCGGTGTTTCACGCGCGTGCCTGCGGCCGTGATTGCGAACCGTGATCGCGAGTCTGGCCGGAGTTTTTCTCGAATTTCAGCTATCATAAGAAGATCGCCCGGACACGCAGCGGCATTCGCGAAAAATTGGGTGGATGGGATACAAGCGTCGGAACCGGGACACTCGTCGATGAATGACACAACGCGCGGCTTTGCGCACGGGCTCACCAACTACGGTGACCGCGACTTTTCGCTGTATCTGCGCCGCTCGTTCCTGCAGTCGATGGGCTATTCGCGCGCGATGCTGGAGAAGCCGGTGGTCGGCGTCGCGAATACCGGCTCAGGCTACAACAACTGCCACCGTCATTTCCCCGAACTGCTCGATGCCGTGAAGCGCGGCGTGCTGGCGGCGGGTGCGTTGCCGGTCGAGTTCCCGACCATCTCGCTCGGCGAGGTGTTCCTCAACCCGACGAGCCTGAAATACCGCAACCTGATGTCGATCGACACCGAGGAGATGATCCGCGCCCAGCCGATGGATGCGGTGGTGCTGATGGGCGGCTGCGACAAGACGGTGCCGGCGCAACTGATGGGCGCGGTCTCGGCCGGCGTGCCGGCGATCATGCTGGTGGCGGGGCCGATGATGACCGGCCGCTATCGCGGCGAACGGCTTGGTGCCTGCACCGACTGCCGGCGGTTCTGGGCGCGCTATCGCGCCGGCGAGGTCGACGCGGCAGAAATCTCTCAGGTGGAAGGCCAGCTTGCAGTTACCGCCGGTACCTGCGCGGTGATGGGCACGGCGTCGACCATGGCGTGCATCGCCGAGGCGCTCGGCATGCTCGTTCCCGGTACGGCGGCGATTCCGGCCGTTCATGCCGACCGGCTGCGCGCCGCCGAGGCGACCGGAGCGGCCGCCGTCAAGCTGATCGGCTCGAAGCTCACTCCCGACCGCATCGTCAACGCCAGATCGGTCGAGAATGCGTTGCGCGTGCTGCTGGCGCTTGGCGGCTCGACCAACGCGATCATTCATCTGACCGCGATCGCCGGCCGCGCCGGCGTTCAAGTGACTCTCGACCAGCTCAACCGGCTGTCCGACACCACGCCGGTGCTGGTCAACCTGAAGCCGGTCGGCAATGGCTACATGGAGGACTTCGCCGCCGCCGGCGGCATGGGCGTCCTGCTGCGCGAATTGCAGCCGTTGCTTCACCTCGACTGCCTGACGGTGACGGGAGAGACGCTGGGCGAGCGCCTCGCCCATGAGGGCAATCCATGGACCGACCGCGCGATCATCGCGGCGCGTGAGCAGCCATTTGAGCCGCAAGGTGGACTGGTCTCGCTGTTCGGCAACATCGCGCCCAAGGGGGCGATCCTCAAGCGGTCGGCCGCAGATGCGCGGCTGTTCGAGCACGAGGGCAGGGCGGTGGTGTTCACGTCGCTCGCCGACCTAGCGGCGCGGATCGACGACCCGGCCCTCGACGTCACGCCGCAGGATGTGCTGGTGCTGCAGAATGCCGGCCCGCATGCGCCCGAATGCATGCCGGAAGCCGGCTATCTGCCGATCCCGAAGAAGCTCGCGCAGGCCGGCGTCAAGGACATGATCCGGATTTCGGACGCGCGCATGAGCGGCACTGCGTTCGGCACCATCGTGCTGCACATCACGCCGGATGCGGCCTCGGGCGGCCCGCTCGGTTTCATTCGCGACGGTGACCGCATCCGGCTTTCCGTCAAGGAGCGGCGCATCGAGGCGCTGATCGACGACGCCGAGCTCAAGCGCCGTGCGGCCGCGGCGAAGCCGGCGGAGGAGAAGCCACAGCGCGGCTATTCCTGGCTCTATTCGCGGGAAATTCTTGGCGCCGACGAAGGCTGCGATTTTGCCTTCTTGCGAGCTTCCGCCTGAGAGTCGTGGCGGCGGCATGAACGCGTGACCGACCGCAACCCTCGCGCGATTTCGCTGCTCGCAGGACTGATATGAGCAGTTTTCCGTATGAAGCAAATTTCGATGTGCTAGCGTTCGATCAGACCGGGTGAGATTTTCCGTCTTCGAGGTGACAAATGCGACGGCGAGATTTCATCGCTCTGCTCGGGAGTGCGGCGATGTTGCCCGCGGCTCCCGCCATCGCCCAATCCTATCCGAACCGGCCGATCCGGCTGATCGTGCCGTATCCGCCCGGTGGCGGCACCGACATCGTCGGACGTGTCATCGGCCAGAAACTTCACGAGGCTCTCGGTCAGCCAGTCGTGATCGACAACCGCGGCGGCGCCGGCGGTACGATCGGCACCGCGGCCGCGGCCAAGGCCGCGCCGGACGGCTACACGCTGGTGCTGGTGCCGACGAGCCACGTGATCAATCCCAGCATCTACTCGAAGCTGCCCTACGACACCGAGAAGGACTTCGCGCCGATCACCATGGCGGCCGCAGCCGCCATCCTGATGGCGGCGCATCCGAGCGTGCCGGCCAGCACGATGCGCCAACTCGTCGAGGCCGCCAAAGCGCAACCGCAGACGATCTCCAACTACGGGTCGGCGGGTGCCGGCACGGTGTTCCACCTGACTGGGGAATTGTTCAAACAACTGTCCGGCTTGCCTCTGCAACATGTGCCCTATCGTGGCGGCGCACCCACCGTGACTGCTCTGCTGGGAGGCGAAATCCCGGTCGCGTTTGAAACCATGTTGGCGCTGCAGTCTCACGTCCGTGCCGGTACGCTCCGCGCGCTCGCGATCACCAGCGCGCAGCGCAGCGCCATCATGCCGGACATTCCGACGGCCGCGGAGGCGGGTTTCCCCTCGCTGGTCGCCGACAATTCGTACGCCCTGTTTGCGCCGGCCGGCACCCCGGCCCCGATCGTGGAGCAGTTGCACGCGCGTTACGGTTGCGGCGTTGGCCTTGCCGGAAGTTCGTGACAAGCTGCGTGAGCAGGGTGCCGAAGTCGTCGGCAACAGTCCGGCCGAATTGGCTGCCTATGTGGCGGCTGAAATCCCGAAATGGGCCGCGTTGGCACGCCAGGCCGGCTTGAAGCCTGAATAGAAGGAGAGGCTAGCATGAGCGATGTGATCGTTCGCGACAAAGCCGAATATCATACGCGCACCACCGAGCAGATGGAGCGCCATCTGGCGGTGCCGACTTGGTCGCTTCGTCAGAAGATCGCGCTCACCTGCCGGATTCTTGCTGGTGAGGGTCACGAGTCCGCGCTCGCCGGCCAGATCACCGCGCGCGGAGAGCGGCCGGGCACCTACTGGATGCTGAGCTTCGGTCTCGGCTTCGACGAGGCGCAGGCCAGCAATATCGTGCTCGTCGACGACGATCTCAATCTGCTTGCCGGCGACGGCATGGTGAATCCGTCGAACCGCTTTCACCTGTGGATCTACCGCCACCGGCCCGAGGTGACCGCGATCGTTCACACCCATCCGCCGTATTGTTCGGCGCTGTCGATGGTCGGCCGGCCGTTGAACGTGTCGCACATGGACACGTCGATGTTCCACGATGATTGCGCGTTTCTGGCCGAGTGGCCCGGGCCGCCAATCGGCGACGAAGAAGGCCAGATCATTCACGAGGCGCTGGGCGACAAGCGCGCCATCCTGCTCGCGCATCATGGCCAACTGGTCGCGACCAAGACCATCGAGGAGGCGGCGGTGCTCTCGGTCTTCATCGAGCGTGCCGCGCGCATGCAGGTGCTCGCCGAATCGATCGGAGAGATCAAGCCGATCGATCCAGCCTTCGCGCGGGAGGCGCACGATTACCGGCTCAAGCCGCGCGCGGTGGACGCGACCTTCCACTACTTTGCGCGCCGCGTGCTCAAGCAGGAGGGTGACGTCCTCGAATAGCCGAATTGCTGGGGACCAGGGGCGACTTTGGCACAGTGCCGGCGGCGGGAATTGATCATGAGAATTCTATACTGCAGGCTTAGGCTCGCGCGGGAACGGTGGATGTGGCGTGTGCGACCCGCATGCCCGCGGTTGGACAGGAGGGGAGGATACCGATGGCGGTTGAGAGCATTTTCTATTCGGTCGCTGGCTTGAGTTGCCGTGGCGCGCTGATCTGGGACGAGACTGTCAGGTCACCGCGCCCGCTGCTGCTGATGGCGCCGAACTGGCGTGGCGTCATCAAGCCGGCGATCGAGACCGGCCAGATGCTCGCGAACGAAGGCTACGTGGTGTTCGTGGCCGACATGTTCGGCGAGGGCAACGGGCCGGTCGGCACCGAGAACCCGATGGAGTTCCTGCGGCCGATCATGTCCGACACGCCGGCCATGCGGCGGCGGATCGCCGCCGCGCTCGACACCCTGACCCGCGAGGCCGACCGCCGCGCGATCGGCGACGTGACGCGCCGGGCGGCCATCGGCTTCTGTTTCGGTGGCCTCAACGTGCTCGATCTGGCGCGTTCGGGCGCCGACGTGCAGGCCGTGGTCTCGATGCACGGCACGCTGTCGACGCCGCAGCCGGCCCAGAAGGGCGAGGTCAAGGCCAAGGTGCTGGCCGTTCACGGCGCCGCCGATCCGATCGCGCCCAAGGCCGAGCGCGACGCCTTCGAGGCCGAAATGGAAGCGGCCGGCGTCCGCTGGGCGCTGGTGACCTGGGGCGGGGTGGTGCACGCCTTCACGGACGTTGGCGTGAATGTGCCGGGCGTGGCGGTCTACGACGAGGCGGTGTCGCGCCACGGCTATACCTTTGCGCACGCCTTCATCGCGGATGCGTTCGCCGGCAAGCTTTGAGAAGCGGTTTGGCAATTGCTCTCGTGCGCATCCGGACCGATAATCGTCCCTGATATGAGCTAATGGAGGCTTTCATGCATCAGCTATCCATCCCGAAGTCGGTGGTCGATCGTGTGATCGCCAAGCGCGGCCGCGAACTCGTCTACGAGGGGCTCGATCCGGCAAAGACCGCGTTGGTCGTGGTCGACATGCAGAACGCCTTCATGCTCGACGGCGTGGCGCATGCGCTCTGCCCGATGGCCAAGGAGATCGTGCCGAACATCAACCGGCTCGCCGGAGCGGTGCGCGCCACCGGCGGCACGGTGGTCTGGATCAAGACGACGTTCACGCCGGAGGTGCTCAAGAGCTGGTCGGTCTATTACGAGATGGCGACGCCCGAAAGCGGCGCCAAGCGGATCGAGGCGCTCACCGCCGACAGCAAGGGCCATGAGCTGTGGTCCGGCCTCGACGTGCGCCAGGACGATCTGATGGTCGAGAAAGACCGGTTCAGCGCCTTCATCCAGGGCTCATCGAACCTGGCAGAGGTGCTCAGGGCGCGCGGCCTCGACACCTTGCTGATCACCGGCACCGTCACCAACGTGTGCTGCGAGTCGACCGCACGGGACGCCATGATGCTGAACTTCCGGACCATCATGGTGACCGACGGCAACGCCGCGGTGACCGACGAGGATCACAACGCTTCGCTGGCGTCGTTCTACCTGACGTTCGGCGACATCATGTCGACCGACAAGCTGATCGGCTTGCTCGAGCGCAACGCCCAGCGAGGACTTGCCGCAGCGGAATGATATTTCCGCTGGGCCTCATCCTGAGGAGCGAGGCCTAAGGCCGAGCGTCTCGAAGGATGGCGGCAGACGGGGAGCCTGCGGCCATGCTTCGAGACGCGTCGCTTCGCGACGCTCCTCAGCATGAGGCCGGGAGAGTGTAGTGGAAGCCGTAAGACAGGTCAGCACGAACACCCAGACGCCCTCCAGGGCCGAACTCATCGCCCGCGCACGGGCGATGACGCCGGTGCTCGCCGGCCGCTCGTTGGAGCAGCGGAAACGGCGGCAGGTCCTGCCCCAGACTGTCGCCGAGATACGGGATGCCGGGTTCTTTCGCGTGCTGCAGCCCCGACGCTGGGGCGGCTACGAGATGGACCTGCACACATTCTATGACATCCAGCTCGCGCTCGCCGAGGGCGACATGTCGACCGCCTGGATCTACGGCGTGCTCGGCGTGCATCCCTGGTTCATGGCGCTGCTGGACGATCGCGCCGCGCAGGAGGTGTGGGGCGCCGACACCTCGACGCTGATCTGCTCGTCGCTGATGCCGGCCGGCAAGGCCACCGCCACCGACGGCGGCTTCCGGCTGACCGGCCATTGGCGCTATGCCAGCGCCTGCGCGCATTGCGACTGGGCGCTGGTCGGCGCCATGGTCGCATCGCAGACGGGGGGAGCGCCTGAGGGCCGCATCTTCCTTGTGCCGCGCAGGGAATACCGCACGGTCGACACCTGGCAGGTCTCGGGCCTGCAGGCGACCGGCAGCATCGACGTCATTCTCGACGACGTGTTCGTGCCAGCCTATCGCACCCAGGCCATGACGGACAATTTCCGGCTGACCGGGGCCGGACAGACGATCAACACCGCCAGCCTCTACCGGCTGCCGTTCGGGCAGATTTTCGTGCGCGGCATCTCGACCAGCGGGCTCGGCGCCCTGCAGGGCATGCTCAACGGATTTCTCGAATACGGCCGGTCGAGGGTGACGCGCGCGGGCGGCCGCTCGGCCGAAAACCCGATGGTGCAACTGCTCTGCGCCGAGACCGCCGGTGCGCTCGACGAGATGAAGACTACGCTGCACCGGACCTTCGACATCCTGCACGGCTATGCGCAGCGGGGCGAGACGCCGCCGCTGGACGAGCGCCTGAAGTTCAAATTCCAGTCGACCTCGGTCACCGAGCGCTGCACGCTTCTAGCCGCGCGGATATTCAAGGCGACCGGCGCGGCCGGTCTGCTCGACGACCAGCCGTTCGGCGGTATCCTCGCGGACCTCACGGCCGGCCGGCAGCACATTTCCAACCAGTTCGAATATGTCGGCAGCAACTGGGGTGGCGTGATGTTCGGCTTCGAGACCAAGGATTTCATGGTCTAGCGCAGGCGCGGACCCACTCCACCGTCATTCCGCAGCGCGCATCGGCGCGAGCCCGGAATCCGCATCTACACGGGAATATGGTTTCGGGGCTCACGGGCGTCGCCCGTGCCCCGAAATGACGTCCGAGCAGATTACTTCCGCGCCGTCAGTCCGATCACCGCCGACATGCCGCCGTGCGCGGTGCCTTCGTGAATTTCCCGTTCCTCTTCGATGATCTGGACATCGCTGAGGTCGCCGAACGCCGCCAGCAGCATGTCGCGGGTATAGAGGTTCTCGACTTCCTTGGGACCGCCGGTGCCGTGCTGCAATTGCTTGGGCGTATAGCCCTGGATGATCAGCAGCCCGCCAGGCTTGAGCGCCTTTCGCATGCCGGCCCACTTGCGCGCGCGCTCGGCGGGGGTGCTGAACTGCGTGAATATCTCCACCACCAGATCGTAGCGCTCCTCCGGGTATTCCCAGTCATGGACATCCGCCAGCAGGAAGGTCACGTCGACGCCGCGCTGCTTCGCCAGTGCGACCGCCTTCGCTTGCGCAGCGGGAGAAAAGTCGATCGAGGTGATGTCGAGCCCCTGTTCGGCGAGCCACACCCCGTTGCGTCCTTCGCCATCCGCAACCGCCAGCGCCTTGCCGCTCTTCGGCAGCAGCGCCCGGCACAAGGCCAGGAAATAGTTCGGCTCCGTGCCGAAGATATACCCGGCCGCGGAGAAACGGTCTTCCCAGCGCTGATATTCGCTCAACCAGGCCCCCTCATATGTTTCAAGCCGCAGTCCGGCGGCGCAACCGCCGGGCGGTTGGTCCGGATTGTCTAGGGAGCGTCGCCAGACTTCACAAGAGCCTCACCCCGTGCGTCGCCCCGATCGGCCCGCGGTCCCATCAATTCGTTGGCACCTACGGAAGTTGCAGGTAGAATCGTCGCCGTCGCGCACGCGAGAGACGGAAGGTCGCACGCCGGCTGGGATTGCGCGCCGGCGCAATGGGCCTAATCTGCGGCCACTAGTGTGGCGGATTTGACGTTCCTATCAGCATTGCGGCGAGTTGATCGTAGGAACGTCAAATCCAAAGCCACACTAGAATCATAGAGTTGCTAGTGTCCCTTGGGTTCCGACGCTTGTAAACGTACGTGCTGCGATGGGATACAAGCGTCGGAACCGGGACACTAGGATCGCAACCAGTCACCTGCCCAACAAACCAAAGGGGAGCGGCTTCATGACCATGTTCTCGCGTCGCAGCTTTGCGATGCTCGCGACCGCTTGTGCGCTGGCGTTCATCGGCACAACCGCGTCGCATGCGCAGCAACGGCCGAAGATCGCCGCCTCGAGTTTGACGCTGCCGGTGTTCAACCCGCTGGTCTGGAACATCATGAAGGCGCGCGGCCTCGACGCCAAGCACGGCTTCGAGCTGGACGCCAAGCCCTATCCGTCGATCTCGGCGTTCTATGCCGCGTTCGCGACCGGCGAGACCGACGTGCTGATCGGCGGACCGACGATCCTGCAGAAGTTCTATCAGGAAGGCGTGCCGCTGCGCATTTTCGGCACCGGCTTCACGCTGTCCGACCTGGTGGTGTTCGCCAAGGACCCGAAGATCAATTCACTGGCCGACCTGAAGGGGAAACAGCTCGCCGCCGACATGGGCGGTTCGCAGTTCCAGGTCATCAAGATGTACGCCAATGCCAAGGGCATCGAGCTCGGCAAGGACATCACCGTCATCAACGCGAATTTCGCCGTGGCCAGGGCGCAACTCGAGGCCGATCGCGTCGAGGCGGCGCTGGTGATCGAGCCGATCGCCAGCATCATCCTGCGGCAGAACCCGACCTGGAAGATGATCTTCAACGGCGCCCAGGGATGGAAGGAAATCACCGGCCAGGATGGCTGGGAGATCGTGCCGGCGATGCGCGCCGATGCCATTCAGCGAGTGCCCAACGCACCCAAGATGCTGCTCGCCGCGCTGCAGGATGTCGCCAAGGTGATGCACAGCGAGACTGACGCCGCCGACAAGATCGCCGTCGACACGCTCAAGCTGCCGCCGGGCATTCTCAAGGCCGCGGTCGACAGCAAGCGCCTTCACATGATCGTCGAGCCGGCCTGGGAGCCGGCGACCCGCAAGTCGATCGTCGACATGATGGAGCGCGCCGTGAAGGCCGGCTTCTATCAGAAGATGCCGGACGATAAGATCTTCTATGCACCTTAACGAATACCGGGAAGCCGGTCTCGACGGGCGGCTCTCCCGTCAGACCGTCTTCTCTCTGCTGATCTTCGTCGTCGCCTGGGAAGTGCTGTCGTATTTTGCGCCGGCGCTGGGCATCCCTGCGTTCGCGGTTCCGAGCTTCGTGCGCATCGGCCAGAGCCTGATGACGATCACGCCCATCGACATCATCGTCACGGTGGCGCGCGTGGTCGGCGCGCTCATCCTGTCGTTCGTGCTCGGCCTGCTCCTGGCGATGGCGATGTATCGATCGGAGACGCTGGAGAGCTACCTGCACCCGATCATCCGCCTGTTCATGGCGGTGCCGGTGGTGTCGTGGATTTTGTTCGCCGTGCTGTGGTTCCGCGGCGTCGAGTTCCGCATCGCATTCGTGCTGATCGCGGTCTGCGGGCCGGTATTCCTGGTCAATTCGCTCGACGCCATGCGCGGAGTTTCACGTGACCTCCGCGGTATGATGCGCTCGTTCCGGCCGACCACGGTGCAGTATTTCACCAAGCTGATGTTTCCGGCGATCCTGCCGAACCTGATCACCAGTTGGAAGATCAACCTGAGCCTGGCGATCCGCGTCGTCACCATCGCCGAACTGGTCGGCGCGGTCACCGGTATCGGCCACCAGCTCGCGGTGGCGCAGGAACTGTTCTCGGTGGCGGACGTGTTTGCCTGGACGCTGATCCTGGTAGCGCTCCTTTTCCTGCTGGAGGCGATTGTCGCGCGGGTCGAACGGCGGGTGCTGCGATGGCGGGCATGAACGATCCGCCGCCGATCGAAGTCCGGCAATTGCGCAAGGTCTTCCGGCAGGCCACGTCCGGCCAATCGGTCGTCGCGATCGACCGGCTCGATCTCCACATCGCACCGCGCGAGGTGGTGGCGATCGTCGGCCAGACCGGCTGCGGCAAGTCGACCTTCTTCGATCTGATGATCGGGCTCGAGGCGCCGACATCCGGCTCGATCGAGATCGGCGGCAAGACTCCGTACGGCGACTTCGATCATTTCCGCGGGCACATCGCCACCGTGTTCCAGCAGGACCGGCTGCTGCCATGGCGGTCCGCGCTCGACAATGTGCAACTGCCGCTCGAGCTCCTCGGCGTGTCGGAAGACGAGCGCCGCAAGCGCTCGCTGGTCTGGCTCGAACGTCTCGGGCTCGGCAGCTTTATCAACGCGTATCCGCATGAACTGTCCGGCGGCATGCGCCAGCGCGTCGCGATCGCGCGCGCGTTCGTGCTGCAGCCCAGCATCCTGTTCGCCGACGAAGCGTTCGGGCATCTCGACGAGGTCACCGCCGCGGAACTGCGCGAGACCTTCCTGGCGCTGGCGCGCGAGTCCGGCAGCACCGCGATCCTGATCACCCATCAGCTCGAAGAGGCGATCGCGGTCGGAGATCGCATCGTGGTGTTAGGCAAGTCGGCTAAATTGCTGGCCGACATCCATGTCGAGCGCTGGGACAAACGCGATTACGCGATGCTGCGCGAGTCCATCCAAGCGACGCTCCAGAGCAACGAGCCGGACCCGCGGCTGCTGCATCCCGACCGCTCGGCAGTGACCTGAGCGGCGGCTCCCTCCGGCGTGCGGCCGCCGCCGGGCGGGGGACTCCGGCAGGGGACTTGCGCCTATCCTTTGAGCACATATGTCGTACGGTTGGACGACGCCCACACCTCCAGGAGGCAGCCATGAAAAAAGGCTTTGCCCTGACTGCGGCTTTTGCCATCGCCGCGATGACGCTCACGGCCACGACCGCGGACGCACAGAACCGAAAATCGTACCGGTATTCGGGCGATTCCTACCAATCCAATGCGAATGCCTACGGTTGGCAGCAGAACAGCAACCGCGTGCAGGGCCGGCGTGATTCCAGTTCCTATGACGGCATAAGGACCGGCCAGCCGCGGACCTGCGGACACAGCTTTTTCCAGTATGACGACCGTGGTGTCCCGACGGGCCCGTACTGCAACTAGAACGAACCACCGTGAAGGGCTTGGCGGGCTTCGGCTTGCCGCCGTTCCGCGCTACACGACGTGAGTTGGAGCGAGCGCGCATGGCCGCGCGCCGCTTTCGACTTGCAGTGTGACGTGATGAATGCCGAACCGGTGCTCCAGGTCGTGCGCGGTCCTGGCCAGGAATTCGTCGTCCAGTTCGCATTGAGGACGCACCAGATGAGCCGTCAGGGCGACCTCGGTGGTGCTCATCGACCAGATGTGGAGGTCGTGCACGCCGGTGACGCCGGTTAGATTCATGAGGTACGCCTGCACCGCGTCGGGTGCGATGCCGGGGGGAACGGCGTCGAGCGACATCGACAGGCTTTGCCGCAAGAGGCCCCAGGTCCCCCACACGATCACGGCGCTGACCACGAGGCTGACCGCGGGATCGATCCACAGCCAGCCAGTCATGAGGATCATGGCGGCGGCGGCCACGACTCCGGCCGACACCGCTGCGTCCGCCGCCATGTGCAGGTAGGCGCCCTGGATATTGAGGTCGGATTTGCGTCCGCCAGCAAACATCCAGGCCGTGATGCCGTTGATCACGATGCCGATCGCCGCCACCGCCATGACGGTTGCGCCCGCGACCGGCTCGGGGTTGAACAGGCGCAGGATCGCCTCCCAGGCGATCGCGCCGACCGCGAGCAGCAGGAAGACGGCGTTGAACAGCGCGGCGAGGATCGACGAGGAGCGCAGCCCGTAGGTGTATCGCTCCGAGGGCGGCCGTCGCGATAGCATCGCCGCCACCCAGGCGACTACCAGGCCAAGCACGTCGGACAGGTTGTGACCGGCATCGGCCAGGAGGGCCATCGAGTTCGCGGCGATGCCGTAACCGACCTCGACCAGAATGAACGCGGTGTTGAGCGCGATGCCGATCGCAAACGCGCGGCCGAAATTTGCCGGCACATGCGCGCCATCCGGACCGTGACGATGGCCGGCATGTTCACGGCCGGGCTCAGGTGTCTCGCTCATGATGCGCCCGGAATCCGCTGTGGTGGATCGCGATCATGATTTTAGTGGTCCAATTCCAACATTCGCATGTCGTTTCAGCAAGCGCCCTTTGCGAATGTTGGAATCGAAGGAACACAAGCAAATTTATATTTCTAGTGGAGTTTGGATTTGACATTCGCTATTGCGCACCTGCGTCCAGGTGGCAGCGAATGTCAAATCCACTCCACTGGTGTGAATCGATTTGGGTTGAATCCGCGCGCGTCGGAGCGCTTACGCTGCTGTACGCTCAGGGGTAGGAATCGCTGGAACTGTGCAATTTCGGCCTTTGCACTTGGCTTGGTAAAGAGCCGCGTCGGCGGCATGGAAGAGATCGCTGCTTTGCGAACCGGGTCGAGGCACGAAGGATGCCACTCCGATGCTGACCGTCGGGGAGTTCGGTGTCGCGCCTTCCTGGTCCGCTCGCGCGAAGAGATCTGCCAAGCTCGCGCGAATTTTCTCGGCAAGGTCGATCGCATCTGCGACGGCGACTCCAGGCAGCAAGACCGCGAATTCTTCCCCGCCGTACCGGGCGTTGATATCCGTCGCGCGTCGTGCGGTCGCTTTGATGCAACGTGCGATGTCAACGAGCACGTTGTCGCCCGCTTGATGCCCGAACTTGTCATTGTAGGCCTTGAAGTTGTCAGCATCGATCATGAGAAGCGCGATCGGGCTTTGAGAGCGCAATGCCCGCTGCCACTCGATGTCGAACATCTCGTCGAGGCGCCGCCGGTTGCAAAGGCCGGTCAGGCTATCGGTCGTTGCCAGGATCGAAAGCTGCTGCTCGGCTTCGGTCCGTCGTCTAAGCGCGTTGGCGAGAAAGACGATCAAGGTGATGTTGATCGCGCCCATCGCAAGCATCAGGCTGCCAATGAGCCACGCCCTTTGACGCCAACCGGCGTAAACAGCCTCAAGCGAGGTTCCGTAACTCAGCACCAGGGGATTTTCGCCTATGTGCTGAAATACGTAAAGGCGATCGACGCCATCAATCTTGGCAGTGTGTTCGAACGAACCGGACTGATATGCAGCGGTTCTATTGAAGATTGGCGATGAAGCAAGGCTTTGGCCAATAAATGCTGCCGCAAACGGGAAGCGCATGATGATCGATCCGTCAGTACGAATCAGGGCGAGAGCATCTTTGTTGCCGAGCTTTATTTTACTGAACATGTCGTGAAAATAGCTCAAGCGCAGCGTACCGACCACTGCACCAGCAAAAGAACCATCGGGATTGGCCAATCGTCTGCTAATCGCGATGAGAAACTCTCCATTGGGCGCACGCCACGGTCGGCTGAGATATGGCCCCGTGATCGAACTCTGCGTCTGCACTTGGAAGTAATCGGCTTGCGCGTGGTTGTCAGCGGGCGGGGCCGGCGCCCTGGAATCGACGACTACGTTGCCATTTGCATCGAGTACGAAAATCGAACCCATGTCTTTCGCCGTCGCGGCTCGATCAAACAAAACGCGATGACGAAGCTCGGGGCTCAGGTCGTGCAACCCGGGAAGATTTATTCCGTCAACGACGGCCTGCAACGACAAATTATATAGTTCAAGATTACGATCAATTTCCGAACTGATTGTCGCAACGAGGTTGGCAGCGGCCTGTTGAGCCTGACCCCGCTCTTGGGCGCGGCTTTCCCAGAGCACAAATACCAAGATTGCCGAAAATCCGACCGTGACAGCCAGACCGAGCGCAACGAGCCGTTTCGTGTGGCTATTTGCTCTTGTTGAGCGGTTTGGCAACAAGGCGCGTCTCGGACAATGATTTCTTTCGCCGACGAACCTAACGGTTGCTTATTGCGATTCTATCCTGACGGTGTCCGCAAATTAACTTACGGAGTTAGGACCTGATAAACAGTAGCAGCGTGTGAATTTGCTTTCGTCGCGGTGGATTTCGCCTCACCAACTGGGAGGCGCGGGCGTGCTCCTCTGTGTGTGGCGCTGCACCATGCGCGCTGCGGTCACGGATGAGGATGTGTCGCGTCGCTCTACGGGAGCACGCATCGCCGCTTGCGCCCGCAACGTCGCAAGTCCCGTTCACGGGATTTCTGGTGCTGCCGGTAAGGATTGAACTTACGACCTCCCCCTTACCAAGGGGGTGCTCTACCACTGAGCTACGGCAGCGCCGCGTCGTGCGCCTGCGATGAGGGCCCGCGAGTGGCGCGATCCTTGCCACAGGGCAGGAAGTGGCGCAACCTTTTCGCATGGCGGACGAGCAGCAGAAGCAGCAGAAGCCCAACGATCAGAAGGCGCAGGAGCAGGCGCGCCGGGCCGCTGCGCTACGCGAAAACCTGAGGCGCCGCAAGGCGCAGGCCCGCAGCCGGGCCGCCCCCGGAGGCACGGGCGGGGCCCCGGAAACCCACGATTTCCGCCGGAATTGGCGACGATAAGCACGACGGGTAGTCCGGCGAGGCGAGCACTACGGGGTTTTTCGCCGGGCTTTTCGATCCCGCGCCTCGGCTGAGCGCCGGATCGGTCGCACATTCGCGGCAAATCGGGGAGGGGAGCATGGATCGCATCCGCATCCAGGGCGGGCAGAAGCTCAAGGGTACGATCCCGATTTCGGGCGCCAAGAACGCCACGCTGCCGCTGATGATCGCCAGCATGCTGACCGATCAGACGGTCATCCTCGACAATGTCCCGCGTCTGGCGGACGTCATTCTCCTTCAGCGCATCCTCGGCAACCACGGCGTCGACATCATGGTCGGCGGCAAGCGCCCGGGCGAGACGCAGTATGATGGCCAGACCCTGCACATCTCGGCCGCCAATATCATCGATACCACCGCGCCTTATGAGCTCGTCTCGCGCATGCGTGCGAGCTTCTGGGTGATCGCGCCGCTGCTGGCGCGCTTCGGCGAGGCGAAAGTGTCGTTGCCGGGCGGCTGCGCGATCGGTACGCGCCCGGTCGATCTGCTGATCATGGCGCTCGAGCGACTGGGGGCCGAGATCGACATCGATCGCGGCTATGTCATCGCCAAGACCAAGCACGGCCTGCAGCGGCGGCGAGATCGTGTTTCCCAAGGTCACGGTGGGCGGAACCCATACCGCGCTGATGGCGGCGGCGCATGGCCGAGGGCACGAGCGTGATCGAGAACGCGGCGCGCGAGCCCGAGATCAAGGACGTCGCCGATTGCCTCAACAAGATGGGCGCCAAGATCAACGGCGCCGGCACGGCGCGCATCGTGGTCGAAGGCGTGTCGAAGCTGCATGGCGCGCGCCACCGCGTGCTGCCGGACCGCATCGAAACCGGCACCTATGCGATGGCGGTCGCCATGACGGGCGGCGACGTGATGCTGGAGAATGCGCGCGCGGAGCTTCTGCAGAGCGGGCTCGATGTGCTGGCCAAGGCCGGTCTGGAATTCAACGAGACCAACCGCGGCCTGCGGGTCGCGCGCAACGGCAAGCGGCTCGCGCCGGTCGACGTGACGACGGAGCCATTCCCGGGCTTCCCGACCGACCTGCAGGCGCAACTCATGGCGCTGATGACGCGCGCCGAGGGTACCTCGCGCATCACCGAGACGATCTTCGAGAACCGGTTCATGCATGTGCAGGAACTGGCGCGGTTCGGGGCACAAATCCGGCTCGACGGCGAGCAGGCGACGATCGAAGGGGTCGACCGGCTCATGGGCGCGCCGGTGATGGCGACCGACCTGCGCGCCTCGGTCTCGCTGGTCATTGCGGCGCTGGCCGCGGAAGGCGAGACCATGGTCAACCGGGTCTATCATCTCGACCGCGGCTTCGAGCGTCTGGAAGACAAGCTGTCGGCCTGCGGCGCCGCGATCGAGCGTATCAGCGGCTAAGAAATCGCTTTAAGTTGAAGCGTTCTGAGCATTCGCCGGTCGCATGATTTCATCCGAAAAATCAGTAGCTTTTCGGGATCACGCTTCATGGCGCGCGGTTACCCGTCACTGACCGGTCATCGTCCGCGAAAGCAGTCGATCCAGTCATCGCGGTCACATCGAAATAAGATTAACAGATGCACGAGATGCCCCGATGTCGCGGGCATCACAAACCTTTTCGCAGGCCGGTGATGCGCGTCGTTCATGCTGCTTTGATCGCGCTGATGGTGTTCGGCTCCGTCGAAGGCGCCCACGCCCAGGTGCTCGAGTGCCGCGGCGCTCACAAGTCGCAGCAAGTCGCCGAACTGATCTTCGGGCGCAGCGTCGGCGGGAGCATCGAGGTCAGCGACGCGCAATGGATGCTGTTCGTCGACCACGAAATCACCCCGCGTTTTCCGGATGGGCTGACCGTGTTCGACGCCGCCGGTCAGTGGCGGGACAAGGCCAGCAATAAGATCACACGCGAGTTGAGTAAGATCGTGTTGATCGTGCTGCCAGGTCATCCAGAGGACATCGCTCGTCTCACCGAGATCGCCGAGGCTTACAAGCGTAGCTTCGGGCAGCAATCGGTCGGCATGATCGTGCGGCCGGCATGCGTCTCGTTTTCGACCTCGCCCCACTGGATCACTCGCGCATTGGGCCGGTGAGTTCCGGGATCAGCCTTCAGGCTTTCACCAAGGTGCGGTAGTCCATCTGCCGATGGAACCAGTAGCGGTAACCGCTGATCCGCTTCTGCATGGCGACATAGGCGTACGGTTGATAGAGCGGAATGCTCGCGACGTCGTCGAATGCGATCTTGATGAATTTCCTGACCATCTCGTCGTATTTTGCCGGATCGCGCTCGAAGCGCGCCTCGTGCACGATCGCCATCATCGCTGCGTTGTCGTAGTCGCCGGAGTTGAAGATCGACGTCTTTCCGAGCGCCATCTCGAAAAAATAGTTGGGATTGTCGAGCCAGCCGGCGAAGAGGTTCGTGAGCAAGGGCAGCTTCCTGTTCGTGAAGCTGGAGCGCCAATTGGAGCCGGAAATCTTCTCGAGCGTCACCTTTACGCCGATCTGACCCAGGCTTTCCTGAATGAGCACGCTCATCGGTTCGAGAATGCCGGCGCTGCCGGCATCGAACGAGAATGTCGTTTCGAAGCCGTTGGGCAGGCCGGCTTCGACGAGCAGCGATTTCGCCTTCGCAAGATCCGTGTAGTAGGGCGAACGCTGCGGCCATTTTGCGTCCTTGATCTCTTCCGATCCGCCGAACAGCGGGCGGGCCTTGTTGTAGAGCGCGACGTCCAGAATCTTCTGATAGGGGATCGCGTAGGCGATGGCGCGGCGCACCTTGATGTTGTCGAAGGGCGGCATCTTCTGGTTCATGACGACGAACTGCACCGCATTGTCGATCGGCGTCGCGAAAACGTTGAGCTTGCCTTCGCGCTCCATCTCGACGATGTCCTTCGGCGGAAACTCGTTCGAGACATCGGCGTCGCCGCGCTCGAGCAGCGCCCGTCGCGACGCCGCGGAGGGCACGACGCGCCAGATGACGCGCTCCGATTTTCGGCAGCGGTCCGGATTTCCAATTATCGAAACGGACGAAGCTGATCGAGTCCGGTGTTCGATTGACGATCTGGTAGGCGCCGCCGCCGGCCAGATTGTTCTTCGACCATTCCAACCCCCAGGGATCGTTCGCCGTCGCGTTCTTCTTGATCAGCTCGGAATTGAGAATGTTGGGAATTGGAAAATGCGAGATTCGGCAGCAACTGCGGTCGAAGCGGTCGTAGTCGATTCGGAACGTATGATCGTCCACGACGACGGTTCTGCTCCGGATCGGATGAGCGAGCCGGTACTGAGCTGGAATCTGGGATTGCCGCCGGCCGCGATCGCACGATCGAGCGACCATTTGACGTCCTTCGCGGTGACCGGCGCGCCATCGTGAAAGGTCGCGTTCTTGCGCAGCTTGAACGTGACGGCGCGGCCGCTGTCGTTCCATTCCTCGGCAAGCTCGGGCACCGGCATGCTGGCGTTGGCATGGTCGACGCCGTTCTGCATCCTTTTCGATCTTGAACGACAGCAGCCGGTCGTAGCAATTCCACGCGACCTCATAGGAGCCACGATTCGCGCCGGGCGTGTGCGGGTCGACGCTGTTCGCGCCGGATTTCGGAAATGACAAGCAGCGCGCGGCTGGCCGATTGCCCGGTCGCAAGGCGCGGCATCGCAAGACTTGCCACGTCCCGCCGACGCCGCCCGAAGAAACTCTCGCCGTTTCATTGTCATCTGGTCATCTCCCGCACAAAAAGGTCTGCATGCAAACAGCCATGCTGCAGCCTCTCGGGAGCAAGATCGAGGCCAGTTT
>CAWEDK010000010.1:0-77109 GCA_963807865.1 uncultured Alphaproteobacteria bacterium | reverse complement strand
TTGATGATCTGCTCTTCGGTGAATCTGCTCTTCCGCATGTGTCCGTCTCCCGATGGGAACGGACTCTACCCAAAGGCGGGGGTATTTAAGGGGAGCAGGTCATCTGGGCTCTAAGTGCAAGGCTTCCAAAGTATAAATTTGGCGAGTTCAGAATTATCGATGTTCTGCGTGCTGTTTATTTTCGACCTGACGAATGCTCGCTTCGCGGTGATGAAGAGGAGATGTTTGTCAGGAATTATGCGGCCATCCTTCGAGAATGGGATAAGCTACGAGGTGAGTATTGAACCGTAGGGTGGATGACCGCCCACCGCATTCGAGTCTTGACGGCGCCACGCCCGATCAAGCCTACTTCATTCGTTCCTCTCCGCTTGGCCGCCTGACCACGGCAGAGGCTGCACTTTTTTCGACGCGGGGAAATCCGTTTCTAACAGGCGGGACCACTTCAACGGCAACCGGACTTCGGCAAACGGAGAAACTTCACCAATGGCAGGCGGCACGCAGTATGAGACCGACATTGCGATCGTTGGTGCGGGCGCCGCCGGCGTGGCGGCAGGTATCGAGGCCCGCGATTCGGGAGCGCGCGCGATCGTCTTCGAGCAAAGCGCGGACCTTGGCGGCGCAGCCATCATTTCCGGAGGCGGCTGCCTGATCGTCGGGTCGCCGTTGCAGAAGGAGAAGGGCATTCAGGATACCCCCGACCTGGCGTTCAAGGACTGGATGGCGTGGGGCGGTCCGTCGGCCGACGCGGTCTGGGCCCGTTACTACATCGAGCACACCCTGCACGATCTCTATCACTGGGCCGAAGGCTTCGGCGTGAAGTGGGTCGACCTGAAAGTCCAGGAGGGCAACTCGGTGCTGCGCTGGACCCGGGCCGGGCAGAACGGGTTGGGCCTGATGACCCGCCTCATCGAGGGCTTTCAAAAGAAGGGCGGCGAGATCGTTCCGGAGACCGAGATCACCGGGCTGACGATCGAGGGCGGCCGTGTCACGGGGCTGGAAGGCCGCAACGCCAAGACCGGCGAGCCGGTGACCGTCAGGAGCAAGGCCGTCATCGTCGCAACCGGCGGCTTCAACTCGAACCTCGACATGGTGCTCGAATTCAATCCCACGCTCAGGAACGACAAGGTGCTGGAAGGATCGGGGCGCGGCTCGACGGGAACCGGACACAATCTCATTCGCCAGGCGGGCGGCTATCTCACCCACATGGATCATATCTGGTTCTATGTGTACGCCACGCCCGACTACCGGGACCCCGCACAGCGCCGCGGCCTCGTGTTCCGTCTGGTGCCCGGCTACATCTGGGTCAATCAGCAGGGCCGCCGTTTCCACAACGAGGCGCTGTCGGGCGGCAACTCCGCAAGCCCCGCGCTTCTGGCGCAGAACCCGCGTCACGCCTGGGCGATCATGGATACGCCGATGACAGCGACCATGGAGGTCGCCGATCCGTACTACCGCGACGGCGACAAGGTGGTGCGGGCCAAGGTCGTCGAACTGCTCGACAACTCGCCCTTCATCCGCAAGGCCGACACGCTCGCCGAACTGGCCGGGAAAATGGCGGTCGATGTGCCGGCCTTCCTCGCCACCGTCGAGCGCTACAACAAGGCCTGCGAGCAGAAGCTCGAGCGGGAGCCGGAGTTCGGCAAGCCGCTCTCGTCGTCGAAGGCGTTCGACACGCCGCCCTATTATGCGGTGCAGATTTTCCCGCTGGCGCGCAAGAATTTCGGCGGCGTGAAGACCGACCTGCAGTGCCGCGCGCTCGACAAGCACTTCGAACCGATCGCCGGGCTCTACGCCGCCGGCGAGGTCGCCGGCATGGCCGGCGGCCACATCAATGGGCGCGCCGCCCTCGAGGGCACGATGCTGGGCCCGTCGATCATCAGCGGACGGGTCGCCGGCGGCTGGGCTGCCCAAGCAGCAGGCCACGGCTGCGGCTTCGTCGGCAAACCGAACCGTGTTTGACCTGGCGTGAGCACTAGCGGCCGGCGGGCTTGCGTTGAGCGAATTTCGCTCGCGCCCGCGGAGGCGGGAACCCGGGATCTATTTCGCGTAGCCCTGCGAGCGCAGCCAGTCGATCTTGCGGCTGCCCTGCAGCCAGTCGTCGATATCGGCTTTGCTCTTCAGCCCCTTGATGTAGCGGATTTCGGCGCCCGGATAGTGCGCTTCGATCTGCCATTCGCCTTCGGCGATGCGGCTGGGCTTGAAGGTGACGCGTGGTGTCTTGGCCATGATCCGAATATGTCCTGCTTGGCGGCGGATTGATAGCGTGTCGCCGGCCGGAACCGTGTGGCGCCTCCGGCGCGATTGCCGGGGAGAAGCACATATCAAAGAAAGGCGATGCCGATCCAGCCCGGAAATCCGGGTCGGGATTGGGCTGGACTCCGGATTTCGCTGGCGGCAACTGGTTTTTCGTCTGCATGGGCGATGCGGGCGACGGCAACCGGCCGGGCTACAACCTGAAGCCCAACTGGGCCAATGCGTGCTGGATTGCGCACGACGGCCAGGAGAAGCCCGTGAGCGACTACTCATGCCTTTGCAGTCGCGAGTAGTCCGGATGGCGGCGGCTCACTTCGTCAGAAACACGTTGTGGCGCGGGAACTTTTCGATGACCGAGGCGTCCTGCGAGAAGTTCGTCGCCAGGATGTCGGCCGGGTTCCCGGCCAGCCACTGGGACAGATTGATCGTCTGGTAGTGGCCGCTGTTGAACACGATCAGGATGCGGGCCTTGTCGCCGCCGATGTTCTCGATCGAGTGGCCGAAACCCTGCGGGATGTAGCCGGCGTCGCCCTTGCCGAGCTTCTCTTCGCGCCAGCGCCCCTTCGAACCGAACATCGTTACGTTGAACTGTCCGCTGAGCACATATTGCCACTCCGAAGCATTCGGATGCCAATGCAGTTCGCGGAGCGCGCCCGGCTCCATCTCGAGCACGACGCCCGTCATGGTGGTTGAAATGGGAAACTGCGATCCGTCCACCCGCCACTCGATGCCGCCGTCGAATATCTCGAAGGGCTTTTGCGACAGCAGGCTGAACTTGTGCGACAGCGGCGGCGGCTTCCAACCCTGCAGCGGCTGGGCAGGGATCGCGGGCGGGATTTTGCCCTTGGCGAAGTAGACTTCCGACTTCGGAAAACTATCGAACGTCGCGGCCGGCAGCCCGAAATTCTTGGCGAGCAGTTCCTTCGGCGCGTGCCCGAGCCAATCGGTGATGCTGAAGGTGCCGAACTCGGAGAAGTAGCCGTTGTCGAAGACCAGGATGAAATGACACGGCTTGTCGCCCAAGGTCTCGATGACGTGGCCGTGGCCGCGCGGGAAATACCAGATGTCGCCCGGGCCGAAGTCGTTGGTCTCGGAGCAGCCCTGCGGGTCGATGACGGTGGTGCGCACCGCGCCCTCGGTGACGAACGCCCACTCGGCTGCCGTGGCATGCCAGTGCAGCTCGCGCATCACGCCGGGCTCCATGCGCATCGACACGCCGGCGAGGCCCTTGGAGATCGGCAACTGGGCGACGGTCGCCTCCTTGCCGTAGCTGCCGCCGATCACTTTCCCTTCGGATTTCTCCAGCTCGAACTTGAAGGTCGGAAGCTCTTTCCCGGACGTGACGGGATCCGGGACGTTGTTCTGGAAACTGTCGTCACCGCCTTCGGAGCTGATGGGGGTTGTGGACCAAAACACCGGAAGCCTCCTGCTCGGACCAATTTCCGCGCAGCCAATATACCGAGCGATTCGCTATGGCAGAAGCGACGCCGAGGGAGGTTGAAGAGCGGCTGTAGTCCGTAGCCGTGCGGCAATAGCAACGCGAGGATGAGCGGCGCCGTGGCCGCTCATCCCTATTGCATCACCTGACGTTCGCCGATGCCGGCGACGGTTGCCGACGTCAGAAGGTCACGGAGTCCTTGATCGCGGCAGCCGCATCGGCCGGAACGACCTTGCGCGCGACGAAATCATCCCAGTCCTTGAACTTGCCCTTGGCGCGCGCCTCGACGATCGCCTTCGAGTTCATCACATTGCCCTTCGGGAGCTTGTTGAGGTCGGCAGCCGAGGCCGTGTTCAGATTGACCTTGGCGGCGACCGGAGCCGTCGCCTTGCCGGTGGTCGAGGGCGCCGTTACCGCGGGCGCCGGCGTCGTGGACGTGCCCTTTTCCTGGGCAAGAGCCGGAACGGAAACGAACGCGAACGCCAACACACTCAGGATGACGCGATTGACAGTCATGGGAGTTCCTCTGTTGTCGGCCGCAACCGCGCTGCGCGCGGGCGGCACGACGCGTGATAGTCCCAGCGACGAACGTCGGCTTGCATTGCGCATCCTCGTCCCGCTGATGGCATGACTGATAGCGGATCGATTTCGAACGGAGCCTGACCAACGCGTTCATGATGCATTCACCGACGCCGACGCAGGGCGTCGGCGGCATCCGCGGTCAAGAGGTGGATCGTACCCGCAGCCGTAGCCCGGGTTGAGCGGAGCGAAACCCGGGACGGACTTCGCGGTATCGTCGTGCGGCCCCGGATTTCGCTCCGCTCAATCCGGGCTACGCTCGCTATCCTACCGAAGCCGCCGCATTCGCACACGTCCGGGCTGAATGACAGAAAAATGCCCCGGCCAATCCGAGCGTTCGCCTAAACGGGCGGCAATTTCCGTTCCAACTTCAAGCGGAGGCGGCATCGGCATGCGGAAAAGAACAATGCCACAGGTCGCCGGCAGTCCGGCCCGCCAAGCTAATTCACCGAAATCTTGATCAAAGGTCAGCAGGACTCGTTGCTCACGCTCCGCCCAAGCCAGAATGTCCTCGTCAGCGCTGCCCGGCGCGGCCGTGCGCACCCAAACGATGTCGTGACCCGCCATGATCAGAGCGGCGACGGCATCGCCCGGAATGTTCTCATTGGCGAGAAAGCGCAGGATAGACCTTTTCCGATTTCAACACGTCGCGCGCATACGCGAGACACGCGGCGATGTCCTCGCGCGTGAGGCCGGGATAATTGCGCAAGATATCTGCCTCCTGCCAACCGTCCGCCATCAGGCCGATCACGAAATCGACCGAGAGGCGCGTGCCGCGGATCACCGGTTTGCCGGCAAGTACGGCGGGGTCGAGCACGATACGGGCAACGTCAGCCATCTTTCGCTCCACTTTGGGGACGAAACTACATCAAAAGCGGTGCGACTTCACCAACTCTTTGCTAGTGAGCCACGGCAAACAAAACGGCCGCCTCAAGGGCGGCCGCTCGCTTCATCGAAATGTCAGACCTCCTACTCCGCGGCGATCCGTACCTCGGGCGCGGCCGAGCGCACCTCGGCGTCGACGTGCTTCTCGAACTTGACGAAGTTCTCCTGGAACATGCGCACGAGCTTGCGCGCGGTCTCGTCGAACGCGGCTTTGTCCTTCCAGGTCTTCATCGGATAGAGCAGGTGCGGCTCGATGCCCGGCACCGAGGTCGGCACCGAGAAGCCGAAATACGGGTCGGTGCGGTAGCTCGCGTTCTTGCAGCGAGCCGTCGAGCGCGCCGGTGACCAGCGCGCGCGTCACCTTGATCGGCATGCGGCGGCCGACGCCGTAGATGCCGCCGGTCCAGCCGGAATTCACCAGCCAGCAGTCGACGTTGTGCTTGGCGATGTAGTCGCGCAAGCAGGTTGCCGTATTCGGCCGGCGGGCGCGGCAGGAACGGCGCGCCGAAGCAGGTCGAGAAATCGGGCTCGACGCCGACCAGGCCCTTCTCGGTGCCGGCGACCTTGGCGGTGTAGCCGGAGAGGAAGTGGTACATCGCCTGCGCGGGCGTCAGCTTGGCGATCGGCGGCATGACGCCGAAGGCGTCGGCGGTCAGGAAGATGATGTTCTTCGGATGCCCGGCGCGGCCGGTGCGCGAGGCGCGCGGCATGAAGTCGAGCGGATAGGCCGAGCGGGTGTTCTCGGTCTTGGAGTCGTCGTCGTAGTCCGGGATGCGGGTCTCGGGATCGAACACCACGTTCTCCAGCACGGCGCCGAAGCGGTTGGTGGCCGCGTAGATTTCCGGCTCGGCCTCGGGCGAGAGCTTGATGCACTTGGCGTAGCAGCCGCCCTCGAAGTTGAACACGCCGTTCTCCGACCAGCCGTGCTCGTCGTCGCCGATCAGCGTGCGGTTCGGGTCGGCCGAGAGCGTGGTCTTGCCGGTGCCGGACAGGCCGAAGAACAGCGCGACGTCGCCGTCCTTGCCGACATTGGCCGAGCAGTGCATCGGCATCACGCCCTGCGCCGGCAGGTAGAAGTTGAGCGTGGTGAACACCGACTTCTTCATCTCGCCCGCATAGGACGAGTTGCCGATCAGGATGATCTTCTTGGTGAAGTCGATGGCGATGACGGTGTCGGTGCGGCAGCCGTGGCGCGCCGGATCGGCCTTGAAGCTCGGCAGGTCGATGATGGTGAGCTCGGGGACGAATGCGGCGAGCTCGGAGCGCTCGGGGCGGATCAGCAGTTGCCGGATGAACAGCGAGTGCCAGGCATATTCGGTGAACACGCGGGTCTTGATGCGGTAGGTCGGATCGGCGCCGCCGTAGAGGTCCTGCGCGTAGAGCGTCTTGCCGCGCGCATGCGCGAGGAAGTCGGCGAGCAGCAGGTCGAAGTTGGCCTGCGTCATCCTGCGGTTGCCGTCCCACCAGACGGTGTTCTCGGTCAGCGCATCGACGACGGTGTGCTTGTCCTTGGGGCTGCGGCCGGTATGAACGCCGGTCTCGGCGCACAGCGCGCCGCCCGCCACGATGGCGGCTTCCCGTTGCCGTCGATGGCGTGCTCGTAAAGCGTCGGCGCGGTGTGATTCCAGTGGACCGCGGCCAGGTCCTTGAAGCCGATCTTGTCAGCGCCGTAGGCGCCGTTCCTCAAACCCGTTTCCTGCACGAAAGCCTCCACACCGTCCGGCCGCTGCCGGAACCCCTCCCTGCGGCCGTATCAATCATACAGCCATGACCCCAGCGTTGCCCAAACGTTCAGGCCCGCGATCCTATAGTGGGGATCAAACCGCCTGCCAAGACGTATCAGGCCGTATCCTTGATGCCCCCTGAGACGTCTTGATCCATGTCAATTCGGACGAATTCGGGGTCGCCGAATTCGTCCGATGCCGGCCCTGCCAATGCTGCGCCGCAGCAAGAAACCGTTAGTCCGAAAGGCCCTTGCTGACGAGCCATTTCTGGATCAGGTCGGCGACCTGGCCGCTGTTCTTGTCCATCATGATCATGTGCGAGTTGCCCTTGAGGCCGGCGTCCGGCAGGTCGACCACGTCGACGCTGCCGCCCGCCGCCTTGAGCACGCCCGCATAGTCGACGCCGCCCTGGCGGATTTTCGCCCAGCGCGGATGGTTCTTGGTGTTATCGCCGTACATCATCATCACCGGCGAGTCCTTGATCGACGCGACCTTGTTGCGGTCGCCGCCGAGCGTCGGCTCGACCGCGACCAGCGCCTTGACCTTGTCGGGCCGCGCCTCCAGCGCCTGGAAGCCGAAGGTGCCGGACTGGCTGTGCACCATCACGACGCACGGGCAGACCTTGTCGATCAGTTCGAGATAGGCGGCGACGATCTGCTTGTCGGTCGTGAGCCAGCGCGGCACGCCCTGCTTCATGAACTGTTCGTAGGCGTCGATCGGAAACTGCGTGCCCGGATAGGTCGCGCGCTTTGCCTTGTCGGCATTCCACGAGCCGATCGGGCCGATGCGGAAGCGCTCCCACGGATCGCCGAGCGGCAGCGTCACCGGTTCGCCCTGGAAGGTCGGCGTCCAGCCGGAGCGGCCGCGCTCCATGGCGTCCGAGATGTAGGTGTCCCAGCCCTTGCGGATGAAATACGTGAGCCAGCCTTCGCCGCCGTCGGGCTTGGTTTCGTAGGTGACGCCGGAGAGGCCACCGCCGTGCCAGAGCAGCAGCGGCAACTTGCCCTTGCGGTTCTGCGCCAGGAAGTACTGCACGTACATCTGCTCGACCTGGTAGGTGCCGTTCGGATCGACCTTGGCGGGCACGCCGCCCGGGCGTGAACACCACCTCCTTGACCGGCTGGCCGGTGATCTCGATGTGCCGGCCGCCGATGTGGAACGATCCCATGTCGCGCAGCGCGATCGGCTCCTTGGTTTGTGCGAAGGCCGAGGTGGCCGCGAGAGTCATGAGCAGCACGATAACGGATTGGCGCATGGCGTTTCTCCCTGTGTGATGAATTTGTTCTTCGGTCTTCGATGTTGCGAAGTGTGTCCCGGGCGCGGTGCGGCGCGAAGTGCTGCACCGCAGACCCGGGACCGCAAAAAGGCCGGTGACTGTTGCGGTCCCGGATCAGCAGTGCACCGCTTCGCGCTGCACTGCATCCGGGACACGAGATAACTCAATCGACGAGGCCCTTGCCGGCGAGCCATTTCTGGATCACGTCGGCGATCGCGCGGTTGTTCTTGTCCTGCATCAGCATATGCGAATTGCCCTTGATGCCGATCTCCGGAAGGTTGATCCAGTCGACGGTGCCGCCCGCCGCCTTGACGGCGTTGCCGTACTCCATGTCGATCTTCTTGTAAGCCGCCCAGCGCGGATGCTGATCGACATAGTCGCCGAACAGCATCAGCACCGGCGTATTCTTGAGCTTGCCGGCGTTCGCGATGACGCCCGCGCTGGCCGATTCGATCGCCACGATCGCCTTGACCTTGTCGGGTCGCGCTTCGGCCGCCTTGAACGCGAAAATACCGCCCTGGCTGTGCGCCAGAATCACGCACGGGCACACCCGGTCGACCATCGCGATATAGGCGGCGAGCACGGCACCGTCAGTGGACAGCCAGCGCGGCACCGTCTGCTTCATGTAGTTGTCGTAGGCCTCGGCCGGGAACTGGTTGCCGGGAAGCAGCTTGCGCTTCGCCGGATCGGCGTTCCAGGAACCTTCGCCGTCGCCGATGCGGAAGCGCTCGTACGGATCCTGGTAGTTCAGGAAGATCGGCTCGCCACTCCAAACGTCGGGCGACGCGAAGCCCGAACGGCCGCGTTCGACCGCGTCGGAAAGATAACTGTCCCAGCCGAAGCGGATGAACATGTTGAGCCAGCCTTCGCGGCCGTCGGGCGTCAACTCGTAGGTCGCACCGGTGAGGCCGCCGCCGTGCCACATCAGGAGCGGCAGCTTGCCCTTGCGGTTCTTCGGCAGAAAATACTGCACGTACATCTGCTCGACCTGAAACTGGCCGTTGGGATCGAGCTTCGACGCCGGACCGCCCGGCGCGCGCACGATGGTGCGCACCTCTTTGCCGCTTCACCTCGGCGACGCGTCCGCCGACATGAAACGAGCCCATGCCGCGCAGCACGATGTCGTCATTGGCGGCGGCAACCGTCGGCAGCGCAGCCATCGCCAACGCCGCTGCTATGAAGATGCGGCAGAGCATGACGTCCTCCCTGCGGACTATTGCTGTTCTCGTTGTGATGATTGTGACTCATCCGAACGACGAATGTCATCAGTGCCGCGCGTGAATCATCGCATACGCCGCGCCGGTGGGCCGCTGCCCGCAAAACACGAAACCGACGCCCGCAAAACCTCGGGAGCCGGTTGACAATCAGTCTGTAATTTCCGATATTTCTGTTATGACAGAAATAACAGATCGTAGCGAACCGCTACCCAACGCCGTCCAGCGCTTTGTCCTGCAATGGGGTGACCTCGGCGGACAATGGGGCGTCAATCGCTCGGTCAGCCAGATCCATGCACTGCTCTATCTGGCCGAACGGCCGTTGACCGCGGAGCACATCGCGGAGGCGCTGGGACTCGCCCGGTCCAACGTCTCGACCTCGCTCAAGGAGTTAACCGCCTGGAACCTGGTGCGCCGCGTGCCGATCAAAGGCGACAGGCGCGAGCACTTCGAAGCGGTGACCGACCTTTGGGAGATGCTGCTGCGCATCTCCGCCATGAGGAAAGAGCGGGAAATCGATCCGGCGATCGCGGCGCTGCGCGCCTGCGTGGCCGATGCCGACGACGACCCGTCGCTCCATCCGGTCGCGGCGCGCCGGCTGAAGGAGATGCTCGCTTTCGTCGAGATGCTCGACCACTGGTACGCGCAGATGCTGAAGGTGCCGCGGCCGCAGATCGCCGCGCTCATCCGTCTCGGCACGCGCATTGTGAACTATCTGCCGCTCGGCAAGCGCAAATGAGGCTGGGCCATGGACGCGAAAATGCAGCACCTTGGCATCGCCCGCGAACCGCCCAGCGACCTCATGTCAACACCGGTCCTTGGCGACCTTCGCTTCCGCGCATTGATGTCCGAAGAGGATTGGACTGCCCTGCCGGCGCCGATACGCCGCCGCTTCAGCAAGCGCCTCAGCGGCGGCAACACCGCCATTTATGTCGGCGATGTGCTGGAGACCTGGATGAGTCTTCCCGGCTGGTGCCTCGTCCAGCTTGCCCGGCTCATCGGCGCGCCACTACCCACCGATCGCCGCAAGCACAGCCCGAGCGTCGTGACCGTGACGGAAGATATCGCGTCCGGCGGGCAAATCTGGACCCGCCTCTACGTCCGCAATGGTTTCCCGCAGGTGATCCACTCGGCGAAACGCTTCGCCGGCGTGACCGGGCTCGAAGAGTATGTCGGCTACGGCATCGGCATGGCGCTGACCGTCCACGTCAAGGATGAGGCGCTGATCTTTCGCAGCGCGGGCTATTTCCTCCAGGTGCTCGGCCATCGCATCCCGCTGCCGCGCTGGCTCACGCCGGGCGCTCTCTCGGTCATTCACGCCGAACTCGGCGACGGTCGCTTCAGCTTTACCCTTCAGATCGTGCATCCGCGGTTCGGCCTGCTGCTTCGCCAGATGGCCATTTTTCATGAGGTCGAACGATGACGTCGACTGTGTTGTGGACCCTGATCGCGCTCCAGCCATGCTGATGGGCGCGGCTGCCGTGACCCCAGGCGCAATCGCCGCGCCGAGGCGTTGCTTCATGTGCGCGGGACGAGCCAGCCGCGATAGCTGACGATCTTTCCGGTCAACGGATGCCCGATCTCCACGTGGAACTGGAAGCGGCCGTCCTGCACGAATTCGTACGAGTCGCCGCGCGGCGCGAGTGCGAGCGGCATCGGAATGCCGAGGAAGCTCCAGCGCCGGACAATCAGCCGCATGCGGCCATCCTCGATCACCAGCGCCATGCCGGCGTTGAGCGGCCCGAATCGCTCGCAGAGCAATCCGGCAAACCGGCCCTGCCCTTCTTCCTGAATGCTGGAAAACGACTGGCCGGCAAATGTCCGCCGCCAGTGCTCGCGTCCGTGGTCGACACGAAACCGCACCGTGAGCGGAACATCCTCTCCGGCGCGCGGAAAGCCCATGACAAGAGCGACAAGGCGCGCGAGCAAGCCCTTGCCGCGTTCGACGACCGCGACGCCGTCGGCGATCATTTCGCCGCGCAGGTCGTGCAGGGTCTGCAGCGGCGCGGGCAGCCAGTCCCAGGCCTCGCGCAGCATTCGCCGATACAGCGGCGCTCCGGCCGGCGGCGTCTCGCGGAATCCGGTCTTGATGTTCCGGCGCGCAAACAGCCGATCGTAGTCGGCAAGCTCGAGTTCGGTCACCGCCGGACGTGCACCGATGGCGGGCGAACGGCCGGCGAGGCAATGTCGAACGATGGCCTCGGCCGCCATCGACGGGATGAACGGACCGTCGTCGCCTTCCGCAATCATGTGCCATGACCGCGTGATCGGCTTTCCATCTGCGCCCGCACCATCGACCGCGACGAACATGCCGCCGCGATGCTCGCCGAAGCTCAGCACGCGCGTGGCGAGATGGACCGGCACAGCAAACGGCGAGAGCGAAGGCAGCAGCTTCAGCCGCACCAGCCAGGCGAGTGCGTTCAAGCCACGATGCAGAAACTCCGGCACCGGGCCGGCGCCCATCCAGACCGCACGCAGGCCGGGCCACAGGTCGGGCAGCACTTGCAGATCGGGCACATCGACCAGCGAAAAGCGCACAGGATAGAGCGGCAACCGGCCCGGCGGCGCGATCGTGTAGCGGACGGTGTCGATGAGCGCGTAGCCGGTGGCCTTGTGGCCATCCCGAACGAGCGGCACCGGCTTGCCGGCATAGCTCAAGATGGCGCGGATGACGTTCATGCCGACATTAGCATAGGGCGACGGCGCGATCCCGCCGGCAATGCTGTCGACGCGCGCCATCCCTTGCGCCAGGTTTCGCACTACGGCGGCGGTGAGCACCGGAAAGCTGCTCACGCCCGCGAGCACCCACACGCCGCGTGCCCGCGCCTGCGCGTCGAATTGCCCGATGCCTCTGACGAAGTCGGAGCCGTCAGCGAGATCGAGGTAGTGGATGCCGGCCGCAATCGCGGCCCGCACGACGCGATAGGGATCGTCGCCATAGGCCTGGAACGGACCGCTGGCGTCGACCACGATGTCCGGCGCCAATGCGCGCAACTGCTGCTCCACGTCGCCGTCGCGGTCGAACACCGCCGGCACGACCGCGGCGTTCGATGTCAGCTCGGCGCAAAAGGCTTCGGCTTTCGCGCGCGAGCGGCCCGCGACGATGAGCGTCAGCCGCGGCTCGTCGGACAACAGCCGCGCCAGCCGCCCGCCGAACGTGCCGTAACCACCGAGGATGAGAACCTTGAGTTGTTCGGTCATTCCAAGACGCGCTACGCCGCGCGCGCCTGGTCGGCCATGCGCTTGAGCACGACACGCAGCACACCGGGCGATCGCACGCGCTCGCCGAACGGCAGGCGTAGCGCCGTACGCTCGCATTGCAGCTCAAGGCCTTCGGGATCGCAGCCGGCGCAGCGCCACTCGCCGTCCGCCGCTCCGAGCAGCTTGGTCGCATAGAGCCGGCAGGTCTCCGCGTGGTCGGCGTTCATGTGGGCCAGGATGCCGGGCTCGGCGGCGACCAGTTCGGCGGCATCGTCGATCCGGGTCAGCACGTCCGGCGGCTTGAGGTCGACAATGCGGCCGAAGCCGGCCACGAGGTGCGCGCTTTTCAGTTCAATCCGGTAGATGGAGAAATCCGCGAAGCCGGCGAACATCTCGGCCTCCGGCTGGCGGGCCAGATAGCGCGCGCGAGCCTGTGGATCGTCGGTGACGGCCGCGGTGCCCATCAGCATGACGCGAGCGCCCTCCAGCGGATCGCCCGGCTTGCGCTCGTCGATCATCAGCGAGACGCGCGGGTCGGCAAGGATGTTCTTGGTGTGCACGGCAAGCCGGGAGATCAGCAGCAGCGGAGCGCCATCGGCCGCGGTCGCGATGTTGACCAGCGAGCAGTACGGATCGCCCGAACCCGGCATCAGGGTCGCGACCGCGCCGGAGCGGCCTTCCCGCAGCAGTTTCTTGGCGCTGAGCTTGGGATCGAAATCGGGGGTGGGCTTCATGGGAACCTCTCCGGCGCACCTAGACTAACGAATTTGGGGACATCGGGCGTCGCGCAGGGCCAAGCACGGTGGCGATCCGCCTTCGGCAGCCCTATATGTGGCAGAATGCTTGGCGAATCATGCGGTTTTAGGCGATTTGTCACATTTCGGCCCAGCTTTCCGGGCTTCAAATCCCAGGGGTGGCTTACACCGCCCTGGATAGGGGCTTCATGCCGACCATCGCTCTCGTTGATGACGACCGCAACATCCTGACTTCGGTTTCGATCGCACTCGAGGCTGAGGGCTATCGGATCATGACGTACACGGACGGCGCGTCTGCACTCGACGGCTTCAAGACCTCGCCGCCCGATCTCGCTATTCTCGACATCAAGATGCCGCGCATGGACGGGATGGAGACGCTGCGCCGTTTGCGCCAAAAGTCCGACATGCCGGTGATCTTCCTCACCTCGAAGGACGAGGAGATCGACGAACTGTTCGGCCTCAAGATGGGCGCCGACGATTTCATCCGCAAACCATTCTCGCAGCGCCTCCTGGTCGAGCGCGTGAAGGCGGTGCTGCGGCGCGTGACGCCGAAGGATCCGACCGCGCCGAAGGAAGCCGACGCCAAGGCGCTGGAGCGCGGCCAGCTTCGCATGGATCCGGAGCGCCACACCTGCACCTGGAAGAACGAGCCAGTCACGCTCACGGTCACCGAATTTCTCATCCTGCAGGCGCTCGCCACCCGTCCGGGCGTGGTGAAGAGTCGCAACGCATTGATGGATGCCGCCTACGACGACCAAGTCTATGTCGACGACCGCACCATCGACAGCCACATCAAGCGGCTGCGCAAGAAGTTCAAACAGACTGACGACGACTTCGACATGATCGAGACGCTTTACGGCGTCGGCTACCGCTTCAAGGAAATGTGACGCGCCGGTTGGTGGCGGTGTGACAACCATGGTGCGCATTGCACCGCGTAAACGGGGACTTTGAACTCTGCCATCTGACGGAGCCGCGTTGCCCGAAGGGCAGCCGGCGGGGGCGTGCAAGAGGGGGCCGCAACCGGCAGACCAACGTGCTTGATCGAACTCCGAATACCTTCCAGGCCGCCCCGGTCGCCGAGTCGCGAACCGGCGCGCCGCAACGCAACGACACCGGCACGTTGCGCCGGCTGGCGGACCTGTCGTATCGCGGCTGGCAGTTCTTCGTCCGGCAAAGCTTCTCGAGCCTCACCCGCCGCATCGTCTTCCTCAATCTCACCGGCCTGATCGCACTGGTGATCGGGATTCTCTACCTCTCGCAATTCCGCGCCGGCCTGATCGAGGCGCGCGTCCAGAGCCTGCTGGTGCAGGGCGAGATCATGGCCGGCGCTATCGCGTCCTCGGCCACCGCCGAGCAGGACACCATCGCGTTCGATCTCGACCGGCTGCTGGAACTGCAAGCCGGCGAAAGCTACGGCCCATCCGAAGAGATGCTGTCGGGAATCGAATTCTCGATCAATCCAGAGCGGGTCGCGCCGGTGCTGCGCCGCCTCGTGTCGCCGACCAATACCCGCGCCCGCATCTACGATCGCGACGGCGTGCTCGTGCTCGACAGCCGCAATCTCTACGACGTGCTGCGTTTCGACCTGCCGCCGCCGAGCGCGAAGCCCGGCATGCTCGAGCGCTTCTACATCACCATCCGATCCTGGGCGAGCCGCGGCACCCTGCCGCTCTATCATGAGTTCGGGCCGCAGAGCGGCAAAGGCTACGAGGAGGTGGTGAACGCCGCCAAGGGCTACAAGTCCAGCATGGTGCGCATCAACGAGCGCGGCGAGGTGATCGTCTCGGTGGCGGTACCGGTGCAGCGCTTCCGCGCCGTGCGCGGCGCGCTCATGCTGCAGACCCAGGGCGCCGACATCGACGACGTGCTCGCCGCCGAGCGGCTGGCGATCTTCAAGGTGTTCCTGGTCGCAGCCGGCGTGATGATCGTGCTGTCGTTCCTGCTCGCCGGCACCATCGCGGGTCCGGTGCGCCGTCTCGCCGAGGGCGCGCAGCAGGTGCGCAAGCGCATCCGCTCGCGGGTCGAGATTCCGGACTTCAGCGGCCGCCGCGACGAGATCGGGCATCTGTCGGGCTCGATCCGCGACATGACCAGCGCGCTCTACAGCCGCATCGAAGCGATCGAGCGTTTCGCCGCCGACGTCGCGCACGAACTGAAGAACCCGCTGACCTCGCTGCGCTCCGCGGTCGAGACCCTGCCGCTCGCCAAGACCGAGGAGAGCCGCGCGCGCCTGCTCGAAGTCATTCAGCACGACGTCAAGCGCCTCGACCGGCTGATCACCGACATCTCGGCCGCGAGCCGGCTCGACGCCGAGATGCAGCGCCAGGATGCGCAGCGCGTCAGCCTCACGACGCTTGCTGACGACGGTGGTCGGCGTCGCCAACGAGCGGCATGACGACGGCGTGTCGGTGAAACTGGTGTTCGACGGCGGCGGACCATCCGCCTTCACGGTGCTGGGCAACGATTCGCGGCTGGCCCAGGTGATCGACAACCTGGTCGACAATGCCCGCTCGTTCTCCCCGCCCGGCAGCGTGGTGCGGGTCACCTGCCGGCGCACCAAGGACGACATCGACATCATCGTCGAAGACGAGGGCCCAGGCGTCGCGCCCGACGCGATCGACAAGGTGTTCGACCGTTTCTACACCGACCGCCCGGACCACGGGTTCGGACAGCATTCCGGTCTCGGCCTGTCGATCTCCAAGCAGATCGCAGAAGCGCACGACGGCAGCATCTGGGTCGAGAACCGGCTCGGCGAGCCTGCCGCTCCCGGCGAGGAGCCCGCGGTGCTCGGCGCACGCTTCATCGTGCGCCTGCCGGCCGGCTGATGGAACGCCCGCGTCCGGCGCCCGCCACGTCATGAATGCCAATGACCCGGCCGCGACCGTCCACGCATCCGCGGTGCTCGTCGGCGCACGCGCGCTCCTCATCCGCGGGCCGTCGGCGGCGGGCAAATCCTCGCTGACGCTGGCGCTGCTGCATGGCCGCACAATCCGGGCTGTTGCCGTTCGCCCGGCTGGTGGGCGACGACCGTGTGCATCTCGAAGCGCATCACGGACGCCTGCTGGTGCGCCCGGCCGCCGCGCTCGCGGGCCTGATCGAAGTTCGCGGCCTCGGCATCCGTCGCGTCGCCTATGAGCCCGTCGCGGTGGTGGAATGCGGTGGTCGACCTCGCCGCTTCCGACGCCGAGCGGCTGCCAGCGGAGGCCGCCACCACGAAGTTGCGGGATCGACCTGCCGCGACTCGCGGTCGCAGCACGATGGCGACGCGCTCGCCCAGGTGCTGGCATTCTTGCGACGCCAAAGCCGCCTCTGGACCGCGCCATAGCCGGGCGGCCGAAAGCGATCTCGGCAAACAGTTCGCCGAGCCGCTTGCAGCTGCCGTGCCGCAATGCAACAACGCCCGAAATTGCCGGAAAGGCCCCTTGCGCGGGGAGTTCGGATAGTCATGATGGGCGGCCTTTCGTGCGGTGCAACCGGGGCGCGCCCGCGGGGAGTTCGATGATCGGTCTCGTACTCGTCACCCACGGGCGGCTTGCCGTCGAGTTCCGTTCCGCGCTTGAGCACGTCGTAGGTCCGCAGCAGCAGATCGAGGCCGTGACCATCGGTCCGGACGACGACGTCGAACAGCGCCGCAAGGACATCATCGAGGCGGTCAAGCGGGTCGACACCGGCGAAGGCGTCGCCATCCTCACCGACATGTTCGGCGGCACACCCTCAAACCTGGCGATTTCCGTGATGGGCCGGCCCAAAGTCGAGGTGCTGGCCGGCATCAATCTGCCGATGCTGGTCAAGCTCGCCAAGGTCCGGGAGGAATGTCCCTTGACGGAGGCGGTGGCGGCCGCCCAGGATTCCGGCCGCAAGTACATCACCATTGCCAGCCGCGTCTTGAACGGCAAATGAGCGAAACTGCGGGCAACGACCATCCCCCTCCGACGGATCCGTCCAAGGTCGTTCGCGTCCTCGAAATCTGCAACAAGAAGGGCCTGCACGCGCGGGCTTCGGCCAAGTTCGTGCAGACCGTCGAGCGGTTCGACGCCGACGTTCGCGTCACCCGCGGCGGCGAAACCGTCGGCGGCGATCTCGATCATGGGACTGATGATGCTGGCGGCCGGACCCGGGACGACGATCTCGGTCGAAGCGACCGGCGTCGACGCCGCCGCGGTGGTCGACGCGCTGGCGGAGCTGGTCAGTTCGCGCTTCGCCGAGGAAAGCTGACGGCGGCCTACCCCGTCAGACAACGCGCTCGATCCCAAGCCTTTGAATTATCAAGACAATTCTGATCGGCTGCCGTCGGAGGCGCGATTCAACGCGGCTGCGCAGCCAGCAGGCCGGCACAGCTCGGAATTCATATAAAGAAATCTTTATATCTTGATTGCAGCCGTCGCGAGGCCCTGCTATAGGCACGGCGAATTGGCCGTGCTGCCGGCACGCGCACCCTCCCCCAGCCAGGAAACGTTCATGACCGCTGCAACGAAAGCCGCCGCCAAGCCCGCCGCCGACTACATCGTGAAGGACATCGGGCTCGCCGAATTCGGCCGCAAGGAAATCTCGCTCGCCGAGACCGAAATGCCCGGCTTGATGGCGACGCGCGAGGAATTCGGGCCGAAGCAGCCGCTGAAGGGCGCGCGCATCGCCGGCTCGCTGCACATGACGATCCAGACCGCGGTGCTGATCGAGACGCTCAAGGCGCTTGGCGCCGACATCCGCTGGGTCTCCTGCAATATCTATTCGACGCAGGATCATGCGGCGGCCGCGGTCGCGGCGGCCGGCATCCCGGTGTTCGCCGTGAAGGGCGAGACGCTGGAGGACTACTGGAACTACACCGCCAAGCTGTTCGACTGGCACGGCGCAAAAAACGGTGAAGCCTTGCATCCGAACATGATCCTCGACGACGGCGGCGACGCCACCATGTTCGTGCATCTCGGCGTGCGCGCCGAGAAGGGCGACACTGCCTTCCTCGACAAGCCGGGCTCCGAGGAGGAGGAAGTGTTCTTCGCGCTCATCAAGCGCATCCTGAAGGAGAAGCCGAAGGGCTATTTCGGCGAGATCGCCAAGAGCATCAAGGGAGTCTCCGAAGAGACGACGACCGGCGTGCATCGCCTCTACGACATGCAGAAGGCCGGCACGCTGCTGTGGCCCGCGATCAACGTCAACGACTCGGTCACCAAGTCGAAGTTCGACAATCTCTACGGCTGCCGCGAGTCGCTGGTGGACGGCATCCGCCGCGGCACCGACGTGATGATGTCGGGCAAGGTCGCGATGGTCGCGGGCTTCGGCGATGTCGGCAAGGGCTCGGCTGCCTCGCTGCGCCAGGCCGGCTGCCGCGTGATGGTGTCGGAGATCGATCCGATCTGCGCGTTGCAGGCGGCGATGGAAGGCTACCAGGTCGTGACGATGGAAGACGCGGCGCCGATGGCCGACATCTTCGTCACCGCCACCGGCAACAAGGACATCATCACCATCGAGCACATGCGGAAGATGAAGGACCGCGCCATCGTCTGCAACATCGGCCACTTCGACAACGAGATCCAGATCGCGTCGCTGAAGAACCTGAAGTGGAACAACGTCAAGCCGCAAGTCGACGAGATCGAGTTCCCCGACGGCCACCGCATCATCATGCTGTCGGAAGGCCGGCTGGTGAATCTCGGCAACGCCATGGGGCATCCGAGCTTCGTGATGTCGGCGTCGTTCACCAACCAGACGCTGGCGCAGATCGAGCTGTTCGCCAACAACAAGGACGGCAAGTACAAGAAGGAAGTCTACGTGCTGCCGAAGTCGCTCGACGAGAAGGTCGCGCGCCTGCACCTCGCCAAGATCGGCGTCAAGCTCACCGAGTTGCGCCCCGACCAGGCCGCCTATATCGGCGTCAAGCAGGAAGGCCCGTTCAAGAGCGATCACTATCGGTATTGATGCGGCTGCGCACCATATGCGCCCTCCTCCGTTGGTGAGGGCCAAAAACAAAATCAAAGGATGAGGGCCTGCCCCTCGCCCATTCCTCATGCTGAACCCCTGCGGCCGCCCTCCCCCGCAAGGAGCGAAGGCGCGGTCACTTCGGCCGCGGTTCGCGTAGAGCTGCGACGCCGCGATATTTGAGTTCTGCTGCAGGCACCGCTAGGTTCCCGCGCACCTCAAGCGCCGGGACACCACCTTGCGACGCCGAATCGTTCTTGCCGTTCTGCTGCTGGCGGTCCTCGTGGCCGCCATCCGCGTCATTTGGGTGGCCCGCGAGTTCGACACCGCCGTCACCGCGCAGTACTTCGCGACGCTGCGCGACGACCACCCGGCGCTGCGCGCCTTCCTCTACCGCATGCCGAAAGGCGCCGACCTGCATGTCCACCTGTCGGGCGCGGTCTACGCCGAGCCGCTGATCGGCTGGGCGGCGCGCGAGGGGCTGTGCGTACGGCTCACGGACTGGTTCATGGTGGTGCCGCCGTGCACGGTCGAACAGCCCGCGGTCGCCGAGCGATGCGCGACCAGCGCAAGTTCGACGCCATGATCAACGCCATGTCGATGCGGTTCTTCCTGCCGACGCCGGCGATACCGTCGGGCCACGACCAGTTTTTCTCGACCTTCTCCAAGTTCAGTGAAATCACCTGGCGCGTCACACCCGAGATGACGGTCGACATGCTGACGCGGTATGGCGCGCAGTCGGTGCAATACGCCGAGTTCATGCTGTCGTTCTCAACCCGCGAGGAGCGGGCAGCGCTGACCGCATCGATCAGGGGCATGACCGACCACGCCGCGATGCTGGAGACACTGAAGCAGAACGGGCTCGACAAGCTGGTCGACAAGGCGCGCGCCGAGGTCGCCGACATCGTCTCCAAGGTCGAGGCGCTGCGCGACTGTCCCTCCGACCCCGAAAAGCCGGCCTGCCGGGTGAACTACCGCTTCATCGTCCAGGTCAGCCGCAACACGCCGATCGAGGACGTATTCACCCAGACGGCGTTCGCGGCCGCGCTGGTTCGCACCGAGCCGCGCGTCGTCGCGCTGAACTTCGTCCAGACCGAGGACAACCAGATCGCACGGCGCGACTACACCAAGCACATGCAGATCATCCAGTTTCTCGCCAAGGATGTGCATGTCGCGCTGCACGCCGGCGAACTTTGGCTCGGCCTCGTGCCGCCGACTGACCTCACCTTCCACATTCGCCAGGCGGTCGAGATCGGCGGCGCGCGCCGGATCGGCCACGGCACCGCGCTCGCCTTCGAGCACGACGTCGACGGACTGCTCGCCGAATTGCGCCGCCGTCCGGTCACCATCGAAATCAGCCTGACGAGCAGCGATGTCATCCTGGAGGTGCGCGGCAAGGATCATCCGTTGTCGACCTATCTGGCGGCCGGCGTGCCGGTGGTGCTGTCGACCGACGACCCAGGCGTGTCGCGCATCGACATGACCAACGAGTATTTCCGTGGTGCGCGCGAGCACGGCTTGAGCTATCGCACGTTGAAGTCGCTCGCCCGCAACGCGCTGATCTATTCGTTTCTCGCGGAGGCTGAGAAGCAGCAGGAGCTCGCCCGCTTCGAGCGGTCGTCGTCGGAATTCGAAGCTTCGATCGCGAAGCGAGCAAACCTGGCCGCAACGGCTGTGGATGCTGGCCGTGGAAGCGATCGCGCCGGTGCGGTGACGCAATCTTGTCCGAGTTCCGAGATCGTCCTCTCCGCTCGTCCCTGCGAATGCGGGGACCCAGAATTCACGACATTGACCAGAGCTGGATTCCCGCTTGCGCGGGAATGAACGGAGTATGTGGGTGGCCCGTCACAGGCGCGGCGCGACGGTGACGATGACGTAGCGGCCGGCGTCGCCCTCGACGTTGAAATAGCGGCGTGTGACCTCGGCTTCGACGCGCCGGCCGACCGAGGCGCGCGAGGCACGCCGCATCGCGACGTCCACGCAGCCGTGCGCGCGCACCGGACACACCATGGCGATGCCCTGACGTGCGATGCGGGCATCGAGGTCCGTCGGCGGAATGCCGTCGAGCGCATTCACCACCTGCGGGCGGCCCGGCAGATAGAACGCCACCGCGTAACCGAAATCCTCCCAGCCGGCGAACAGCCGCAACGGCCGGTCGCTGGTTTCGCGCCAGACCGCCTCCACCCGCTGCGCAAGCTGTGAGGCGTGCGCGGCGCCCGGCGTCACGCCGTTGCGGTGAACCATGTAGGCCACCGCCGGCGCGGCGGCGAGCATCACGAGCGGCACGATCACGGCGAGTGCGACGATGCCGGCCGCGTCGCGAGAACTGATGGTGGTAAGCGGCGACGACAGCAGCACGACCGGCAGCAGCGACCAGGCCGACATGGTCCACAGCGAGGTCAGCGGAAACTGCGCGACGAGCGCGACTACGACCGGCACCAGCAGCGGCGCCCAGAACGCAACCGCCGCCAGCCGCCGCTCGGGTGTTTCCGGCCACAGCATGCTGGCGCACCGCCGCATGGCTCGGCCGCATCGCGGCAAGCGCGAGGATCACCGGCAGCGCCACATACGCCGCGGCGCCGGCCAGGTAAGTCACCGGCTCAGTGCGACCGCCGCGAACGACGGTGCGGAATGCGTGGCGAGCGCGTAGGAGAACGGCGCGAAGCCGTTGCCGGACAGCCAGAGCGACATGCGGCGCGAGCACAAGCACCCCGGCCGCGACCGTCACCCAGGGCGCCGGCGAGCGGAAATAGGCGCGGCGCCGCGGATCGGTGAGCGCCGCGATGCCGAGCCCGGCAAGCAGCATCACCGACCAGTACTTGCCGAGCATCGCCAGCCGCCGCGAACACGCCGGCCAGCGCCGCATCGAGCAGCTGCGGCGTCTCGAACGAGCGCAGGAAGAACAGCGTGGTCGCGGCCCACAGCGGCAGCAGCACGGTGTTCTGCGTTGAACTTCAGCGCGTGGAAATTGAAGAACGGCACCAGCGTGAGCAGCGCGAGCCCGACCACGCGCTTCTCGCCGTCGAGGAAGCGTCGCCGACAGCCGCCAGCAGACCCACAGCGCCAGCGCCGCCGTCGACACCGCGAGCAGGTAGTAGGCCCAGTCGGCGACCGGAAACACCGCGAACCACGCGCCGACGATCGCCGGCGCCAGCGGCGGGTGCTTGGCATGGCCGAACGCCATCTCCTGCGACCAGCGCCACCTGCTCGGCCATGTCGAAGTGGACGTCCTGGCTGCTCTTCGCGATCACGCGCGTAGAGCGTCCAGAGCACGACATAGGCCGAGGAGCACGAAGACGACGTTGCGCTCCCGCCGCGCCGGATCGGCGAGCGCGGCCGTGAGCCGGACGGCCAGCGTATGTCCGCGCTCCACAATGGTCATGGCAGACACTTTGGAGCCGCCCCGCCGCCACCGTCGATCCACCGCGTCCCGTTTCGCGCAGGACTTCCGGCCGGCTATCGCACGCCGGCCAAAAGAGGTCCATATCCGCGAAAATGCCATCTGCCATCGCTTTGCCGCATCGTGTGGCGAATGCTAGGGTTGACCGGGCCGGTCCCGAACAACGGAGCTGCCGATGTGCCGCTGGATTGCCTATCGCGGCGAAACCATCCCGCTGGAACACTATGTGACCGCGCCGGCCCATTCGCTGGTGGTGCAGAGCCTGCGGGCGCTGGAATCGACCGCCAGCACCAATGGCGACGGCTTCGGGCTGGGCTGGTACGGCGAACATCCGGAACCCGGGCCTCTATCGCGAGGTGCGGCCGGCCTGGTCGGACGAGAACCTGCGCTATCTGTGCCGCCACATCCGCTCGCATCTGTTCTTCGCCCATGTGCGCGCCTCGACCGGCACGCCGATCACGCGGCCGAACTGCCATCCGTTCGCCTGCGGCCGCTGGATGTTCATGCATAACGGCCTGATCGGCGACTGGGCACGGCTCCGCCGCCCGGTCGAAGCGCTGATCCCCGACGATCTTTACGGGTCGCGCATCGGCACGACCGATTCGGAAGCGGTGTTCCTCGCCATCCTGGGCGCCGGCGCCGACAAGGACCCGATCGGCGCCACCGCGCGGACGGTCGCGACCCTGACCGACATGCTGGCACCGAACGAGCCGCTGCGCTTCACCGCGGCGCTGGCCGACGGCCGCGATCTCTACGCCTTCCGCTACGCCGCCAACGACAAGGCCAACACGCTCTATTATCGCGAGTCCGGCGACAACGTCGTGGTCGTGTCCGAGCCGCTCGACAACGAGCGCGCCATCTGGAAGCCGGTGCCGCCCGGCCACATGGTGATCGCCAAGGCCGGCAAGCCGGTCGAGCTGGCGCCGTTCCTCGCCGCCCAGTCGATGGCGGCGGAATAGTCGGGCACCGAGCCCTGGATGATCGCTTGCCGCAGTCGGCGCGGCATTGCTATCTCCCGGCCATGGCCGCCACTCCCATCGAAAACATCCGCAATTTCGCGATCGTCGCGCATATCGACCACGGCAAGTCGACGCTCGCCGACCGGCTGATCCAGACCACCGGCGGGCTCGAGGACCGCGAGATGGTCGAGCAGGTGCTCGATTCGATGGATATCGAGCGCGAGCGCGGCATCACCATCAAGGCGCAGACCGTGCGGCTCAACTACCGGGCACGCGACGGCAAGGATTATGTGCTCAACCTGATCGACACCCCCGGCCATGTCGACTTCGCCTATGAGGTGAACCGGTCGCTCGCCGCCTGCGAGGGCTCGCTGCTGGTGGTCGACGCCAGCCAGGGCGTCGAGGCGCAGACGCTCGCCAACGTCTACCAGGCGATCGACAACGGCCACGAGATCGTGCCGGTGCTCAACAAGGTCGACCTGCCGGCGGCCGAGCCCGACAAGGTCAAGCAGCAGATCGAGGACGTGATCGGGCTCGACGCCTCCGACGCGATCCTGATCTCGGCCAAGACCGGCCTCAACATTCCCGAGGTGCTGGAGGCGATCGTCACCCGGCTGCCGCCGCCCAAGGGCGACCGCGACGCCACCCTCAAGGCGCTGCTGGTCGATAGCTGGTACGACGTCTATCTCGGCGTCGTCGTGCTGGTGCGCATCGTCGACGGCGTGATGAAGAAGGGCCAGCGCATCCGCATGATGGGCACCGGCGCAGCCTACGACGTCGACCGCGTCGGCGTGTTCACGCCCAAGCTGACGGCCGCGGACGAACTCGGCCCCGGCGAGATCGGCTTCCTCACCGGCTCGATCAAGGAAGTGGCCGACACCCGCGTCGGCGACACCATCACGGACGACAGCAAGCCGGTGAGCGCCCCCCTGCCCGGCTTCCGCCCGGCCATCCCGGTGGTGTTCTGCGGGCTGTTTCCGGTCGATGCCGCGCAGTTCGAGGACTTGCGCGCCGCGATGGGCAAGCTGCGGCTCAACGATGCGAGCTTCAGCTACGAGATGGAGACGTGCGCGGCGCTCGGCTTCGGCTTCCGCTGCGGCTTCCTCGGCCTCCTGCATCTGGAGATCATCCAGGAGCGGCTGTCGCGCGAGTTCAATCTCGACCTGATCGCGACCGCGCCGTCGGTCATCTACAAGATCAAGCTGCGCGAAGGCCGCGAGATCGAAATCCACAATCCGGTCGACATGCCGGACCCGATGCAGATCCTGGAGATCCAGGAGCCCTGGATCGAGGCCACCATCCTGACGCCGGACGAATATCTCGGCTCGGTGCTGAAGCTCTGCCAGGACCGCCGCGGCACCCAGAAGGAACTCACCTACGTCGGCAACCGCGCGATGGTGAAATACGACCTGCCGCTCAACGAGGTGGTGTTCGACTTCTACGACCGGCTCAAATCGGTGTCGAAGGGCTACGCGTCGTTCGACTATCACCTCACCGACTTCCGCCCGGCCGATCTGGTGAAGATGCAAATCCTCGTCAACGGCGAGCCGGTCGATGCGCTCGCGATGCTGGTGCACCGGACGCGCGCCGAAAGCCGCGGCCGCGCCATGGCGGAGAAGCTCAAGGAGCTGATCCCGCCGCACATGTTCCAGGTGCCGATCCAGGCCGCGATCGGCGGCAAGGTCATCGCGCGCGAGACCGTGCGCGCGTTCCGCAAGGACGTGACCGCGAAGTGCTACGGCGGCGACGTCACGCGCAAGCGCAAGCTTCTGGAGAAGCAGAAGGAAGGCAAGAAGAAGATGCGCCAGTACGGCAAGGTCGATATCCCGCAGGAGGCGTTTATCGCCGCGCTGAAGGTGGATGTGTGAGAGACCGAGAGTTCAGCTCCGTTTCTTCGAGAATTGACTGTCCACCAGTCTAGAATTTCGGTGCGCCCGCCGCGCGGCGACCGTCTGCTGACCTCGATCCGTCCGCATCGCACTCGCGGCGATTCATTCGAACTTCACCAGGCATCGGCGCGCACTTGCAATGAGGCCGACGAGCTTCTCGGCGTTCGGCATCGCGCGGGCCTTCGGCGGACCGCCGTCGGTGGCGCTGGCACGCGCGGCGGCCCGCATCCGAGGCCGGCCTGACGCCGAAGGTCCTTCAGCCGTTGTCTGCCCTTCCAGGCCCATTCCAACGCTCCGAATCTTGTTGCGAATGCTTCTCATTCTTGATAATTAACTGCAACTAATTTGCATTTGCGGTTTGTACCGCCCGGGGGAGGTATTTCTATGCGTTTTTCCAAGTTTGGCCGGGACGGCCACGGCCATGACGACGGCGATGTCAATCCGCACGTCGGCGGGCAGTTCTGGCACCACCACTTCGACGCATCCTGCTGGTGGCAAGCGCCGCATCCACCCGCCAAGATCGAGTACCGCAGCTTCGACGGCGTCGGTAACAACCGTGCGGACGCCACGCTCAACGCTGCCGGCACGGAATTCGGCCGCATCGGGCCAGCGCATTTTGCCGACGACATTTCGGTCCCGCTCGGCGGCAACAATGCACGGACCATCAGCAACCTTGTCGTCGGCGCGGGCGATCCCGACGTGGCGAATCCCGAAGGCGTGTCGGCCTTCATGTATGCGTGGGGCCAATTCATCGACCACGACCTGACGCTGACGCGGACCGACGGCGTCAACGACATCAGCGTCATCGTGCCGGCAGGCGATCCGGTCTTCGCGCCCGGAACGATCATCCCGATCACCCGGGCGGTCATCGACCCGACGACCGGCGCGGGAACGGGCAATCCCGCGATCGCGCTCAATACCAATACCGCCTGGCTCGATGCGTCGATGGTCTACGGGTCGAACGCCGCGACCGCGACCGCCCTGCGCCTGCCCGACGGTCACATGAGAACGTCCGACGGCGGCTATCTGCCAATCCAGGGCGGCATGTTCGTCGCGGGCGATCCCCGCGCGGCCGAAAATCCGGCGCTGACCGCGCTGCAAACTCTGTTCGTGCGCGAGCACAACTACCAGGTCGACAAGCTGCACAAGGAGCATCCGAACTGGAGCGGCGACAAGCTCTACGATCATGCCCGCGCCATCGTGTCGGCGGAAATCGCCAACATCACCTATTCCGAATTCCTGCCAAATCTCCTGGGCGCCGGCACGCTCGATCCCTATCGCGGCTACGATCCGGACGTCGATCCGCATCATCACGCTGGAATTCGCCGCGCGCCGCGTTCCGGTTCGGCCACTCGATCGTGTCGGGCGAAACCGAAGGGCTTGCCGAATCCGGCGAGGTGATCGCGGGCTCGGAGGACAACCTTGCAGGACGTCTTCTTCCAGCCGGCAGCGGAATTCATCGACGACGGCGGCGTTGACGGGCAGTTGCGCCATCTCGCGGCCGATCCTTCGCAGGCGCTCGATGCACGCATCGTGGAGGACCTGCGAAACTTCCTGGTCGATCCGCCGGCCGCGCTCGACCTTGCGGCGATCAACATCCAGCGCGCCCGCGATCTCGGCCTCGGCACGCTGAATCAGACCCGCGAGGCGCTCGGCCTCGATCCCTATACCGACTTTTCCCAGATCACCGACGACCCCGAGACGCTCGCCGGACTGCAAGCCGCCTACGGCAACGTCAACAATGTCGGCCTGTGGACCGGCGGCCTGTCCGAGACCCACGTCGCGGGCGCGCTCGTCGGCGAGACATTTCAAACCATCATGGCCATGCAGTTCGAAGCCTTGCGCGACGGCGACCGGCTCTGGTTCGAAAATCAGGGCTTCGACGCCCAAACTCTCAAGGACATCAAGGCCACCACGCTTGCCGACATCATCCTGCGCAACACCGATACGCAGCACATCCAGGACGACGTGTTCGTGACCTATTCACGCCATACCGGCCTTGCCGGCGGCGTCGAGTCGGAAGACCCGGAAGCGCGTCAGATCGTGATCGGCGCCGACGGCCAAGACACGCTGATCGGCGGTCCGCAGGGCGACTATCTGTTCGCCGGCACGGGCAAGCAGACCCTGACCGGCCACGACGGTGCCGACAAGTTCGTGTTCGCGGCCGGGCCGACCAAAGCCACCATCACCGACTTCGAGACGGGCGTCGACAAGCTGGTGTTCGGGCAGGCCGGCAATTTCGATTGGCACGACGTTCACCTGCGCGCCGTACGCGGCGACACGATCGTCACGATCGGAAACGATCAGATCAAGCTTCTCGACGTCAATCCGTGGCAATTGTCCAAGCACGACTTCCTGTTTGACGTATAGACGGCTAGTCCACAGGCGCTGAGACACGCCCTCCTTGAAGGAACATGACATGCGCATCATCCAACTGACGATCGTGGCAGCAGCCTGCCTGTTGTCCGGACTGTTTTCGCACGCTTCATTCGCCGCCGGCGACCTGTCGCGCCAGCAGCCGATCGAGGTGAAGGTCGAACTGGGCAAGCCCGGCCACCATGCCTTCACGCCCAACAAGCTGCGCTTCGAGACGGGCAAGCTTTACAAGCTCGTGCTCACCAACCCGAGCAGCGATCCGCACTACTTCACCTCGCACGCCTTCACGCAGCTCATCTACACGCGCAAGGTCCAGGTGGTGGGCACGCGCGACGGCAAGCCCATCACGCTCGCCGAGTTCAAGGGCGCGATTCGCGAGGTCGAGGTTTATCCGGGCCAGACCGCCGAGTGGTGGTTCGTGCCGGTGGCGACCGGGCGCGTCACCGACCTGCGCTGCGGCATCGTCGGCAACGACGGCAAGAGCCACGCCGACCACGGCATGGTCGGCGAGATCGTGATCGAATAACGCCCGGCCGAACACATCTGCTGCTGCGCTGATCGCGCCCGTCGCCGCGCTAGGTTTGCCGACACCGCGGCTCAACCTGCGGCGGCGCCCGTCGTCAGCCGCTCCGTCTCTTTCAACGATCCCGGAACGGCCGGACGCGGCTCGCGCGGCCGCCAGATGTTGATGATCGCAAAGCGCTCGGGATGCAGCGCATACTGGCGGGCGATCGCCTGCAAGGTCTGGAAACGGGTCTCGTGCTCCTTGAACTCGACCCGCGGGCACTTGGCCGGCAGGTTGCGCAGCGTCTCCTCCCAGATCACCATCGCCCGCAAGTGACGCGCCCGCCGGTTGTGCAGCTTCTCGAAGGTGAGCGCGATCACGAAGCGGTATTCCTCCATCCGGCGGCCGAGCGCGAGATCGATGGCATTGTCGTTCGAGCATTTCTCGCTGATCAAGCTGATCAAGGGGCCGTAGGCCGCCTTGTAGTCGTCCTCCGGAATGAGCAGCACGCGTTGCGCCCGGCCGTTTTCCATCACGCTCGCCGTAGCCACCAGCGAGTGCAGGCGTTCGTCGAAGCGCCGCCGGAGGCGCCCCATCAGCGAACGCGGCGCGGCGGACCGTTTCGGAAACTGCAAGACCGGGTCTTCCACCGTGGTGCGCCGGGCGGCCCGGCGGATCATCTGGACGCGGTAGGAATTGGGCCAGACGTACCAGACGCGCCGGTCCGCAACCAGGGTGTCGAACTTGAGACAGCCGTCGACGATCATGTTGATCGTGACGTTGATGGTGTTGCGGTCGTCGCCGCGCAGATAATAGATCCAACCCTGCACGTAGCGGCCCATCATCGTGAGGCCCGCGCCGCCGACGCCGCCGAGCGAGCGGATCAGCGCGCCGGTAAACACCGCGCCGAGATAGACCGCGAGGATGCCGAGCCCGAACAGCAAGCCATCGCCGATCTGGCTGAGATTCTGGGACAGATATTCGCGCATCAATCCCCCGAAATTTCCTTACAACTCGATGGCAATCGCCCCGCCCTACTTTTTCGGAAACAGCGCCATCGCCTCCTCCGCCAGCACACCGCCGGTAATCGAGATCGGCGCGAACGGCGCCTTGGCGGCGACCTCGGCGGCGGTCAGCATGATCTGATCGATCCTGGTGGCGAGTTGCGCGGTGCTGGCCGCGAACACCAGCCGTCCAATGTGACACCAGAGAATCGCTCCCATGCACATCGCGCAAGGTTCGCCCGAGGTGTAGAGCGTTGCGCCGCGCAGCGGGTCGGGACCGCGCTCGGCCAGACAGCGGCGGATCGCCACCATTTCGCCGTGCGCGGTCGGGTCGCGGTCGGTGCGGCCGAGGTTGCGGCCGCGCGCGATGATCGCGCCGTCGCGCACGATCACGGCGCCGAACGGAAAGTCGGCCTGCCGCGCTTCGTCGATCGCGAGGCGCATGAACTTGACGTCGTCGGCTGTGTTGGGCGCAAACTGGGCCCGCGCCGCTGCGGGCAGCACGGCGGCGCACGCAAAGCCGCCGATGAAGGCCCGCCGACTCGGATATTTCCCCGCATGGGTCACGGCGCAGCACGTCTGGTCACGCATGGCGCATCCTCGATTGTCCGGCAGCCGCCGAACGATAGCACCGGCACGATCACGATCACAAAGCGGAAAGCGTTCGGCCCGCCGTTCCATCGACGCGGCTATCTTGCGTGCTAACCGAAAAGAAACGGCCCCCGGCTGGACCGGGGGCCGTCGTAGCCTCCAACGATTACAGTAGAACTACAGGCCCCAATAGGGCGAAACGCCGTAGTAGTCGTACACCTTGCGCTCGCGCGCCCGGTCCGACCAGTCCCAGCTCTCGTGCTTGCCGTATCGCGGCGCGCCCTTGAGTTGCTGTTCGGAAATGTTGACCTCGTAGCCTTCGAGCCGCGGGCTGTAGGTCAGGAGCGACCACGGCAGCGGGTAGTAATCCTCGCCGATGCCGAGGAAGCCACCGAAGCTCATCACCGCGTACGCCACCTTGCCGGAACGCTTGTCGATCATCACGCGCTCGATGGCGCCGACCTTGTCGCCGTTGGAACGATAGACTGCCGTGCCTTCAACCTTGTCGCTGCCGATCAGGCTCGACGTTTCGCTCGTTTCGAGCGTGGTGCCTTGGGTGCCGATGGCCATCTGGAACTCCTTGAATGTTTGCCCTCCCGGCACAACCATCGAGAGGAGCTGACGGTTCCGTCCCGCGGGCTTTCCGGAACTTCTCAAGCGGGCCGACGTTCCGCCGAAGTTCGCATCGACAAGGATCAGGAGGACGCGGCAATGCCCCGAGGCGACAAATCGAGCTACACCAGCAAGCAGAAACGCCAGGCCGAACACATCGAGGAGGGCTATGAGAAACGTGGTGTCGGCAAGAAGGAAGCCGAGCGGCGCGCCTGGGCCACCGTCAACAAGGAAACCGGCGGCGGCAAGAAGAGCGGCTCAGGCCGCGGCAAGAAAGTGAGTCACGCCTCGTCACGGAAAGGCGGCCGGCTGGGCGGCCGTGCGTCGGCGCAACGCCCAGCAGCGGCGCGTTCGCGCTCCGCCCGCAAGGCCGCTGCGACGCGCAAGCGGCGCGCCGCGCGCCGATCCGCCTGAGCGGCGGGGGCGCAGCTTACTGGATGTGAATCCGGGTGTTGCCCGTGCCTTCCTTCTGCACCAGCGCGAACAGTACCGCTGCATTGGACGGGTGCAACCGGACGCAGCCTTTCGACGCCGGCCTGCCAAGCCGGCTGATCTGAGTGGTGCCGTGGATGGCGTAGTGGCCGTCGTAGAAGATCGCATACGGCATCGGGGCGTTGTTGAAGAGGCTCGACCGGTGGTGGCGCGACAGCGCTTGCGGCCGGAAAGCTCCGCTCGGCGTGCCGTAGACGCCGGTCGAAACAACCCAGTCGTAGAGCGGCTCGCCGTCAACGCTGACCGACATCCGCTGCGTCGCCTTGTTCACCGTGACGACGATGTCGGCCGCGGCCGAACCCACGGTGCTGACCGCCGCCACTCCGAGCGCCGTCACGAGGACGGCGGATTTCCAGAAGCGCATGAGCTGTGCTCCATCCCGATTGCTCAACGACAAAAAGATCGTAGCGTCGCGGCGCTAATGCGCCGTTGTCGCAACGCGTGGAAAATGCCGAGAAATGTCCGCAACGAGCTTCGCGACGCCGAACCGGCCATGGCCTTCGCGTCTCCTCCGTCCGCACCGGCTCAGGCGCGGGCCAGCACCTCGGACGAGGGCCTGTGCCCGGCGCCATCGAGCACCGCGCGCCGGGCTGTCAGCGCGTAGAGCGCGGCCATCGCCAAAAATCCGAGCGGCAGGCCGATCGTCCCCGCGACGCTGCGAGCGATCAATGGCGCGATCCAGACGAAGGCCAGCACACTAATCTCGTAGTCGCGGAACCCGCGGTTTTGGTTCAACGCATGCCGCACAAAGAACGCGATGGCGACCGCGAGCACGACGAGGTCGTAGTCGAGCACGTAGGGCGTGGCGAGCAGGGAGGCGCAGGCGAGCGCGGACGCTTTCAGGTCGTCGGCCGCGCGGCTGCGCCAGAGCCAGACGAGGCTGGCCGCCACCAAGAGCGCAAGCCCGGCCTGTGCCGCATAGGCAAGTTCGATGCTGCCCCCCCACATCCGCACCGCGGAGAAGATGCTTTGAATCTTCTCCCAGCCGGTATCGCCCGCTTCCAGCACCACCACGCGGGTGAACTCGGTCGAGTGGGCGAACGCCGTCCAGACTTTCTGGCCGAACAGCACGAACGTGACGGCACAGGCGCCCAGCACGGTCGCGACCGCGGCGGCGATCACCCGCCATCGTCCAGTTGCGAGCAGCACGAGCGGGATCATCACGCCGAACTGCGGCTTGTAGGCGAGCAGCCCGATCAGCAGACCGGCAACCAGCGGACGCCGGTCGAGCAGCAGCAGCGCACCGCCGAGCAGCGATGCGGTCAGAAAGCCGTTCTGCCCGTGACCGAGATTGACGAAAGTCGCCGGAAAGGCGAGCGCCAAAAGCACCGTCTCGGGGCGCGGCACAATCGCCCGCATGGTAACCAGATAGGCCGACAGGCCGAACGCGGTCCACACCAGCAGCGCCCAGCCATAGGGCAGCAAGGCGAGCGCCGCCGCCACGATCAGGAACAGCGGCGGATAGTGCCAGCCAAAGAACGGCACCGGCCGGCCGCCAAACGCGTCCCGCTCGGCTGCGTGCTGAAGAACGGGATCGTAGGGCGCCTCCGGACGGCCATCGAGCACCAGCTTACCGGCGGCCCAGACGTTGGAGAAATCGGTTCCGATCGGCTTATCGTTGCGGTCGACCAGCCCGTCCGCGAGCGCGATCCAGATCACCGATGCCAGGACGGCCACCGCCAGCAGGATGACCGAATAGCCGCGCAGGCGCTGCCGCGTCAGCCAATCGCCCAGCTTGATCCGCTGCCACATCGTGTCCGCATTCCTTTGAGATGCAAGTTGGCGCGATAGTGGCGCAAGGCCGTTTAAGGCGGCCTTAACCCAATGCCTCTTCGATATGCGGCTGGGGATACAGCATGACGAAGATCAGACCTCTGCGGCTGCGGGTGAATCTCATCGTGGCGGCCGCGCTGGCGCTGGCCAACGCGGCCCACGCCCAGGACCGCGGCACCGTCAGCCCGAAGCCGCTGCCGCCGCTCGCCAATCCGGACGATCCGGCTACGCCGGCGAAGGATCTGTTCGGCCGCCGCCCGACTCCCGCACCGCTCGAAGCGCGCGTCATCGGGTTCTATTCCAAGGGCTGCCTCGCCGGCGCCAAAGCTCTGCCGATCAACGGCAAGACCTGGCAGGTCATGCGGTTGTCACGGAACCGGAACTGGGGGCATCCCCATCTGGTCGAAATGCTCGAACGGCTGTCCACCAAGGGCACGAAACTCGGCTGGCGGGGCCTGCTGGTCGGCGACATGTCGCAGCCGCGCGGCGGCCCCATGCTGACCGGTCACGCCAGCCACCAGATCGGACTCGATGCCGACATCTGGCTCACCCCGATGCCGGACCGGGAACTCAGCCGCCGGGAGCGCGAGGATATGTCGGCCACCATGGTGGTCGCCGAAAACCGTATGGACGTCGATCCGTCCGTCTGGACGCCGGCCCACGGCGCCATCATCAAGGCCGCCGCCCAGGAGCCGCAGGTCGAGCGCATCTTCGTCAATGCCGCGATCAAGAAGGCGCTCTGCCGCGAAGCCGGCAACGACCGCACCTGGCTGCACAAGGTGCGGGCCTATTACGGTCACGACTATCATTTCCACGTGCGCATCAAGTGTCCGGCCGGCAACGCGGACTGCAAGGCGCAGGATCCGGTGCCGGCCGGCGAGCAGTGCGGCAAGGACCTTGACCACTGGTTCAGCGACGAGATCCTGCATCCCAAGCCGTCGCCGATTCCGCCGCAGCCGCGACCGCCGCTCAAGATGGCCGATCTGCCGCCGGCCTGCCGCCAGGTCCTGCTCGCTCCCTGATCGAAGCCCCGCGACGACACCCCGCAGGCGCGCGCGGCGCGCCTACAACAGCTTGAACGCGCGGGCGAGCTGCCACGCTGCGAGCACGACAACCAGCGCTCCGACGCCGATCATGAGTGGTCGGGCTGGCAACTTCTTGACCGCCCAGCCTGAGAACGGCGCCGCGATCAGTCCGCCCAGCACCAGGGGAATCAGGTTCTTCAACGGCGAAAGTCCGAGCTCGATGAAAAAAGTGGTCGAGGCCGCGACGGTGACGAAGAACTCCGTCGTGTTGACGGAGCCGATCGCAACCCGGGGCGAGTGACCGGAGCCGACCAGCGTCGAGGTCGTGACCGGCCCCCATCCGCCGCCGCCGCTGGCGTCGAGAAAGCCTGCCACGAAGCCGACAGGCGCGGTCCACTTCGCCGGTGTGTCGCGCGTAGGCGCGATGCGCCAGGCCTTGAGCAGAATGAACAGGCCGATAAACAGGAGATACGTCGCGACGTAGGGCCGCATGAAACTGCTGTCGATGTTCGACAGGGCCCAGGCGCCCAGCACCGCGCCAAGCGCACCGGCGATGCCGAGCCGCGTCACCAGCCGCCAGTCGACGTTGCGATGATGAATATGCGACGCGGCCGAGGCGCCGGTGGTGAAGATTTCGGCGGTATGCACCAGGGCACTCGCCTGCGCCGGGGGCAATCCGATCGCCAGCATCGCCGCCGTCGAGATCACCCCGAAGGCCATGCCGAGCACACCATCGATACTCTGCGCAAAAAATCCGATGGCAACCAACAGCCAGAATTCGTCGGTGACGAAATCGCCCATGAGCCCTCCCTCGACACCGGCAGTCTCGCAGATGTGACCGGCGGACGACAACATGAACCGACGGGCATGGCATCGGACGCGAGGGATTGCCCCTAAATCACCGCGTAGACGACCGTGGAGGCGAGCGCGCACACCGTTACGCACACCGCATAGAGTGGCGCCTGCTCCTTCGCAACGCCCATCAAGGGCGGCAACCCGAGCCACAGCAGATAGCTGCCATAGAGCCCGAGCAGCATCAGGAAATTCAAACCCGGAATGAGCAGGAAAACTCCGGCCACCCAGACCGGCGTATGCGCATAAATCGACAGCTTGAGCGCGTTGGGAAAATTCTTTGGCACGTCGAATTTCGGCGCCAGCAGGTCGATCACCCCAGCAATGACGTAGACGACCGTGAAGGTCGCCGCATAGGCAATGATGGTGCGCAACAGGCCGCTCAGGATCGGGTCATAGCCGCCGATCAGCGAATTGCCGACGAAGCGAGCGACGGCCGGGATGGCAGCGAGAATCGCCACATAGGAACCGAACAGGTCGGTGATGAGCGCGCCCTGCTCCTTCGCGATCACCTGCCACTCGCGCTCCGGCGTCAGCATGATCGCCTTCGCGCGCGCCACGACTTCGACAATCCTCATCGACTCTTTCCCGACAACTGCCTGCCCTGCCTGTCGTTCAGCTAACGGCCGCGCGCATCCTCGCGGATCATCGCGGCGCCCTTCTCGGCGATCATCATGGTCGGCGCGTTGGTGTTGCCGGACGTGATGGTCGGCATCACCGAAGCATCGACCACGCGCAACCCCTCGAGCCCGATGACCCGCAGACGCTCGTCGACCACCGCGGTCGGGTCGGTGGTCCGGCCCATCTTGGCGGTCCCGACCGGATGAAAGATCGTGGTGCCGATATCACCCGCGGCCTTGATGAGCGCCGCGTCATCGTCGCCGATCGAAGGCCCCGGCAGAAATTCGACCGGGTGAAACTTGGCGAGCGCCGGCTGCGCCGAAATCCGGCGCGCGACCCGGATCGAGTCGGCCGCGACGCGACGGTCCTCTTCGGTGTTGAGATAGTTCGGCTTGATCGCCAGCTTCTCGGCCGCATCGGCAGTCCGCAGTCGCACGAAGCCGCGGCTCGTCGGCTGCAAATTGCAGACGCTGGCCGTAAAGGCCGGGAATGTGTGCAGCGGATCGCCGAACTTGTCGAGGGATAGCGGCTGGACGTGAAACTGGATGTTCGCCCGGTCGCGCGACGGATCGGAGCGCGTGAAGATGCCGAGTTGCGACGGCGCCATGGTGAGCGGGCCCGTTCGCCGCAACGCGTATTCGATCATCATTCCGGCACGGCCGAATCGTGAATGGTAGGTCTCGTTGAGCGTCTTGGCCCCGGAAATCTTGTAGATCAGCCGTACTTGCAGGTGATCCTGAAGATTGCGGCCAACGCCCGGCTTGTCGAGCACGCAAGCAATCCCGAGCCGTTGCAGCTCTTCGGCAGGACCGACGCCGGAGAGCAGCATCACCTGCACCGAGCCGATCGAACCGGCCGCCATGATGACCTCGCCCCGGCATTTGGCGTTTTCAATTTCTCCGTGCTGCCGCCAGCGCACGCCGGCCGCACGCTTGCCAGCAAACTCGACGGCCTCGACGAGGCAGCCGGTCTCCAGCCGCAGGTTCGGCCGCTTGAGCACCGGCTTCAAGAATGCGGTGGCCGCCGACCAGCGACGGCCGCGCTTCTGATTGACGTGAAAGGCGCACGAACCTTCGTTGTCGCCGGTGTTGAAGTCGGGTATCCGCTTGATGCCAGCCTGTTCGGCGGCGAGGCCGAACGCATCGAGGATGTCCCAGTGCACCCGCGGGGGCTCGACGCGCAATTCGCCGCCAACCGCGTGGGCCGCGCTCTCGCCGAGAAAATGATTCTCGTGCTTGCGGAAGTACGGCAGCAAGTCGTCGTAGCCCCAGCCCGTGAGCCCGAGCTGGCGCCAGTGATCGTAGTCGGCCGCCTGGCCGCGCATGTAGATCATGGCGTTGATCGAGGACGAGCCACCGATCGCCTTGCCACGCGGGTAATTCAGGCTGCGGCCGTTGAGGCCCTCCTCCGGTTCGGTCTTGAACAACCAGTCGGATCGCGGATTACCGATCGCGAACAGATAGCCGACCGGGATGTGAAACCAGATCCAGTTGTCGTTGCCGCCAGCTTCGAGCAACAGGACGCGCTTGGCGGGATCGGCCGAGAGCCGGTTGGCCAGCAGGCAGCCGGCGGAGCCCGCGCCGACGATGATGTAATCGTAGTCGCCCGCGATGGGCGTCGGCGAAGCCATAGTCCCGCACCCCGACAGTTGCACCACCGCCAGTCTGCGGCGGTGCCGGGAGCTTGGCAATGTCCCAAAAAGTGTAGGCGCATGGCGGCTTTGACTGCGGCTGAGTCCTTGCCTAATATGCCCGCAACGACCCGCGGCGCGTCGTAAGCGCGCCATTGTTCCGGAACGGCGCTTCCGGATTGGTCGCCTCCCGACATCGATCGAGCCGGATCGCGGCGCGCGTTCGCGTGTGTGCGCGGCCATTCGCAAGGAGCGCCACCCATGTTCGACCGCCGTCAACTCTCGATTCTGGCCGCTACGACGATGATCTCCGCCATCGTGTCCGGCTTGCCGTCATTTGCCGTTGCGCAGGACAGGACGATCACCATCTTCGCCGCCGCCTCGATGAAAAACGCACTCGACGACATCAACGCCGCGTTCACCAAGCAGACCGGCATCAAGACGGTCGCGAGCTACGCGGCGAGTTCCGCGCTGATGAAACAGATCGAAAGCGGCGCGCCGGCGGACGTTTTCGCCTCCGCCGACCTTGAGTGGATGGACTACGGCGTACAGAAGAAAGTGATCAAAGACGATACCCGCGTGAACCTGCTGGGCAACCGGCTTGTGCTGATCGCGCCGAAGGATTCCAAGATCACCGACGTCACCATCGGCCAGGGCTTCGATCTCGCCAAGCTTGCGGGTGACGGACGAATTGCCACCGGCGACGTGCGCTCGGTGCCGGTCGGCAAATACGCCAAGGCCGCGCTGGAGAAGCTTGGCGCCTGGGCGGCGGTCGAGCCGAAAATGGCGATGACGGAGAGCGTGCGCGCCGCGCTCGCATTGGTGGCGCGCGGCGAAGCTCCGCTTGGCATCGTCTACTCCACGGACGCCAAGGTGGAGCCGAACGTCAAGATTGTGGGCACGTTCCCAGAGGATTCGCACCCGCCCATCGTCTATCCGGTAGCGCTCACGGTGACCGCCAAGCCGGACGCCGCGCAATATCTTGGCTTCCTGCGTTCGCAACTGTCGAAGTCAATCTTTAAGAGTTTTGGATTTTCGTTCCTGGTCCGGCCGACGTCGTGATTTTATGCGCAGGCAGCGTGTCCCGGAGCGGTGCCGCACGAAGTGATGCACCGCTGATCCGGGACCGCAACAAACACCGGCTTCGTAACGGTCCCGGGTCAGCGTTGCACCACATCGCTCCGCTCGTGGTACACCGCGCCCGGGACACGGCATGTTCTAATGCTTGATCTCACCCCCGACGAATGGACCGCGATCCGGCTGTCGCTGCGCATTGCGATCGTCGCCACCATCGTCGCGTTGCCGTTCGGCATCGCGGTCGCATGGCTGCTGGCGCGAAAGAATTTCTGGGGCAAGTCGCTGCTCGACGGCGTAATCCATCTGCCGTTGGTCCTGCCGCCGGTCGTGACCGGCTATCTGCTGCTGATCTCGTTCGGCCGGCGCGGCCCGATCGGCGCTTTTCTGGCCGAGAATTTCGGCATCGTGTTCTCGTTCCGCTGGACCGGCGCGGCGCTTGCCTGCGGGATCATGGGTTTTCCGCTGCTGGTGCGCCCGATCCGGCTGGCGATCGAGGCCATCGACCGCAAGCTCGAAGATGCCGCCGCCACGCTCGGCGCCAACCGATTCCGGGTGTTCGCGACCGTTACGCTGCCGCTCGCCGTGCCGGGGTTGATCGCCGGCTTTGTGCTGTGCTTCGCCAAGGCGCTCGGCGAGTTCGGCGCCACCATCACGTTCGTCTCCAACATACCGGGCGAGACGCAGACCATCTCGGCGTTGATCTACACGCTCACCCAGGTTCCGGGCGGCGACGCCGCGGCCGGGCGGCTGGTGCTGGTCGCGATCGTCATCTCGCTCCTGGCGCTGATCGCCGCCGAATGGCTGGCGCGGCGCGCCGGCACCCGCTTCCACGGGGAGTGACGATGATCTCCGTGGACGTCGAGAAGCGGCTCGGGGAGTTCTCGCTCCATGTGCGCTTCGAGAGCGCGAGCGTCGTCACCGCTGTGTTTGGCTCCTCGGGCTCCGGCAAGACCACGCTGGTGAACATGATCGCCGGGCTGGTCGCGCCTGATCGCGGCCGGATCGTGCTGGACAACACCGTACTATTCGACGCCGACGCCAGCATTAACGTCCCGGCGCACCGCCGGCGGATCGGCTATGTGTTCCAGGAGGGCCGGCTGTTTCCGCATCTCACGGTCGCGGCGAACCTCGACTACGGCCGCCGCATGTGCGGATTGCCGCCGGACCCCGCCGAACTCCGCCCGCATCGTCGGCCTGCTGGATATCGGCCACCTGCTCGACCGCCGGCCCGGCAAGCTCTCCGGCGGCGAGCGCCAGCGCGTCGCGGTCGGACGCGCGCTGCTGATGCGGCCTCGCCTCCTGCTGCTTGACGAGCCGCTCGCATCGCTGGATGCGGCGCGCAAGCGCGAGATCCTGCCGCTATCTCCAACGGCTGCGAGACGAGGCGCACGTCCCGATGGTCTATGTCAGCCACAACCGGGCCGAGTTGCGACGCATCGCCGCCACGGTCGTGCGGATCGAGGCCGGCCGGGTCATCGCGACCGGCGGGCTCGAATTGCTGGAAACCGTCGACGACGACTTGTCGAGTCTCTAAGGCCTGGAAATCGGCTCCACGCCAAGATACGTGGAACTTTCCTGCCTGCCGCCGGTTGCTCAGGCCAGACCTCGAAGGTCCGAGGACCGCAGGGCCGACGAGACTTGCTCCGCCACCCTCGGGCGCGCCCCGCACTTATTTTCACGGCCGTTTCAGGAGATGTACAGATGCTTGGTATGTCCGCACGTTCCCGCACGAACTGGGACGAGATCGAACGCCGGCTGAATTCGGTCGAGCAAACCATCCGGCGCGACGGCAGACGGCTCGCGAAGGCGGTGCCGTCCACCGATCAGGCGGGCGAGATGGTCGCGTCGGTGTTGAACACCGTCGCCGAGCGATTCCGAGGCATCTCGGTCGGCGACGAGGCCGCAAGACTCGGCAACGAAGCCGCCAAGTTCGGAAACTACGCCGTGCATCGCGTATCGCGGGAAGTCGCCCACCGTCCGCTGATCGCGCTCGGCGTCGCCGTCGGCGTCGGCATCCTGCTGGGACTTGCCAGCAACCGCCGCTGATCGCAGACGGCGTCGGTCCAGGCAAGCGTAACGGCAGGCGATCCCTCCCGGGCTTGGTGGGAGGTATCGCCGTGTCTCACGGGCGCCGCTAAGCTCGCCGGATGTTTCCGCCATCCCAAATCGTCTGCTTGACCGAGGAAACCGTCGAGACGCTTTATCTTCTCGGCGAGGAGCACCGCATCGTCGGGGTATCGGGCTATGCGGTGCGGCCGGCCCGGGTGCGCAAGGAAAAGCCGCGCGTCTCGGCGTTCATCTCCGCCGACTACGACAAGGTGCTGGCGCTCGAGCCCGACCTCGTCCTCACCTTCTCGGACCTGCAGGCCGACATCGCGGCCGAACTGATCCGCCGCAACGTCGCAGTCCACGCCTTCAACCAGCGCGACATCGCCGGCATCCTGGCGATGGTGCGGACGCTTGGCGCGCTGGTCGGCGCCGCCGGCAAGGCCGAGGCGCTGGCGCAATCGCTGGAACAACGGCTGTCGGAGGTGGCGACCCGCGCGGCACGCACTGCGCGCGGCACCCGCGCGTCTATTTCGAGGAATGGGACGAGCCGATGATCTCCGGCATCCGCTGGGTCGCCGAGTTGATCGAGGTGGCGGGCGGGGTCGAGACCTTTCCAGAACTCTCCGTACGCAAGAACGCCAAGGACCGCATCGTGTCGGCGGCGGACGTGATCGCCGCGCAGCCCGACATCATCGTCGGCTCCTGGTGCGGCAAGAAATTCGTACCCGGCAAAGTCGCGGCCCGGCCGGGCTTCGATCAGGTGCCGGCGGTGCGGGACGGCTTCCTGCGCGAGATCAAATCGCCGCTGATCCTGCAGCCGGGGCCGGCCGCGCTGACCGACGGCCTCGATGCGCTCGCCGCGATCGTGGCGGAATGGTCGTCGCAGCATCCGTGAATCTCAACGTATCACCGCCGGTTTCGCCGAAAGCTGCGTCACAACGTCGGTCAGGTAATCGAAAGCCGCAATCAGGCTTGGCCCCCCGCACAGCGTGTACCGGCTTGGCAGCAGGATCCGGCGAGCCGGCGGATAGAGCTCCCGCAGCGCCGGATGCGTGAGATAGGCCGCGCCCTGCCCGTCGGGCACTTCGAGTACGTTCGACAGGACCAGCACTTCCGGATGCAGTTCGATGAGCTTTTCGAGCGGGACGAAGCCGCCGTACCCGGACGGCGCGCCGGGCGGCGCCTTGAACCCGGCTTCGTCCATCAGCGCCGCCGCGAGGCTCGCCGGGCCGACCGTGTAGCCGCCATTGCCGACCAGAAGTGCCGTGGTGGCGGCGCCCCGCCGCGCCTGCGCGAGTTTCCGTTGCGCGGCATCGATTTCGGAGATCAGAGCTTCGCCGCGTTGCGGATGCCCGAGCAGCGCGGCGATCTCGCGGATTTGCGCGCGCGCCGCGGCGAGGTCGGCGACGACATCGACTTCGACGATGCGGAAGCCCAGCGCTCGGAGCAGCCGCTGCGTCAGCGAGCGGTCCCAGGAACCGACCAGCACCAGATCGGGATTGAGCGGAATGGTCGATTCCGCCTGCCAGCCGAGCCGGCGGAAGTCGCGGGCTTTCTCGGCGACGGTCGACACGGCCGGGTCGGCCGCATAGGGCGAGAGGCCGGCGATCTGCGCCGGATCGGCCAGCGCGACCACGAGTTGGTCGGCGCAGACGTTGAACGAAACGATGCGGCGCGGCGGTTCGGCGGCAGCCGCCAGCAACGTCCACCACGTCAACACCGTCACGCCCGCCGCCAGAAGGCAGCGGCCTGCACGCATCCTCACTTCAGCTCCTCTAGACACCCATGCGCACCGATGGTGCCGCGTAAGACCGTTCCGCTGCAAGCCCGAAGCCTGTAGGAAGGACGGCCCAGGAGTTTGGCAATGACGCGCGCCAGGACACATGGCTCAGGTTTGATTCTGGCGCTCTCGGCGTTGCTGGTCGTGCTCGCCGTTTTGTCGCTCATGATCGGACCGGCCGGGCTCTCGCCGCGCGCCGCGCTCGCCGGGCTGATCGACGGCGAAGGCACCGCCGGGATCATCGTGCGCAGCATCCGGCTGCCGCGGACCCTGCTGGCGCTGCTGATCGGCGCGACGCTCGGCCTGTCGGGCGCTGCGCTGCAGGGCCTGTTACGCAATCCCCTTGCCGAACCGGCGCTGTTCGGCGCCCCGCAGGCAGCGGCCGCGGGCGCGTCGTTCGTGATCGCCTACGGCCTCGCCGGCTCCACCTCGTTCGCAGTGCCGTTCGCCGGCATCCTGGGCGCATTGGTGTCGATCGGCGGCCTCGTCGCGATCGCCGGCCGGCGCGCCAGCCTGACGGTCACGCTGCTTGCCGGACTTGCGCTCGCGAGTTTCGCGGGCGCCGCCACCGCGCTCATTCTCAACCTGGCACCCACGCCCTACGCGGCGCTCGAAATCGCGTTCTGGCTGCTCGGGTCGCTCGAAGATCGCAGCATGGAGCATGTGCTGATCGCGCTGCCGTTCTTCGCCGTATGCTGGCTGCTGCTGTTTCTCAACCTGCCGGCTTACCGCGCGCTTACGCTCGGCGAAGATGCCGCCGCTTCGCTCGGCGTCGACATCGACCGTACCCGGCTGATGGTGGTGATCGGCGTCGCGCTCGGCGTCGGCGCGGCGGTCGCGGTCGCAGGTTCGATCGGCTTCATCGGCCTAGTCGCGCCGCACCTGGTCCGGCGCGCGGTCGGCTCCGATCCGGCGCGCGTGTGCGTGCCGGCCATGCTGATGGGCGCCGCCCTCCTGACCGCTGCCGACATCGCGGTGCGCCTCATTCCGGCCAATCCGAATGCGACCTCGGTCGAACTCAAGGTCGGCGTCGTCACGGCGCTGATCGGCGTGCCGTTCTTTCTGCTGATGATTTTCTCCGAGCGCCGTTTGGTGGACGGAGCGCCGTCGTGACAGCGAGCGGCGCGCGCCCCGCCATGGCGGCGACCGGTCTGTCGGTCCGGCTGGCGCGCAATGTCATCGTCGAAGGCGCCTCGCTCGAACTCAGGACCGGCGAACTTGTCGCGCTCCTCGGTCCTAACGGCGCCGGCAAGACTACGTTGATCCGCGCGCTGGCCGGAGTGCTGCCGGCGGAGGGCCGCGTCGAGATCGGCGATCGACCGCTCGCGGCGTTTTCGTTGCGCGAGCGCGCGCGGCGCATCGCCTACCTGCCGCAGGGACACATTACGCATTGGCCGATGGATGTCGCCTCTGTCGTTGCGCTCGGGCGGCATCCCCATGCCGACGCCTTCGCGCGCCCGACTGAGGATGATCGCGCCGCCGTCAGGGCCGCACTCGCAGCCACGGGGCTCGAACCGCTGGCGTCGCGCAGCGTCACCTCGCTGTCAGGCGGCGAGCGCGCGCGCGTAGCGCTGGCGCGGGCGCTCGCCACGCAGGCATCGATCCTGCTCGCCGACGAGCCGACCATGTCGCTCGATCCGCGCCATCAGCTCGTCGTCATGGAGTTGCTGGCACAGGTGGCGCACGGCGGGACGGCCGTGCTGGCAATCCTGCACGATCTCGCGCTGGCGGCGCGCTTCGCCGACCGCGTGCTGATGATGGATCGCGGACGGCTCGTGGCGGACGGCCCGGCACGCGACGTTCTCACGCCGGAAACGATCGCGACGGTATTCGGGGTCGAGGCCACTATGACCGACACCAGCGTCGGATTCATTCCGATCCTGCGCCGGCCGATCTGACCGCGCGGACACATCCGCTATCCGAGCCGAGCCATCATCTGCCGCGCGGCCTTCTTCACGCGCCCCGCCAGCGTGGCAGGAGGCGGCTGATCCTCCTCCGCCAAGCGCAGGCCGACGGTCCCGACGCGCCCGCTTGCAACCCGATGCGCCAGCAGCGCGATCGGACCGAGCGGCACGATGTCGCCCTGCCGGGGCGTGCGCTTGAGTTCGTCGGCGAAGAAATCGGCCAGCGAAACTCCAGCGTCCTTGTCGGCCACGGACAGGCCATAAATTTCCGCGAGCGCGGTGAGCGTCACGTCCCCGGAGACGAAAAAGTCGCCGAGCAGCCGCGGGTCGGGCGCCGCCGGCAGCGGCATCTCGACGAAGAAGCGGTCGAGCGCCTGGGCCTTTTCGGGCGGCGCCAGCAGATAGAGGTAGTCGCCTTCGCGGACAGGGGAGCCTTCCGCGGCGGTCAGGATTCGCTCCTCCCGCACGATCAGTGTCGGTTTCGCCCACGCCGGAATGAGGCCGCGCCGCAGGTAGGGGCTTTTGGCGGCGACCGGATAGCCTACGATCTCCTGTTCGAGCTGGCCCGGCAGATCGAGTTCCACCCGTCGCGGCAAGGGCTTGCCGCGCGCAAACGAAACGCCGAGCCGCTTGGCCGCCGGCGCGATCGTCCAGCCCTGGATCAGGAGCGACGTCAGCACCACCACGAAGGCGATGTCGAAGTACCGATAGGCGTTGGGCACGCCGACCAGCAGCGGGATCGACGCGAGAAAGATGCCGACCGCGCCCCGCAACCCGACCCAGGCAATGAACGCCGTCTCCCGCCACGGGAAACGAAACGGCCACAGGCACAGGAACACCGCCGCCGGGCGGGCGAGAAACATCAGCGTCGCCGCGATCGCCAGCGCCGGCAGCAGGGTTTCCAGCAGCCGCTCCGGCGAGACCAGCAGACCCAGCAGCGTGAACATGACGATCTGGGCCAGCCAGGTCACCGCGTCGAGGAACACCACGACGGTGTTGTGCGCGCGGGTGGGCCGGTTTCCGACCACCAGACCCGCCAGGTAAACGGCAAGGAATCCTGATCCGTGCAGCACGGACGCCAGGCCAAAGATCACCATCACGGCCGCCGCAACGAACGGCGCATGCAGGCCCTGCGCAAGGTTCAGCTTGTTGAGCACATAGACCATGGCCCTGCCGCCCAGAATGCCGAGCAGGCTGCCGAGCACGGCCTGCTGAGCCAACACCGCGGCAACATGCGACCACGACCCTTCGCCGAGAGTCAGGTACTCGACCAGCAGAACGGTCAGCAGTACCGCGAACGGATCGTTGCTGCCGGATTCGGCCTCCAGCGTCGCGCCGACGCGCGTGCGCAGGCGCAGACCGCCCGCGTTGATGAGGAAGAACACCGCCGCGGCGTCGGTGGATGCAACGACCGCACCGACCAAAAGGGCCTCGATCCAGTTCATATCGAGCAGAAATTTCGCGACCGGTGCGGTCAGCATCGCGGTCAGCAGCACGCCGACGGTGGCCAGCACCGCCGAGGGCGCCAGCACGCTGCGGAAGGTCGCAAAGCGGGTGCGAAGTCCGCCGTCAAACAAAATCAAAGCCAGCGCAATCGACCCGACCGTATAGGTCGTGCCGACGTCATCGAACCTGATGCCGCCTGGCCCGGCTTCGCCCGCCAGCATACCGACGACCAGGAACACCAGCAGCAGCGGTGCGCCGAAACGCATGGCGATGAGGCTCGACAGGATTCCGGCCAGCACCAGAAGTGAGCCGAGCAAAATGCCGATGCTGACAGCGTCGAGAGAGGCCATGGCGAAAATTCCCTGATTCCCATTGGCCACGACCGAACGCCGAACGGCAACTGCAAACTGGAGCGAAAACCGGGCTGCGGTCTCGCGAGAGTCGGCGCGCATGAGACGCAGCCGACACGCCGTTTCGCGGCATTTGCCAAGCGGCGTCACCCGCTCCTAAAACGGGAGTTATTGATTTGATACAATCTTAATGATACAAGGTATTTGTTCCTCTAACTAGGATCATATACCATGACCACTGTCAACTATCGAAGCTTGGTCGAGGGTGGCTTCTACTCCTCAAATCCGTTCGACCGGTCCGTGCCGGTTTCGATCCGCTGCAACAATCCCGGCGCCATCAACGGCGCGGCGTGGGAAAAGACCTACCCGGGCTACGTCGACACCGTGCAGACGACGCCCGGCAACAACACGACGATCTTCGAGGCGCCGGAATTCGGTGTGGCGGTGTGGTGGGAGTTGCTACGCCGCTATGCGACGCGCGGCATCGACACCGTCGGCAGCGTCATCGACCAGTACGGCGGCGGACAGGACTATTCCGACTACATGAAGTTCGTGACCAACAAGACCGGGTTCTCGGCACGCAAGAAAGTGGACCTCGACGACGACGATATGCTGCTGTCGTTTGGCCGCGCGATGTTCCACTACGAGGCGGGACGATCGACGCCGCTCAAGAACGAGCAGGTGCTGTACGGCCTGCGACTCGGCCGCAACAAGGGCTCCGAGGACCGCGCCGGTGCGCCGCCGCCGGCCCCCGCCGACGACAATCGCACACCGCCGGAACCGCCGGCGCCAGTGGTGCCGCCGGTGCCGCGCCAGCCCGACGCCTTCACGCTCGAAACCCGTGCCGGCGTGCAAGCCATCCAGAGCGCACTGATCCAGTGCGGTTATCTCGATCCGCCGGCGGACGGCGGTTTCGGGCCGGTCAGCAAATGGGCATTGAGCAAGTTCGCCGAGCGCGCCGGCCTCGACGTCGGCAACACGCTGAGCCCGGAACTGAGCACGGCGCTGCAAGAGGCGGAGCCGCTGCCGCTCAATCCCGGCGATGATCTCGCCGGCAAGCTCGTCAAGGCAATGCAGCACAACAACTACTGGATCGCCCGCCATCCCGGCTGCGTGAACATCGCCTATGTCGAGGGCATGGACCCGGACGGCGCTCCCAACAATAACCGCAACAACATCTTCAACGACCTGCGCGTGGTGTTCCAGGTTCGGGAGGACGGCGTTCCGGTCATTCTCGACATGTGGGAAGCGACCACCGAGCCGAGCCGCCGGTTCACGCTGCGACCGATGAACCCGGGCGGCGCGTTCCACATCAAGTTCGGGCAGTACAAAGCCTGGATCCACGGCTGGCACCACGCTCACGAAGCGCTCGTGCAGGTCGGCGAAATCGAGGGCTATCGCGACCCGCACAAGACCTTCAAGCGCGACTTCAATTACCCGGTGCGCGGTGCGGAGTTCGGCGTCAACCAGCATTGGGGCTACGATCTGCCCCACGACGACATGGGCAATTCCAGCGCCGGCTGCCTGGTCGGGCGTTCGACCGAAGGCCATCGCGAATTCATGTCGATCGTGCTCGACGATCCGCGCTACCGGGCCAATCCGACCTATCGGTTCATGACCGCGATCCTGCCGGCAGGCGATCTCTGATACCACCCGGGCACGCATGGCCCCTCGCGCAGGTCAGGCCGGCTGCGCATCGCCATGCGGTGCGTGGCCGGCCCGCATATGCTATCCGTCGCCGCACAAATATCGATCATTCGGCCGCCGCGCTATCGGCCGAACGCAAAGGCTGCGGTTGAACCAGGTCCCCCAGCGAGCCGAACGCCCCTCGTCCACCACGCTTGCCGGAATCGCCTGCGGGGCGGGCGCCGCCCTGTTCTGGGCGGCCGGCTTCGTTGCCGCGCGCCACGGCATCGACATCGGCTTGTCGCCCGCCGACCTCACGCTGCACCGCTATATCTGGGCCGGCATCGTCCTCCTGCCCCTCGTCCTGCGGGATGGCCTCGCCAACCTCAACGGCATCGGCTGGTACCGGGGCATCTGGCTCACGATCCTCGGCGGGCCCGGACTCGCACTGATCAGCTATTCGGGTTTCCTGCTTGTTCCGCTCGGACATGGCGGCGTGATCCAACCGTCCTGCGCGGCGCTCGGCGGGTTGCTGCTCGCCGCCGTGGTCCTGCACGAAAAGGTGCCCGGCGTCCGGGTGGCCGGCGCCGCCGTCATCGTGGTGGGCCTGCTGGTCATCGGCGGCGAAGCGATCGCCACCATCGGGCTGCACGGTCTGCTGGGCGATCTGTCCTTCGCGCTCGCCGGAATGTTCTTTGCGACCTTCGGCACGCTGCTGCGCCTCTGGCGCATTCCGCCGATGCGCGGCACTGCGGTGATCAGCGTGGTGTCGCTGGCGCTGCTCCCGCTCTATGCGATGCTGTTCGGGTTCGAGCGGATCGTTGCGGCCGGCATGTGGGAGAACGTGCTGCAGGCGTTGGTGCAAGGCATCCTGGCCGGGCCCGGCGCGATCTATCTGTTCACCCGCTCCGTGGTGCTGCTCGGCGCCAGCCGCGCAGCGGTGTTTCCCTCGCTGGTGCCGGGCTTCACGCTGCTGATCGGATTTCTCGCGCTCGGCGACGTGCCGAGCTGGGCACAGGTCGCGGGCTTTGCGATCGTGCTCGCCGGCTTCCGGCTGACGCAGAAGGGGTAGACGGCGGAATGACGCGTGAGTGACTACTCCGGGCCGGCATACTTGCCGGCGGTGTGCGGAAACATTGATTTGACGATCTTGAACTTCGAGACGTCCACGGTGCCGTCCATGTGGAGGAAAATCGCAGCGTCGCGGAACACCTTCTCGATGCCGAAGTCGAGCATCACGCCGTTGCCGCCGTGCAGCTCCATGGCGTGCTGCGCTACCTTCACGATCTCCTCGGAAGCGAACACCTTGGCCATGTTGCAGAGCGCATCGGCATCCGGCGCGTTGTCGTCGACTGCCTGCGCGGCCCGCGCGGTGAGCGCCCGCACCGCTTCGATCCGGGTCGCCATGTCGCCGAGCCGCAGCGCGACCGCCTGATGCTTGATCAGGATGCGTCCGCCCTGGACGTAGTTCTGCACATAGTCCGCCGTCATCTCGAAGGCGCGCACACCGACGCCGAGGTTCTTCGAGGCCTGGATGATCTTGCCGGGGCGGAAGTAGACGCCGGCCTTGCCGAGCGAGTCGTTCTCCACCAGCAGGTGATCGTCCGGCACGAACATGTCCTCGAACACCAGTTCGCCGTTGTTCATGAACCGGCAGCCGAGCGTCTCGTTGCAGCGCGCCACCGTCAGTCCCTTGGTCTCGCGCGGCACCAGGAACGACGACGTGCCCTGCAGCATGCCGACCTTGGGGTTGGTGTTGGCGTAGACGACATAGAGGCCGGCGTCGTAGCCGTTGGAGATGAACTGCTTGCGCCCGTTGATCACCCAGCCGCCGTTGGTCCTGACCGCCTTGGTGTGCATGGCGGCTTCCGGCACGTTGTACGGCAGCCAACGGTCGGAGGCGCCGCGCGGCTCGGTCAGGCAGTGAGCGAGCAAGAACTGGTTGTCGCCGAGCAGCCGCTTGAACCATTTCTCCTGCAGGTGACGCGGCGCCAAGTTGCGCAGCAGCACCGAGACCTTCCAGTTCTGCACCAGCTTGTCGGCGAGCCCGGAATCGCCGCGCGCAATCTCCTCGGAAATCAGCGCGAAGGTCTGCACTTCGGACTTCGGATCGATTTCGATCCCGCCGAACTCCTCCGGCACGCCCAGCGTGCGGACGCCGATCTGCTCGGCGCCGTCGAGGATCTCGCGCGGCAGGCGATCCTCCGGCGTCATAGTCCACTCGCGCTGCCAGTTCTGCCGGATGAACGGCAACACGACATCGTCGACGAAATCGCGGCAGCTCTGCCGCATCAATCGTTGCTCTTCGGAGAGTTGCATCGACGTTCTCAATATTTTCGAGGCAGCTATGGGTGGGAACTATCCGTCGCGATCGCCGTTACCCCGCCAAGGATAACCTTGGCAGGGAGAACCGTCATGCCGGTGATCTTGTGGTTGCTTGGCGTTCCGCTCAGTCTCGTCGTGGTACTCTGGCTCCTGGGTGTCGTCTAACGTCTAACGCCACCTACGCGGCCTTGCGATTGGTCAAGAACTCGCCCATTCGATCGAGAGCACGCAAAATGTTCTCGGTCGAATTGGCGTAGGACAGCCGCACATAGCCTTCGCCGAGAATGCCGAAGTCCGGCCCGCCGATGATGGCGACGCCGGCATCTTCCAGCAGCGAGGATGCCAGCGGCTTCGCCTTCCAGCCGGTGCGCTTGATGTTCGGAAACGCGTAGAACGCGCCCTTCGGCGTCGCGCAAGACACGCCCGGCAGCCGGTTGAGGCCCTCGACCACGACCTTCCGGCGCTTGTCGAACTCGGCCACCATCTTGTGCACCTCGTCCTGCGGTCCGGTGAGCGCGGCGAGGCCGGCATATTGCGCCGATGCGTTGACGCACGAATGCAGGTTGACCGCGAGCTTGCGCGCATAGTCGTAGAGCTTGCCCGGCCAGATCGCGTAGCCGAGCCGCCAGCCGGTCATCGCATAGGTCTTCGACCAGCCGTTGAGCAGGATCAGCCGGTCGCGGATCGACGGATAGGAGAGCAGGCAGACATGCGTCTCGCCGTCATAGACCATGTGGTCGTAGATCTCGTCCGACATCACGCAGACGTCGGGAAATTTCTCCAGGCCGGCGACCAGCTTGTCGACCTCGCTCTTCGGCGTCACGCCGCCGGTCGGATTGGCGGGCGAGTTGACGATGAGCAGCCGCGTCTGCGGCGTGATCAGCTTCAGCGTCTCCTCGGCCGAGAACGCAAAGCCGTTCTCCTCGCGGATCGGCACCGGCACCGGCCGCGCGCCGGTATATTCGATCATCGAGCGGTAGATCGGAAATCCGGGATCGGGATAGAGGATGTCGACGCCGGGCTCGCCGAACATCAGGATCGACATGAACATGGTCGGCTTGCCGCCCGGCAGGATCATCACCTCGTCGGGCGATACGTTGACCTTGAAGCGCTTGTGCAGGTCGGCCGCCACCGCCTCGCGCAGCGGCGGAATGCCGACCGCCGGCGTATAGCCGTGATGGCCGTCGCGCAGCGCCTTGATCGCCGCCTCGACGATGAACTCCGGCGTGCGGAAATCGGGCTGGCCGATGCCGAGATTGATCACGTCGCGGCCCTGCGCCGATCAGCGCATTGGCGCGCGCCAGCACGGCGAAGGCGTTCTCCTCGCCGATGCGGTCGAAAGTGGGCACGGTTTTCAGCATCAGATTTCCCTTCAAGAGACGAATAGCGAAGAGCGAGTAGTGGCAAACGACCACTACCTACCCGATCCCATTCGCTACTCGCTACTCACTCATTGGCTACGCCCTCGCACCATGGCCGGCGTCAGCGCCTTGAGTCGGGGCGCGCCGACCTGCTGCATCATGGCGGCTGTCTCGATGCGCAAGAGCTCGAGCACGCGCTCGACACCAGGCTGGCCGAAGGCGCCGAGGCCCCAGATATACGGCCGGCCGACGCAGACCGCCGTCGCGCCCATGCACAGCGCCTTGACGATGTCGGAGCCGCGGCGGAAGCCGCAGTCGACCAGGATCGGGATGCGGCCATTCACCGCCTCGACGATTTCCGGCAACGCGTCGATGGTCGAGCGGCCGGAATCCTCGCTGCGCGCGCCGTGATTGGAAACGATGATGCCGTCGAGCCCGGCGTCGGCGGCGAGTGCCGCGTCCTCCCAGGCCAGGATGCCCTTGGCGAGGATTTTCATCTTGGTGATGTCGCGCAGGCGCTTGAAGAACTCCCAGGTCATCGCCGAGGACTGGGTATTCCGCAGCCCGGTCGAGGTCGAGGCCCTTGATACATGGCCCTGCCCTTGAGGTTGCTCTGCGAGGCTCGAGCGGTCGTGGCAGCCGTTGCAGTCGCGCGTGTCGCTCGGCCGCAGCCGGAACAGGGTCTCCTGGTTGCGGCCGCCGCTGCGATCGACCGTCACCGCCACGGCGTGGCAGCCCGCCTTCTCCGCGCGCTTGATGCATCGCCTCGGCCACCTCCCACTTGTTGGTGGCGTAGAGCTGCTACCAGATCGGCGCGCCGCGCGCGGCGCGCACGTCCTCGACCCCGACGATCGTCATGGTCGACATGATCTGCAGATGGTCGCCGGCCTTCGCGGCGCGCGCGATCCGCCAGTTCGCCCTCGTCGTGAAACGACCGCTGGCCGCCGACCGGCGCCAGCACGATCGGCGAAGTCGTATCTTCACGCCGAGGATCTCGATCGCTCATGTCGACCTTGCTGACGTCGACGAGCCGGCGCGGGCGCAGCTGGAATTTCAAAAAGCCCTCGCGATTGGCGCGCAGCGTGACCTCGTCATCGATGCCGGAGGCCATATAGCCGAAATGCGCGGGCGGCACGTTCTGGCGCGCATCACCGGCTCGAAGTCGAAGACGTTGATGGCTTCCTTGGGCGTCTTGATGAGCTGTCCGCGCGCATCGGCGCCCACATCAGCGGATCGGGCAGCTTGCTTCGCCGGGATTCGGCCCTTCGCCGGCGAAGGCTTCGAGCCCGCCGGCGGCCAGCAACGGGCTGCCGGCGAGGTACTGCAGGAATTTGCGACGGCTGGCGGCCTGATCGGCGAACGACGGCATGGCGAACCTCCCTTGGAGCCCGGTGCCGATGCCAACTCTTTTGAATGGCATGATCGCGGCACTCGGTCCATCCTACACCGCGCATTCGCTCGACACAATCCAGGCCGACGCACGTCGCGGCCGCAACAGGAGCCAACACACATGCCGTCCGTCGCCGAGAAGCGCCGCACCTTCCGCCAGCTCCACGAGGCGGGATGCTTCGTGATCCCCAATCCCTGGAACGTCGGCACCGCGCGCTATCTGCAAGCGCTCGGCTTCAAGGCGCTCGCCACCACCAGCTCCGGCCACGCCCATGCGCAAGGCTATGCCGACGGCGCGCAATCCACTCGACGACGTGCTCGCGCATTATCCGCGAGATCGCGGCGGCGACCGACCTGCCGGTCAACGCCGATTTCGAGGGCGGCTTCGCGCACGACCCGAAGGCGTCGCCGAGAACGTGACGCGCTGCATCGCGACCGGCGTCGCCGGACTGTCGATCGAGGATTTCACCGGCGACGACGCCAATCCGCTCTACGACTTCGACCTCGCGCTCGCGCGCGTGAAGGCGGCGCGCGCGGCGATCGACAAGGCCGGCGGCGACGTGGTGTTCACGGCGCGCACCGAAGGCTTCATCCACGGCCGGCCCGATCTCGACGAGACCATCCGCCGGCTCAAGGCCTTCGCCGATGCCGGCGCCGACTGCCTCTACTCGCCCGGCATCAAGACGCGCGAGCAGATCGCCGCGACCGTCAAGGCGGTCGCGCCCAAGCCGGTCAACTTCCTGAACAGCGGGTCGTTCGGCTCGTTCACGATCGAGCGATCTCGCCAGCCTCGGCGTGCGCCGCATCAGCGTCGGCGGCTCGCTGGCGCGCGTGGCGATGCACGCCTTCCTCAAGACGCGCGACCGAGATCGCCAACGAGGGCAAGTTCGACGGCTTCACCGGGCATGATCAGCAACCCCGAGCTCAACAAGTTCTTCACCGAAGACCGCAAGAAGCGATCGTCATGACCGACACATCGGAACGTCATCCGTTCACCGGGCAGCCGATCGGCCCGCCGGTCGACGCCACGCCGGCGCGACCGGCCCGGGCCGGTCGTGCTGGAAGGGCGCTACGGGCGGGTCGAGAAGCTCGCCCGCGACCACGACGCCGATCTGTGGAACGTCGTGCAAGGGCCACGATCCGATCTGGACCTACATGTCGGCCTACGGGCCGTTCGCCAACTTCGCGGCCTTCTCGCGAATGGCTCGCCGGAGCGCACGAAACTCGACGATCCCTATTCCTATGCGATCGTCGAGCCGCGGCGGCCGCGCGGTCGGCATCGCGACGCTGATGGAAATCCGCCCGGCGATGCGCGTGATCGAGGTCGGCCATATCGTCTATTCGCCGGCGCTGCAGCGCACGCCGCTCGGCACCGAGGCGCAGTACCTGCTCGCGCGCTACGCCTTCGAGACGCTCGGCTACCGGCGCTATGAATGGAAGTGCAACGCGCTCAACGCGCCGTCGCGGCGCGCGGCGCTGCGCTACGGCTTCGTCTACGAGGGGACGCTGCGCCAGCGCCTGATCGCCAAGGGCCACAATCGCGACGACGCCTGATTACTCGATGCTCGACAGCGAATGGCCGGCCCGCAAGGCGGCGTTCGAGCGCTGGCTCGCGCCGGAGAATTTCGACGCCAGCGGCAAGCAGCGGACGAGCCTGAGTGAAATGAACAAGTCCGAGGGCACGCAGCCGCGGCGAGTTGAAGCGCCGGCGCATGGTCGGCGCACGTTCCCGCGAAGCTGCGACGCAGCGGGAAGTCGCAGAATGGGGCTTGCCGCTGCCCGCCCAAATGGGCACAGTTGCGCAACCGAACAATTCAATTTCCGACCCTTCGGCCGAGACATTGACCCCTGCGGCAAGGTCGAAGGGCAAACGGGAATGACCAGAGGAGCGCATCCGATGAGACTGAAAACCAAGCTCTGCCTGAGCGCGGCCGCGATCGGCCTCGCCATATTGCTGTCGGCGCCACCGGCGCAGTTGCACGCCCAGCAGGCCCCGCCCGGCGTGACGATCGACGAAGACGACATCGGCGGCGTGGTCACCGGGCCGAACGGACCGGAAGCCGGCGTCTGGGTGATTGCCGAGACCACCGATCTGCCGACCCGCTACGCCAAGAGCGTCGTCACCGACGATCAGGGCCGCTACGTCGTGCCCGATCTGCCGGTCGCCAACTACCAGGTCTGGGTCCGCGGCTATGGGCTGGTGGACTCGCCGCGGCTGCGCGCCAAGCCCGGACAGATCGTCAACCACACTGCGGTGAAGGCGCCCGACGAGCGGTCGGCGGCGCACTACTATCCGGCGATCTACTGGTACACGATGATGAAGATCCCGCCGGAGAAGCGATTTCGGCGGCTCGACGCGATATCCCGAAGAACATCACGCGCGACATCTGGCGTCAGCGCATGAACAACGTCGACTGCATCGGCTGCCATCAGATCGGCCAGCAAGCGACGCGAACGATTCCGGCGCAGTTTGGACATTTCAAGTCCGGCGAAGGTGCATGGATGCGCCGTATCGCAGCCGGACAGTCGGGCGAGATGATGACCAACCGGATCGCCGGCCAACTCGGCGGCGTTCCCTACAAGTACTTCGGCGACTGGACGGATCGCGTCGCCAAGGGCGAACTGCCCAAGCACAAGCCGCCGCGTCCGACGGGACTCGAACGCAACGTCGTCGTCACCACCTGGGACTGGTCCACGCCGGACAAGTACCTGCACGACCTGATCTCGTCGGACCGGCGTAATCCGACCGTCAACGCGAACGGCAAACTGTACGGCGCGCCGGAATACTCGACCGATAACATGCCGATCCTCGACCCGAAGACGCACACGGTGACCTACTTCAAGATGCCGGTCGCCGATCCGAACATGCCCGTCTCGCTTGGACCAGGTCACGCGGGAGCGGTCAAACCGACGCACGCCTTCGGCCTACTGGGGCAGCGAGGTGCTGTGGGACACGCGCGCCAATCAGCACAATGCCATGTTCGACAAGCAGGGCCGGGTCTGGCTCGCGGCAAACATACGCGGGATGGATAATCCGGCGTGGTGCAAGAAGGGCTCGGATCATCCTTCCGCCAAGGTGTTCCCGCTCGACCGCTCGCCGCGCCAGGTGACGATGCTCGATCCGAAGACGATGAAGTACTCCTTCATCGACACCTGCTTCGGCACGCATCACCCGCAGTTCGGCTATGACGCCGACGACACGCTGTGGCTCTCCGGCAGTGGCCCGGTGGCGGGGTGGATCAACACCAAGACCTGGGACGAGACCGGCGACGCGCAGAAGTCGGTGGGCTGGTTCCCGTTCGTGCTCGACAGCAACGGCAACGGCAAGCTCGACGAGTTCACCGAGCCGGGCAAACCCGAGGCCGGCAAGGACATGCGTTTCAATCCGGGCTCCGGACCTTACGCAGTCATGCCGAATCCGAAGGACGGATCGGTCTGGTACACCTCCGGCGTATTCGGCGGCACACCCGGATTCCTGCGCTTCGACCCGAAGACCAAGCTCAGCGAGTTCTACGCTGTGCCGAAGGAAGCGATCGGGCTGCGCGGTGGCGATATCGACGCAAACGGCGTGCTCTGGGGTTCGGGTTCGGCCGGCCATCTCGTCGCCTTCGATCGCTCGAAGTGCAAGGCGCCGCTGAGCGGGCCCACCGCCACCGGCAACCACTGCCCGGAGGGCTTCACCCTCCACAAGTATCCGGGACCGGGCTTCGACGACGTGCCGAACTCGTCCGCCGAAGCGAGCTACTACACCTGGGTCGACCACCACAACACGGTGGGACTCGGCGACAACGTACCGATCTCGACCGCCAACCTGCAGGACGGCTTCGTGGCGCTGGTCAACGGCAACATGGTGCGGCTCACCGTGCCCTACCCGATGGGCTATTACGCCAAGGGTCTCGACGGCCGCATCGACGATCCGAAAGCCGGCTGGAAAGGCCGCGGCCTGTGGAGCGCCACCGGCGACCGCACGCCCTGGCTCAACGAACTCGGCAAGGGCGCGCGTCCGATGGCCGTCCAAATCCAGGTTCGGCCCAATCCATTGGCCGACTGAATCTGACCGAACACGACACGGCGAAGGCCCCGCGCACACCGCGGGGCCTTTTTGTTTGCGCCCGAAACTGAAACCAAAACCGCCCACACCCCGATTGTGCCCGTCATCGGAGTGTGCATGGATAATGCGACTTCCAGGTGGGCTGTCGTCCGGACCGGCCACCGGTCAGGCGCGGCTCGCTTCCAAGAAAACAATTAATTGGAAGACACGAGAGGAGCGCTTGTCATGCATGCAAGAGGCAAACTGTACTTAAGCGTTGCTGCAATCGCACTTGTCGGCTGTCTGGCCGGCGCACCGGTACAACTATCCGCGCAGCAGACGCCACCGGCCATCGCCATCGACAGCGACGATATCGCCGGCGTGGTGACCGGACCGAATGGGCCGGAGGCCGGCGTATGGGTGATCGCCGAGACGCGCGATCTTCCGACGCGTTTCAACAAGATCGTGGTGACCGACGAACAAGGCCGCTACCTCATCCCCGATCTGCCGAAAGCCAAGTACAAGGTGTGGGTGCGCGGCTATGGGCTCGTGGACTCCGCCAAGGTCGACGCCGAACCGGGACGGCTGCTCAATCTGACCGCGGCGGTCGCCCCGAACGCGGCAGCGGCCGCGCAGTATTATCCGCCGATCTACTGGTATTCGATGCTGAAGATCCCGGCCAAGAACGAGTTTCCGCTGGCGAAGGTCAGAAGCCAGGCGCACTGGCTCAACGACGTCAAGACCAGCGGCTGCATGTCGTGCCACTCGCTGGGCACGCTCGGAACACGGACCATGCCGAAGGACTTCGCCGACATGAAGTCCGGCGAGGCCTGGGCGCGCCGTATTCAGTCCGGACAGGCCATGACCCAGATGGTCACAGTCGCGGGCCGGCTCGACACGCGGCGCGCCCTCGATCTGTGGGGTGATTGGACCGACCGGATCGCGGCCGGCGAACTGCCGTTCGACAAGCCGTCGCGGCCGCAAGGCATCGAACGCAACGTCGTGCTCACTCAGTGGGAGTGGAGCACGCCCAAGCACTACATGCACGACCTGATCGGCACCGACCGGCGCAATCCGACAGTGAACGCCAACGGCAAGTTCTACGGCGCGACCGAGGAAAGCACGCCGAACTTCCCGTTCCTCGATCCGACCACGCATACCGTCGGGACCGTGCACCATCCGGTTCGCGATCCCAACACGCCGAACTCGAAGTCGGCGCCAATGGCGCCCTCGCCCTACTGGGGACCGGAGCCGATCTGGGACAACCAGACCAGCATTCACAACCAGATGATGGACGAGAAGGGACGGGTGTGGTCCGCCGCGCGCGTGCGGCCGCCGGCCAACCCGGACTGGTGCAAGGCGGGTTCCGATCATCCGTCCGCCAAGGCGTTCCCAGTGGCCGCCTCCAACCGGCACCTGTCGCTCTACGATCCGGCAACCGGCAAGTTCGACCTGATCTCGACCTGCTTCCAGACTCATCACCTGATCATCGCCGAGGATCCCGATCAGACGGTGTGGACTTCGAGCGGCGTGTCTGGCCCGGGCGTGATCGGCTGGCTCAACCGGAAAATGTACGAAGCGACCGGCGACGAACAGAAATCCCAAGGCTGGACGCCGTTCATCCTCGACACCAACGGCAACGGCCAGCGCGACGCGTGGGCCGACGTCAACCAGCCGCTCGATCCGGCGAAGGACAAGCGGGTGCACGTCAGCTTCTACAGCGTCATGCACAATCCGAGCGACGGATCGATCTGGGGCACCTCAATGGGCTTCCCCGGTCACGTCGTCCGGCTGGCACCGGGCGCTGATCCGTCGAACACCGCGCTCACGGAAATCTACGAGGTTCCGGCGCCGGGCTATGGTCCGCGCGGCGGCGACGTCGGCCGTGACGGCATCTTCTGGGCATCGCTGGCGAGCGGCCATATCGGCCGGTTCGACCGCAGCAAGTGCAAGGTGCTCAACGGACCGACCGCGACCGGCGCGCATTGTCCGGAAGGCTGGACGCTCTATCGGATGCCCGGCCCGCAGTTCCGCGACGTGCAGGAAGACGGCAGCGCCGAGGCGAGCTACTACACCTGGGTCGACTGGTTCGACACCTTCGGGCTCGGCAAAAACGTCCCGATCGCATCCGCCAACATGCAAGATGGCTATCAGGCTCTGGTGGACGGCAAGTGGGTGACGCTGCGCGTGCCCTATCCGATGGGCTTCTTCCCGAAATGGGCGGAGGGCCGCATCGACGATCCGAATGGCGGCTGGAAGGGCAAGGGACTGTGGGCCGCCAACGGCACCCGCACCGTGTTCCACAACGAGGGCGGCACCGAGAACAAGCCCAACGTGGTGAAATTCCAGCTTCGCCCCGATCCGCTGGCGAAGTGATGGCATCTTGTGTCCCGGACGTGGCGCAGCGCGAAGTGCTGCGCCACTGATCCGGGACCTTCCCAAAGGCGGTGTCCGTTACGATCCCGGGTCTGCAGCGCACCACTTCGTGCTGCGCTGCGCCCCGGGAAACGCGCACGAGTTATCGTCAAACGCGCTTACCCGGCGAACGGAGAGACGCTCGGTGCGAAGAGCGTCAACCAGTGAACTCGATCACATCGAGCCCGCACGCCTTGTCGGTGAAATAGATCAGCCCCCGGCTGTCCCTCGCGACGTCGTTGGTGAGCGGCGCGGTCTGACCGTCGCCGGACTTGGGAATGATGTAGCCTCGCTCCTTCGGCTGCGCAGGATTGCTGATGTCGATGATGCGCAGCCCCGCTCCGAACCACGTGACATAGGCTAGGCAATCCTTGTCCACCTGCTCCCGCAACTGATGGGCGCCGAAACGGACCTTGTTGCCGTCATAGGGTGAGGCGCTGTGCGGCACCTCGTAGGTGCAGAGAATCTTCGGCTTGGCCGGGTCGGTCACGTCCCAGGTGCGGAACGGCGCGTGGGGTTTGCCGGCGTCGGCGCCGCGATGACCGCGCTCCTCCTCGGTCGACAGCGCGATCTGGCGCCCACCGATCTCGAACGGCACCTTGAGGAACGTATGAGTCGGCTCCGGGTGCGGCGGGTTGTATTCGAAGTGGCTGAGCGTGCGCGGCTTGCTAATGTCGGAAATATCGACGATCGCGACGCCCGACATCCAGCAACCGGCGTACATCTGATTGCCCGCCCGCATGGCGTGATGCAGCTTATGATCGGTGCCTTTCGGATGCGCCGTCTCACCGGCGGCAACATTCTGGCCTGGCAGCCACCAGCGCCCGACCTCGGTCGGGTTCGACGGATTGCGGATATCGTAGATGACCAGGATGTTGCCGACGAAGCCCTCGGCCTCGGTCGAGATATACGCATAGGTCTCGTCTAGGTCGAAGCGGTGCACGCCCTTGCCGTGCGTGCGCATGAACTTGACGAGCTTCGGATTGGCCTTGTCCTTGATGTCGTAGATGCAGAAGCCCGGATCGTCGAACTTGGCACGCGCCGTTCCGGGCTGATACTCCGAGTTGGTGAACATCAGATCGTCGACCACGCGCACCTTGTGGTTATGGGTGACGAAATTCGGCGTCATCAGCCGGCTGACGATCTTCGGCTTGCGCGGATCGGAGATGTCGAGGATCGTCGTGCCTTCCGGTCCGTTCTGGTGTCCGACGAACGCGAAGTTGCCCTGGATCGTGATCTGCCCGCCGCCGGGAAGCTCCATCCGCGACAGGTGACGGACGTTCGGGGAAGCCTGCGGGCTCGGGGTGGTGCCGGTTCCGGGTGCGTGGAGCGTTTCGGTCACGTTCGATCTCCCGTGATGGACGCCGAATTCGGACGGCGCGTTCTTATCGTCGCAACAGCAGTAGCCCGCCCGCTTTGCGCGATCAACCGAAGGAGCCTGTGTGCAAACGCAAGGCTGGACTTGTCCGAACGCGCCGCTTTCCCGACATTGCGGCAATGGACTTTCCCCCGCTACTGCCCGCGCTGCTGGTGCGCCGCTACAAGCGATTTCTGGCCGACGTCGTGCTTCCGTCGGGCGAGACTGTGACCGCGCACTGCGCCAATCCGGGCGCGATGACGGGGCTCAACGTGCCGGGCGCGCGCATCTGGCTGTCGACCTCGGACAAGCCGAGCCGCAAGCTGAGACACAGTTGGGAGTTGATCGAGGTCGATCTCGGCGGTGGCCTCGAACTTGTCGGCATCAACACGTCGCATCCCAATGCGCTCGCCAGTGAGGCCATTGCGGCCGGCACGATCCCGGAGCTTGCCGGCTACGCCCGCATCCGCCGCGAGGTGAAGTACGGGAAGAACTCGCGGGTCGATTTCCTGCTTGAAGACCCGGCGCGGCCACCCTGCTACGTCGAGATCAAGAACGTGCACCTGATGCGGCAGGCGGGGCTCGCCGAATTTCCCGACGCGGTGACCAAGCGCGGCGCCAAGCATCTCGACGAACTCGGCGACATGGTGGCGGCAGGGGCACGTGCCGTGATGCTCTATCTCATTCAGATCGGTTCGGCGCGACGCTTCGCGCTCGCCCGCGACATCGACCCGACCTACGGCCACGCGTTCGACCGCGCCAAGACACGCGGCGTCGAAGCACTTGCCTACCGCTGCGAGGTGACGACCGGTGGCCTATCGGTCGCCGATGCGGTGCCGATCACCGCGGGCTGAGCGGTTCGCCGCAGCATGACGTTGAGCTTGCTGCGCGAGGCGACCGAATAGCCTTTGTTCGCAAGCTCGGCAAACAGATCGACCGCCCAGAGCGCGCGCGCATCTTCGATCACGATCAGGTCGGGCCACAGTGTCGGCGGCGCGTCACGGAAGAACGGCATCAGGACAGTGTCCTCCATGCCCTCGACGTCGAGCTTGAGTGCGTCGATGCGCACGATGCCCTCTTCTCGCAGGACCGCCAGCAGAGTCCGACAGGGGACGCGCACCATGCCTGCATTGGTGCCGGACGCGTCGAGCCGATGTGCGCGCGTTCCGCCGCGATCGCGCCGGTCGAGCTCGATGGCCAGTTCACCCGCCTCGTCGGACAGCGCAAGCTGCAGCGGTTTGATCGGCACCCCCGGATTGGCCGCGACATTGAATGCCAGCCGGGCAAAATTGCCGGGTTCGGGCTCGAACGCCACAATGCGCGCGCGGCCCTGGCTCTGTCCGGCCACGAACAGCGAGAACAGCCCGACATTCCCCCCGACGTCCACGAACACGAATGGCGCTTTCCCGCGCTTCCGGGCTATTTCCCGGCGCCAGCTCAGCACGTTCCTCGGGCTCGAACATCTGCGGTGTAAACAGCAGCCCCTTCTCGCAGCCGTTGTCGAGCGGATGAAGCCGTAGTTTGAGCCCCCAGCGTTCCACGTCGAGCGCGCCGGCAGGAAGCCGCGTGGTGACCAGCCGCCGCAGCAAGATGGCGAGCCGCAAGCCGAGCCAGTTGGCCGGCAGGCGGCTCGTGACCGCGATCACCGCCCGGTCGAACCACCCCGGCGCCAGCGCGCCGTGCGGCCTTTGTTCTGTCGCATCCACCAGGACCAACCCGTTCGCCGAGGCCCGACGCCTCCGGCAACCACTTAGCATGCCGGACGCACCTAGCGAAAACCGCCGCTTGCGACTCCCGCACGAGGCACTAAATTCCCCATGAGGGGCGGGCCCGCAGGCATCCCATCAGGACAACGCATGAGTTACGTCGACGCCGCGCTGGCGCCGCAGCGCAAGACCGGCCAGATCAAGCTGCACGGCCCGATGGCCTTCGAGGGCATGCGCCGGGCCGGACGGCTCGCCGCCGAGTGCCTTGACATGCTCACCGGCGAGGTCGCGCCCGGCGTGCCGACCGAGAAGATCGACCGCCTGGTGTTCGAGTTCGCCATGGACCACGGCGCGATGCCGGCCACCCTGATGTATCGCGGCTACCGAAAGTCGACATGCACGTCGGTCAACCATGTGGTCTGCCATGGCATCCCGGGCGATAAGCCGCTCAAAGACGGCGACATCGTCAACGTCGACGTTACCCTCATTTTAGACGGCTGGCATGGCGATTCCAGCCGTATGTACGCGGTCGGCGCCATCCCGCGCCGGGCCGAGCGGCTGATCGAAGTGACCTACGAGGCAATGATGCGCGGCATCGCGGTGATCCGGCCAGGCGCCACGACCGGGGATATCGGGGCCGAAATTCAGAACTACGTCGAGGCCCAGCACATGAGCGTGGTGCGCGACTTCTGCGGCCATGGCCTCGGCCGCCTGTTCCACGACGAGCCCAACATCGTGCACGTCGGACGTCCTGGCGAAGGCGTGGTGTTGCGGCCCGGGATGTTCTTTACGGTCGAGCCGATGATCAATCTCGGCCGCCCGCACGTGAAGGTGCTGTCAGACGGCTGGACCGCAGTGACGCGCGACCGCTCGCTGTCGGCGCAGTTCGAGCACACCGTGGCGGTGACCAAAGACGGTGTCGAGATTTTTACGCTGTCGCCGCAGGGCCTCGACCGGCCGCCGATCCAGCCGGCCTGACCCGCCGGGCGCATTGCAAATTACGTCGTTACCGTCATCCTGAGCGTCATTGCCCGGATTCGAGGCTCCACTCCCACAGCCGGAGCAAATGACGGTCGCGTATGCCTGCTGACGAGAAGCCCAAGAAATCCGCCGGGCTCGCCGAGGGGACCCCGCATTACCATGGTCACCGGCAGCGTCTGCGCGCGCGGTTTCTGGAGGCCGGCGCCGACGCAGTCAGCGACTATGAGTTGATCGAGCTCATCCTGTTTCGCGCCATACCGCAGCGGGACTTGAAACCGCTCGCGAAGGACCTGATCGCACGCTTCGGCTCGTTCGCCGAGGTGGTGTCGGCGCCCATCGAACGATTGCGGGAGACCAAGGGACTGGGTGAGGCCGCGATCGCGGAACTCAAGATCGTCCAGGCCTCGGCTAGCCGGCTGGCGCGCGGTCAGGTCAAGCGCCGGCCGGTGCTGTCATCATGGTCGAACGTGCTCGACTATTGCCGGACCGCTATGGCGTTTGCCGAGCGCGAGCAGTTCCGCATCCTGTTCCTCGACAAGCGCAATGCGCTCATCGCGGACGAGTTGCAGCAGACCGGAACCGTCGATCACACGCCGGTCTATCCGCGCGAGGTGGTCAAGCGTGCTCTCGAACTTTCCGCCACCGCGATCATCCTTGTGCACAACCATCCTTCGGGCGATCCCACGCCGTCGCGCGCCGACATTCAAATGACGCAAGCGATCGTCGACGTGGCAAAGCCGCTCGGCATCGCGGTGCACGACCACATCATTGTCGGCAAGGAAGGCCACGCCAGCTTCAAGGGACTGAAGCTGATATGATAGCCTCGCGCGGCGCAAGACCGTGATGTTCTGTGTCTGGCGCCCGAACTGCTCCCGTCTTCGCCGATTTGCGCGGGCGTTTCGGGATAACATCAGCGCGTGTTCGAGATTGTCAGGCGACCTACGTTGTCTTGGGAGAGCATGAGATCCCGTTGCCAGTCGGCATTGGCGGGGTCGGCCTTGGCCAGGCGCTCGGCTATGGCAAGGCCCGCGCGATATGATGTCAGCGCCTCCACCCGATTGCCCTGGGCGCCCTGTGCGTCGCCGACCTTGTTGTACGCGACCGAGAGGTCGCGCTGCCAAGCAGCGTTGCTTGGATCGGTTCTCGCCAAGCCTTCGCGGATCGTGAGGCTTTCACTGAAGAACTTCAGTGCCTCATCGAAATCAAGCCGCCGGAACAGGATGTCGCCGATCTTGCCATGGGAGACCGCGAAATCGCGCAGCCGGCCGGGATGGGTCGGGTCGGCCGCAACCAGGCGCGCTCTGATGTCGAAGCTGTCGCGAAACCACATGAGCGCACCGGCATTATCGCCCGTGGCGCGCTTGAGGTCACCGATCTTGTTGTACGACACCGAGAGATCGCGTTGCGCCCGTGCGTTGCCCGGTTCATCAGCGGCCAGACGCCTGTCAATGGCGAGACCATCCTCGAAGGCGATCAGTGCCTCCGCCAGGCTGCCTTGCGCAGACAAGATGTCGCCGACCTTTTCATATGCGAGCGAAAGGCCACGCTGCCAAACCGCATTGGCGGGATCGGCCTTGAACAGGCGCTCGGCAATGACGTGCGCCTGACGGTAGGAACTCAACGCGTTTGCGAGATGTCCTTGCGCGACCTGCACATTGCCGACCTCGATGTACGCCGCGGACAAGTCTTTCTGGACCGACGTGCCGCCGTGCTTCTCGGCGGCCAATGCGGACAGCAGACGGAGCGCTTCCGTTGCGCGTATGCGTTGCGCGTCGGTCTGTCCGAGGACCTCGTAATTGCGCGCGAACGCGATCAGCATCAGGGCCTTGCGGTAGCGAAGTTGCGGCGTCTCGCGACCCAGTTCCGCCATGTCGCGGAACATGCTCTCCGCTTCGTCGAGGATACCGAGAGATATGGTGCGTGGCACGCCGAGCTTCTCGGACATGGCGACCGCCTTGTCGACGAAGCCCGTGGCGCGCTGCAGTGTGCGGTCAAGCAGCGCCTCGTTGCGCGTGAGTTCGTGGCGCGCCCAAGCAAAGCCACTTGCCGATGCGAGCGTGAGCGCGACAAGAACGCCAATGATGCCGTTGCGCAGGCGAGCGTGGCGCCTTTGCGCCTGTTCAGCGCGGCGCACGATCTCGTCAAGCCCGAGGCCAAGGAGGCCGGCCACCAGCTTCTGCTTGGCGATCTCCTTGCCGTCGCCCTGCGGCCGCGCATCGGCGGCGATCGGCTCTTCCCGTTCATCGGTCAACGCACCGTCCAGGCCGAGCTTGAAGCGCAGTGCGGGCGGGAAACATTCGCGCTCCGCGTCACCCGGCTCGCCCTCGACGATCAACGGGATCACGCGATCGGCGCGGCCGAGCGCCTTGAAGCGGCGGACTTCTTCGTTGACATATTTGCTCTTCGCCGCGTTCGGCGAACACAGCACGATGAGGAACTGCGAGGCTTCGAGCGCGGCGAGCGTCTGCTCGGTCAGCGAATGTCCGGCGGAAAAATCCTCGCGGTCGCGGAAGATCGGCCGCAAGGTCTTCGGCACCAGGCCAGCGGGCGTTTGCCGACCAACCAGATCCTTGTCGATGCGATAGCTCTCGAGCGCGGAATGCAGCCACTTGCCCCACGCGGTGTCGCGGTGACTATAGCTTAGAAACGCGCGGTACCTGATCGCAGCAGTTTCTGCCAAGGTCGTTATTCCAGCCGCAGCCGTTGGAGCTTCATTTTGCTGATCGCATGGCACAAATTTCATTGAGCGGTCGGCGTGCCTGCCGACGGTACGGTTGCCGATTTAAGCGGCGCTACGGCTCATCGCCGTTTTCGGCGAGCTTACAGACGAAGTCAGCACATCTGGGCTTATTTGCGGTTCTCACCAGTGCGAAACATGACCTGGCATGTGCCCCAGCGCCCTAAGCAAGTTGTCCTGACCACTTTGTCGGAGGGTACAAAGGCCCCTTTCCCGGACAGGCGCCCAGGCACTCGCGCGCCTTGTGCTATAAAAAGGGGGCGCAATTGAACGAGTTGAATTCGGCGGCGCCGCGGGGCTCCGTAAACTACTTGATCAGGAAATTCTCTTTTTTGAGTTTGGTGCCCTTCATTTCTTCGCGCATCCAGATCGGGGTTGCGCCCCGGCCGGCCCAAGTCAGTTTCGGGTCTTTCCTGCTTCGATACTTTGCTGCGACCTTTCGGCCTTTCGTCTTTCGGAAGCCCCCATTGCCACCCTTGCCGCGGCCAGTGCCCGGCTCGGGGACATGGAGCCGCTCGAGCTGCTTCTGCAAGCTCACCCTGTGCTCCACGAGCCTCGCATCGATCCGCGACCGAAGTTCAAGCAGGCTTTCGACATCCATTGCCGAGATGTTTATTTTCGCCATGATGGCCTCCTGAATAATACGGACGGCTTTGGGCTTTATCTTGTTTAAAGGCAAGCACGCCTAGGTAGTATAGATACCGGAATGTTTTCTAGAAAGGGTATCGTGAAAGTTTCGATTTTTTGAAAGCTATTGCTTACGAAGACCCGGCTCGGAGCTTAGTTCATTCCTGCTCGCTGGTGTCCTGATACGCCCCGCGTTGAGCGACAACGAGCGACCGGCTTTCATCGCCGGGACACCCGTACCCGTAATACCAACTGCGACTGACAACGGACGCGGCCCGAAACTTGCGTCGCCGCAGCCGACGATAATGGAAATCCGAACTGCCTGGAGGCCGCATCTTCCATGTCGAACCGATATGCATTCATTGGCCGAGGGTCCGGCAGATGGCGCGTAAGGTCGATCCACGCTGTTCGGGGCAAAACTCTCGACGCGGTCGGACACCTCGACATCGTTGCGGCGGAAGCGCCCGCGCCTGCCGCACCGACGGAGTGGGTGCTGCGAGGCTTGATCAGCAATGTCCGATACGCCACACGCGCCGAAGTGACCGCGTTACAGGCGAAGCAGGAGCCGCTGAACCGGCCCGCGGCCTCGCGAGCCGCGCTGATTCCGATCAAGAAATCATCCGCATGGTGGGCACTGGCGCAGGACGAACGCAGGGCAGTCTTCGAAGACCGCTCGCGCCATACCGCGATCGGTTTGAACTACCTGCCGGCGATCGCGCGCCAGCTCTATCACTGCCGCGACCTCGGCGAACCGTTCGATTTTCTAACCTGGTTCGAGTACGCACCGGAGCACGCGGCGGCATTCGAAGAGTTGGTCGCAGCGCTCCGCACCACGGCGGAATGGACCTACGTCGAGCGGGAGATCGACATCCGGCTCGAGCGGGCGTGAATGCACGGGGTGGCGATGGCAGGTCGTGTCGGGCGGATGACCGAGTGCCGCACGACCCGCGATCCGGCTTGAGCTTTCGGACGCGGTCACGGATACTCCGGCCCGCATTTGCGCGGGTTTAACGTCCACACTTCGGCCAGCACGGACCAAAGCATCGGGCTCCGATGCCGGATGCGGGGGGATTATGAACGCAACTGAACGGGTGATCGGACGGCGCGCTTTCATGACGCTGGTCGGCGGCGTCGCGGCGTGGCCGCTTGCCGCGCGCGCGCAGACTTCCGGTCCGGCAGTGATTGGCTACCTGAGCGGCGCCCAGGCGGGCATCGCGCCCCACCTGCTCGACGCGATCCGTCAGGGCCTGAAGGACGTAGGTTTTGTCGAAGGCCAGAACCTGACGATCGAGTACCGCTACGCCGACAACCAGTTCGACCGCCTGCCGGCGCTCGCAGCGGAGCTGGTCGCCCGTCCGGTCGCGGCGATCATGGCCAACGGCAACCTCGCCGCGCTGGCGGCAAAGAGAGCGACAACTACCATTCCGATCGTGTTCAACACCGCCGGCGAACCGGTCGCCGTCGGACTGGTGACCGGGCTAAACCGGCCCGGCAGCAATGTCACCGGCTTCGGCTTTTTCTCCGGCGCATTGGCCGCCAAGCGGCTCGGGCTGCTGCGCGAGCTGGTTCCCAAGGTGCAAACCGTCGCGGTGCTCCTGGACCCGAACTCGCAGTTCTACGCGAGCCAGCGCAAGGAAACCCAGGACGCAGCCCGCACACTCGGCCTCAAGGTGCTGCCCCTGCCGGCCGGCACCGAACGCGACATCGACGCCGCATTCGCCACGATGGATAAGCAGAAAGTTCGCGCGCTGCTAGTGAGCGCAAGCCCGTATTTTTCCTGGAACCGAAAGGCACAGATCATCGAGCTCGCGGCGCGCAATGCCGTTCCCGCGATCTACCCGATACGCGAATGGGTCGCCGACGGCGGGCTGATGAGCTACGGTCCCAACCTGACTGACACCTATCGGCTGGTCGGGGTCTATACCGGCAAGATTCTCAAGGGCGTGCGGCCCGACGACCTGCCGGTGCAGCACTCGACATGGTTCGAGCTCGCGATCAACGCCAACACTGCCAAGGCGCTCGCGCTCGAGGTTCCGCCGCGGATATTGGCTCTCGCCGACACGGTCGTCGGCTGATCGGCAATCCTCAGTCGCAGACCTGGATGCGCGGACGCACCCACTGCACTCCGTTCCACACGGGGCGACCACGCGTCCAATAGCAGGGCGGCGGCCCGGCATAGACCGGCACCGGCGCAACGTAGACCGGCGGCGGTGGCACGACGTAGACCGGCGCGGGCGGTCCCAGTACCGAGCCGACGAAGGCCCCAACCGCGAACCCGCCCAGCAATCCAGCCGCAACATCGCTGGAACCGGCACGCGCCTGATGAGGGGCCGCAATCGCCAGGACGGCGATTGTCACTGCCGTCGCGCCCGCAACGGTCAATCGATTCATGCTGATCTCCCCGACTCGCAGCGCCCTGCCGCCACCGGCGGCCCCCATGGCGCGTGTCCCGGGGGGAGTCTTGGCCATAGTCCTTAACCAGACCTAAACGCCGGCACCCCGTGCGGCGCCAGCCAACCCGATTCGGCCATCGTGGTTAGCGCCACTGATTCGCGATTCACACGCCGAACGTGAAGCGGGTACCCACGTTGGTGGTCACAAGCTGGGCGGGCATGCGGCGGCGCATGGTCTCGATGAAGTCGATGCCCGAACAGTGCATCGGGATGACGACGTCGGGCCCGAGCGCCTCAAGCTCTGTCACGGTCCGGTCGATATAGTCCTGCGGCGCGGTGACCAGGTGAAAGCCGCCGATGACGGCGTGCAGCTTCGACACGCCCGACACCGCCATCGCCTGCTTGATCGTGTTGATCAGACCCGACGTGCCCGCAGGAGCTGATGACCACCAACCCGCGCCCCTGAACAATGTAGCAGGTGGCGTGCTCGTCCGGATGAGTGTCCTTGACCAGCTTGCCGCGCCGCTCGGCTTCGGTGAAGTGATCGTACTCGTACACCATCGAGCCGCCGCTCACCTCCTCGAACGAGGTACGCTCGATGAAACCGGTCGTGAAGGCATGCGACAGATCGTGCGGCTCGTGGCAGCAGACCGGCGTCACGAACTGCGCCGTGAGCATGGTGCGGTCGACCGAACCCCATGAGATCGGCTCTTTCGGCTCGCCGAGAAACTTCTCGCGGAATCCTTCCTCACCGCCGTTGTAGAAGCACAGATCGCGGCGCATCCGCTTGCGGTGCTGCATGACGAAACCGATCATGCCGCCGAAATGGTCGCGATGGGCGTGGCTGAGGATAAGGCCGTCGATCTTGGCGGGGTCGATATCGAGCAGATCGGCGTTGCGCAGCACGATCTCGGGCGTGTAGCCGAAGTCCAGCATGAACTGCGCACGCTGGCCGGCGCGGAGCGACTCAAGGTGCAGCGACAGCCCCCATTCGCACGCCAGCGAGGTCATCTGGCGGCCCGGAACCTGACCGACGTTCTCGATCACCGTGAACGGATGCGTCGTCTTCGGCAGAAATCGCTCGTACCGGGAATCGACCACGACGCGGACCGCGAGCTGGTCGACCACCGGCGCCTCGAACAGCTTCCGGGCAACGAGTGGCTGGTTCACAGCGAGTTCTCCGGTACGGCGGCTGCACCGCCCGATGACGGACGGATCACACCAGCGAGGCCGTAGGCTGTCAACGCACGGCGAGCCACGCGTCTCAGTTCAGCCCGCGGTAGCGGTTGCTGCTGTGGTGGCGGCCGGCTTGGCCGCGGCAACTCCGCCTTCGCGGATCGCATCGTCGCGATACTTACGAGCGAGCGCGGCCTCGCCACCGGTGGTGGCGTGATAAAGATCGAGCGCCTCGAACTCGTCCGCCTGCGGCGGCGCAATCGCGAGATCGCTGTAGGTCCAGCGATCGGGCGATGCCAACACCTCGTCGAGGATCGCTTTGCATTGCCGGTAGACCGACCAATAGCGCCACATCTTGACGAGCGTCTCGACGCCATAGCGCGGGTAGAACAGGAACATGCTTTCACGCCGCATGCCGAACCGGCGGTCGCGGCGGAACTTCAGCCGCAAGGCACCGCCTTCGAGTGGATGCACGCCCTCGAACAGAATCATCAGATAGAACCACAGGATGGTCGACAGCGTGGTGCCCGGCCGGCCCAGCTTGCAGGCCGCCGAGCGTCGCAGGATCGTGCGAATGTGATCGGGCGTGTAATAGGCCGCCCAGGCCGCCCGATAAGCCTCCTCCCATTCGCCGTCCGACATCTTGGAATGATGTGCGACCCGGTGATTGAGGTCGTACTTGTTCATGTCGGGATCCATCCAGATCCCTTTCGACGAGAGAACCTTGTGGTCCTCGGAGCCGGGCAGCGGCGTCAGGAAGAAAAATTCAAGAATATCGAGCGGCAGTTCGCGCTTGATGATCTCGATGTCGCGAACGATCGATTCCTTGGTGTCACCCGGGAAGCCGAGAATGTAGCCCGCATACGTGATGGCGCCGTGGTCCCGCCACTTCTGCAGCATCTCGCGGTATTCGGTGATCTTGTTCTGGCGCTTCTTGGCGGCGATCAGATTGTCCGGGTTGATGTTCTCCAGTCCGATGAACACGCGGCGAACCCCGGCGGCGGTCGCCTTCTCGATGAAATTCGGGATCTTGTGGCAGAGCGTGTCGACCTGGATGGTAAAGCCGATCTTGGGGAACTCGCCGTTGCGCAATTCGATCAGGCGGTCGAAGAACACTTCCCAGTCGCGGTTGCGGGCGAAATTGTCGTCGGTGATAAAGAACCGCTTGATCCCTTCCTCGTAGTTCAACCGGACGATCCGCTCGAGGTCGTCGGCGGTGCGGAAACGGCTCTTGCGTCCCTGCACGTTGATGATGGTGCAGAACGAGCACTGGTAGGGGCAGCCGCGGCCGAGGTCCACGCTCGACAGCGAGCCCGAGGTGCGCTGCACGTGCTTGCGCGGCAGGAACGGCGCCGGCTCGCCCTGCAGGGACGGCAGATCGTTCATGTGGTTGTAGAGCGGCTTGAGCTTGCCGTTCCAGGCGTCGAGGATGACCTCGTCGAAACGTCGTTCCTCGGCCTCGCCGGCGAAAAACGAGATGCCCATCGCCTGCGCGTCGCGGATGTCCTTCGGCATCTCCGGCAGCATCGCGATGCAGCCGGACACATGAAAACCTCCGATGCAGACCGGGAAGCCAGCGGCGAGGAATGGCCGCGCCAGATCGACGGCGCGGGGAAACTGGTTGGACTGCACGCCGACCAAGCCGATCAGCGCCTTGCCGCCGGCCTTCTTGATCATCTTGATGATCTGGTCCGGCCGCACCCGCCGGTTGGTCTCGTCATAGGTGTGCAGGTGGATGTCGACGTCCGCCCCAAGCACCTCGCGGCTACGCGAATCCTCGGCGAGCCCGTTGAGACAGGCCAGCGTATTGGAGGGAATGGCCGAGCGAAGCCACTGAATTGGATAGCCGTCGTCATCGTAATGCGTCGGCTTGATCATCACGAAATGGAATTGCCCCGGCCGGTTGTCCGGCGACGCGGGTTCGGCTTCGCTCATGAGACCCAACATCGGTCCAACAGCTCCGTCGATTTAGGGTTCGAATGGCATGCAAGAACAAAGCCCGCACTCTTGCCCCTGCCAAGACGCGCCTGAGGCCGGGCTCCCGAGGCCACACAAATAGCAGGGTTCGGCCCGCTTTGATACCCGTGTTCGGGCCCAGGGGCAGCCCCGAAGGTAGCGGGAAACTACTGCCGCATCAGCAGCATCGGGTCGGTGCTGGGCGGAATGCGCTCCCATACGGTGGCGTCGCTTTCCGAGAAACGCCAGGTCCCGCCTCGGCCGACCAGCAGGAGGTCGTTGATTTCGAGCCGCCAGGTCGCAAGGCCCAGCCCCAAAATGGCGGCCGTGCATCCGGGCCTCACGACGATGCGGTAGGTATCCTCACCGCTCGATGCCTTGGACAAGGTGAGCTTGCAGAGCGGCTTGTCGGCTTCTTGCAGCAGGGTCCATTCGCCGAACAATTGCTCCGGGCTGACCGTGGCGGCCTTGATGGCGGCCTGGCTGCGCATGAAGAACAACCCCTCACCCTTGCGCTCGGCCTCGTACATGCCGCTCTCGACCTCGTTGAAGTCGAGAATGACCGTGCCTTTGCTGTCGAACAGTTGAACGGCATCCTTTGCGCCGATGGCCCACACGCCAACGTCCCGCAACACTGGGAAATCCCTGCAGGGCGGGTCGAATTCGAGCTTGAAGCCGCCGGTCACCGCGTCGGCCTTGAAGGCGACGGCACAGCGCTTGTCGCGCGCCCCGTTGGAGATTTCCCAGGCGCCGACCATTGCCTTGGCGGGCTCGCTCAACGTCGCGGGCGTCTGCGCGCTCGCCGCGCTGACGCCACACAGCGCCACCAGCAGCAATAGCCAAATCCTCGGCGACACTCGGTCAAACATCATCCGCTACTACCGTCACCTGCATTTCCGACCGGCCACTTTTCGCGGACCGGCGGGTCAGAACATTACCATGCACGCATCAGCCGCGTCATCGCGCGGCGGCCGGTCAGGCCAGCTTTTTCGGCGGCCACGGGGTCTCCGGCACCGGCGTGAGCGGCGGCCTGCCGGCAGCCCAGGCCACCAGATTGTCGACCACAAGCTGGTCCATCTTCTCGCGGGTGGCGGCCGACGACGAGCCGAGATGCGGGAACAGCACGACATGCTCCATCTCGATCAGCGCGGGCGGCACATCCGGCTCGCGCAGGTAGACGTCGAGGCCGGCGGACAGGATGGTCTTGTCCCGCAGCGCCTTGATCAGCGCATCCTCGTCGACCACCGAGCCGCGCGCCATGTTGATGAGGATACCCTGGGGGCCCAGCGCCTCGAGCACCTCGGCGTTGATCATGTTACGCGTCGCAGCGCCGCCCGGAGTGATGACGAGCAGCACGTCGACATCGCGCGCCATGTCGAGAAGTTTCGGATAATGCTGGTAGCCGACGCCTGCCGCGGCACGGCGCGCGTGGTACACCACCGGCACCTGCATGGCGTCGAGCCGTCGCGCGATCGCCTGACCGATGCGGCCCATGCCGACCAAACCCACGGTGCGATTGCGCAGGCTCGCCTTGCTGAGCGGGTAGTCCTTTTGCCGCCATTTCCCTGCGCGCAGGTAGCGTTCAGCCTGAGGAAATTCCCGCACCGTACATAGTAAAAGCCCGAGCGCAGTATCGGCGACTTCCTCGGTGAGCACGTCCGGTGTGTTGGTGAGCACGACACCGTGCGCTACCGCCCAGGGGCTGTCCATATGGTCGTAACCGACCCCGAACGACGACACGATTTCAAGCTTTGGAAAGCGCGCCATCAGCGCGCCGTCGATCCGCTCCGAGGTGGCCGAACAGGCAATGGCGCGGATGCGCGGCGCGGTCTCGGCGAAGAACCGATCCTGGTCCTTGACATCGGCCAGCCTTACCACCGTGAAGGCGCGTGCAAGTCCGTCGGCGATCACGGGCTTTGGCGGGCCGACCAGCAGCACATCGAGTTTGTCCGTCATCCTGTTCCGACCAGTTGATAGTTGCGAGAGGGCCTACACCAGCATCGTGACCGGCTGCTCGGCAAAGGCGCGGAACGCCGCCAGCAGTTCGGCGCCGAGTGCACCGTCGACCACACGATGATCGCACGACAGCGTTACCGTCATGATGCTCGCGAAGCCCACGCCGCCATCCTCACGCTCGATCGCCTGCCGCCGCGCGGCGCCGACCGCCAGGATAGTGGCGTGCGGCGGATTGATGATGGCGGAGAATTCACGCACGCCGTACATCCCGAGGTTGGAAATCGCCGAGGCGCCGCCCTGGTATTCGTCGGGCCGAAGCTTCTTCGCCCGGGCGCGCGCCGCCAGCTCCCTCACCTCGTTGGAAATCGCCGATAGCGTCTTATTGTCCGCGTGACGGATGACCGGCGTGATCAAGCCGCCGTCGATCGCGACTGCGATGCCGATGTCGGACTGCTGGAAGCGCAGGATGCGATCCTCCGCCCAGACCGCGTTGGCGGCAGGCACCTGCCGCAGCGCCGCCGCCCAGGCCTTGATGACGAGATCGTTGACCGAAAGTTTGAAGGCTGGCTCACCATCGCGCGCCTTCGGAGCAGCCGCGTTGGCGTCCTCGCGCAGCTTGGCGAGCGCGCCGATGTTGACGTCCGCCGTCAGGTAGAAGTGCGGGATGGTCTGTTTGGCCTGCATGAGCCGCGTCGCGATCGTCCGGCGCATGCCGTCGAGCGGCACCTCCTCGAACGGCACGTCGCGGTAGAGCGCCATGACCTCGGCCGCGCTCGGACCGGCGCTGACAGCAGCAGAAGCGACGCGCGGCGCGGCCGCTGCGGCCTGCTCGACGTCCTGGGCCATGATCCGTCCGTGGGCGCCCGAGCCGCGAACGCGCGCCAAGTCGACGCCCCGCTCGGACGCCAGCCGGCGCGCCAGCGGTGTCACCACCGCGCCGCTGGGCAAGCGTGCGGGGCCATAGTTGCGCTCGGGCGTTCGCACCTCGAAGAACGGATCGAGCGGAACTTTGGCAGCCGCGCGGCGGCGAGGCGTGCGGCGCCATCGCGGGCAAGCGCTGCGCAGATGGCGTTGATGGCGCTGTGCCGGGAGCGATTGCGGGCGCCGACGCGGGTATTGCCTTTGTCGCCGCCTGCGAAGGAACCGACGTATTTGCCGCCGCCCCGCTGCCATCGGCGATCACCGCGACCACTGCGCCGACCGGCGCGACTTCACCGGCGGCCACGCGGATTTCGGCAAGCTCGCCGGTGGTGGTCGACGGCACCTCCATCGACACCTTGTCGGTTTCGATCTCAAATAGGTTATCGCCCGGCTTGACGCTGTCGCCCGCCGACTTGAACCATTTGGTGATCTTGCCCTCGGCCACCGTCTCGCCGAGCTGCGGCATCAACACGTCCATGCCGCACTCCTCGCTGTCATCATCCGCGAAAGCGGATGATCCAGTTTCTCCTCGAATTCAGTTTTGGCGGGATTATTCATATTGCGCTTATGATGACTGGATGCCCGCTTTCGCGGGCATGACAAGTGAAACATCACTTAAACCGCTCCCAGGTCACGAAATAGGTCGTGCCCGGCGGATTGAGGATGAGCCGGTCGCCCTCGACCCGGAAGTGGCGCATCAGGTCGTGCATGTCGCTCGGCTGCACGCTGCCGAGACGGTGATGCGTCACGATGCGCGCGTTCTCGTCGACCGAATAGGTGCCGAAATAGCCGATATACTCGTCGAGCGCATTGAATGCCTCTTCGAGCGTCGGCTTGGCGCCGGCCTTGGTCCGCTCCTTGTCGGGCATGACGTGGCACGCCATCTCGCCGTGCGGGCCGTAGTAGATCATGCCCTTGGCATTTGCGCCGCGGCCTGGCCGCGGCTTGCCGTCGAGCGTCGCGCCCACGTAGCGCCACGCGCCGGCGATCTGGCGGGCGCCTTCGCCCTTGAGGTCTGTGCTCACCACGCCACCGAGATGTATTGGGTTTCCAGGAACTCCATCAGGCCTTCGTGCGCACCCTCGCGGCCGAGGCCGGACTGCTTGGTGCCGCCGAACGGCGCCGCCGGATCGGAGACGAAGCCGCGGTTGAGCCCGATCATGCCGAAGTCGAGCTTCTCGGAGACCCGCATGCCGCGGCTCAGGTCCTTGGTGTAGAGGTAGGCCACGAGGCCGTATTCGGTGTCGTTGGCGCGCTTCACGACCTCCTCTTCAGATTTGAAGGTCTGGATCGAGGCGACCGGACCGAAGATTTCCTCGTTGAGCATCTTGGCGTCGTCCGACACGCCGGTGAGCACGGTTGCCGGATAGAAGAAGCCCGCTCCGCCCGGCGTCTTGCCGCCGGTCAGCACCTTGGCGCCCTTCTTCACCGCGTCGTCGACCAGCTCGATCACCTTGTCGCGGCCGTCCTTATTGACGAGCGGACCGAGCGCCACGCCGTCGTCGAGGCCGTTGCCCATCTTCAGGCTTCGCCATCTTGTCGGTGAGCTTCTTGGCGAACTCGTCGTGCACCTTCTCGTGCACATAGAAGCGGTTCGCCGCCGTGCAGGCCTCGCCCATGTTACGCATCTTGGCGATCATCGCGCCTTCGATGGCGGCGTCGATGTCGGCATCCTCGAACACGATGAACGGCGCGTTGCCGCCCAGCTCCATCGCAGGCTTCACGACATTGTCGGCGGCCTCGTGCAGCAGCTTGCGGCCGACCTCGGTCGAGCCGGTGAACGAGACGACGCGTACCCGCGGATCGTGCAGCATCGCGCTCACCACCTTGCCGGAGGAGCGCGACGGGATGACGTTGACGACGCCGTCCGGCACGCCGGCCTCGGCCAGGATCGGCATCAGCGCCAGCATGGTGAGCGGCGTGTCGGAAGCGGGCTTGAGCACCACCGGGCAGCCGGCCGCCAGCGCCGGGCCAATCTTGCGGGTCGCCATCGCGGCGGGGAAATTCCACGGCGTCACCAGCACGGCGATGCCGGCCGGCTTGTGGTGCACCATGATGCGGGCGCCCGACGCCGGCGCGCGCGACAGCGAGCCGAGGTTGCGCACCGCCTCCTCGGCGTTCCAGCGGAAGAACTCGGCCGCGTAGGCGACCTCGCCGCGCGAGTCCGACAGCGCCTTGCCGTTCTCGATGGTGATCAGCTTGGCGAGCCGTTCGGCGTCGCGCATGATCAGGTCGAACGCCTTGCGCAGAATCTCGCCGCGCTCGCGGGGCTTGCGCGCGGCCCAGCCTTCGAAGGCGGCGCTCGCGGCATCGACAGCCGCCTTGGCGTCCTCGACGGTGGCGCTCGCGACCGAGGCGACCTTGCTCTCGGTCGCCGGATCGATCACGTCGAAACGGCCGCCGTCCGAAGCTTTGCGCCACTTGCCGCCGATCCAGAGATCGGTCGGGACGTTGGCGAGCAGGTTGTCGTAACGTGAACTCATGGCGTGACCTCTCATCTTGTGTCCCGGGCGCAGCGCAGCACGAAGTGATGCGCTGCAGACCCGGGACCTAGCCTTCTTATTCAACCGGGGTTCCGGATCA
>CAWEDK010000009.1:0-446275 GCA_963807865.1 uncultured Alphaproteobacteria bacterium | reverse complement strand
ACGCACATCACGCGCCCGCTCTCCTCGCCTTCGGCATAGAGCTTGTCGAATTGCCGCTTGAGGTTCTCCAGAAATTCGTCGGCCTCAGCCGTCGCGAGCGCGCTCACGTCGTTCATCTCGACCGAATACGGCATGGCAATCAGTTTGCCCCCTCGCACGCGCAGCGGGAACGGCTGGTCGTCCATATACCAGTCCCCCGAATAGATGAACCCCGCTTCGGCCATAAGGTCCGGCGTATTTTCCGTGCCCGCCTGCGGCCCGGGGCCGCCTATGCCCTTCATGCGCACGCCCGTCAGGTCCTCGACCGTGTCCAGCATCTCCCGGTAATAGGCGCGTTCGCGCTCCTCGTCGTAATCGTAAAGAAAGCGCGTGTTGGACATGCCGTGGCCGAGAATATCCCAGCCACGCTCGCGGATCGCTTTGGTGATGTCCGGATAGAGCTTCAGCGCGTCGACGTTGACCACCGCCGTCGGTCGGATGCGGTGCTTGTCGAAGAGCTCCAGCACGCGCCAGAAGCCAACGCGATTGCCGAACTCCTGTCGCGAATAAGCGAGCACGTCGGGCGCCGGCATCCGAGTCCACGGGTTGAGCCACGGGTCGTGCAGCGGCGCGAATTCGTAGTCCAGCACCGCTGGACAGACCCACAAGGCGAGCCGCGCGTTGTTCGGCCAACGGATCGGCGGACGGTTGACGATCGGATCGTAATTGACCCAGTCCTGATCGGTTGCGCGCCGGGTGCGCCGCGTCGCAGGCGCGTTGGGCCGGTAGCCATATTGCAGCAATCGAACACCTCCCCGGGGCGCAACAGCGTTCAGCCAGGATGTTGCATTTAACAACTATCTTGGTCAATATTTCTTTCCCTGCCGGAGACAGCGCCATGGCGATCGCAGACGACTACATGACCCTCACCCGCGTGGGCCCGGGAACGCCCATGGGCAATCTGCTGCGGCGCTACTGGATTCCGGCCGTGATGTCCGAGCAGCTTCCCGAGCGCGGCGGGGCGCCGGTGCGCACGCGGCTCTTGGGCGAGAACCTCGTCGCGTTCCGTGATCCGCAGGGCAAGCTCGGGCTCGTCGGCGAATTCTGCCCGCATCGTGGCGCCTCGCTCGCCTACGCGCTCAACGAGGACGGCGGGCTGCGCTGCCTTTACCACGGCTGGAAGATCAGCCCGGCGGGCTCGATCCTCGATACACCAGCCGAACCGCCCGAGAGCACGTTCGCCAAGAAGCTCTGCCACATCAATTACCCAGTGCGCGAAGCGGCCGGGATCATCTGGACCTATATGGGGCCGCGCGAGAAAGAGCCCGCGTTCCCGCGCTTTCCGTGGCTCGATCTGCCGAAGTCGAACCTCCTCGTCGCGAAGATGTACCAGGAGTGCAACTACCTTCAGGGCCTTGAGGGGGATCTTGATCCCGCACACCCGAATTACTTGCACAAGGACCTCACAACCGCGGACGACGCGAGTTGGCAAGGTGCCGGATGGCAGTCGATCAATCACCTCATGTACGACGGCACGCCGAAGATTCACGTCGAAGAAACGCCCTACCTCATGCGGGTCGGCGCGGTGCGTAGGACGCAGGACCCGAAGACGAGCTACGTGCGCATCTTCGAGAGTTGCGCACCGTTCTATTCCTACGTCGCGGCCGGCCCCCACGAGTTGCGGCTGTTCAAGGCCTGGCAGCCGATCGACGATGGGCGCTGCTACACGTTCTACATTCACTTCGATCCGGATCGGCGGCTTGATCCGGAGGCGATCTATCGCAACTGGGGTCACCGCACCGCCCCGCCCGACTACAAGACCCCCTACAACAACGCCAACATGCACCAGCAAACGCGCGCCAAGAACCGCACCAACGTCTCGGGCATCAACGGCGCCGCCATCCAGGACCTCGCGATGCAGGAAAGCATGACGCCGATCTACGATCGCCGGCAGGAGCATCTCGGCTTCAGCGACCGTGCGGTGATCTTCTACCGCCGGCTCATGTTGCGGCTCATCAAGGATAACGAAGACGGCAAACCACTGCCGGGGCAGAACCCCTCGCTTGATTTCGATCAGCGCGGCGCCTCATTCACGATGCCGTCCGACCGGCCGTGGCAGGAGGTTTTGCACTGGCAGGAAGAATACGAAAAATCGCACCCGATCGCCGTGCCGGCAGCCTGAGCCGGCATGACAGATCTGGCGACGGGGTTCGTGGTGAGCGAGCGCAACGGCAGCGTCTTATTTGGCAACGCATTCAAGCTCGGGTTGTTCGGATCGAACTGCTCGGGCGGCCTCGCCTTCACCACGTTGCCCGAACGCTGGGATGCGAGCTGGGACAATAACCTCAAGCTTGCAAGGCTCGCCGAAACAAGCGGCATCGAGTGTCTGGTTCCAGTCGCGCGCTGGAAGGGCTTTGGCGGCGCAAGCGACGTCAACGCCACGTCGCTTGAGACCATCACCTGGGCGTGCGGTTTGCTCGCACACACCCACCGCATGACGGTGTTCGGCACGATCCACGTGCCAATGATTCATCCGATCGTCGCCGCCAAGCAGATTGCGACCGCCGACCATGTCGGGCACGGCCGTTTTGGGCTCAACATCGTATGCGGCTGGAACCAGGACGAGTTCGAAATGTTCGGCGTCGTGCCGGATGAACATGACGACCGCTATTCCCGCGGCGAGGAGTGGTGGACGATCGTCAATACGCTGTGGCGGGGCGGCAAGGCGACGAACTTCGACGGCGCGTACTACAAGCTGCGGGCGTTGCAGGGATCGCCCTCGCCATTTGGAAACCGCCTCCCCGTCGTTATGAATGCCGGCGCCTCGCCGGCGGGGCGCGCGTTCGCGATCCGAAATTCGGATCTCCATTTCGACTACTGCCGCACGCCGCAGGACAGCGCCGCGCGGGTACGCGAGACGAAGGAACTCGCCCGCGCGCAGGGACGCACGATCCAGGTCTGGATACCGGCCTCCATCGTCTGCCGAAAGACACAGGCAGAAGCGGAGAACTACGCGCTGCATTGCGTCGCCCATGCTGATTGGGCTGCGCTCGATCACCAGTATGCGCTCTATCAGGGCAACTTCGGCTCGCGCAGCCGCTCGGCCGCGGAGAACCGGCAGAACCGCGACCGCGATCCCGCCCGCACCGTGCTGGGCTATGGCGGCAGTTATTCCATATGTGGCGACCCCGACCATGTCGCGCGCGAACTCAAGGCGCTGCACGATGCGGGCTTCGACGGCGTGGCCCTGGGGTTCGTGAACTATCTCGAGGAATTGCCGTTCTTCGTGCAGGAGGTCGTCCCCCGCCTGCAAGCCATCGGACTACGCCAGGCGCCGGAATCCACATGATGTGGAATTCCCGCGTAGCCATCTCCAGTACGGCCTTCTAGGGAGCTTGAGAGGCGGCTCCCGATTCTTGCCGCACGACCGGCCGGCGAGCAGCCGCCAATGTCAAGAATTTGACAGAAGCCGAGTTTTCAAGCATTCATCTCCGCGGAGAGCGCATCGCATCGCTACCGCCAGTCGTGGCCATCCATGCTGGCACGCTCACGCTGGCGCAGATCAGCGAGGAGATTGCATGCAGCTACAACTCTCTGATGGACATGCGATCCACCCGTTGAGGACGATTAATTTAGTTGCCAAACTTGATATCCCTCTCTGCGATCAGCTGCTGCCATTGCTGTGCCTCGGCACGCAATGCCGCAGTCGCCTCTTCCAGGCTTTCGGTTGATACCGCCTGGCCGATCGCATTGAGTTTCTGCTTCACATCCGGCGATTTGCGCGCCTGTTGGAATGCAACGCTGATCTTATCGACGATTTCCTTGGGCGTGTTGGCGGGAGCAAGCAACAACGTCGTGGACGAGGTCGCATATCCCGGCAAGCCCTGTTCGGCGATGGTCGGGATGTCGGGGGCAAGCTCGTAGCGCTTTGGCGATGTGAGGCCCAACGCACGCAGCGTGTTGCCCTGAATTGCGGGGCTGCCGCTGCCGAGGTCGACGAAACAAAGTTGCGTAGTCCCGGCTTGGGTGGCGACGATCGCCTGGGAAGCTCCTCGGTAGGAAACGTCGACATAGCTCACGTTCGCGCGGGCCTTGAGCAGCTCGGAATTGAGAATGGTGGTCGCGCTGTTTGACGCGTGGTTGAGCTTTCCTGGGTTGGCTTTGAGGTGCGTGATGAACTCCGGGAGCGTTTTGGCGGGAACGTCATTGTTGACCAGAAGCACGAACGGCGTGTGGGTCGCTGTCGCCACCAACGTCAAATCGCGCAGGGGATCTAGCGGCATCTTGAAAACATATGGATTTATGGTCAGGCCGGAGCTCGCGACAAACAGCAGCGTGTAGCCGTCGGGGTCCGACTTGGCGACCGCATCCATGCCGACGATCCAATTGGCGCCAGGCTTGTTCTCGACATAGAGCTGTTGGTTCCAGATCTCTCCAACTTTAATCGCTAAGATGCGCGAGATCACGTCCAGCGCGCCGCCCGCCGCCGCCGGCACGACGATCCGCACGGGCCGATTAGGAAAGGTCTGCGCATGCGCCGGCGCCTGCGCGAGGGCTGCGAGCAGCAGCATCGCTCCGACCATTCGCGTCAATCGCAAACCCAGAGAGATGCGCATCGGCTGTTCCTTTCCTAACCGAGTTCGGTTGCGGTTAGTCGGCACTCAGTAGCGGGAGTACTTGAAGTTCTGTTTTGCCACGCATTCGATGACTGCCGGCGTGCCGGATTGCGTCGCCTCGATCGCCTGCTTCAGTGCCGGCAGAAAATGCATCTGGCTTTTCGATGCGTTTAGACCAGGCGCCGAGAGCGCGCGCGACTTCGCTGTAGTTGCCACCCAGATTCTGCCGCGCGGTACTTCTGGATGGCCGCCACCATGCCATTTTGCTCGCCGGCCATCACTCCATTATTGAACACGATGGTCAGGATGCCGATCCGATTGCGGGCGGCAGTCTCGATGTCCATGCCAACCATTCCGATCGAAGCGTCGCCCATCACATTGATGCAGAGTTTGTCCGGATTGGCGAGCTTGGCACCCATGATCAAACCAAGACCATGACCCAATTGCGTCGTTTTGCCCCAGCCGAGATAGCCGCCCGGAAACAGGCATTCCCAGAACGCCACCATCTGCTCGCGCGGGCTGCCCGAATCGTGCGTGACGATGGTGTTCTCCCGGTCGACCGCATGCATGAGATCGTTGACGATCCGGTATTGATTGATCGGCTCTTCCGATGAGGTCAGCTCGGATGCCCATTCTTTTCGCCATTCCTGTGCGGACAGCTTGGACTTCGCCGCGCGACATTGTCGGAGGTCCGTTTCTTGTTGCCGATCTCGGCGATGAGCGCTTCGAGCATGAGCTTCGCGTCGCCGAGCATCGCGGCCTTGGTCGGAAACTCCTTGTTGATGTCGGCGGCATCATTCGTGCAATGAATGATGGTTTTGCCTGTGGGAATTTGCGGCGCCCAATGATTGCGCGTGAGGCTCGAGCCCATTGCGACGACGCAGTCGGCCTTCTTGAGAAAGTGAAACATCATCTTTGGCGCCGAGACGACCGAGGCGCCGAGCGAAAGCGGGTGATTTTCTGGAAAAGCCCCCTTGCCGGTGTTCGTTGTCAGAACCGGCACCTGTACGAGCTCGGCAAGCCTGACCAGCTCCTTGGTGGCGCCGGAGTAGAGCACGCCTTGCCCAGCATGGATGATAGGCCGCTTCGCCTTGAGCAACAGCTCGGCGATGGTGCGGACGTCGGCGGGATCGGGCGCCGTGCGGATCGCACTTTGGCGGCGCGTACTCGAACTCGCCGGGCATCTCGCTGCTGCCGACTTGCGAGGGCAGCTCGATCAGCACCGGTCCGGGCTTGCCGGTGCGCAGGTTGTGGAACGCGCGCCGCATCAGCTCGATCGTCCGGCCGGGCTCGCTGATTTCCGCGGCCCACTTCATGACTGGCCGGAAATTCTGCACCGGATCGAACGACGGCGGCGTGAAGCTGCGGCCGACGCGGTCGCCGGGGATCAACAAGAACCGGCACGTTGTCGCCGAACACCTGCGCCGCGCCGGGAAATGTGTTCTCGACGCCGGGTCCGCCCTGCATCGAGAACACGCCGGTCCGCTTGCCGTAAGTCGAGCGGCTGATGCCGTCGGCGATTCCGACACCCACCCGTTCCTGCCGACAAACGATCGGCCTGATGCCGATCTCGGCGCAGAAATCGATCAGCGCCTGACGCGGGTAGCAAATCAGGTATTCGACGCCCTCTTCCTTGAGGACACGCGCAACCGCCTCGGCAACCTTCACGTTACGATCTCCCCTTATTCGGCAGCCTGTACCGGCGGCGCCTCCAGATGCTCGGCATGCTCGAGGCGCGTCCATTGCTTGGTTGGCCGCCCGTGGCGGATTGCCTCCAGTTCGCGGAGCAAAATCCGTCGCAGGAAGGCGACGCCGGCATCGGAGGTCGAGAGGTTCTCCTGCGTGCGGTCGCAGATGACGCCCTGGCCGCGCACTGCCACGTAGTCCTGCGCGTTCTGCAGGCCGAATTCGTGCACTCCGGCGACAACGCCGTTGATGGAACAGTTCGTCGTAATGGTCGGCCGGGCTGTAGTCCAAGTCGTATTGCGCCTTGATCCTCTCCGACCTTCACGGGATCGTCGGTCTCGAGCGATACAATCACGAAGCGCATCGTACTGAAGTCGTCGACCGGCGTCGGCCAGGCGCTGACGTGCACCCACGGCTCGTCCTTGTTCGGGCCCGGGCGCCACGACGTGATTGTTGTTGGGGAAGGTCCAGTCGCTGATCCGGACGTTGTTGTTCGGACGCGTCGCGACCTGCCGGATGCCGGCGTTGGTCTCCGAATACGACAGTTCCGGAATTGAGGCAGTCACCGACGATCCGAATTGCCCGACGCTGCCCCAGAGGTGAGCGAAGCTGACGTGCACCGCATCGAGCGAATTTTCGACGTGCTGGAACCAGTTGCAGTCCCAGACCGACTTGTGCACCAGAGTTGATCGGCCTTTCGCCTCCAAGATTTCCTTGCGCGGCAGATCGAAGGTCGGAACGGGCTGCTCGCCCAGATAGGCGAACACCACCCCGCTGTATTCGTGGACCGGATAACCGGCGATCCTGATCGGTCGCGATCGCGGCTGCTTCTCGGCAGGAATGTCGGTGCACAGCCCGGTCCCGTCGTAGCGCCAGCCGTGATACATGCAGCGAATCTGCTCGCCCTGGATCACGCCGGTATGCAGAACCGTGCAGCGGTGCGCGCAGCGTCCACCGATGAGATAGGGTCGCCCGCTCTTCGCCGCGATAGAGCGTTAAATCCTCGCCGAGAACGCGCAGCGCCTGCGCCTTTCCCTTCTGCAATTTGTTCGGCGACTCGGCAACTGGGATGCCAGAACTTGCGCAGCAAGCGTCCCCATCGGCGTGCCGGCGGCCGTTCTCCGTGAGGAGCTTGAACTGGTCCACCTTGCTTAAATTGTCGTGATCCATGTTCGCTCTCCCTTCCGGCGCTGCCGGACGTGCAAGCGCTCGACAGGCGGCGGGTTGTCCGCTATACGGACATTCGTCCGATCCTAAAAAGCTAACATTCACGGCGGGACTGGTCAAACCCGGCCCTAGATACAGCGAGCCCTTGCTGGATGTAGCCGATGTCCGCTTGAGCCGACGACCCTGACTTTGTGAATGCGCTGGCGCGCGGGCTCGCCGTCATCACCAGCTTCGGCCAGCATGCCGAAATCCAAACGCTCTCCGAGTCGCCGCCAAGACGGCCTGTCGCGAGGCACGGCAGGCGGTTTTCTGCTCACGCTCGAGGCGCTGGGCTACGTACGTTCCGATGGCAAGACGTTCAGGCTTGCGCCGAAAACGCTCAATCTCGGCTACGCCTATCTGTCGTCGCTGCCGCTGTGGAAGATGGCGCAGCCGATCATGAAGGAGGTCGTCGAACGTTCGACGAATCGTGCGCGTTCGGCGTGCTCGACGAGCACGACGTCGTCTATATCGCGCGGCTTCCGCCGAAGCATCTGTCCTTCATCCCGGTCAAACCTCGGGACGCGCATGCCGGCTCATATCAATGCCATGGGCCAGGTGCTGCTGGCGGAGTTTCAGCCACAAAGAGCTCGACGATTATTCCGGAATGCAAAGTTCGAGAAAATCACGCGCTATACCCCTACGAGCGAAGCCGCCATTCGAAAAGCCTTGGCAAGCGTGGCCAAAGACGGATACGCACTGTCGGATCAACAATTGCAGCTTGGATTACTCTCCATTGCCGTGCCGGTACCGGTCAAGTCGGGACGGCCTGAAGTTGCGATGAACGTGAGCGCGGAGGATCATCGCGTCACAAAGCGCGAGTTGGTTCGCCGTTTCCTTCCGATACTGCGCCGCGCCGCAGATCAAGTCGCGCATGCTCTGTAAGAGGTGGGGCGAGGCGCGATAGCCAGCGCCCTGGATCATGATCGGCTTGTCCGCACGTCCGATGGAAGAAGACACCAATGAACGGCGACGTGCGCGATCGTCCTGCTCAATCAAGCCGGTTGGGAGAGAGATAACTCAAGGGAAGCACTCCCCTCACCCATTCTTTATGCGGACAGGATCGAGCGGCCCTCTCCCGCAAGGGGCGAGGGCGCAACAACTACGATCGCACTTGCGGCCCACACGTTGCAGCCAACGTCAAAGATCCCACGTCTCCGGCAGCAGCCCGCTCGCACGGCCGCGGCCGACGTAATATTTCCAGAGCTTGGCGACATGGCGCTCGCGCTCGAAGTCGTGCCGGAAGGCCACCATCTCGGCGGCGCTGAGCGGGATGACCTTGCCGACCGCCGCGGCCTGGTACATGGCGACCGCGTTCTCGACGAAGTGTACGCAGTCGATCAGCAGCGCCGGCACACTTTCAGCCGCCACCACCTGCCCATGCGCGCGAATGAGCAGCGCATGATGCGCGCCAAGCGTCTCGGCGAGCGCCCGCCCGAGCGCCGGATCGCTGACGTGACTCGGATCGGCGTGCACCGGAATGCCGCTCTCCCATCGCACCGCATGATTCTTGATCGGCTTGAGCACGAGTCCCTCGACCAGGGTGAACACCGTGGTCAGGTCATGGTGAAAATGCGCGATCGCCTGCACGTCCGGCCGCGCCCGCAGAATCTCGCAATGCAGAAACACTTCCGACGGCGGCTTGACGTTGGTCGCCGAAGCCTTGCCGTCAAAGCCGCAGACCAGGAGGTCGTCCGGCTGCAGGCTGGCGCGGCTTTGATCGAACGATTGGATCAGGAAGGCGTCGCGCCCGGGCAGCCGGGCGCTCACATGGCCGCTGTAGCCGAGCAGTTCGAGGTCGTTCAGCAGCAACGTGCAGGCGGCAACCTGCTCGCGCAACGTCTGTTCCGGTGACCGCGTGAGCGATGGCCGGCGCATGGACGCGTTCGTCATTTGCAGTTCCTCGGCGCAGCGTGCATCCTTGCCCACAATACACGCTGCGTCGCGGCTGAACTATCATTTACATCGCCCTGTGCAGACCGTAGCCTTTTCGCGCCGTCTCCAATTCACACTGAGGTTGCAGGCATGCCCATGAGCGCCCTTCCATCACTTCGCCGCCTCCACCGCCTTTACCTGTCATCTGCCGGAGCGATCTTGCTGACCGCGGCCGCTGGCATTTCGCCGCTGAACGCCGCCGAGCACACGCTGATGCCGACCCCGCAGACCGTACACATCGGCTACTTCCTGGCGACGCTGAAGCCGGTGCTGACCATTGAATCCGGCGACATCGTCAACCTGGAAGCGGCCGCATCCATCGTTCCGGATGTGATCGACAAGTCCGGCGTCGTGCCGCCGAGCGCGGTGCCGCAATATCAACGCGACATCTACGGCAGCGTGAAAGACCGCGGGCCGGGACCGCATGTTCTCACCGGGCCGATCGAGATCAAAGGCGCGGAGCCCGGCGACGTTCTGGAGGTGCGCATTCTCGATGTGAGCCTGGCGCTCGACTGGGGCTACAACCGCCAGCGGCCCTATACGGGCGCGCTGCCGGACGAATTCACCGCGGTCTGGACGCGGATCATTCCGATCGACCGCCAGAAGAAGACTGCCGAAGTCGCGAAAGGCGTGGTCGTGCCGGTCGACAAGCCGTTCTTCGGCACCATGGGACTCGCGCCCGATCTGACCAGGGGACGCATCAGCAGCGGTCCGCCAGGCGTGCACAGCGGTAACATGGACAACCGAGACCTGATCGCCGGCACCACGGTGTTCATGCCGGTGCAGGCGGCGGGCGCGATGTTCTCCGCCGGCGACGCGCACGCCGCGCAGGGTCATGGCGAAGTCGACCTGACGGCGATCGAGACCGGGATGCGCGGCAAGTTTCAATTCATCTTGCGCAAGGACATGAAGCTGACCTGGCCGCGCGCCGAAACCCCGACACACTGGATCGTCATGGGGCTGCACCCGAACCTCGAAGAGTGCATGAAGATCGCGGTGCGCGAGACCATCGACTTCATCACCAAGCAATTCCCGCACCTGACACGGGAAGAGGCCTACATGATCGCCAGCGTCGCGGTCGACTATCACGTCACCCAGGTCGTCGACGGCACCAAGGGCATCCACGGGATGATCCCGAAGTCGATCTTCACCGCGGCGGCCAAGTAAGGCACACAGCAGACTGTAGGGTGAGCGACGCGGCGCGCCGCGTGCCCACCCTCCGGTCGCGGCTTCACAGCCCGTAGACCCGCGTTGCGGTGGCGCCGAGAACTTCGCGCTGCTCGTTGGCGGATAGGCCGGAGACCAGCGCGGTCGTGCCATTCCAGCAGTCCTCGAAGCTCGCACCCAGCAGGATCACCGGCCAGTTGCTGGCGGCCATCGTGCGGTGCGGGCCGAACAGATCGAGCACGTGATCGGAGTAGCGCCGCACATCGTCGGTGTTCCACCGCCAGCGCATGATGATGTCGAGGCCGATCGACAGCTTCATCGTGATGTTGCGGTATTCGGCGGCGCGCGCTGCCTGCGTGGCCCACGGCTCCCAGCCGCGGTCCGGGATCGGCGGCCGGCCGAGATGGTTCATCACGATGCTCAACTCCGGCAGCCGTTGCGCCACGGTGAGCACGGACTCGAGCTGCTCGGCGTTGATCGGGATGGCGTCGAACACCAGCTTCGACTGCGCCAAGAGCTTGAGCGACTCGATCACGTTGTCTTGCAACAGCCACTTCGGGTCAGGCTCGTTGCTGATGAGATGGCGCACGCCGACGAGCTTACCGCCGCGCCTCCGCAGCTGCTCAATCGAATGGCCCGTGGCGTCCGGGTCGGCGAGCGGCAGCCAGCCCACGACGCCGCGCACGAAATCGACGTCGCGGCTGATGTCGAGGCATTCCTCGGTCTCGCCGCCGACCTGATGCAGCACCTGGACCAGGACGGTGCCTTCGATACCGCAGCGCTCGAGTTCGGGCCGCAGATCGTCAGGCGTGTGGTCGCGCGCGAAGCGGTCGCCAACCGCCACAGGCCACGTATAGGTGTGCCGCTTGTGCCACCAGAAATGATGATGCGAGTCGATCATCGACTTACGTCCCGGTCCATTGCGCTTCCCGCTTCTCCATAAAGGCGCGCACGCCGGCGCGGAAGTCGTCGCTGCCATAACATGCGCGAACGAGATCGTCGCCATCCGGCAACCCGGCTTGCAGGATGCGGCGGATCGCCTCCTTGCTCACCTGCATGGTGATCGGCGCATGGTGAGCGAGGCGGTCGGTGATGTCCGCAATGCGGTGATCAAGCGCCGCTGGATCGACGATCTCGCTGAGGAAGCCGCCCGCCAGCGCCTCTTCGGCGCTCAGGTTCTCGGCGAGCAGCAATATCCGCTTGGCGCTCGAGGCTCCGAGCGCCGCGACCAGGCGAGCATAGTTCGCGACCGACAGGCAGTTGCCGAGCGTGCGCGCGATCGGCACGCCGAAGCGCGCGGACGGCGTGCCGATGCGCAGGTCGCAGGCCGCGGCGATCGCGAGCCCGCCGCCGATCGCGAAGCCTTCGATGACCGCCAGCGTCGGCATCGGCAGCGTCTCGACCGCCGAGACGTAGATTTCCATCTTCTGCTCATAGGCGATGCCGTCCTCGCCCGAACGGAACGCCTGGAATTGGGCGATATCGGTCCCGGCAATGAATGCCTTGCCGCCGGCGCCGCGGAAGACCACCACTCGGAGGTCCTTCTCGTCGCGCACGCGGGTGCAGATTTCGTGCAGTTGCTCGTACATCCGCCAGGTCATGGCGTTGCGCGCCGCCGGCCGGTCGAAAATCACGGTGGCGACCTGACCGTCGCGGGCATAGCGGACTTCGCCATCAGTCATGTCGCATTCTCCGCAATTGCGCCGCGATCAGGTTCTGAGGACGCATTCTAAATCGCGGCTTAAGCCCGCGTCTCGCGGGTTCCGATCACGTCGTCCGCCGCCGGCGGATTTCCTGGATGATGCCGCAGTTGTCGAGATCGCCCTCGCCGACCCGCACGCAGGCTTCCAGCACGTCGGCGTGGACCGCCAGCGCCGGCAGTTGCTGGCCGATGCGCGCGGCCTGCTCCTGCATCAGGTGAACATCCTTGAGGTGCTGGGTGATGCGGCCCTCGGGTGCGAAGTCGTGCGTCACCATCTTGGCACCCTTCACGTCCATGACTTGCGAGTAGGCCGCCGACGTCCGCACCACCTTGAGAAACGCGGCAGGATCGAGTCCCAGCCGTTCGGCGAAGGTCAGACCTTCCGCCAGCGCCAGGCGGTTGAGGCCGAGGATGAGATTGACGGCGAGCTTGGCGCGGCCGCCGTCACCAACCTTGCCGATATGGAAATAGGTCGGGAACAGCGCACGCAGCACCGGCTCGACCTCGGCCACGGTTTGCGGATCGCCGCCGATCAGGCCGACGCCTTCGCCGCGCGCCACCTGCCCGCTTGAGCCGGATATCGGTGTTTCGAGCAGACGTATGCCGCGCGCGCGTCACGCGTTCGGCCAGCGCGGCGATGCGGTCGGGATCGCAGGTGCTGGCGCACAAGACGATGCGTTGCGAGCCGTCGCCGAGCGCGGGCAGCAAATCGCGCTCGACCACCTCCTCGACCTGATCGGTGCTGAATACCGCAAGGATGATCGGCGCCGCCCTGCGCGACGATGTCCGCAATCGACGAGGCCGGCCTGGCCACCGAGTTCTAGCGAGCGCCGCCGTCTTGGACGCGTCGATGTCATAACCGACGACACCGAAGCCTGCGCCAGTGAGGCGCTGCGCCAGAGCCTGGCCGAGAAGACCGAGACCGATGAGGCCGATGCTAGTGTGTCCGGACATCGCGAACGTGACGCCTGCTCTGTGGTTGCGCTCGAATATTCGCGAGCGGCACGATGCCGAGATCGCGTGCCACGGCGTCGAGGCTGTCGCGCAACGGCTTGGGCATCGGAATGCCGTTCGTCACGCGGTCCTGCCGCTTGAGATGGCTCTGCTCGCCCGGCAGCCAGATGCGCTCCACCCCGGGCAGCCGCTCGGCGCCGCGCATGGCGCGCACCGCCTCATCGACCGCGCGCTTGAATTGCGTCGACCGGCATGAACGATTCGACCGAGAGCGCTACGATGGCATGGCCGGTATTGGTCGGCGTTCCGAGGTCCTTGGTGAAGTCGACCACGTCCTGCCCGAACGCCGCGCGGTTGAGCGTGCCGGCCAGAAGTCCGATTACCAGGCTCAAGCCGTAGCCCTTGTATTCGCCGATCGGCACGCAGCAGTCCTTCGTCCATGCGCTTGGCATCGGTCAGCGGCTTGCCTTCGCGGTCGATCATCCAGCCGACCGGCATCTCCTCGCCGCGCTGCGCCTTGAGCCGGACCTTGCCGAACGCCGCGACGGTCGGCGCCATGTCGAGCACGATCGGCGGCTCGTCGCCGGCCGGGATCGCGATCGCGATCGGATTGGTGCCGAGCAGGTTCTCCACCGACCCCCACGGCGGCAGATGGTTGTTGCTGCCGACCGCGAGATAGATGCCGATCATGTCGTGCGCGAGCGGCATGGTGGCGTAGAGCGCGGCGGGGCCGGCGTGATTGCTCATGCGCGCGCCGACCCAGGCGACGCCTTGTTGCTTCGCCTTCTCGATCGCGGTCTGCGTCGCGAAGCGCATCACCAGATGGCCGATGCCGTTGTCGCCATCGACCAGCGCGGCGGACGGCCGGTCCTGCACGAGACGAATGTTCGGGCGCGGATTGTTGCCGCCGGCCTTGAGCCGCTTGATATTGATCGGCAGGCGGATGACGCCGTGGGTGTCGGAGCCGCGCAGGTCGGCTTCGACCATCAGCGTGGCGACCGCTTCGGCGTCGCTCGGCCGGGAGCCCTGCCGCCTCGAACGCACGCTTGGTGAAAGCGACAAGCCGCGCCGCCGTAACGCGCGGTGCGTCACCGGCTTTCGCGGCGGATATTGCTGCAGCCTCGGACATATCGCCTCCACAGTACGCTTTGTTATCATTCTCGGTTGTCATCACCCGCGCAAGCGGATGATCCAGCGCTTACCGGATGCCCGCTTTCGCTGGCATGACAAGCGAATTCGCGGCTACAAGGTCGGGCGTGATCTCGCTCAGCGCTGCCACGCCGCAGAGCGCCATGGTGCGGCGCAATTCATCCTGCAGGTGATCGAGCACGGCGCGCACGCCGTCCGCGCCCTGCAACGCCAAGCCCCAGACCACCGGCCGCGCCACCAGCACCGCGCGGGCGCCGAGCGCCAGCGCCTTGACGATGTCGGTGCCGCGGCGAATGCCGCCGTCGACATAGACCTCGGCTTTGCCGGCAAGTGCACTGGCGATGTCGGGCAGCGCATCGGCGGTCGCGACCGCGGCATCGAGGTGCCGGCCGCCGTGGTTCGAGACGATCACCGCCTTGGCGCCGAAATCGGCACAACGCACCGCGTCGTCGGCACGCAGCACGCCCTTCACCACCACGTCGACCTTGCAGCGGCCGACCAGCCAGTCGAGATCGCGCCAGGTCGCCGGCCATGTGACGTTACCGGTCCAGCCCGGCTTGTAGGCATTCTGTGCGATCGGAGCGCCGGGCAGATTGGCGTTGCGAATGTCCGGCGACGGTTCAAGCGGCGCGCGCGCCGCGCGCGGGCTTGAGCCATAGACCGGCTGGTCGACGGTGAGCACGATGGCGCCATAGCCGGCGGCCGTCGCGCGATCGACTAGGTTCTCGGCGAGCCCGCGGTCGGCCGGCAGATAAAGCTGGAACCAGCGCGGCGCGCTGCCCGGCTCCTTCGCCACCTCCTCGATGCTGAGCGTGGAGGTGGTGGGCAGCACGAACACAGTATTACCGGGCGCCGCGCCTAGTGGCGCACTCGCCTTCCGGATGAAACAACTTATGCCGGCCGAACGGCGCCACCATGATCGGCGTGGCGAGCCGCTTGCCCAGCACATCGACGCTGGTATCGAGCGCCGTGATGTCGTTGAGGATGCGCGGACGCAGACGCAGCCGTTGCCACGCCGCAATATTGTCAGCGAGCGTCAACTCGTCGTCCGCGCCCGCGGCAGCGAACGCATAAGCCGCGGGCGAGAGCTTCGCTCGCGCCTTGCCTTCGAGCGCATCGAAATCGGCGCTATCCATTGAGAGTTCACATTCTCGTGTCCCGGACGCGGTGCAGCGCAAGCCCGAAGGGCGCAGCGGCGCACCGCTGATCCGGAACCTTACCGAAGGCGGTGTTCGTTACGATCCCCGATCTGCAGCGCATCATTTCATGCTGCGCTGCGCCCGGGATACACCCCCTGCCTACGCCTTCGCCTTCTGCCGCTTGAAGGCGCCGAGGCCGGGCCGGTAGGTCTTGTCGTCGAGGAACTGCTTCATGCCCTGGCCGCGGCTGTCCTCCTTGTCGTTGAAGCGAAGCGCATCGCCCTTGGCGCCGAGATAGTCGGCGGCCTGCGGCTCGTTCATGAATCGCACCGCCCGCAGCGCTTCCTTGGTGTAGCGCACCACCGCCGGGCTTTTCTCCATCATCTTCTTGGCGAGCTTGACGGTCTCCTCCTTCAACTTCGCCTTCGGATACGAGGAGTTCACGAAGCCGATCTGCGCGGCCTTCTTGCCGTCGAAGGTGTCGCCGGTCAGCGCGTAATACATGCCGTCACGAAAGTTGAGCGTCTGCGCGACGTTCCACGACACGATGCCGCCCGGCAGGATGCCCCAGTTCACTTCGGACAGCCCGAAGATCGCCTCGTCGGACGCGATCGCGAAGTCGCAAGCGCAAACCTGCGTGAAGCCGCCGCCGAAACAGTAACCGTTGACCATCGCGATCGTGGGCTTGGGGAAGGTGGAGAGCTTCTGCCAGCGCCAGTTGTTCGACGCGCGCCCAGCCTTGCGGCGCAGCTTCGGATCGGCATCGCCGCCGCGGAAATAGAGCTTGATGTCCTGCCCGGCACAGAACGCGTCGCCGGCGCCGGTCAGCACCAGCACCTCGGTTTCGGGATCGACCGCGAGATCGTCGAGCGCCTCGTCCATCTCGATGTGCAGCTGCGGGCTCATGGCGTTGCGCTTGTCCGGCCGGTTCATGAACAGCCAGGTGATCCCGTTTTCCTTCTCGATCTTGATGGCTTCGTAACTTTTGCTGGTCATGGCCGTCTCCTGGTTGTCTTTGTGGGCAGGCTGCCCCCGCGATCATCGCGGTCAGCTTGGACAATATCCACAGAGCGCGCGCAAGCCGCGGTTTGGACGAGGCCCACCCGCGTTTTGCGCAAGGCCCCGGCCGCGCCGTACCCGAAGCGCTTTGTGTCCGCATGGTACCGCAGCATCCGTCCGGGGACCGCGCCGGTGGGCGGCAGCCCTCAGCCGCGGCCGAATAGCGCTCGCGGGATTGCCGTCTTCATATTAGAATTGTACCAATTCCGACCGGAACGAGGTCGTGCGCGCCGCGATGTGTCCGCGGCTCAGCACGGCTCAAGCCCACATACTCACGGAGGAAATCGCAAAATGGCTGCTCTCAATGTCAACGGCAAGAGCCCACGAGGTGAATGCCGATCCCGACACGCCGCTGCTCTGGGTGTTGCGGGAGACATGTCGGCCTGACCGGCACCAAATACGGCTGCGGCATCGCGCCAGTGCGGCGCCTGCACGGTGCATGTCGACGGCGTCGCCATGCGCTCCTGCTCGGTGCCGCTGTCGGCGGTCGCCGGCAAGCAGATCACCACCATCGAGGGGCTCGCGCAGAACGGCGTGCTGCACAAGGTGCAGAAGGCCTGGGTCGAGCACGACGTGCCGCAGTGCGGCTATTGCCAGTGCGGCATGATCATGGCGGTGGCGGAACTGCTCAAGAACAAGCCGAAGCCGACCGACGCCGACATCAACCGCCAGCATCACCAATATCTGCCGGTGCGGCACCTTCCAGCAGGTGCGCGAGGCCATTCACGCCGCAGCGAACGCGTAAGGGAGGAGCCAACATGAATTACGTGCCGAAGATGAATCGCCGCTCCTTCATCGCCACCGCGGCCGCAGCGGGCGGCGGTCTGGCGCTCGGCCTCGACCTTCCGTTCGGCGGCCCGGAGCGTGGTCCGCGCCGCCGACGGCTCGCCGGAAATCAACGCGTGGGTCGTGGTCAAGCCGGACGACACCGTCGTGGTCCGCATCGCCCGCGCCGAGATGGGCCAGGGATCGCTGACCGGCCTCGCCCAGCTCGTCGCCGAAGAGCTCGACTGCGACTGGTCGAAGGTCACGACCGAGATTCCGACGCCCGGCCAGAGCCTCGCGCGCAAGCGCGTCTACGGCAATTTCAACGCGACCGGCAGCCGCAGCATCCGCGAGTCGCACGAATACGTCCGCAAGGGCGGCGCGATCGCGCGCGAGATGCTCAAGCAGGCCGCCGCCAACGAATGGAAAGTGCCGGTCGGCGAGGTGACGGTCGAGCAAGGGCGTGATCACGCACAAGGCGTCGAACCGCAGCACCACCTACGGCAAGGTGGCGGAAGCCGCCGCCAAGCTCGAGCCGCCGAAGGAGTCGATCAAGCTCAAGGACCCGAAAGACTGGACGATCGCCGGCAAGCCGCTCAAGCGGCTCGACACCGCCGACAAGGTCACCGGCAAGCATGCAGTATTCCATGGACTTCAAGATGCCCGGAATGCTGTGCGCCGCGGTCAAGGAATGCCCGGTGTTCGGCGGCAAGCTCAAGAGCTTCGACGCCGCCAAGGTCACCGGCATGCCGGGCGTGAAGAAGGTGGTGCAATCCGGCGATGCCGCCGTGGCGGTGGTGGCCGACACCTGGTGGCAGGCCAAGACCGCGCTCGCCGCGCTTCCCGATCGTCTGGGACGAAGGGCGAGAACGCCAAGGTGTCGAGCGCCTCGATCGCCGAATGGCTCAAGGCCGGGCTCGACGCCGAGGACGAACTTCGTCGGCAACAAGCAGGGCGACGTCGACGCCGCCATCGCCAAGGCGGCGAAGAAGGTCGAGGCAGTCTACGCCTATCCGTTCCAGAACCACGCCTGCATGGAGCCGATGAACGCCACCGCGCTCTACACGGCCGACAAGTGCGAGGTCTGGACCAGTTCGCAGAACGCCGAAGCGGCGTTCGGCGCGACCGTGCAGGCGTCCGGCCTGCCGGCCGACAAGTGCGACGTGTACAACACGCTTCCTGGGCGGCGGCTTCGGCCGGCGCGCGCGCAGCGAATACGTCACCCACGCGGTCGCGTCGCCAAGGAGATGCCGGGCACGCCGATCAAGCTCATCAAGTCGCGCGAAGACGACATGGCGAACGGCGTCTATCACCCGATCACGCAGTGCAAGCTGATCGGCGCCTTCGACAAGGACAACAACCTGACCGGACTGCAGATGCGCATCTCGGGCCAGTCGATCCTCGCGGCCGTACGGCCGGAGGCGCTGGAGAACGGCAAGGACCCGGCAACGTTCCAGGGTCTCAATCCCGGCGGAGCGGAAGGCGCGTTCGGCTACACCATCCCGAACCTGCTGATCGATCACGCCATGCGCAATCCGCATGTTCCGCCGTGGTTCTGGCGCGGCGTGAACAACAATCAGAACGCCATCTATCTCGAGTGCTTCATGGACGAACTGGCGCACGCCGCCGGCCAGGACCCGCTCGAGTTCCGGCGCAAGCTGATGACAGAGCATCCCAAGCACCTCGCCGTGCTCAACGCGGTGGCGGAGCGCGCGGGCTGGGGCAAGCCGGCGCCGCAAGGCGTCTTCCGCGGCCTCTCGCAACACATGGGCTACGGCAGCTATGTCGCCGCCTGCGCCGAAGTCTCGGTCAACAACAACGCCGTGAAGATCCACCGCATCGTTGCGGCGACCGATTGCGGCCATGCCGTCAACCCGGCGTCGATCGAGCGCCAGGTCCCGGGCTCGTTCGTCTACGGCCTGTCGGCGCTGTTCTACGGCGGCTGCACGGTCAAGGACGGCCGCATCGAGCAGACCAACTTCGACAGCTACAATTCGATGCGCATCGCCGAAATGCCGAAAGTCGAAACGATCGTGATGCCGTCCGGCGGCTTCTGGGGCGGCGTCGGCGAGCCGACGATCTTCGTCGCGGCGCCGGCGGTGCTCAATGCGATCTTCGCGGCGACCGGCAAGCGCATCCGCTCGGTCCCGCTGCGCGACCAGGGCTTGCGCCTCGCTTGATCGGAAAATACCGGCGGCGGTCCCCCTGCGGGGCCGCCGCCGTCCTGCCCAAGCATTTGAAATCATCTTCGAATTGCGAAGCTTCGCAGTGGACGGCCGCGTCCCTCACCCACGCGAATTTGATCTCGCCGGGTCGCCAAATTCATACTAGAATAAATCCAAGCTAGTCATAACGACAGCGCGCGCGGTGTCACCGACGGGTGTCGGCCGCGTCAATCGCCGCTCATCACCAGTCGCGGCTAACGGGAAGAAGCTCATGGCTGCTCTCAATGTGAATGGTAAGAGTCACGAGGTGAATGCCGACCCCGATACGCCCCTGCTCTGGGTGCTGCGGGAGCATGTCGGCCTGACCGGCACCAAGTACGGCTGCGGCATCGCGGCCTGCGGTGCGTGCACAGTGCATGTCGACGGTGTCGCCATGCGGTCCTGCTCGGTACCGCTGTCGGCGGTTGCCGGCAAGCAGATCACCACGATCGAAGGGCTCGCGCAGAACGGCGTGCTGCACAAGGTGCAGAAGGCCTGGGTCGATCTCGACGTGCCGCAGTGCGGCTACTGCCAGTCCGGCATGATCATGGCGGTGGCAGAACTGCTCAAGAACAAGCCGAAGCCGACCGATGCGGACATCAATTCCAGCATCACCAATATCTGCCGGTGCGGCACCTTCCAGCAAGTGCGTGAAGCGATTCACGCCGCAGCGAACGCATAAGGGAGGGGCTCACATGAATTACATTCCGAAGATGGATCGCCGCTCCTTCATCATCACCTCCGCAGCAGCGGGTGGAGGGCTCGCGCTTGGCCTGCCGTTCGGCGGTACGCAATCTGCCAGCGCACAGGCTGCCCCCAGCACGCCGGAGATCGGCGCGTGGGTCGTGATCAAGCCCGATGACACCGTGGTCGTGCGCGTCGTGCGCTCGGAGATGGGTCAGGGTACACTGACCGGCCTCTGCCAGCTCGCCGCCGAAGAGCTCGAGTGCAACTGGGACAAGGTCACCTGGGAATATCCGACCCCGGGCCAGAGCGTCGCCCGCAAGCGGGTGTGGGGCGACTTCTCGACCGGCGGCAGCCGCGGCATCCGCAACTCGCACGAATATGTCCGGCAAGGCGGTGCCGTCGCGCGGACGATGCTGCTGCAAGCAGCCGCCGACGAGTGGAAAGTACCGGTCGCAGAACTGACGGTCGACAAGGGCGTGATCACCCACAAACCGTCGAACCGCAGCACGACCTACGGCAAGGTGGCGGATGCCGCCGCCAAGCTCGCCGTGCCGGATCCGAAGTCGATGAAGCTCAAGGATCCGAAAGACTGGAAGATCGTCGGCAAGCCGCTCAAGCGGCTCGATACGATCGACCGCGTCACCGGCAAGCAGATCTACGGCAGCGACGTCAAGCTCCCCGGCATGCTCAATGCCGCGATCAAGGAGTGCCCGGTCCAGCGCGGCAAGATCAAGAGCTTCGACGCCGCCAAAGTTGCGAGCATGCCGGGCGTGAAGAAGGTCTTGCAGGTCGGCAACTCCGCTGCCGCCGTCGTCGCCGACACCTGGTGGCAAGCCAAGGTCGCGCTCGATGCGCTGCCGATCGAATGGGACCCGGGCGAGAACGCCAAGGTTTCGAGTGCTTCGATCGCCGAATGGCTCAAGGCCGGCCTCGACGCGCCGGAAGCCTTCGTCGGCAATTCGAATGGCGACGCGAAAGCCGCCCTCGCCTCCGCGGCCAAGAAGGTCGAGGCGGTCTACGCCTATCCGTTCCAGAACCACGCCTGCATGGAGCCGATGAACGCCACCGCGCTCTATACGGCCGACAAGTGCGAGGTATGGGTGCCAACGCAGAACGGCGAAGCCGCGTTCGGCGCGACCGTGCAGGCGTCAGGCCTGCCGGCCAACAAGTGCGAGGTCTACAAGCAGCACCTCGGCGGCGGCTTTGGCCGACGCGGTGCGTTCCATGACTACGTGACGCAGGCCGTTCTCATCGCCAAGGAGATGCCCGGTACGCCGATCAAGCTGCTCTGGTCGCGCGAGGAGGACATGGCGCAAGGCCGGTTCCACCCGGTCATGCAGGCCAAGCTGGTCGGCGGCTTCGACAAGGACAACAACCTGACCGCCCTGCACGTGCGGCTGTCGGGCCAGTCGATCGTCGCGGACGTCTTCCCGCAGAACCTCGACAAGGGCGACACCAACCCGAAGAACAAGGGAATGGATCCGAACACGTTCCAGGGCCTGCAACGCCCCGGACAGGAGCACGCATTCGGCTACACCATCCCGAACCTGTTGATCGACCACGCTATGCGCAACCCGCACATCAAGCCGGGCTTCTGGCGTGGCGTGAACATCAACCAGAACGCCATCTTCATGGAATGCTTCATGGATGAACTGGCGCAATCAGTCGGACAGGACGAACTCGAGTTCCGGCGCAAGCTCCTGACGGGCCTGCCGCGCAATCGCGCCGTGCTCGACGCAGTTGCCGAGAGGATCGGCTGGGGCAAGCCGGCGCCGCAAGGCGTCTTCCGCGGGCTCGCCCAGATGATGGCGTTCGACAGTTACGTGGCGGCGGCGGCGGAAATCTCCGTCACCGGCAACAAGCTCAAGGTGCTACGCATCGTCGGCGGCACCGACAGCACCTACGCGGTCAATCCGGCGCAGATCGACCGGCAGGTCGCGGGCTCGTTCGTCTACGGGCTGTCGGCACTGTTCTACCAGGAATGCACCGTCAAGGACGGCGCCATCGAGCAGACCAACTTCGACAACTACAACTCGATGCGCATCGCCGAGATGCCGAAGGTCGAGTCGGTCATCGTCCCCTCGGGCGGCAATGCCCGCTGGGGCGGCGTCGGCGAGCCCACCATCTGCGTGGCAGCGCCGGCGGTGATGAATGCGTACTTCAAGGCCACCGGCCAGCGCATCCGTTCGTTCCCGCTGAAGAACCACAACATCGAAATGAGCTAGCAATTGGCGCGGCGGCGGCCCGGCGGGCCGCCGTCTCTCCCCGACCCGCCCCAGGGCGGCGTTGAAAATCCCACGGCGGCCCAGGTGGCCGCCGTTTTCTTTGCGGGCGGTGGCTTGCCCGCGGTGTGGCCGCGGGGCCATACCGAGGTGGATTTCCAGACGATGGCGTGATCTGTGCGCACAATTGGGGTAATTTGAGCTATTCGGAGACTGGCCACGACCGGCCGGGACACAGGGGGTGGAGTGGTGCAGCTCATCATCAATGGGCAGTCCCACGAGGTTGATGTCGATTCCGACACGCCATTGCTATGGGTCCTGCGCGATACGCTCGGCCTGATGGGCACCAAATATGGCTGCGGGATCGCGCAATGCGGCGCCTGCACGGTGCATATCGACGGCGCGCCAATTCGCGCCTGCTCGGTGGCGGCTTCCGACGTCGCCGGCCGGCAGATCACCACCATCGAGGGGCTCGCGCAGGACGGCATACTGCACAAGGTGCAGAAGGCCTGGATCGACCACGACGTCCCGCAGTGCGGCTATTGCCAGAGCGGCATGATCATGGCGGTCGCGGCCCTGCTGGCCGAGAAGCCCCGTCCGAGCGATGCCGACATCGATGCGGCCATCACCAACATTTGCCGTTGCGGTACCTATCAGCGCATCCGCGCGGCGATCCACGCCACTGCCGCGAGCCTGCTGGTAGGACGTACGCCATGAAGCGGGGCGCGGGCATCGACCGCCGTGCGTTCCTGGTGCGCGCCACCGCCACGGGAGGCGCGCTGGCGCTGGGTTTCGACATCCGGTTCGGCACACCGCACGCGCGGGCCGAGAATGGCGCGCCGGAGGTCACCGCCTGGATCGTGATCGCGCCCGACGACACCGTGACTATCCGGGTCGCGAAGTCCGAGATGGGCCAGGGCGCGTTCACGGCCTTGCCAATGCTGATCGCCGAAGAGCTCGAATGCGACTGGAGCAAGGTCAAGGCGGAGTTCGTCCACGCGCATGAGAACGCCCGGCGGCGGCGCGTCTGGGGCAACATGTCGACCGGCGCAAGCCGCGCCATCACGTCCTCGCAGCAGGAGCTGCGCCGCGCCGGCGCCACCGCCCGCGAAATGCTGATCGCCGCCGCCGCCGCGCGCTGGAGCGTGCCAGCCAGCGAGTGCACGGCCGCGAATAGCGTGGTCATGCACCGGGCGAGCGGGCGCAGGCTCACGTTCGGCGCGCTGGCCACAGCAGCGGCGAAGATGCCACCGCCGGAACAGGTTCGCTTGAAGGACCCGAAGGACTGGAAGCTGATCGGCACGCCGCAACCCCGGTTGGAGATCGGCGACAAGGTCACGGGCCAGCCGATCTACGCCATCGACGTGCGCCTGCCGAACATGCTGCACGCCGCGATCGTGCAGTGCCCGGTATTCAAGGGCCGGCTGAGGTCGGTCGATACCTCGCGGCTCGGCACTATGAAGGGCGTGCGACGGGTCGTGCATTTGCCGGACGCGGTCGCGGTCGTCGCAGACAGCTGGTGGCAGGCCAAGAAGGCCGCCGATGCGCTGGCGGTCGTCTGGGATTCGGGCGAGGGCTCCGCGGTCTCGAGCGCGCAAATCCGCGAGAACCTGCAATCCGGGCTGGACGCCGAGCAGGCGGGCGTCGGCCGCACCATCGGCAATGTCGATGCCGCGCTGGCGCAGGCCGCGAAACGGATCGACGCCGACTACGAGGTGCCGTTCCTGGGGCACGCCACCATGGAGCCGCAGAACTGCACCGCCCACGTCACCGCCGACCGTGTCGAGGTCTGGGCCCCCACGCAGGATGCCGAGACCGCGCTCGCCACGGCCGCCAACGCCGCCGGTGTGCCGAACGACCGCGTCATCATTCACAAGATGATGCTGGGCGGCGGCTTCGGCCGGCGCGGGCTGGTGCAGGACTTCGTGCGGCAGGCGGTGCTGATCGCCAAGGATGTGGGCCAGCCAGTCAAGCTCGTCTGGAGCCGCGAGGAAGACATCCGGCATGACTTCTATCGTCCGGCGGTGGCCGCCCGGATGAGCGCGGGCCTCGACGCCGATGGAATGCCGGTCGCCTGGAAGATCCGCACCGCCGGCCAGTCGATCATCGCCACCATCGCACCGCATATCCTGCGATTCGGCGCCGACAAGAACTTTCTGCAAGGATTGCTCGAGGACAATCCATACCAGGTCCCGAACTACTTCGTCGATTTTGCGATGCGCACCACGCATGTGCCGGTCGGCGTCTGGCGCGGCGTCAACCACTCGCAGAACGCGTTCTTCAAGGAATGCTTCATCGACGAAATGGCTCACGCGGCCGGCGTCGATCCCTACCGCTATCGGCGCCGGCTCCTGGCGAAATCGCCGCGTCATCTCGCGGTGCTCGACGCGGCCGCCGATAAGGCCGGCTGGACGGCGCCCGCGACCGCCGGCGTCGCGCGCGGAATCGCGCTGCACGAATCGCAAGGGAGTGTCTGCGCGCACGTCGTCGAGGTCACGGTGATGCGCGACGGCAGCGTGCGGGTCCCACGCGTGGTGGTGGCGATCGACGCCGGCCATGTGGTCAACCCATTATCGGTCGAAATGCAAGCCGAAAGCGCGGTCGTGTACGGGCTCACGGCCGCACTCTACGGCGAGATCAGCATCAAGGACGGACAGGTCGAGCAGTCAAATTTCGGTGATTATCGGATGCTGCGAATGGCCGAAATGCCCCGAGTCGAGACCCACATCGTGCCAAGTACGGGAACCTGGGGCGGTGTGGGCGAGCCCCCCCTGCCACCGCTCGCGCCGGCGCTGTGCAATGCGGTATTTGCCGCAACCGGTCGGCGTGTGCGCTCCCTCCCACTGAAGAATCATGATTTGAGAAAAGCCTGATTCCGCGTCATAATACGGCGGCGACCTGCACATTAAGGGATGCTCCGACATGACCGGTCCGCGCTTCATGATCGCTGCTGCAACCTTGTGCTTACTGCCGATCGCACCCGCCGCCGCGGCAGGACCGGCGGACGCTCCGCCCGGAGCCCTGTCGTGCTCGGGCTGCCACGCGACCTCCAGCTCCGTCCGCACCACGGTGCCGAGTCTCGTCGGCCGCGACCCAGCGGCGATCGTCGCGGCGATGCAAGGCTTCCGCGCGGGAACCATTCCAGGGACCGTGATGGATCGCATCGCCAAGGGATTCAGCGACGACGAGGTCAAGGCGATTGCGGCCTGGTACGGCGCGCAGAAGAATTAAAGGACAGCGCATGACCACATTCGACAGCAGTCGGCGCACGTTCCTCAAGACCACGGCGGCCGGCGCGGCGTGCGCGTTGCTGCCGATGCCCGCGATCGCGCAGGGCGCGGCCGGCCGCGTCGTCGTCATCGGTGGCGGATTCGCGGGCGCGACCTGCGCGCGATTTCTGAAACGGATCAATCCACGTCTCACCGTCACGCTGGTCGAGGCGAGCCGGACGTTCACCGCCTGCCCGTTCAGCAACAACGTCATCGCGGGCCTGCGCGACCTCAAGGCGCAGCAGTTCGGCTACGACAAGGTTGCCGCTGACGGCATTACGCTCGCATTCGCCCAAGCCACGACGGTCGATCCGCAGGCGCGCGCGGTGACGCTCGGCAACGGCACGCGGCTCGATTACGACCGGCTCGTCGTCGCGCCCGGCATCGACATCCGCTGGGACGCACTGCCGGGTTACAACGAAGCCGCCGCCGAACGCATGCCGCATGCCTGGAAGGCGGGCGGACAAACGCTGCACTTGCGCACCCAGCTCGAGGCCATGCCGGACGGCGGCACCGTGGTGATGTCGGCGCCGGCCAACCCTTTCCGCTGCCCGCCCGGCCCCTATGAGCGCGCCAGCCTGATCGCCTATTTCCTCAAGACCAAGAAGCCGAAGTCGAAGCTGCTGGTGCTCGATGCCAAGGATGCGTTCTCCAAGCAGCGCCTGTTCCAGAATGCCTGGAAGGAGCTTTATCCGAACCTCGAATGGGTCTCGCTCTCAAACGGCGGCAAGGTCACGTCGGTCGATGTCGGCGCGATGACGCTGGTCACCGATTTCGGACGCCACAAGGCCGACGTCGCCAACGTCATTCCACCGCAGAAAGCCGGACAAATCGCCGAAGCCGCGGGGGTCGCGGACCGCAGCGGCTGGTGCCCGATCGATCCGGTGAGCTTCGAATCCAAGCTGCAGCCGAACATCCACGTCGTCGGCGACGCCACCATCGCGGGTGGCATGCCGAAATCGGCGTTTTCGGCCAATGCGCAGGCCAAGGTATGCGCGGCCGCGGTGGCGAAGCTGCTGGCCGGACAGAAGCCCGATGAACCAAGACTGATCAATACGTGTTACAGCCTCGTGGCGCCCGATTACGGCATCTCGGTTGCCGGGGTGTATCGGCCCGCCGACGGTCAACTCAAGGACGTGGAGGGTGCCGGCGGTGTCAGTCCGATCAATGCTCCGGCCGCCTTCCGGGCGCAGGAAGCGAATTTCGCGGATGGCTGGTTCAACACGATCACGGCGGAAGTGTTCGGCTGAGCGGCTGGGTGCCGGTGCGCTCGCTCTGGCGGGCGTGTTCCTGCTCAATTCCGCGAGACCGGGCGGTGCCGAAACCGCGCTGGTTCCCTATATGGTTGTTGGCGACGCTATCCCAGCACCGCTGACGCCCACAAAGGGAAGTGCGGAGCGTGGCCGCGACATCGTGTCGAACAGGCAGGTCGGGCTCTGCCTCCTGTGCCACACCGGGCCGTTCCCGCAGGAACGGTTTCAGGGCACACTGGCGCCCGATCTGAAAGGTGCGGGCAACCGCTCGACCGAAGGCCAACTGCGATTGCGGATTGTCGATGCGAGCCGCCTCAACCCGGAAACGATCATGCCGCCTTACTATCGAACCGATGGTCTCGTGCGTGTCGCTCCGGCGTTCCAGGGCAAGCCGCTGCTGAGCGCCGAGCAGATCGAAGATGTGGTTGCCTACCTGGCGACGTTGCGCGACTAGGAGCAGGAATCGGAAACGACATGACCCAGGAACATCACACCCTGCAGCCGCAACCGCCGCGACGTATTGATCAACGCGGCGCGTCTCGCCGGCGGTGCCGGACTGCTGTTGACGGTCGCGCCCTCCCCGGTCAGGGCCACGCCTGAATCCATGCTTGAAGCGATGAAGAAGGTCATCGGCGAAGCGACTCCGCGCACCGGCCGCGTGAAGCTCGAACTGCCGCCGCTGATCGAGAATGGCAACTCGGTCTCGATGACCGTGGCGGTCGAGAGCCCGATGACGACGGAAGATTACGTCAAGGCGATCCACGTATTCAACGAGAAGAACCCGCAGCCCAACGTCATCAGCGTGCACATCGGACCGCGCGCCGGACAGGGCCGCCATCGCAACCCGCATCCGGCTCGCCGATTCGCAGCGAGTGATCGCGATCGCCGAGATGAGCGACGGCTCGTTCTGGTCGGACGAGATGGAGGTCATCGTGACGCTCGCAGCCTGCCTGGAGGTGCTTTGATCATGGCACGCACGCTCATCAACGTTCCGCCCAAGGCCAAGCGCGGCGACATCGTCGAGATCAAGACGCTGATCTCCCACGAGATGGAAAGCGGCTACCGCCCGGACAATGTCGGCCGGATGGTGCCGCGCGACGTCATCACGTCGTTCGTCGCCACCTATAACGGTGAGGAGATCTTCCGCGCCGAGCTTCACCCGGCGATCGCCGCCAACCCGTTCATCTCGTTCTCGACGGTCGCGACCGAGACCGGCAAGATCGAGTTCAAGTGGACCGGCGACAACGGGTTCGCGGCAACCGAAAGCGCCAGCATTACGGTGGAATGAACCGCGCGCCGCAATGACTGCCGAATGGTCCTTTGCGCTATGTCCGGCCTTGTGCCGGACATCCATGTCTCGACCGACAAGCCGAAACCATGGACGTGATTGGCCGGGCCAGGCCCGGCCACGATTCGCATCTCCCGGCGCGATCCGCGAAACGGATGAACTTGGCTTGTTTGTTCGTGCTTTGCCTCGCCGCTCCTGCCGTTGCCGCCGATGTCCCGCTGTCCGAGCGCAAGTCCGGCTACGAGTTCATGAGCCGCGAAACCCGCGCCATGCAGGACGACGACACCACCAACCCCGGCATGCTCTGGGTGCTCGACGGCGAAGCGCTGTGGAAGCGCAAGGCTGGCGAGGCCAACAAGTCCTGCGCCGACTGCCATGCCGATGCGCCGGCCAGTATGAAAGGCGTTGCCGCGCGCTATCCGGCCTTCGACGTGGCGCGTGGGCGTCCGGTCAATCTCGACGAGCGGATCAATATCTGCCGCACCGATCAGCAGAAGGCGACGAAGTTCGCCGACCGAGGGAAAGGACCTGCTGGCGCTGTCGGCCTACGTGACGCGCCAGTCGCGCGGGATGCCGATCGACGTCAAGGTGGACGACCGCACGCGTCCGTTCATCGAGGCGGGCCAGAAGGCGTATCGAGCGCCGGCAAGGCCAGCTCAACCTGTCCTGCGCCAACTGCCATGACGACAATTGGGGACAGAAGCTTGCCGGCGCACCGATCCCGCAGGCGCATCCCACCGGCTACCCGCAATACCGGCTGGAATGGCAGACGCTCGGCTCGCTGCAGCGGCGGCTGCGCAACTGCCTGGTCGGCATGCGCGCCGAATCCTTCCCGCTCGGCGCGCCGGACTTTGTCGAGCTCGAAATCTACCTGGCGTGGCGGGCGCGCGGCATGCCGGTCGAGGCGCCCGCCGTGCGGCCTTAAGGTTCACGCCGTCAGTTTGTGGAATCCTTCCTCGGGTGACGGCCCCCACACTGTGGTGGTGCCCGGCACCCAGACCTTGGGCCGCTGCGGCGTATCGTGATGCCACGGCCGCGGCTCGAAATAGCCGAGCTCCTCGTCCAGCATCTTGTCGAGCTCGCAGAAGAACTCGACCATCTGGTCGTCCTGGTTGCGGTGGTAGGTCGCGATGTTATGGCCCGGACCATGGCGCAGCGGCCCCCACAGGATCGGCACCTTGCGCTGGCCCATCAGCTCGCAGGAGTTCTGCAGGTGCATGAAGTCCTTCATCTCGAACGCGATGTGATGAAGTTTCACGTCCGGCCCCTTGAAGAAATTGACGGTGTGATGGTCGGGCCCGCAGCGCATGAACACGAAGAAGTCGCCGATCGAATCGGAGTGGCGGAAGCCCAGGACCTTCTCGTAAAAGTTCACCGTGGCCTGGACGTCGGGGGTGTAGAACGCCACATGGCCGAGCTTGAGCGGGCCGATCCCGAGCACCTGGGCGTGCTTGCAGAGATAGTTCCAGTCCTTGAACAGCTCGATGGTGGTGCCCTTGTTGTCCTGGAACGACAGCACCTGCCCCATGCCGGGCACGGAATTGTTGCGCAGTTCGCTGCGCACGCCGTCCTTGGCCAGTTCGCGCGCCAGCTCGCCGAAATCCGAATTCGGCGACACCTCGAACGACAGCGACTGTGCAGTGCGCGCGGTCCGATTTGTTGAGCTGGATGGTGAGCAGGCCGATCTTGGTGGCGAGAAAGGCGCGGTCCTTTTCGCGCTCCGCCAGCTTGAGGCCCATGAACTCATCGTAGTAGTCGATCGCCTTGTCCAGGTCGGGCGTCTCGAAAGTGGCGTGCCCGATACGTCGCGCTTTAACCATTTGTCTCTCCGGTCTCAGTCGGTCTGACCGCGTGTGGCGGCACTATAGCGTAATTTCGCGATACGGATCGAGCATCGCGAACGCGCGCGGCCAGTGTTGCGGCGGTTTCATGGGTCGCCGACCGCTCCAGGTACTCGACAAGCCGCTATGGATTCGGCATTTGCTTGCGCACCATCCGCCGTCGGACATCCAAGGAGCAAATCAACATGGCCGGCTACAAGCTTGCGACCTACCAATCCGCCGACGGGCCCCGCGCCGGCCTCGTGATCGACGACAAGGTGTTCGACGCCGCCAAGCTCACCGGCAAGGCCGCCTACTCCACCGTCCTCGGCATCATCAACGACTGGACGGCCGCCAAGGCGGTGCTGAAGGGGCCGCCGCAAAAGCCGGCAAGGGCCGGGTCAAGAGCCAGCCGCTCGGCAAGACCAAGCTGCGCGCGCCCGCTGCTGTGGCCGTACACGATCTATTGTGCGGGTGCGAACTACGCCGACCATGCCGCCGAGATGGCCCGCAAGATGAACCGGCCGCTAGAGCCCGATCCCCATACCCAGGGGCTGAAGGCCTGGCATTTCATCAAGGCCGCCCGCGCGGTGACCGACCCGGGCGCGACCGTCAAAATTTCGAATATTTCGGACAAGGTCGACTGGGAGGTCGAGCTGGCCGCCGTCATCGGCCGGCCGGCCCGTGATGTCCCGCAATCCAAGGCGCTGTCCTACGTGGCCGGCTATACCTGCGCCAACGACCTTTCGGCGCGCGACCGCGGCCCGCGTCCGAATATCAGCGACACCTCGCCTTTCAAGGCCGACTGGACCAAGCACAAGAGCTTCGACGGCTCCTGTCCGCTCGGGCCCTGGATCGTGCCGGCGAGCGACATCCGCGACCCGCAGAACCTCGGCCTGAAGCTGTGGGTCAACGGCGTCCTGAAGCAGGATTCCAATACCAAGGATATGATCTTTAACCTGGCCGAGCAGATCGCCCAGCTGTCCAGCGGCATGACGCTTTACCCCGGCGACCTGATCCTGACCGGCACGCCGGCCGGCGTCGGCTCGGCGCGAGGCGAGTTCCTCAAGAAGGGCGACGTGGTGAAGATCTGGATCGAGAACATCGGCGAGCTGACCAACAAGCTCGCGTGAGGCCGCGCGGATCGCGATCCCCGGATGCCGCGGCAACGGGGCGTCCCGTTGCTGCGGCCTCCGATAGCGCCCAGTCGCAGGCACGTACCGTCGACGCCAGCAATGACCTGGATCAAACGCATTTGCGTCTCTGGCATGTGATTTCGCGGATGCCGGCCGATGCCTTGGCGCTGGCCGGAATAAAACAATTGTAATATACCAGCCACAAAGGGACGCCGCATTCGCCGCCCCCATAAGGGCCAGAGCGTCCTCGGCCGGGAAATCCCAGGAGGCTTGCCAGCATGGCTGAGCAGTACGTCGGTAAGACCGCTGAATTCAAGGACGGCGACCGCCGCATCATTTTCGCCGGCGAGAACGAGATCGGCGTCTTCCGGCACGAAGGCCAGTTCTACGCCTACAGCAATTTCTGCCTGCACCAGGGCGGCCCGGCCTGCGAAGGCCTTACCATCGCCAAGGTCGAGGAGCGGCTGCGCCCCGACAAGACCTCGCAGGGTCTCTACTTCTCGGAAACCGAGATGCACTTCGTCTGTCCATGGCACGGCATGGAATACGACATGAAGACCGGCGAGTGCGTCTCCGACCGCAAGATGAAGCTGCGGAAATACAAGGTCGTGGAAAAAGGGGACGAGATTTATGTCGTCGCCTAAGGCAGCGACCAAATCCGCGCGCCGCCCTGCCGCCAGCGGCAAGCCGAAGGCCGTCGCCAAGGTCGCGCCGGCGAAGCCCAAGGCTGTCCCGCAGAACGAATTGTCGACCAGCGCGATCCGCCTTGCCGGCGAGATCGAGCGCGAATTCGCCAAGACCGAGGATGCGCTTTCAGTCGAGGCGATGCAGGCCCTGATGGGCACGCTCTGCCGAATCTATTCGACGCAGATCGACAACGGCGCGCGGCACACGCCCGTCAAGGAAGGTCAGGCGGTGAGCCCGACCGCGCTGATCCACACCGCGAGTGCGCTGCTGCGCGCGGGCAATTTGTCTGTTTACGAGCTTGGGTTCTGGCAAAACGCGACTGGGCGCTGAACCGTCTGTCGCAAGGAAACCCGGCGATCATGGGAGAATGACATGGATCTGATTGCTGATCGCGGCCGACGCGTCACCGTTGAGGAATTGAACACCAGCCGCCTGCTCGCGCATGCCCGCAAGCAGGCCGTGCAGCGCAAGTTCGACGACATGCTGATCGTCGACGTCGACGCGCATCACTACGAGAACGAGAACTTCCGCGAGTTCCTGCCCTACATGGAAAACGACGTGCTGCGTCAGCTCGCGATGTCAGGCGCTCGCCAAGGGCAGCCGCGGCGGCATCATGGTGCAGACACGTCGGCTATCAGGACATGGGCGGCCGCGTTACCCGCTATCCGCTGCGCGCGACCGAGAAGACACGGACGAAAAGGGCCATCACCGCGACGTCGAGCTCGGCTATCGCTGGATGGACGCGATGAGCGTCGACTACTCCTGCCTGTTCCCGACCGGCATGCTCACCATCGGCATGCATCCGCAGAAGGAAATGGAGGTCGAGCTGTGCTGGGCCTACAACCGCTGGCTCACCGAGAAGGTGCTGCCGGAATCGGGCGGCCGCTTCTATTCGATGCTGTGCGCTGCCGTTCTACGACGCCGACGAGTGCACTGCGCCAGGTCGAGACATTCGGCGACCGCAAGCATGTCGGCGGCTTCATGGTCACGACCGTGCGCAACACCGGCGGTGCACGACAACCAGTACATGAAGGTCTATCGGGCGATCGAGGAGCGCGGCCTGGTGCTGTCGTTCCACTCCGGCCCGAACTGGGCGCGAGCCGATCTTCAAGACCTGCAACCGCTTCCTGTCGGTGCATGCGCTCGGCTTCAGCTGGTACAACATCCTGCATTGCACCAACTGGGTCATCAACGGCATGGGCGAGCGCTTCCCCAAGCTGCCGGTGGTCTGGATCGAGTCCGGCCTCGCCTGGGTGCCGTTCCTGATGCAGAAGCTCGACCACGAATACATGCTGCGCCCGTCGGAGGCGCCGCTGCTGAAGAAGAAGCCGAGCGACTACATGCGCGACATGTACTACTCGTCGCAGCCGATGGAAATTCAGGACATGGAGGCGCTGGAAGTGCACCTTCCGCATGATCAATGCGGAGACGCAGCTGCTGTACTCGTCGGACTATCCGCACTGGGATTTCGACCTGCCGAGCACGATCTACGACCTGCCGTTCCTGTCCGAGAAGGCCAAGCACAACATCCTCGGCGGCACCGCGGCGCGACTGTTCAAGCTGCCGCCGCGCAACGAGAAGCAGAAAGAGAACCTGCAGAAGTTCGGCAACCTCGCCGCCTGACCACATTCAGGGAAGCGTCAAGAAACCACGCCGCCGCCCGGCTCCATCCGGGCGGCGGTTTTCTTTGAGGTGCCGCGATCGCCTTGAGTCGGCGGCCAGCGGGCATATCTGTGGACAGATTGACAAAACCCGCCCTTGCCCGATGACCCCTGATGTGGCGGTTCAGAAGTCTGCATCATTGCTGCGGCCAGTTCGCGATGCGGACTTCGAACCAAAGCCACACTAGATCAACAAGTTGCTAGTGTCCTTGATTCCGAAGTTCGCCAATGAGGATGCCGCAGAATGACGCGAACCTCGGAACCGGGGCACACTAGCTTCCGGCCGAGCGGCATGAGGAATACCGGTGGCGCAGACCGAAACTGACCTGATCGAGGTGCGGCTGAATGCCATCCGCTACGGCGCCCGCGATACCAATCTCTACGAGTTCGTCCGGCCGGACGGCAAGCCGCTGCCTGCCTACGATCCCGGCGCGCATATCGATGTTCACCTGCCGAACGGAATCGTCCGGCAATACTCGCTGATTCTGCCCGCGCGTGAGCCGCTGAACTACACGCTCGGCGTCAAGCGCGATCCGGCGAGCCGCGGCGGCTCGCGCTACGTGCATGACGAACTGCGCGTCGGCCGGACGCTCAAGATCAGCGCGCCGCGCAACAACTTCCCGCTGCGCGAGGATGCCAGCCACGTCATCCTGTTCGCCGGCGGCATCGGCATCACGCCGATCTGGTGCATGGCGCAGCGGCTTGAGGAACTGGGCCGCTCCTGGAACGCTCTATTATGCCTGCCGCTCGCGCGCCGACATGGCGTTCCTGTCAACGCTCGAAAACCTGCCCGCCGCGCAATTCCACTTCGACGACGAGAGCGCGGGCAAGTTTCTCGACGTCGCAAACATCTTACGCGACGCGCCGAGGGACGCGCATCTGTACTGCTGCGGGCCGACGCCGATGCTCAACGCGTTCGAGGCCGCCACCGCAGACTGGCCGCGCGAGCAGGTGCATGTCGAGTATTTCACGCCCAAGGCGCAGCCGGACAAGAAGGGCGGCTTCGTCGTCGAGCTCGCGCGCTCGGGCCAGGAATTCGTCATCCCGGAGGGCCAGAGCATCCTGCAGGTGCTGCTCGATGCCGGCATCGATATCGACTATTCGTGCGAGCTCGGCATCTGCGGGGCGTGCGAGCAGCGGGTGATTTCCGGCGAGCCCGAGCACCGCGACGCGATCCTCACCGAGGAGGAGCAGGCCTCCAACACCAAGGTCATGATCTGCTGCGCGGGCTGCAAGAGCGAGCGCCTGGTGCTGGATTTGTGAAGACACACGCAGCGCCGGTCTCGAAGATCGAGGCGCCACCATGAGAGAAGGCTCCTTCCTTTACATCCTGCTTTGTGCCGACGGTAGTTACTACACCGGCACGGCGCGAACGAGCCTTGAATTGCGCGTCGCTCAGCACAACGCCGGAACCCACGACAGTTACACGGCGCCTCGCCGCCCCGTCGTTTTGGTTTTTTCGCAATGGTTTGACCGCGTCACCGACGCAATCTCGGCAGAGCGACAGGTGAAGGGATGGTCGCGGGCGAAAAAGGTAGCGCTGATCCGAGGAGAGCTCGCGCGGCTTCCGGAACTCTCGAAACGGAAATCGTGACAATAGAGCGCCGCATTTTCTTCACCCCTCATGCTGAGGAGCGGGCGAAGCCCGCGTCTCGAAGCATGGCGGCACGCTCCGACCCTGCAGCCATCCTTCGAGACGGCGCTTCGCGCCTCCTCAGGATGAGGTCGGAGTACGTAGCCCGCTTTGGCCGGACCGCTACTGATTGAGCAGCGGGATGGACTTGTAGTCCGCCGGCTTCGGGATGGTCTGCAGATAGGCGTAGATATCCGCGAGGTCGTCGTTCGACAGGATCGCCTCCATGTAGGGCGGCATGGTGCGGTTGGTGGTCCGCACGAAGGCGTTGAACGTTTCGACCGGCATGGGATCGGGCGCAAGCTTCGGGCCGGTGATGCCGCCCTGCCCCTGGAAGCCGTGGCAGCCCCAGCAGCCGTGCTGGACGTAAGCCGCCTTGCCCTTTTCGGCGGATGCCGCGTGCGCGGCGCCCTGACTGATCGCGAGACCGGCGGCAAATACCGCGAGCCCGAACACACGAACAAAACGCATCGGCGAATCTCCCTCAGGCACACCCCGGCGAAGCGCGCTGCGCTTCGCCCGGAGCATGCGACGATTGACGTTATGTTAGCGCGGCTGGGTCCAGACGTTGACCAGCGCGGGCTGGCCTTCCTTGACCCGGGCGACCGCCTCCTTGATCGCCGGACCCAGCTGCGCCGGATCCTTGATCGGACCCTTCGCCCACCAGCCCATCGATTCCGCCAGCTTGTGGTACTCGATGTCGGGCTGCTCGATGCTGGTGCCGATCGGCCCCATGTCGCCGCCCAGGCTCGCCACGCGGTTGCGGAAGTTCGACAGCCGCTGCACGTGCATCACTTCCTGATGGTAGCCGCGGTTGTTGTGCATCACGGCCAGCAGCGGAATCTTGTGCTTCGCCGCGGTCCACAGCGAGCCCGGCACGTACATCAGATCGCCGTCCGCCTGGATCGAGACCGAGAACCGGCCGAGGTCGCGGTTGCCGAGCGCGGCGCCGATCGAGGCCGGCGCGCCGTAGCCGACGCCATAGCCGCCCGAATGGCCGAGCCAGTGGTGATGCTTCTCCATCGGCCACAGCCGCTGGTGCCAGTTGCTGACGTTGCCGGTCGATGACACCAACGACCAGTCGAGGTCCTTGATCTGGGCGTAGATTTCCATCACCAGCCGCGCGGTGCTGATCGGGCTTGCATCCCAGGCGAGCGCGGCGGCCTGCTTGGTGCGCTCGCGTCCGTCCGCATAGGCTTTCTTGGCGGCCTCGCCACGCTTCTCGATCGCCGCCTTGCGGTCGTTCGGGATCGCCGCCCGCACGGCCTCGATCAGCGCCGGCAGCGTCGCTTCGGCGTCCGCCGCCATCTGGATGTCGACGACCTGGAAGCGCTGGAAGTCCTGATAGTTCGCCTTGGTGTTGAGGTCGACCGAGTTGATGCTGATCAGCTTGGTGTCGGGCTTGATGCGGGTGGTATTGATGCCGATGCCGTGCTCGCCGTTGTCGATGTAGGCGTTGACGGTCGCCCAGAAGTCGGTGAGTTCCAGCCCGATGATGACGTCCGCATTGCTGACCGCCGTGAGCGGGCGGCTGAGGTAGTGCGTGCGCGGGAAATTCATCCGGCCGCCCTGGTCGATCACCTGCGCCTGCAGCAGCTCGGCCAATTGCACCAGAAGCCTGACGCCGTTCGGTGTGCGCGCCGCGCGATCGGCGACGATCACCGGGTTCTGCGCGTTGGCCAGGAGCCTGGCGGCTTCCTTGACGGCACCGGTATCGCCCTGCGGCGGCGAAGTCGGAACGTAGCCGCGGAATGTAGAGCTTCTCGCCGTTGTTCTTCATCGGCTCCTGCTGGATGCCGGCGTCGAGCGAGATCGCCACCGGCCCATAGGGCGGCGTCGTCGCGATCTTGTAGGCGCGCACGAACGACTGCGCGAAATGCTGCAGGCCGACCGGCGTGTCGTCCCACTTGGTGAAGTCGCGCACCAGCGCGTTGATGTCCTGCGCCGAATGGACGGTCGGCACGCCCGGCGGCCGATGCGCGGCATCGAGATCGTTGCCGCCGACGACGATCAGCGGAACCCGGTCGCACCAGGCGTTGTAGACGCCCATGGCGGCGTGCTGCAGGCCGACGGTGCCATGGCACAGTGTCATCAGCGGCTTGCCGGTGGCCTTGAAGTAGCCATGCGCCATTCCAACCCCGGATCTCCTCATGAGTGACCGTGAGGTATTCCGGCATCTTGTTCTGGCCGTAGTTGATCATCAACTCGTGAATTGCGCGGAAGCTCGAAGCGCAGTTCGACGGCGCGTACTTGATGTCGAGCGTCTTGATGACGTCGACCATGAAATCGGAACCGGGCCGGCCGCCGATCCGCGCCGTGTCCTTCGCCGGGCGTTCCGGTCTCGGTCGCAATGGTGTGGAATTACGGCGGCAGCGCAGACGGCAGCCGCGGCGCAACGCTGGTCGGCGCAGCGTTCGCACCGTTCTGCGGGACTGTTGTCGCCGTCGCGGCGCCTGCTACCGCAACGCCGGCCAGGAATTTACGCCGGCTTACCTCAGGACGCGGATTTTTTCGTGCCATGGTTTTCTCCCGAAATGGTCATGCGCGGCCCATGCAAATCAGGGCTCGGCTGCACTCGATTTTTATCTACTCATCTTATCGTCGCCGAGGCGGGCTGGAAAGGCTCTTACCGCCGCCGCTATGCGGCTTTGGCTGAAGGCGCATTCCTGGCAGGCGGATCGGGCTTTTCAGCCGCGTTGTTCGGCCGGCATGGATGACCTAACCTCGACGCAAAATTCGAAAAAGCCGCCCGGGAGAGCCCCATGCCGTCAAATCCAGCGCCTGCCAGCCTCCCGCGAACCTTCGCGGCGGCCGCTGCCGCCGCGCTCGCCTTCGGCCTTGCTTCGCCGGCGCCGGCTGCCGATTTCTTTGCCGGCAAATCGATCGACCTGCTGATCGGCGCCCCGCCCGCCGGCGGCTACGACATTTATGCGCGATCACTTGGCCGTCACCTCGGCCGTCACATCCCCGGCAACCCGACCATCGTGGCGAAGAACATGCCGGGTGCCGGCAGCGCGCGGGCCGGCGGTTTCATCAGCGCAATCGCGCCCAAGGACGGCACTGCGATCGCGGCGCTGATGCCCGGGGCGATCATTGGGCAATTGCTCGATCCCAAGGCGGAAGCGCTGTTCGATCCGACCAAGGTGATCTATCTCGGCACCGCCAACAACGGCACGCGGGTGTGCGTGTCGCGCAAGGAATTCGAAGGTGAAGACCTTCGACGACGCGCTGACCGAGAAAGCACCTTTCGGCGCCGTTTCGGCGAACGACTCGACACGCGACTACGCCTATCTGCACAAGCGCACGGCCGGTGCGCAATACAGCGTGGTGCTCGGATATGCCGGCACCGCCGACATCGCGCTGGCGCTGGAACGCGCCGAGATCGACGGCGCCTGCGGCTGGGACTGGGCAAGCTTCAAGTCGCAGCGGCCCGACTGGCTCCGGGACAAGAAGGTCAATGTGCTGCTGCAGGTCGGCCGAGAGCCGAACGAAGAACTCACCCAGATGGGCGTACCGTCGGTGTGGAAGTACGTGAAGACCGACGAGGCCCGCAAGATTGTGGAACTGGTGATCGGCCAGCAGGTCTTCCAGCGCCCCTATGTGGTCGCCACCCGGAACGGCGGCCGAACAGGTCGCAACTCTGCGGAAGGCTTTCGACGCCACCATGACCGACCCGCAGTTCCTCGAAGAAGCCGCCAAGCTTCGGATCGACATTTCGCAGCTTCCGGGCAGCAAAGTGCAGGAAGTCGTGCAGACGCTCTATGCCACGCCGAAAGACGTCGTCGAACAGGCGCGGCGCGCGATCAATCCATAGCCAGATCGCGGGCGTCCCGTCCGGCCTGATCTCGAGCCAACCAGCCTGCGTCGCGACGCCTCTCTGAGCGCGTCGCACTTCATGGAATCGAGGCCTTGCGACATAAGCCATTGTTTCAACTCAAGTTATTTTTTCAAAGATATATCTTGTGCTATGTTTTATAATGAGCTATCTAAAGATATATCTTAACGACGGAGAACCTTAGATGTTTGGGATGCGACACTTCGAAAATCACCACGGCGGCCAATGGGCCGTCGGCCGCCATGGACGCGGGCGGCATCGGCATGGCTTCGGCTTCCGTGGCCGTCACGGCATGGATGGCGACGACATGATGCGGGCCAGGCGGATGCTGGCGCAGGGCGACCTGCGGCTGATCGCGCTGGCCTTGATCGCCGAACAACCGCGCCACGGCTACGAGATCATCAAGCTGCTGGAGGAGAAGACCGGCGGCTGGTACGCACCGAGCCCCGGCATGGTCTACCCGACACTGACCTATCTCGAGGAGGCCGGCCACGTCACCGCGCAGACCGAGGGCGCCAAGAAACTCTACACGATCACCGCAGAAGGCCGCGCATATCTCGCTGAAAACCGGGCCTTTGTGGACGCGGTGCTCGATCGTCTTACCGTCATCGGTGACAAGGTCACCCGCATGCGCCGCCGCCTCGACGACGAGGAAAGTGACGCCCGCCATGACAACTCGCTGCCGCGTTCGATCAAGGGCGCCTTCCAGGATCTGAGCGAGGCCGTCCGTGATCTGCTCAAGCACGATCGCGAGGCGAAAGCCCGCATCATCGAGACCCTCGATCGCGCGACCAGCGACCTGCGCAAGACTTAAAGGACTTCGCGCAAACAGGGTGTTCGGGCCATCCCCAGCTGATTGCGGCCTGAAGGCCGACGAGCCCTTGCCGGCCCATGCTAGGGTCGCTGGAAGCCCTACCGGGCGCGGGCGCAACCTGGCGCGAGGCGGTGCCATGCAGTCAAGACCGACTTGGAAACAACTGCTGGCGCGCGACGAGCCGCTGCTCCTGCCGGGCGCTCATGACGCCCTGTCGGCGCGGCTGATCGAGCGGGCCGGCTTCGACGCCTACGTGATCGGCGGCTATGCACTGGTCGGCTCGCGCTATGCCTTGCCCGATCTCGGCCTCGCCGGTTTCGGCGAAATGAGCGCCGGCATGCGTGACATCATGTCGGCGACGCGGCTGCCGGTACTGGTCGATTGCGACGACGGCTACGGTGACGCCAAGAACGCCGCGCGGACGCTCCGCGCGTACGAAGCGATGGGCGTATCGGCCATCTTCATGGAGGACCAGAAGGCGCCGAAGCGCTGCGGCCACATGGCCGGAAAGGATGTGATCGATGCCGAAACAATGGCGACCAAGCTGCGCGCCGCAGTCGCGGCCCGGCAGAACCCGGATACTTTCATCGTCGCTCGCACCGACGCGCGCGCGGTGCACGGCCTGGACGAGGCTTTGCGCCGGGGCGAGCTTTATCTGAAAGCCGGCGCCGACGGGCTGTTCATCGAAGCACCGCAGAGCATGGCGGAGCTGGAGCGGGTCGGCCGGGCGTTTCAGGGCGTGCCGCAGCTCGCCAACATGGTCGAAGGCGGCGGCATGACGCCGGTGATTCCACCCACCGAACTTTATCGACTCGGCTTCGCGATGGTTGCCTACCCGGTTTCGCTGATCTTCCGCGTCGCGCGCACGATCGAGAAGGCGCTGGCCGATCTCCGCGCCGGCAAACTGGCGATCGAGAACGAAGGCGTCGACTTCGCCGGCTTCAAGGAGATTACCGATTATCCGCTCTGGGCCGAAATCGAGCAGACGGCCAACGCGCCGAAGCGGTCATCAGGCGGGTGACGCCTGACCAGCACTTGCGCGTCTACGAGCGATCGCCCGGCCAGCCGTTCGACAGCGATCGTGCGATCTTCTGTGTCAACTTCTGGCAGTCCTCGGATATCTTCTGACCGTCTTCCGCGGCCATCCGCATGCGCTGGGTGACACATTCTTGATAAACCTGCATCGCCTCCGGGGCGGAGCGTGTTGCCGACAGTTTCTTGCCCAGTTCCGACCAGAGATCGACTTCCGACTGCACGCGGGCAAGCCAAGAACGACCGGCCTGCTCATAGGCCTCCATCAACTCTTTCTGCAAAGCTGTCATTGCCGCGGTTTGCCCCGTCCCCAGATCGAACGGTGTCGAACCTGATTTCATCGAACCGCTCATATCGTCACCTCCTTGTAAAATTACGTGATTGGAAGGCTACTTGCACGGCATTGATACCAATCGACATTCTGACGCACGAATTCGAGTGATACCACACCCGCCTTGTTTGTCACACGCGATCAAACGCTGCGATAAATGCGGTTCCGGCCGCCGCCGGATCGCCACATGAAAACGCCCCGCTGCTGGCGGGGCGTTTGCCTTTAGGATCAGGGTTCAGCCAGTCACTGCACCGGCTCAGTATCCCCTGCGACGCTGCTTCTTTGCCGCCTTCCGTGCGGCGTATCTGGCATCCCGCGCGGCCTTCTGCTCGGCTTCCAGCATTGCCTTGAGTTCGGCGTTCTCGGCCGCTTCGCGGGCGGACTGTGCGGCGGCCGCGCGCTCCGCCTCGGCGGCGGCTTCGGCCGCAATCGCGGCCTGCCGGGCGACCTCGCGTTCGTGCTCTTCTCGCGCTATTCGGCGCTGTTCGGCGCGCTCCGCGCGAGCCTTTGCGACCAATTCGCGTTGACGCCGCTTTTCGATAGCTTCCGGATTGTCAGGATCCACAGCCTGCTTGAACTTCGCCAGCAAGGCATTCTTGGCTTCGGCGGCACGGTTCAGGCGATCCTGAATAAAGTCGGTATGGCTGCTCATGAATTAAAGCTGTTGCTCCAGTGGAGTTGAGGGAGGGTTGAGAGCGCCCTGCAAGAGCGCGAAGTGGATATAGCGACCAAATTGACCGATTGGTAGGTGGTCGAGGCCATTCTAAGGGGAAAAAGGCCTGCGGCTCGTTGGCGGGTCTGCACGACAGATGGGCGAATAAGACCGCGAATTCAGCCCGGCTGTCGTGCTGCGGTGTACTTACGTCGCATTACTCGACCTTGAGGTTCAGCTTACGCACAAGCCCACCCCATTTGGTCTCCTCGCGGTCAATATCGGCGGCATATTCTTCGGGCGATGAGGTCAGCGGATCGCCGCCTTCGGCCAGAATGCGCTGCTTCACCTGCTCGTTGACGGCGATCGCTCGAAGTTCCTTGTTGAGCCGGTCGATGATCGGCCGGGGCGTCCCCACCGGCGCCAGTACGCCGTAGTGCAGGACCGACTCGAAGCCCGGCAGCCCGGACTCGGTCGCAGTTGGGACGTCAGGCAGGAGGCTGAAGCGTCGCTCGCCCAGCACCGCAATGGCGCGCAGCGTGCCTGCCTGCAGATTGCCGAGGGCCGGCGGCAGCACTCCGAAGGCGATCGGAATGTGATTGCCGAGCAAGTCGTTCATCACCTGCCCGGTGCCCTTGTAGGGAATGATCGCGGCGTTGATGCCGGCGACTGACTTGAACAATTCGGCCGAGAGATAGCCGCCGGTGCCGACTGCCGATGTGCCGATGTTGAACTTGTTGCCTTCCTTCTTTGCAATCGTCACCACGTCCGCGATGGTCTTGGCCGGAAACGACGGATGCGCGAGCAGCGCGACCGGCATCGCCGCGATGAGGCCAATCGGGGCAAAGTCCTTGCGCGGATCAAACCCCGAATTGGCGTAGAGGCTTGGGTTGATCGAGATCGATCCGGTATGGCCGAGGAACAGGGTGTAACCGTCGGGCGCGCTCTTAATGAAGGATCGCGTGCCGACCAAACCGGACCCGCCGGCGCGATTTTCCACCACCACCTGCTGACCGAGGGCACCGGAAAGCTTTTCGGCAACGACCCGCGCCATGGCGTCAACGCCGCCTCCGGGCGGGTACGGCACCACGAGGCTGACGGTCCGATTGGGATAGGTCTGGGACTGCTGGGCCTGAACGCTGCCGGCCCCCAGCGCGCCCACCACAGCCGCGGCAAACAACAGCCAACGCATCGGTTGCCTCCTGCGTTCAGTACGAGGGTCTGGCGAAATGAAATCTGACGCGCTTGCTTAATGCAGCTTGCCTAAAATGCAAAGCAACCCGATCCGCTCCAACCGAGCGATCGGGCTGCCAGCTCAACCACCAAATAGTCCGACGCGATATGTCGCGCTCTAATGGACCGAAATATCCTGCCTGAGGCGGGCGATCTCGTCCTTCACTTGCAACTTGCGACGCTTCAATTCCACGATCGTGAGATCGTCGGCCGACGGATGGCCCCGCAGCTCGTTAATTTGAGCTTCGAGCGCGCTGTGCCGCCGTTGTAGCTCCGAAAGGTGCGTTTCGATGGACATGTCGGATTGTCTCCCAGTCAGACCACCTGACATACTTATTCTATACTATTCTGCTTTCAAGGCGAAGGGCGTTTTGATGCTGCAACGCAACAATCCCCGCTTTGCCTCATAGGCCATATGCCGAGGCTTGAACCTCCCGGGGCAAAAAGGGGATAATTTCCCAGGTCTCCGGGGTTCCCGGCGGGCAGAATTGGCCGACCTCGGATCAGCAGCGGCAATGACCAAAGAGGAAGAACACGAACTCCGGGAGCAACTGGCACGCCTGCAGCAGGAGCATCGCGACCTCGATGCCGCGATCGCTGCACTGCAAGATGCGCGGGGCTCCGACATGCTGCAGGTCCAGCGGCTCAAGAAGCGCAAACTCTACCTGCGCGACCGCATCTCGTTCATCGAGGATCAATTGACCCCCGACATCATCGCGTAGCGTCTCTGACCGCCGCGGCGAGCGGGCTCACTCCGGCTGAATGTTGGCGTCGCGAATGACTTTGGTCCAGCGTTCGGTCTCGTCCCGCTTGAGCTTCGCCATGTCCTCGGGCGTGCCTCCTGCCGCCATCAGGTTGAGCTCGCGGAAGCGCGCCTTGGTCTCTGCTTCGTTGAGGATGTCGTTGATGGTTCGGTTGAGCTTGGTGACGATCGGACGTGGCGTCTTCGGCGGCGCGCTGATCGCGTTCCAGGTATCGGACACGAACTTGCGCAATCCGATTTCATCGAGCGTCGGCATATCCGGCATGATGTCCAAACGCTTGTCGGTCGCGACCGCCAGGATCCGGGCTTTGCCGGCATCGTGCAGCTTGTGCGCGGCCGACAACTCCATGAAAATCAGGTCGACGTGACCGGCAACGATGTCGTTGAGCGCAGGCCCGGTGCCCCGGTAGGGCACATGCAGCATCTTCGTTCCAGTGACGGTCGCGAACAGTTCGGCGGTGAGGTGCGAGGTGGTGCCTGGCCCTTGCGACGCAAAGGTCACCTTGCCTGGATTGGCCTTCACGTAGGCAAGGAACTCCTGCGCGGTCTTGGCCGGAAAGTTCTGGCGGACCAGCAGCACGTTCGGAAATTTCGACATCACGGCGACCGGCTCGAGCGCGACCGGATCGAAATTGAGCTTCTTGTAGAGCGCGACGTTGCTGGTGATGGGCGCCGGCTGCGAGGCCAGCAGCGTGTAGCCGTCGGGTTCGGCGGTATATACCGTCTCCGCTCCGATATTGCCGCCGGCCCCGCCGCGGTTCTCGATCACGAACGGCTGTCCCAGCCGCTGCTGAAGCCGGGCGGCGAACAGCCGGGTGACCGTATCGACGCCGCCACCGGCCGGTACGCTCACCACGATCTTGACCGGCTTGTTGGGGTAATCGGCCGCGGGATCGGTTTGCGCATGCACCGGCAGCGCTGCCAACAGCCATCCAGCTGTCCCGGCTGAGATCAACCTTTTCAGCATTCGCATCTCCCGCGCAAAACTCGCCAAGAAACTCGCATTTCGATTAGTCGATCCACCCACCGGCGCGAATGTGACACATTGTGCGCCGGAAAAGCTGGGCACCGCGCCATCGATCTGCCTGCGGCTTGGCAGCCGCCGGCTAACAGTCCAGCGGCGGAACGGCGTACCGCCTTTTGGACATATATCGCTTTGTCCGCCTGTTCCAGCGCGCTGCCGGCGTGCCTCCCGAGCGGCTTGAGGAGAGCGGCCGCAGTCGATGCGCCGACCGACCGATGCTCACCCGCGTGGCTCGGCGGGCTGCCGGCATGCCCCTCGCCTTTTCCAATCGACGCTGTAGCATCGTCGCGCCGCGGACTTGACCGGCGGTTTCGCGAGGACCCGCAGGATGAAACGAATTGCCGTACTCGGCTGGACGTTCGCCTTCGCGTGCGGTGGGGCTGCGATCGCCAATGCGCAGCCCACCGACGACTATCCGCAACGCAGCGTCACGTTCCTTTGTCCGTTTCCGGCCGGCGGCGGGACCGACATCCTGACGCGCATGCTGGCGCAGGAACTGCAGGACAAGCTCAAGAAGCCGGTCATCGTCGAAAACCGGCCGGGCGCCGGCACCGTGGTCGCCGCGCACGCCGCCGCCCGCGCGGCGCCGGACGGCCATACGATCTTCATCGCGCCAGTCACCACGCTCGCGATCGGCCCCAGCGTCTACAAATCGCTGCCGTACGACACTGTGAAGGACTTCGCGCCGATCGGCCTCGTCGGCTCGTCGCAATTCGCGCTCGTCGGCAATCCCGGGCTCGGGGCCAATTCGGTGCGGGAGTTGATCGAGTTGATCAAGAGCCGGAACGGGCAGATGAGCTACGGCACCTCGGGCGCATCGACGCCGCACCATTTATTCATGGAGATGTTCCTGAAAATGACCGGCGGGAAAGCGCAGCATGTGCCGTACCGCGGCAGCGTCGCGGCGCTGACCGATGTCATCTCCGGACACATTCCATTCATGATCGTCGATCTGGCGGTCGCCATTCCGGCAATCAAGGACGGCAAGGTGAAGGCGTTCGGCGTGACCTCGGCCAACCGCGTCAAGGCGATGCCGGACCTGCCGACGATCGCCGAAGGTGGTGTCGTAGGCTATGGAGCGTCCGGCTGGTTCTCGGTGGTGGCGCCGGCTGGCACGCCGCGTCCGGTCATCGACCGGCTCAACGGAATCCTGACGGCGCTCGTCCAACGCCCCGACATTCAGGATCGGATGAACGCGCTCGCGATCACGCCCCTCACCAGCACGCCCGACGAGCTTGCAGCCTTCATTCCGGTTGAAATCCGCAAGTGGGCGCAGGTCGTCAAGGACGCAGGGATCACGCCGGAGTAGCCACCCGCGACCGGCGGCCGAACCGCGCACGCCACGCCGCCACCAAGCGAATGCGCCTCTGCCGCATCAAATCGATCGCCATCAGCGCCGCCGGCGTCACGATCAGTGTCAGCACGGTCGCGAAGCCGAGACCAAACACGATGGCAGTCGACAGGTTGATCCACCATTGCGTCGCCGGCGCTCCGATCGTGATCTCACGCGACAGGAACTCGATGTTCATGCCGAACGCGATCGGCAGCACGCCGAGAATGGCGGTCACCGCGGTCAGCACCACGGGACGCGCACGCTCCCGGCAGGTCTCCAGAATCGCCTCGTAGGCCTCGACGCCCTCGCGCCGCAGGCGATCGTAGGTGTCGATCAGAACGATGTTGTTGTTCACGATCACACCGGCGTTGGCGATCACCCCAATGCCGGTCATCACCACGCCGAAAGGCTGGCCCATGAACATGAGACCGAGTAGCACGCCGAAGGTCGACAGGATAACGGCCGAGAGAACGAGGCCGACCGACGTGAGCTTGTTGAACTGCGCGAGCAGGATCGCGAAGATCAGGAAGATCGCGGTGCCGAATGCCTTGATCAGGAAGGCGCCCGCCTTCTCGCGTTCTTCGTCCTCGCCTTTGAGCTTGAAGATCACGCCCGATCCGAGATCGGACTTGGCGAGCTCGGCGGCGATCTCCTGCTGGACCTTCGCGGTCTGTACGCCCTCGGCGACGTTCGCCGTTACCGTCATGACGCGGCTGCCGTTGACCCGGTTGATGTAGCCCACGCGCGGCGACGGAACGCGCTTCACGAAATTGCCGATCGGAACGTGGCCGCTCGTGGTCTGCACACGCAGATCGTCGATCTGGTCCAGGCTGCGACGGTCGGGCGGGAAACGCACCAGGATGTCGACCGACTTGTCGCTGTCGACGGGCCGGTACTCGGTCGCCTTCAGGCCGTTGGTGACAAGCTGGACGGCGCTGCCGACAGTCGGAACGCCGGCGCCGTATTTCGCAGCCTCCGCCTTGTCGACCTCGATCTTCCAGTCGATGCCGGGCAGTGGCTGGCCGTCGTCGAGATCGCGGATGTCGTGGCGCGCCGCCAGTATCTCGGTGACCTTCTTGGCCGCCGCCGGCAGCGCGGCCGGATCGATCGCGCCGAGCTGCACTTGGATCGGCTTGCCGGTCGCTGGTCCGCCGCGCGGCGCGGTCACCTCGACCAGGATGCCTGGAATGTAGGACGTTCGGGCGCGTAGCGCGTCCATGATCTCGTGCGCGGTGGCGCGCGTGCGCCAGTCCCCGAACTCGAACTGGATGACGCCGACTGTGTCCTCGGTGATCTCGCTCATGCCGCGCGGCTGTTCGCCGACGCGCGTGTAGACCGTCTTGACGCCGGGATAGTTCAACACCTGCTTTTCGACCTCGGCCAGCACGCGGTCCTTTTCGTCGAGCGAGAGGTTGCCGCGCGCATGCACGATCACCTGGCCGTAGTCCGGTTCGACGCTCGGGAAGAATTCGACGCCGCGGCCGAACTTGCCGTAGGCGGTGTGCACCACAAACAGCAGTGCCACCGCGAGCGTCAGCGTCAGGCCGGGCCGGTGCAGCGCCCATCGGACGGTGCGCATGTAGGGACCGGTGTCCTTCGTGCGCTCGTCATGCGGGACGGGCGACGCCTTGCCGAGCAGCGCGCCGAGCGTCGGCGTGAAGAACAACGCAACCACCAGTGACGCGAACAGCGTCGCGATCAGCGTGATCGGCAGATATTTCATGAACTGCCCGACCACACCGGGCCAGAACAACAGCGGCGAAAACGCCGCGATGCGGGTCAGCGTGGCGGCAATCACCGGGCCCGACATCCGCTTGGCGGCGAGCGAATAGGCCTCGCGCGGCGGCATGCCTTCGGCCATTCGTCGCTCGGCGAACTCCGACACGATGATCGCGTCATCGACCAGCATGCCGACCGCGAGAATGAGGGAGAACAGCACCACGATATTCACGGTGAGGCCGGCAAGCTGCAGGCCGAGCACGCCGGCGAGGAACGACGCCGGGATCGCGATGCCGATGAACAGCGAGGCGCGGAAGCCGAGTGCGAACAGGATAATCACTACGACCAGCAGCACGCCGGTGGCGACCGAGTTCTGCAGGTCGCCGAGCATCTGCCGGATGACCTTCGACTTGTCCTGCGTGAAGGTGACATGGACCGCGTCGGGCCAGGTCTTCTGAAGTTCGGTGACGATATGCTTCACCGTATCGACGGTCTCGATCAGGTTGGCGCCGGTGCGCTTCGAGACCTCGATGGTCATAGCCGGACGACCGTTGACCCGGGTCACCGAAGTCGCGTCCTTGAAGGTCGGCTTGACCTGCGCGATGTCCGCCAGGGTCACGGTCGCCTTCTGGGTCGACACCACCGGAATCTTCAGGATGTCCTGCGGCTTCTCGAACAGCGACGGCACCTTGACGGCGAATCTGCCGGTCTGGCCTTCGAGCGCGCCGGCCGCGATCAGAGTGTTGAAGGACGACGTGATCGAGCCGAGTTGGTCGATCGACAGGCCGTAGCTGTTGATCAGGGTCGGGTCGAGAATGACCTCCACCGCCTCGTCACGCGCGCCGCGCAGTTCGGCCGACAGCACGCCCGGCGCTTGCTCAATGGCGTTCTTCGCGGAGCGTGCGATGCGCAGGAGCGTGCGTTCCGGCACGTCGCCCGACAATCCGACAACCAACACCGGATAGAGCGAGAGATTGACCTCCATCACCTGGGGCTCATCCACATCGCGTGGAAGATCGTGCTTGGCGTTGTCGACTTTAGCGCGCACGTCGGCGAGCGCGGACTTGGAGTCGAACCCGGCCTCGAATTCGAGCATGACGAAACCGCCGCCCTCAAACGCGGTCGAGCGCATTTCCTTGACGTTGCCGACCGACTTGAGCTGGGTTTCGACCGGGCGCAACAACAGCCGCTCGGCATCTTCCGGACTGATACCGCGCTGCGCGAGCTGGACGTAGATAATCGGGATTTTGACGTCCGGTTCGGACTCCTTCGGGATCGTCACATAGGCGACGAGCCCCGCCAGCAGCAGGAATATCAGCGTGGCGATCGTCAGCCGGGCGTGATCGATAGCGTAGTCGATAAGTCGGGACATCGAACCGGTCTCGTTATCTTTCTTTCCCGGGCTACTTCGCGACGGCGGTCAGCTCGACCGCCGGCACGGCATCGACCTTCTGGCCTTCGCGCACGAAGTCCTGGCCCTGCACGATCACGCGCGTACCTTCGGCGATGCCGCCGACCCACATGTAGGACTGTTCGTCCTCGACGACGGTCACGGGGACAAAGCCGACGATGTCCTCTTTGTTGACATGGCGTACGCCAAGCTCGCCGGCCGACGAATAGGTGAGCGCGGAGCGTGGTACGCGCGTCGCCAACACCTGCGACAGTGGAATCGACACCTCGGCGGTGATGCCGTCGGGGATCGCACCGTCGGCGTTCGGCAACTCGACTTCGACCCGGTAGGTCCGGGTGGTGGCGCTCGCGGTCTTCGAGACGAATCGGACACGCCCGACCGCGGTCTCACCGGTGACGAACTGCACCTTTGCGTTCTGGCCGACTTTGGTGCCGGCAAGCTTGCGCTCGGATACCTCGACCACAGCTAGCATCGGATCTAATGCCAATAGCGACCCAATATCGCGGCCGGAGAATGAGAACGAGGCCTGTCCCACTTCGACCGCCAGATCGACGATAACGCCCGCCCAGGGTGCCCGCACGATGCCGCGTTCGCGCTCGGCGAGCGCCAGCGCCAGGTTGGCCTCGGCGGTCTTGAGCTGCGCTTCCAGATTCACACCTTCGAGCCGCGGAATGGCGCCGGACGCCAGGAGGCCACGCTTGGCCTCGAGCTCGGTCCGGCGCTGAGTGACGAGCGATTGCGCCTGCGCGACCTGCGCTTCGCGTGCCTCGTCGGACAGCACGGCGATGATGTCGCCGGCCTTGACCAATGAACCACGCTTAACCCGAACCTCCTTTACCTCGCCGTTGGCGCGGGAATTGATGACCACGCGCTTGTCGGCCTCGGTGCGGCCGGACAGCAGCAGCTTGCGGCTGTGCGGAACGACATGGGACTCGGTCACGGCGACCCGGAACAGCTTCTTGGCCTCGCTCTCGTTGGGACGCACAGCGGCGCGGCTTTCGGCCGATTCGTGCGGCAGAAAATGCCCCGAGGCGATCCAGAGGCCGGCCCCGACGACGAGACCGAATGCGGTGATGCGGCTTCCCTTCATTGGGCGCCCTCCTTGCTGACGGCCGTCTGGCGGTTGGGGTCTGGCACGCTTCTCGGACGGCTGCGCAGCATGTGCCGGGTGATGTTCATGAATATCGGGAGAATGGCTTCGGGGTCGAAATCAGGATCGAGCGCGCGGCGCCACCAGACGCCGTCGGCGATCACCATCAGCATGGTTACGACGCCCTCGAAATCGACATCGTCCGGAATGTCGCCGCGCGCGGCCGCGGCGTGCAGCAGATCGATCAGCCACTTCCGGACGTCGGCGTCGAACGCGTGGGAAATGCGGGCGATCTCCGGATGACGGCGGGCTTCCGCCATCACCTCGGTGCAGAGCAGAACCTGCTCGCTCGGCCGCACCGCGAAGTGGTGGTGCGCCAAGCCCTCGAGCACGGCGAACACCCCCTGCGATAGATCGGCACTGGCGAACTGCTGTGCGACCTCGGCGCGGTCACGCTCGGCAATGCCGGCGATCAACGCTTCCTTCGAGGGAAAGTAACGGTACAGATTGCCCGGACTCATCCCGGCTTCGGTGCAGATATCCTGCATCGAAGCGCCATGAAATCCAGACCGTACGAAGCAACGCTGCGCGGCCGCGAGGATCTCGGCGCGGCGGTCAGATTGCAGCTGCGCATTGGCGCGGCGCATAAGGTCCCCCCTCCCTTGCAGCGCAACAATATGAGAATGAACGTTCGCTCGCAGAAATGGCGTTTCTAAGGCGACAGAAAAGGACTTTGCGGATGCCGGGAGTGTCTGCTCGTCAATTTCGTCGGACTTTGGGCAGCCCAACCCGCGGTGAGCGTCTTTTCTCTATACCTCGCCGCCTTGCCACTCTATCGACCGTCCCTATAATCCGCCGCTTCCTTTTGGCCGATTCGAGGGGCTGATGGCCGGGAAGCCGGTTGCAATCATCATGGGTAGCCAGTCCGACTGGGCGACGATGACGCACGCCGCCGAGACGCTGGATGCGCTGGGCGTCGGCTACGAGCGGCTGATCGTCTCGGCCCACCGCACGCCCGACCGGCTGTTCAAGTTCGGCAAGTCCGCAGCCCGGAAGGGCTTCAAGGTGGTGATCGCAGGCGCCGGCGGCGCCGCGCATCTGCCCGGCATGACGGCCTCGCTTACCGCCCTGCCGGTGTTCGGGGTGCCGATGAACACCCACGCGCTCGAGGGCAAGGACAGCCTCCTCTCCATCCTGCAGATGCCGGCTGGCATTCCGGTCGGCACGCTTGCCATCGGCAAGCCGGGCGCCATCAACGCGGCGCTGCTGGCGGCAGCGGTGCTTGCGCTATCTGACGCGCGGCTCGCCAAGCGGCTGGCCGCCTGGCGGGCAGCGCAGACCCAGTCCGTCGCAAAGCGCCCGAAGGATTGAGGTGCTCAAGCCCGACTCGACCATCGGCATTTTGGGCGGCGGCCAGCTCGGACGGATGCTGGCGCTCGCGGCCGCGCAACTGGGCTTCAAGTGCCACGTCTTCGCGCCCAATCCGGATGCGCCAGCCTTCGACGTGGTGCATCGCGTCACCATGGCGGACTATACCGACACCGGCGCGCTCGACCGGTTCGCCACAGACGTCGACGTGATCACCTACGAGTTCGAGAACATCCCGGCGGAAACCGCCATGTTTCTCGCCGCCCGCAAGCCGGTGGTACCGGATCCGCAGGTGCTGGCGATTACGCAGGACCGCGCCGTCGAGAAAGAGTTCGTGGCCGGCCTCGGCATTCCGGTCACGCCGTTTGCGCGCGTCGATGCCAGCGACCGGATCGCGGCGGCGCTCGATCGCGTCGGGCGGCCGGCGGTGCTGAAGACCCGGCGCTTCGGCTACGACGGCAAGGGACAGACTACGATCCGCGCCGGCAGCGACCTCGATGCCGCATGGCGCGAGATCGGCGGCCAGCCCGCGATTCTCGAAGCCTTCATCCCGTTTGACCGGGAGGTGTCGATCGTGGCGGCGCGCTCCCGGAGCGGCGAAGTCGAGTGCTTCGACCTGACGGAAAACGAGCACCGCGAGCACATTCTCAAAGTATCCCGGGTACCGGCGGACGTGCCTGCCGAAGTCGCCGCCGAGGCTCGCCGGATCGGCGGCGCCATCGCAAATGCGTTCAACTATGTCGGCGTGCTCGCGGTCGAGATGTTCGTCGTCCGCGCAGGCGATGGCACGCAGTTACTGGTCAACGAGATTGCGCCGCGTGTCCACAATTCCGGGCATTGGACGATTGACGGCGCTTCGGTCTCGCAGTTCGAGCAGCATATCAGGGCGGTCGCAGGTTGGCCGCTCGGCAAACCGCTGCGGCGCGGCCGGGTCGAAATGACGAATCTGATCGGCGCCGAAGTTGACGGCTATTCGCGATGGCTGACCGTGCCGGGCGCGTGCGTTCATCTCTACGGCAAGGCCCACGCGCGACCCGGCCGCAAGATGGGGCACGTTACGCGGGTGTTCGACGACTGATCCGACTGTGTCCGCAGCCTGCCGGCGGGTTTACGACACTCCCGCCCGAAGCAACTCCAGCGCGGCCGCGTGCACGCGCTTGTCGCCGGCCGCGACGATCCGCCCGCCGAAAAATGGCGGCTCGCCCTCCCAGGTCGTGATCACGCCCCCTGCGCCCTGAATGATCGGTACCAGCGGCAGCACATCGTACGGCTTGAGTTCGGTTTCGATGACGAGATCGACGTGCCCGGCGGCCAGCATGCAATAGGCATAGCAATCGCCGCCGTAACGCGAGAGCCGCACCGCATCCTCGATCCGGCCGAACGCCGCGCGATCGCCGCCATTCATCAGCCGCGGGCTCGTGGTGAACAGCACCGCATCGGATAGCGCCTCGCAGGACCGCACCTTCAACGCACGCTCGCCGGCCGGACCACGGTAGTGCGCCGCGCCGCCATCGCCGCTGAAGCGCTCGCGGGTAAACGGCTGGTTCATCATGCCGTAGACCGGCGCACCCTGCCGCAACAGGCCGATCAGCGTGCCCCAGGCCGGCATTCCGCAGATAAACGACTTGGTGCCGTCGATCGGATCGAGCACCCAGACATATTCAGCCTCCGGCTGCTGGCTGCCGAATTCCTCACCGATGATGCCGTGGCTCGGAAACGTGCGGCCTATCAGGGCCCGCATTGCGGTCTCGGCCGCATGATCGGCTGCGGTGACCGGATCGAAGCTGCCAGAGTCGCTCTTGTCTGAAACGCTCAAGGCGGTGCGAAAAAACGGCAAAATGGTTTCGCCGGAAATGGCGGCAAGTTCATTCAAAAACGCTGAAAAGTCGATCGCCGTCATGCCGCCTCCCCGCCGATACCCTGCCCGGCTCGCCGGACGATCGCAATCCTGCCAAATCTGCGCCGCTCACCCTTCTTTAGGTGAGAGCGCGGCGCGAGGCAAAACGGCGAGCGCATCAGGGAAAGCGCAGCCTGCGCTGCGCCGAGAGCATTGATGCGTCGCATCCGGCCCGCTTGCCGGGCTCCCGCCATCGTGTAACGAAAATGCCCCGGCCGCGCCGGATATCGGGTTGCCGGCGAGCAGCGCACGTGCCGCAGCCGGTCTGATCCGAACTTGCGCCGCTGGCGAAGTCCGGGACCCTCTTTATGCTCGTGCCACCGCGCGGTTCTCCACCGACGAACTCCGGCGCTGCCGTCGTGGCGCTCGTCGGCACTCTGATTGCGATCTATATCGTCAGCCAGTTCCTGCGCAATTCGATCGGCGTGATCGCCCCTAACCTGGCGAGCGAACTCGGCATGTCGCCGGCCGAGATCGGCCTGTTGTCGAGTGTTTTCTTCTTCGCGTTCGCGGCGGTGCAAATTCCACTCGGCATGGCGCTCGACCGGTTCGGCCCCCGCCTTTGCCTGTTGGCGGGCGCCGCGGTCACGGTACTGGGCGCGATCGTCTTTGCGACCGCGCCCTCGCCGGCGATGCTGATCTGTGGCCGGCTGCTGTTGGGGATCGGCTCGTCGAGCGCTTTCATGGCGTCGCTTGCGGTTTATGCCCGGCGGTTTCCGCCGGACCGCTTCGCCACCCTGGTTGGGCTGCAATTGGGGATCGGCACCGTCGGGACCCTGATCGCGACCGCACCGCTGGCATTCTCGACGGCGGCGATCGGGTGGCGAGGAAGCTTCCTCCTGGTCGGCGCCTTCACGTTCGCGGTTGGCGTGCTGATCGCTTGCGTGGTCCGCGACGAAACCGCGTCCGGCCCGGTGCGCACGGAACGATGGAGCGAGAGCATGGCCGGCATCATGGCGGTGATCCGCACGCCATCGGTCGGGCGGCTCTTCCTGATGAATGTCGTGGTCTATTCCTCGTTTTCGATGATCGTCGGCCTGTGGGGCGCCCCTTACCTGACGCACATCTACGGTTACACGCTAGAGGAACGCGGCAGTGTGCTGCTGATTCCGGTCGTGGCGCAGATTATCGGCTCACTGGTCTGGGGACCGATGGATCGGGTGTGGAGAAGCCACAAGCTGCCGGTTCTTGCCGGCGCGATCGGGAGCGCGGCGGTCCTTGCGTATCTGGCGGTCGTCGGCACGCTCAGTCAGGCTGCGCTGATTGCGTGGTTTGCGGTCTTCGGCTTCCTGTGCGCGTTCGGGCCGCTGCTGATTGCGCACGGCAGGTCGCTTTTCCCGCTTCACCTCGTGGGGCGCGGACTTACGATTCTCAATCTCGGATCGATGGGCGGCACTTTCCTCGTGCAACTCGTAAGCGGATTCGTGATCGAACTTTTTCCCACAACCCAGGACGGTGCCTACGCGCTCGATGCCTACCGCACCGTGTTCGGGCTCCAGGCGGCACTTATCCTATTGGCATGTCTTGCTTATTCCGGCGCGCACGAACCCGGATCGGCGGTCCCTTAGCGCGAAGCCCTGCGCCTCGCGCATACAAGATAGGTCAATATCACTTACTTTTACCCTTGCTTTTTGTGCGGTGCGATGGCAAGTTGTTGCGGTGCGGTAGCGCCTTGCGTTACCGCCGCCCTCCTTGGGCGTTTCCTCCCTAGACTTGGGCCGCTCGGCAACGAGCGGCCCCTTTTTTTGAATTGAACTACTCTGCCGCCGCCCGATAGGGCCGCAGTTCCTCAATCGGGATTTCGGCCACCCGATCGGCAAGAATCTCAAGGTCCGCCGCCAGGCGCGCGAAGGTGGCGGAACGCTCGTAGCGCCGCTCATCCATGTACAGCGCCCGATTGAATTCGAGCTGCATGGCATGCAATCCGGCGGCCGGGTTGCCGTAATGCTCGGTGATAAAGCCGCCCGCATAAGGCTTGTTGCGGCTGACCGAATAGCCCTGGGCGCGCAGCGTCGTCTCGATCACCTCGGTCACCGCCGGCACACAGCTCGTCCCGTACCGGTCACCCAGAACCACGTCGGCCCGCGGCCGCTCGTCCTTCGAGCCGGCGGTCGAAGGCATCGAGTGACAGTCGACGAGCACGGCCACGCCGAAATCGCGATGGATGCGGGTAAACAACCGGCGCAGCGCCCGGTGATAGGGCTTGTAAAGCGTTTCGATCCGCCGGATGGCATCGTCGACCGGGATGCGCTGGCCGTAGATCTCCTGGGCGTCGCCCACCACCCGGGCGATCGTCCCCAGGCCGCCGGCGACGCGCATCGAGCGGGTGTTGGCGAACGAAGGCAGCCGGCCCTCGAACATGCGCGGATCGAGCTCGTACGGCTCGCGGTTGACGTCGACATAGCAGCGCGGAAAATGCGCCCGCATCAGCGGGTAGCCACGCCGCACCACGCCGTGCGCAAGTTCGTCGACAAACGAATCCTCCGACCGCCGCAGCGTCGCAATATCCAGCCGCGACGTGGCCAGGAAGCCGTGCGGGTAGACGCTGCCGCTGTGGGGGGAGTTGAACAGCACCGGCCCGATCCATTCGGCGGGCTCGATGATCTCAAAGGGCGGGTCGAGCTCGTCTTTCGGTTCACGCATGGTCGGCAGGTAGCCTTGCTGAAACTCTGGAGCACGCCCCACTTTTCCGCATCACTATCGCCGGAAACGCGCTATTGTCCATGGGCTTTAGGCCGGATGACCCGGCGGTTGATAGCATGCTCTCAGGTAGGGTTCACCCGATGTTTACCGGACATCTGGTTTATGAGCCGAGGACAAGCGGGCGCGGGAGCCGTGGCTCACACCCGCAGCGGGCAGGGCAATGGCGAAAATAATTCTGGCCGAAGATGACGGCGACATGCGGCGTTTTCTTGTGAAAGCGCTGCAGAACGCGGGCTACGAGGTCATGTCATTCGACAATGGCATGTCCGCTTACCAGCGGCTGCGCGAAGAGCCGTTCGAGCTTCTGCTCACCGATATCGTCATGCCGGAGATGGATGGAATCGAACTGGCGCGACGCGCGTCAGAGCTCGATCCCGACATCAAGATCATGTTCATTACCGGCTTCGCCGCGGTCGCGCTGAATTCCGATTCGGCAGCCCCGAAGAATGCCAAAGTCCTGTCCAAGCCGGTTCACCTGCGCGACCTCGTCAACGAGGTGCAGAAGATGCTGGCGGCCTGATTAAGCCCTCAGCGCGCCTTGCCTCCCTGGAATGGAGCCGATATGAGGAACGGCCGCCGATTGGCCGGTTCGGGCGCGTAGCTCAGCGGTAGAGCACTACCTTGACATGGTAGGGGTCACAGGTTCGATCCCTGTCGCGCCCACCATCTCCCGCGGCTGCCGGACGCCCGATCGGCTTCGAGGCGGGAAATCCGGTCCGCTCCCGGCACTTGCAGCGCGCCGGCCGCAGGAACCCACATTACACAGCGGCGTCGATGTCGTGCACCGCCAGCCCGTAGGGCATGTGCTCCTGAATGTCGCGCAGCACCTCGGCTTGCAATTCCGGGATGGCGATCGCCAACGAACGCCCGTCCGCAGTCATGAACTGCGCGACGAATTTGCCCTCGTGCGGCCCGTGGATTTGAATCATTGCGGCCATGTCGATCACCGTTCTGTCTTTGGACAGCATCGCTGTCCGGCGATCATCACGTTACGATCACCACCACATTCGCACTGTGCCGCCGATCACAAAGAAGCGTTTCTTGCGCGCGAACTGCATGCATCTTGCGCGCGCCGCATGGAAACCGGACGGCGGCAGCCGGCAATTCGTCGATTGTGTGTCGCCGATCACATCGCACATCCCGCCAACGATCCATCCTCGCAACATCAGAGCTTCAACCGGAGGATCAAACATGTGCGCACTGAATTCGCTTCGACGTAACGGCTCTACCCTCGCCATCATCGCCGGCGCGTTCGCGCTTCTGCTTGCGGCGCCGACCGGCGCCTCCGCGCAGGCCAATGCGCCTGTCGCCATCACCCAAGCATCGCCGCCGAAACAAGTCGGATTATGGACCGTCAACGCCTGGGTCCGCGGCAACGTCGGCTCGCACTGCAGCGCAGAGCGTCCGTTGCCGGGCGCGTCCAGCAACGGCGGCCCGCTGCAATTCGTCCTCGTCCGCTATCCGGGCGGCTATCGCATCGCGCTCGGCGCCGAAGAATGGGAGCTCAAACCGCAGACCGCATTCCCGGTCGAGATCAATGCGGCCCCGGTCATGCAGAGCGACGCGAACGCCATCGCGGTGACGCCGAAACTGGTGGTGATCGATCTCGGCGCCGACGGCAAGTTCATGCAGCGGCTCGCCGGCGCACCGATGATCCAGGTCAAGACCGCGCAGGCCGTCTTCAAGCTGCCTCTCGAGGGTTTCGCCGACGCGCTGTCGGAGGTCGAAACCTGCTACGGCGCGCTCCGGCGAACGGCATCCAATCCGTTCGCCGCGCCCGACACGCCGAAGACCGCGAGCAAGCAGTAACCTGCGCAAGCGATCGCAACACTCGGCACCGCGCAGTCTTGCGCGGTGCCGAGTTCGTTTTGCGATTCACAGAGCCGTCGTGAAAGCGTTGAGTCGCTGTCAGAAACAAACCGCATCGTCCGCCGCAACAATTCGACGGCGGAGGCCCTATGGCCGTCACCATCCGAGGCGGCGCGGCAGCGCGCCTGCTGACGCGACGGCGTTTCTTGAGCACGGCGGCGTCAACGGCGGCGATCACGATCGCTGGCGGCATCGCCAAGCCATCGATCAGCCGCGTCGCCGATCGGCCCGTGATCACGCACGGTATCCAGTCAGGCGACGTGTCGATCGATTCCGCCGTGGTCTGGGCGCGCGCCGACCGGCCCTCCCGCATGCTCGTCGAGGTCGCCACCACCGACAGCTTCAAAACCATCCGCAACGCCGTCTACGTCGACGCGCATGCCGAATCGGATTTCACCGCCAAGGTGCTGCTCGAAGGATTGCCGGCCGGACAGGACATCTTCTATCGCATCGGGTTCGAGGATCACTCGTTTCCGACCGTCATGAGCGAGCCGCGCGATCGGGCGCTTCCGCACCGCGCCGAGCGAACGGCGATCGATCTCGTTCCTCTGGTCGGGCGACACCGCCGGCCAGGGCTGGGGCATCGACGAGGCGCGCGGCGGCATGCGCACCTATGCCACGATGCAACGCAACCGGCCCGACTTCTTCATTCACTCGGGCGACCACATCTACGGCGACTGTCCGGTGCCCTCGCAGCGCCGGCTGCCGAACGGCGAGATGTGGAACAACCTCGTCACCGAGGACAAGTCCAAGATCGCGCGGACGCTCGCGGAGTTCCGCGGCCACTACAAATACAATCTGCTCGATCGCAACGTCCGCGCCTTCAACGCCGAGGTCCCGATGTTTGCCCAATGGGACGATCACGAGGTCACCAACGACTGGTGCCCGGGCGAAGACCGGCGCGGCGGCCCGTATGGCGACGCAAGCATCCTCCAGCTCACCGCACGCGGCGGCCGCGCGTTTCATGAATTCATGCCGATCCGCCAGACCCAGGCGGAAGCCGGCCGCGTCTACCGGCGAATTCCCTACGGCCCGCTGCTCGACGTGTTCATGCTCGATATGCGCTCGTATCGCGAGATCAATCGCTACGACGGCGCCCGCGCGGACATCCTGGGACCGACGCAGCTCGCATGGCTCAAGCGTGAACTGATGCGCTCGCAGGCGACCTGGAAGGTGATCGCCGCCGACCTGCCGATCGGCGTCGTCAGCCACGATGCGATTGCGCTCGGCGACGGCCCGCCGCGGAGCCGTGAATGCGAGATCGCCGACCTGCTGGCGTTCATCAAGCATGCCGGCGTCCGCAATACGGTGTGGCTTACCGCCGACATGCACTACACCGCCGCGCACTACTACGATCCCAACCGGGCCGTGTTCCAGGATTTCGAGCCGTTCTGGGAATTCATCTCCGGACCGCTGCATGCCGGCACCTGGCGTCCGCAGCCGCTCGACAACACCTTCGGGCCGCGCGCGGTCTATCAGAAGGGCTGCGGCGGCGATCAACCGGACGACCTGGCGCCCTGCTTCGGCCTGCAGTTCTTCGGCCACGTCGCGATCGATGGCGCGAGCGAGGTGATGACGGTGACCCTCAAGGATGTCGCCGACCAGGACCTCTGGTCGGTCCAGATCGAGCCGCGGGTGGAGAAATGGTCGCACCGCGCGCTGCCGGCGCGCGGCTGATCGCAAGCAAAGCGAAGATCGCCTCGACGGCTTGCGCCGCCGAGCTACGTGCCGATCTTGCCGCCGCCGCGCCGTGGTGACGACCACGACGGACGGCCGCGGCGGCAGCTTCGGATCGAAGTCCGGCCAGCGCGTCGAGGGATCCTCGAAGCTCGACGGCCGGCCGAACGCCTTCCATTTCGGACCGTCGTCGCCGGGATGCTGGATCGCGACGAACAGCGTCTCGCCGTCGGGCGTGAATTCGGGCCCGCACAGTTCGGCGCCGGCCGGGCAGCGGAAGAACAGCTTGCGAGGTGCCGCGGCCTTCGCCCTCGGTCTCCAGGCCCCACAGGCCGTCGGAGCGGCCGGTGTCGCGCTCCGAGTTGCCGTCGGTCGCGATCCAGAGCCGGCCGTCGCGCATCGATCGCGCAATTGTCCGGCATGCCGAACCAGCCGTCCTTGCGTGGTGGCCGACGAGAAGCTTGCGCCGACCGCCGCCACCGACGGGATCGCCGCACTTCACCAGAATCTCCCACGTGAACCTGCGTGGCCGCGTGGTCGCCGTCCGGCGGGATCATCTCGATGATGTGACCGAACCGGTTGTTGGCGCGCGGATTGGCGGCGTCGACTGCTCGGCTTGCGGTTCGTATTGTTGGTCATGATGACGTAGACCTTGTTGGTCTTCGGGTTCGCCTCGACGTCCTCGGGCCGGTCCATCTTGGTCGCACCGAGCAGGTCGGCGGCGCGCCGCGTCTCGATCAGCACGTCGGCCTGGCTGTTGAAGCCGTTCGCCTCGGTCAGCGGGCCCTGGCCGTGGACCAGCGGCAGCCAGTCGCCGCTGCCGTCGGCGTTGTAGCGCGCGACATAGAGCGTGCCGTCGTCGAGCAGGTCGCGATTGGCGGCAGGATTGGCGCGGTCGACGGTGCCGCGCGTGACGAATTTGTAGACATAGTCGAACCGCTCGTCGTCGCCCGTGTAGAGGACATAGCGGCCGTCGCGGTTGACGATGCCGGTGGCGCCCTCGTGCTTCATGCGGCCGAGCGCGGTGCGCTTGCTGCGGCGTCGACGTCGGGTCGAACGGATCGATCTCGACGATCCAGCCGAAACGGTTGGCCTCGTTCGGCTCCTTGGTGACGTCGAAGCGATCGTGCCACTTGCCCCAGGCGTACCAGTTGCCCGGCGCGCCGTAGCGCTTGTAGGTTCCTGGCTTCCGGATGATCGTCGGCGAGCTTGCCCCAGAAATAGCCGTGGAAGTTCTCCTCGCAGGAGAGCCAGGTGCCCCACGGCGTAATGCCGCCGGCGCAGTTGTTGACCATGCCGAGCACGCGGCGGCCGGACGGGTCCGCCTTGGTCTTCATCCGGTCATGGCCGGCCGCCGGGCCGGTGATCTCCATCGGCGTGTCGGCATCGATGCGGCGGGCGTATTTCGAATCCGGCACGACGCGCCACTTGCCGTTCTCGCGCCGGACCTCGATCACGGCGCCGCCGTGCGCGGCCATCTCGATCTCGACGAGTTCCCTGGTGATCTTGGCGAAGTTCTGCGCCTTGCTCTCCTGCTCGACGCCGATGCCGGGAAACATCAGCTCTTCGTTGGTGTATTCGAGATTCACCACGAGCAGGCCGTGCTGCGACGGATTGGCGGCGCCCGGCATCGGCAGATAGCCGAGAAAGTCGTTGTTGTAGCCGAACTGCAGCTTCTGCGCGGCCGCGCGTCTGCTTCAGCGGGTCGAACGCCGGCGCGCCCGGCAGCACCGGATCGCCCCAGCGGATCAGGATGTCGGCATCGTAGCCCTCGGCGACGTGATGCTTCTCGTCGACGCCGGCGGCGACTTCCTTGAACGGGAAGCGGCCATTGCCCTTGCGCCTGCGCACGGCTGGCGGCGGCGATGGCGAGCGGGCTCACGGTCGCGGCGATGGCGGCCACGCCGAGCGCGCCCTTGAGCAGGTCGCGGCGGTTGAAGCGGGCGGCGATGACGTCGCCGATGGTGGGGTTGTCGCTGGGGTTGCGCCCAATATCCTCCGACGCTTCGAAGGCTTGAGCGCGCGTCTGGGGGAAATCGGTCCATGCGCGGGGTTCCGGGTTTCTGGGGACTGGAGAGAGTTTGGACGTGATCTAAGATTTCCGAATGACGGTCCTGTGACAGGCCGCCAAGCACCCTCCGCGCAGCCGCGCTCACCGGGGTGACGGCGAAAATTCATGGCCGGACAAATAGATCGGTTCCGTCGGCCCATAGCGCCGTACTATCCTTGCCGCCCCGCACCGGAGAAGACCATGATCATCGACTGGCACTCGCACATCTACACGCCCGAAGAGGCCGCCGCCGACCTCGGCACCATCGACGGCAAGCGCGGTCCGCGATGGGGCGAGCGCGGCTGCCCGATGGTGCTCGAGAATTTCCTCGACGCGCACTACAAGAACGGCATCGACATCAGCGTGGTGACGAACGCAGCGCATTATTTGCGCGGCAAGGCCGAAACGAAGAGCTGCCGGCGGTGCAGAAGTGGACCGACTACGCCGCCGAGGTGCAGGAGAAGCACAAGGGCGTGCTCTACTCGTTCGCCACCATCCTGCCGTGCGGCGGGCCTGCCTTCGTCAAGGAGACCGAGCGCGCGATCCGCGAGTGCGGCCTGAAGGGCGTGTTCATCAACTCCAGCCACAAGGGCCACTATCCTGACGACGACGAGGCACGGCCGTTCTGGGAATTGGTGCAGGACCTCGACGTGCCGGTGATGATCCACCCGCCGCACATCGGCTTCGGCGAGGAGCGGATGAACATCTACCGGTTGGCGTCCTCGATCGGCCGGCCGTTCGACCTCTGCCTTGCGCTCGGACGGCTGATCGTGCGCGGCGTCCTGGAGGACTTTCCGCGCCTCAAGATTGTCGGTTCCCACGGCGGCGGCGGCATCTGCGAGACCATCAGCCGGATGGACTACGCCTGGGAGTTGCAGGACGAGGCCTTTTTCCTCGGCTCCTACACGCCGATGAAAATCAGGCACGCACCCAGCCACTACCTGAAGAAGATGTATCTCGACACGGTCACCTATAACGCGCCGGCGGTGCGAATGGTGCTCGACTGGGTCGGGCCGGACCAGGTGCTCTATGGCAGCGACGCCCCTCCCCTGACCTCGCTCAAACCGCGCGCCATCAAGCTCATCCGCGATCTCGACATCCCGGAGCCGCAGCGCGAGGCGATCCTCTGGAAAAACGCCGCAAAGCTGTTGAAACTCCCGATCGCGGACGCCGCCCAGGCAGCCTGAGAAAGCGCCGCGCGGGGACGCCCAAATCGCCCGGAACGGTTGACGAGCGCCGCCCGCATCCCTAGTTTCCGCCCACGTTTTCAATCATCCGCACTTGCCGCACGGCCGTGCAGAACTTCTTAGAGCGTGCCATGAAAGTCCGTAACTCGTTGAAATCTCTGCGCGGCCGCCATCGCGACAATCGCCTGGTCCGCCGCAAGGGCAGGCTTTACGTCATCAACAAGACCCAGCCGCGCTTCAAGGCCCGGCAAGGCTGAGATCGTACGGTTTTATCTGCATTGATCTGTCATGGCCGGGCTCGTCCCGGCCATTGACGTTTCCGCGGGTCATAAGCTTCCTGGCGCGACCAAAAAAGCGCCGAATGCGCCTGCTTTCTTAAAAGTGTGTTAATCGCTCAACGCCTGCGGACCCCTAGTGTTGCCTCACGGCAACGCGCGCCAAGATCACAGCGCATTGAGCATTTCTGATCTTTATTGTCGCGCCGGGCAATACTACCTTGCGCCTCATGGGCCCGCGATTCCGAGCTGCCGCCTTCATCGTATTGTTTGCCGCCGTCGTATCGGCAACCACGGCACGCACCGAGTCGCAGCGCGACGGCGGCATGATCGAACCGCCGAAGGAACTGCCGCGGGCGCAAACCGGCGACACCAAGGTCAATCTGGACCGGCTATTCGAGGCGCTCAAGATCGCGCCCGATGCCGAGAGCGCGAAGTACATCGAGGGCCGCATTTGGGCGCTGTGGTTCGCCTCCGGCAGCGATACGGCGACCTTGCTGATGGGGCGCGTCAAGACCGCGACCGACGCCAAGGACATCGACCTGGCGCTCAAGCTCCTCAACTCGATCATCGATATCAAGCCCGACTTCCTCGAGGCCTGGAACCGGCGTGCCACGCTTCATTTTATGAAGAAGGACTTCGGACCGGCGATCGCCGATATCCAGCAGGTGCTCTCCCGAGAGCCGCGCCATTTCGGTGCGCTGTCCGGGCTCGGCATCATCATGCAGGAACTCGGCGACGACAAACGCGCTCTGGAAGCCTTCCGCCGCGCCACCGCGATCCATCCGCACCTCGAGCGGATTCCCGATCTGGTGAAGAAGCTCTCCGAGAAGGTCGACGGCCGGGATATCTGAACCGCCGCCTGCCGCGCGCTCGTGATCGGGCGCAGCCAACTCTCAGCCTCATCTCATCAACCGGATCGCGCTGTCTTGCGATCCACTCCTCGCGCACCCTTCCCTGCCCGCAAGCCAAACCGTTGCCGTGTGCAACCATCGGCGCTGTCGCGGGTTAATGCGCAGCACTGGCCCGTCAAATCGCGCATTCGCTGCGGGGCCGCAGGTATTCGGATGTCTCCCCTATGGTTGCACGCGTCGTTGTTATCGCTTTCGCGCTTGCCGCGCTCAATATCGCTGCCAACTCGGCGGGCAGTAGACGCAGCGTCACCTGCGCGATCGTTGGCGACAGCATCGCGGTCGGCGCCGGTCAGCACCTGCGAGCCTGCAAGGTCAATGCGAAGATCGGCATTTCGTCGCGCGCCATAATCGCGCGCGTCGATCCCTCGGCCGACATTAACGTGGTGTCGGCCGGCAGCAACGATCCGGACAATCCAGCGCTTCGCGAGAACCTCGAACGCATCCGCCGGCGCGCGAACCGCGCGATCTGGATTCTTCCCGCCATTCCCAGCGCACGGGAGATTGTACGCGAGGTGGCGGCCCGGCACGGGGATCCGATCGTCTCGTTTACGCCGTCGGGCGACCAAGTTCATCCGAAGTCGGAGGGTGCCTTGGCGCGCGCAATCGATGCCGTTATTGCGCGATCTGGCGGCGCGAGCATCGACGCCGGCGGTTAGATTGAAGCGGCTGGTCTGGCGCGGGCCATGACCGGAGGGCTGTGCGGGCGCTAGCTACTCCCGCGCCGCATCCGCGCCGACGAACGCGATCCGCAGCATGTTGGTGGCGCCTGGCGTACCGAGCGGCACGCCCGCCACGATAATAACTCGCTGGCCGGCGCGGGTGAAACCATCCTTAAAGGCGAGCCGGCACGCACGCTCGACCATGTCGTCAAGATCGTGCGCGTCCTCCGCCACGATACAATGCACTCCCCACACCAGCGAAAGCCGTCGGCCGGTCGAAAGCTTGGGCGAGATCGCCACGATCGGCGAGGCTGGGCGTTCGCGCGCGACGCGCAGCGCCGTCGAGCCGGACGACGTCCAGCAGACGATGGCTGACAGGTCGAGCGTCTCAGCGATGCCACGCGCAGCCGCCGCGATGGCGTCGGCGCCAGTCGCCTCCGGCTCGGTGCGCTGGGCATGGATGATGGTGCGGTAGATCGGATCGCGCTCCACCTCCTCGGCGATGCGGTTCATGGTGGCGACCGCCTCGACCGGATACTGACCGGCGGCGGATTCTGCCGACAGCATCACAGCGTCGGCGCCCTCGAAGATCGCAGTCGCCACGTCGGAAACCTCGGCGCGTGTCGGCACTGGCGCGGTGATCATCGATTCCAGCATCTGCGTCGCCACCACCACCGGCTTGCCGGCGCGGCGCGACGCGCGCGTCATTTGCTTCTGCACGCCCGGAACGCGTTCGAGCGGCATCTCGACGCCAAGATCGCCCCGCGCCACCATCAGCGCATCGGTGAGGTCGAGGATTTCGTCGAGCCGGTTGACCGCCTGCGGCTTCTCGATCTTCGCCATCACGGCGGCGCGGCCACGCGTGATCTTCTTCGCCTCGGCGATATCCTCCGGCCGCTGCACGAACGAGAGCGCCACCCAGTCGACACCGGCGTCGAGCCCGGCTTCGAGATCGGAGCGATCCTTCTCGGTGAGCGCAGAGAACGGCACCACGGTGTCGGGCAGGCTCACGCCCTTGCGATCCGACAACTTGCCGCCGACCTCGACACGGGTGACGATCCGGCCCTTCGTCACCTCGGTGGCGGTGAGCCTGATCTTGCCGTCGTCGAGCAGCAGGCTGTGACCGGGCTCGATGGCGGCGATGATTTCCGGATGCGGCAAGTGCACACGCCTGACATCGCCGGGCGCCGGATCGGCGTCGAGCACGAAGCTCTCGCCCGCGACCAGTGCTGCCGGTCCGCCGGCGAAGCTGCCGACACGGAGCTTCGGGCCCTGCAAGTCCAACAGAATACCGATCGGACGGTTGTGCTCTGTCTCGGTCGTACGGATGGCCGCTACCAGTTCGCGCATGCGGACATGCGTGGTGTGGCTCATGTTGATGCGGAAGACGTCTGCGCCGGCCCGGAATAGCTTCGCGATCGCGGTTTGGTCGGAAGACGCCGGGCCGAGCGTGGCGACAATTTTGGTGCGGCGCAGACGTCGCATCACATCACAGTCACTTCAAAAGGAAACATCGCGGATCGACTCATCACGTCACCATACACTTTGTCGCACCCGAATGTGACACACGCCCCGCTCGTTCCCGGTTGCACGACGCGCAAGCAGGAATCCCGGCACCTTAGGCTATGCATTTTCGGTAGGAAACTCTGGTGACTGGCTTCCGCGGACGACCCGAGCACGCGCCGATTGTGCCGATCAGTTGCGGCCTTTCGCTGGCGGTGTGTTCTGCTTGGGGCTGGCGGGTGGCGTCGTCGGTACCAGCGGAACGCGCGACTGCAGCGGCTGCATCGGGGCCTGGTCGGCCGTTTCGGTGAGCTGGACGGTCCACGACGGCTGGTCGCCGGTATCGACCTCAAAATAGCCGGTGCGATCGAAGCCGCGCGCCAAACAGTCCTCGGTGCCCTTGATGGTAAATTCTTTCTCCCGCGAGCACATGTAGGCTTGGCCCGACCACTCGCCGCCACGATCATAGTCGACCGCATAGATGTAGTAGAAACGGGCCACCAGTCCGCCGCGCAGGATGGTCTCACAGCTGCGGGCGGCAATGTTCCACCAGCCTTCGGTGGTCCAGGTTTCGTTTTCCTTGTAGCCGATCGCGATGCCGACCCGGCTCGAGGTGTTGTTGCATAGGCGGAAATCGGCGTGTGCCGGCTCCGAAACCAGCAACGCGGCTGCGACGAATGGCGCGCCGGGAAGAAGCCGGAGCCAGCTCCAAGACGAGGATGCTGCGCCCAATCGGTGCCTCATGTGTCTATTCCCCACCGCCGGCCGGGACCTCAACCCGCACCGGATATCACTGGAACCTTAGGGGCTGTCAACGAGGATCGCCCTGAAATCATTGACGTTGGTGTAGGTCGGACCGGGTGCCAACACGTCGCCAAGTTTTTCAAAGAATTCCGACGAATTGTTGTCAGCAAGAAAGACGGCCGGATCGAGGCCAAGCCGGCCCGCCCTGGCGAGCGTCGTCTGGTCAATAAAGGCCCCGGCCGGGTCCTCCGCCCGCCCCCCGCCGCCGTCGGTGCCGTCGGTATCGGCCGCCAGCGCCGCAATGCCGGGCGCGCCGGCCAGCGCCATAGCCAACGCCAGAGCGTATTCCTGGTTGGGTCCGCCGCGCCCCGGCCCGCGCAGCGTTACGGTCAATTCGCCCCCCGACAGAACGACGGCGCGGCGGCCCGCCGCCCGCAAGTCGTGCGCGATCCGCGCATGGGTCACGGCAACGTCACGGGCTTCGCCCTCAAGGGCAGTGCCAAGCTGGATGCACTCGTAGCCCCCTTCGCGCACGGCCGCCGCGGCGGCGTCGAAAGCCTCTGCCGGCCGGGCCGCCAATGCGAACGAGCTCGCGTCAAACACCGGATCGCCCGGCTTGGGGGTTTCGTTCGCCGGATCGGTGAGCGCGCGAGCAACCGACGGCGGCACAGCGAGCCGGTAGCGTTCAACGATCGCACGGGCCTGCGCCAACGTGGTCCGATCCGGCACGGTCGGACCGGAGCCGATCACCGCCGGATCGTCGCCGGGCACGTCCGAGATCGCGACCGTGACAATCCGGGCCGGGTAGGCGCGTTGGGCAAGCCGACCGCCCTTGATACGGGACAGATGCTTGCGCAGCGTGTTCATCTCGGCGATCGCCGCACCCGAGGCGAGCAATGAACGCGTCACGGACTGCTTTTCGGCGAGCGAAATACCGGGCGCCGGCGCAATCCAATTGGCCGACGCGCCGCCGGACACCAGGGCCAGCACGAGATCGTCCGGCCCGGCGCCGTCCGCGAGCGCGAGCGTGTCGAGGGTGGCTGCAAGACCCGCTTCGTCCGGTACCGGGTGCCCGCCCTCGACTAGGCGCACCACCCGGGTGGGGCGCGCATAACCCGGCCGCGTGACCGCAACGCCCGCGATGCGGCTGGCCGGCAACGCGCACGTGTCGAGGTAGTGCCGCTCGGCAGTTTCCGTCATAGCGCCGGCGGCTTTGCCGGCCGCGAGCACGATCAGCCGGCCGGATGGCGGTGGCGGCGGCAAATGCGGCGTAAGGCAGCCGGACGGGTGCGCGGCTGCTACCGCGGTGCGGTACAGCTCATCCAGAAAACCGCGCTGCGCGGCGGTCACGCGCCGCACTCGGCGCCGGCATTTCGAAGCCGGAGATTTCGAGCCCGTTCGGCGAGGGTCCAAATCGTCTTCCGCAGAAGCATGCCGGTGCGCGCCCTCTCGGTCACTGCAAGCCCCGCTCAATAGCACATCCCGCACGCCGCTCCCGCTGGAAACAGCCCTTCCCAGTCACTATGTTCCGGCCGATAACATCGCATCACGCGTACCGCGGAGAGACGCGCCATGAATTTGAACGACAAGACCCGCACCGAGCTCGAAGCCGCCGCATTCCGGCGTCTGGTCGAGCATTTGCGCACCCGCATCGACGTACAGAACATCGACCTGATGAATCTCGCCGGCTTCTGCCGCAATTGCCTCTCGAACTGGATGAAAGAGGCAGCCGACGCCCAGGGCGTGAAAATGACCAAAGATCAAAGCCGCGAGGCGATCTACGGCATGCCCTACGAGGAATGGAAGGCCAAGAATCAGACCGAAGCCCCCAAGGACCAACTGACGAAGTTCGACAAGGCCCACAAGCACTGATTTATTTCTTGCTGTGCACGGCTGTGGAAGAGTCGTGCTCGACCTTGACGTTCGTGGCTGCGCTTCCGAAACCTCTCCTCCCAAGGCCCTCGTTTTGAGTCACTGGAGGAGAGTTCTATGGCTACCGCAGCCGCCGTAAAGCAGCAGGACGACGAGCAACCCGCCACCCGCTTTGCCAAGGATCATCTGAAGGCTTTCGTCGAGCGCGTCGAGCGGCTGGAAGAAGAGAAGAAAACCATCTCGGACGACATCCGCGACGTCTACGCTGAAGCCAAGTCCAGCGGCTTTGACGTCAAGGCTCTGCGGACCGTCGTGAGGCTGCGAAAGCAGGACGTCGACGAACGCAAGGAGCAGGAAGCCATCCTGGAGACCTATTTGCACGCGCTCGGCATGCTCAATTGCAATTGCACCCCTACCTAGACAGACGTTCCCATCAGATCCGAATGCCCGCGCTTGTCGCGGGCATCGACATCTCAGGGTTCAACTAAGCAAAGGATTGGCCTCGCTGGGCTTCGCGAGCCCATGAAAGCGCGATCATCGTTCGGAGATCGTGGTCCTAGCGCAGCGAAGCGGTGCGCGGGACAAAGCTGATGCTGGGCGTGAATGCCACCGCGCTGCCACCGAACTTCTCGGTGCTCATCCCGTTCATCGGATCGTCGACGAATTTCATCGACAGGACGGCCGCTGGTTTGGCGAGCAGCGATCCAAGGCCGCGGAAGTCCTGCGTGCCGTAAAGCGTCGTCTTCATGAACCGCTGTGCGCTGGGGCTGACCATCATCGCGCGCACCCAGGGATCGTTGAAGCGGTCACCGACTTGCACAACGTCTGGCCCCTTGCGCTCCGTGGCCGACAGCCCAGGCTCGTCCGCGCGACGGGCGCCGACGGAGGCATCCGGGTTCACTGCCGCGACCCGAGTGTTACCTGCGCTGGATGGCAACGTCCGTGCAACGGTTGATGCAGGTTGTGCGGCGTACGACAAGGCACCGACGCCAGGCGCGCGCTCGTTTCCGCGGTCCGCAACCGGCCAAGGCGCAACGTTTGCGGTCGCGACCTTTTCGCCCGTGGCGCGGCGCGCTGCTGACGCGGAACGCGCGACGGTGGTCTGCCCGGCATCCGCGGTTTCGTTGTTCGGCAAGCCCTGCCAATAGCCGCGATCGGAGATGACGTCATTCGCCGACATGTTCGAGCGGCCGACGGAGTTCGCGGCCTGCGCCGGCCGAACCGGCGACACGCCCGGCGCAGGTGTATCGGTCTCGGCCCGCACCGGTAACGGGGACGATGCTTGCGCCACCTGGAAGCTCTCCGAGCGGATCGGTGTCGAAGTGCCGGATGCAACCTCGTGGTTTCCAAGTTTGACTGGAACCGACCCCGCCGAGGCAACCTGATAGGTTTCGGCCCTGACAGGCTTCGCCTGCGGCATCGGAGCGGCAACGGCCTTCTCGCGGCGCGGCTCGGGCGCGGCGGCCACGATGGCAGGCTTATCGGGCGCGCGTGCGGCCATTGCGGCGCGAGCGATCTTCGGAGCAGCCGGCGCGGTCTCTGCCGGCGCCGTCGCGGCTGCGGTCGATTCGGCGTCGTTCTCATGGTCGTCGCCGCCGCCGAACAGCTTGCTCAGAAACGACGGCATCGAACTCGGCGTGCCGCTGCGGGTGACCTGCGCTTCCGCGACGCTCACGCGCCGGGTCGAACGGTCATCCGAGGCATTGTGGCTGGCGAGTTGTCCTTTCGACAGTATCTTCGCGACCTGAGCTTCCGGCAGACGGGGCCAATGGCGCACGCTGCCGGTGTCCATGTGGACGAACGCCGAGGTTCCATAAAAGCCGACGCCGCCGCGCTGCGCGCGCATGCCGGCAGCGCGCAACTCGTCAGTCGAAACGCCGGGAATGAAGAAGTCGATGGCCTTGCCGAGCATATGCTGGCTCGCCTTGGCCACGCCCCTCGACCGCTGCCTCAGCATGTTGTTGGTTTCGGGCGAGCGAAAGCCGCAGACCACCGAGATCGGCTCGCGCGCGCCAGTCTCGCGATGCACCTCCCACAACAAGTCGATCAACTCGGGGTCCATCCTGGTCGGCTGGTTTTCCCGCCAGTCCCGCATGAAGTGGTCGATCTTCTTGAGGGCCTCCGGGTCATAGCGCCCGTTCACCTTGTAGGTGATCGTGAGGTTTTCTTTGGTGTGCGTGTTGTGGAAGGCGATCGTACGCGTCTCGCCGGCGGCATTGGTCGTCTGCAGCACCGCGCAACCGAACAGCAGGAGCGCCACAAGACTACAGCAGCTTGAAGCGGCGCGGACGGAACGCAACATCGAACGATGCGTAGGCGCGACCTGGACCGTCACGTGCCAACCCTTATTAATTGCGTCGGCCACGCTGCACGGCAGCGACCTGCTACCGTGCAAGCACCATCGTCGGTCACGGCACCCCTGCCGCGACAAACTTGGCTAACGCAGTGCTAATTAGGGAAAGGTTGACGGAAGATTCCCGCGCGCCCAGTCCCCCCCGATAGACCAAACGTGACAGGGGACTATGGCGAAAAATGGCCGCGGAGGGAAACCGTTCTGAAATAGTTAACGGGCGCCGTCCAGTCAGAACGGCGCCCGTTGTGTAACTCGTATGCTGCTCAGCGCGTGACGCGGCGCGGCGGCACCGGACGGCTTCCACCGCCAAAGATCGACTCGAAGAACGAGACGGAACGCGTCGGTTGCGCGCGTCTCGATCCGTTCGAAGCGATTTCCTTCGCCCGCTCCTGCTGGGGCTCGACCACTGCCCGCTCGCTCTTGAGCGCCGCGATGGTGCGGCCGTCGAGACCATAGACGTCGCGGCGGAACTGCAGTTTGCCGTCATCGTCCACGAACGCGCTCTGATAGGTCAGATGGACCGGAATCTGTGTCGAGAACTGAATGTCGGTCTCGGTGGTGCCATACATTTTCTTGATGCGGTCCGCGGTGTAGCCATCCTGCGGCCGGGCCAGGCTCAGAATGACTTCGGCGTACTTCGCTGGGTCCTGCACTCGCATGCAGCCGTGGCTGTAGGCGCGGACGTCACGCGAGAAATAATGCTTCTCATTCGTATCGTGCTGATAGACCAGGAACCGGTTGGGAAAGTTGAAGCGGATGCGGCCCAGCGCATTGGCTTCGCCCGGCGGCTGCGAGATGTGCACGCTGCCGTCGCGGTTGTAGCTCACCTTGAGCCCCATGCGCGCCAGGACGGTCGGATCCTGCTGCAATGCCGGTAGATATTCATTGTTCACGATCGACGGCGGGACGTTCCAGGTCGGGTTGACGGTGATGTATTTCATCGTCTCGGTCAGCAGCGGCGTCGCCTTGTCGGGGCTGCCGATGACGACTCGGGTGGTCCACAGCGTGCTGCCTTCCTTCACCACCTTGAGCGTGAAGTCGGGCTGGTTGACCATCGAATAGGCCTTGCCGAGATCGCGCGGATACCAGCGCCAACGCTCCATGTTGGCGAGGATGATGTCGATCTGCTGGCTCTTCGCCGGCCCGTTGAGTTCCCTGATCGTCTTGCCGTCGAGGTTTCCGGTCGTCGGCAGGTCGTTCGCCTTCTGGAACTTCTTCACCGCCTCGACGAGCTTGGCGTCATACTTGAGGTCTGAAGGCTCGCCAGCGATCCCGAGGCGCTCGCGCAGCATCGGCACGCGGGCATCTTCCATCGGAGTCTTGCTGACCAGCTTGAGCAGCGGACCGTCGCCGATTTCCTTACGGCCGGCGTGGGATTTGCCGCGCATCTCGGCCAGCGCCGCCTTCAGCTTCTGGTAGGCCTCGTGCGGCGGGCTGAACTGGTCGAGCGCGCGGCCGGCATCCTGAGCGTCCGCGACCTTGGTCAACACGTCGGTCGCTTCGGGCGGCGCCTGCGGCAGTTCGATGTTGTTGCTGCTCACCCGCGAGAACGGGAAGCGCCCGGCCTGAACATGACGGGCGTAGGTGAGGACCACCTGCGTCATCTTCAGTTCGGCCTCGGCCTGCGCATCCGCGCCGGACAGATTGGCGAAATTCGGGACCTTGTAGTCGCCGGCATCGAGGCCGTCGGTGTCGGCGGCCTTGAGGCGCGCCGCGACTGCCTTGGTGCGCGGGCTCTCGATGCCGTTGTCGAACCACAGCGGCGCGAGATTGCGATTTTGGTAGAACGCCTCGACGGCCGCGCGCTCCTTCTTGCCGGAGAAAATCCGGTCGTTCTTGGCAGCGAGCAGGTCGCGCACCTTCTCCGCAATCGCCCGGTCGGCAGGGTTGAGCGACGCGAGCGGATCCGGCGCGGCGACGGGGGCCTCGGCAGTCGAATTGGTGGACCCGGCCGGCGTGATCGCTGGCGGCATCGGCACCGCAGGCTGCTTCACCGGTGTCGTGCTAGTGGCATTGGCAGGCGCTTCAGCCGGCTTGAGTTCCTCGTCCACAGACGGCTTGCGATTGGTCGCCGGCGCGGACACCGCCGCAACCGCGGTCACCTGCGCGGTGATTCGGACATCCTGGGAGCGCGCCTCGCCGATTGGCGCCGCAAAAATCAGGGCCAACGCCGTGCTAGCGAGTATGCGATCGTAACGGACGCCGCTCATGGAAGTGCTCCCCGATCTTTTGCTGGGCACACCTCACGCATGAGGGGCCCGACTTTTAGAATCCACCGTCCCGCCTGCGAACCTCACTTGAATTGCGAGGTGGCGCAACAGGCACCGGCGACTGTCGCGGGCGATTGGGGCCAATTTTGGCGCGCTGTTACCTCGCTACAACGCGCTGCTGGAGCGCGGACGCCATTTTTTCGCCGCGTGTTACTCGAATGCAACGCGATCCCCGGCGGACTTGCCGCCATCAGCTTCCAGCGCATCGAGCTTGCGGTAGAGCGTCGAGCGACCGATTCGCAACCGGCGGGCGACCTCCGACATCTGCCCGCGATAGTGCGCAATCGCGAAGCGGATGACCTCGGCCTCGACGTCCTCCAGCGCCCGCACCTCGCCGCCCGGATCGAGCAGGACGAGACTCGCGTACGGCGCCGGCAAACCGGGCGCTATGTCGACCTTGTCGAACGCCGTGGCCATGTCGCTGTCGGACGGCGCGAGCGTGTGGGGCTGCGCGCCGTGAGCCGGCGCTGGTCCATCGGTCGCCACCGCAACGCCGCCTGTGCCACCGGCGATCTGTGCGGCGATCTGCGGGAATTCGCCGACACCGACCTCGTCGCCCTCGGCCAGCACGACGGCGCGAAACGCCGCATTCTCGAGCTGGCGCACATTACCCGGCCAGCGGCAGGCGTTGAGCAGTGCAAGCGCCTCGGCGCTGAGGCGCGGGGCGCGCTTGCCTTCCTCGGCGGCGAATCGCGCGAGAAAGTGCCGGGCGAGCTCGGGGATGTCCTCCGGCCGCTCTGACAGCGGCGGCACGGTGATCGGATAGACGTGCAGCCGGTAGAACAGGTCCTCGCGGAAGCGCCCGGATTTTACATCGGCGATCAGATCGCGGTTGGTGGCCGAGATGATTCGCACGTCGACCTTGATGGGCTTCTTGGCGCCGACCGGCTCGACCTCGCCCTCCTGGATGGCGCGCAGCAGCTTGACCTGCGCGGCCAGCGGCAGCTCACCCACCTCGTCCAGAAACAGTGTTCCGCCAATGGCTTCGACGAACTTTCCGGTGTGCCGCTCGGTCGCGCCGGTGAACGCGCCCTTCTCGTGGCCGAACAGGATCGACTCGACGAGATTTTCCGGGATTGCCCCGCAATTGACCGCGACGAACGGCTTGGTCCGGCGCTCGCCGGCGCCGTGGATGGCGCGCGCGATCAGTTCCTTGCCGACGCCCGACTGGCCTTCGATCAGCACCGGAATGGTCGAGGCCGCGGCCTTCTCGGCGGTGCGCAGCACGCCGTGCATGCGCAGGCTCTTGGTGACGATGTCTTTGAAAGTCAGCGTGCCCGAACGGCTGCGCTTGATGCGGTTGAGTTCGCTTTCGAGCGCGCGGGTCGCGAGCACATTGCGCAGCGACACCTGCAGACGCTCGGCGCCGATCGGCTTGACCACGAAGTCGGCGGCGCCCGCGCGCATCGCGTTGACGACGTTGTCGATGCCGCCGTGCGCAGTCTGCACGATCACCGGGATGCTTAAGCCCGCCTCGCGCATCTTGGCGAGCACGCCCATGCCGTCGAGATCGGGCATCACGAGATCGAGGATGACCGCATCGAAGCGGGCCGCCTCGCCGCCGGTGAGGAGCCTGGCGGCGGCATCGCCGCCTTCGGCGATGACCGGCTCGTAGCCGGACTTACGTACCATATTCTCGAGGAGGCGGCGGGCGACGGGATCGTCATCGACGATCAGAACACGCTCACTCATGTACGCAACCTTTACGCAACGCAGACGCTACAAGGGGGAATCAGGGACAAGGGACTACAGGAAACGATCGCCGTCGCCGCCGTAACTGTGTTCCGATATGAAGCAGTTTGAACGAGTTTGCTTAACGGGGCGTTACGGTGGCGACATTATGGCGGAGGCTACGCTCCAATTGTGGCGATGCTCGGAATTTCCATCGTCCTCCCGGTTCTTCTGCGGCAGCTAGGCCCCTCTTCCGCGCTCTTCCCGTCACCTTCTGCGGTTCTTCTTCCCGCCGCGCAGCCTTGGCGGCCCGCCGACGCTACGGCACATGAGTTGCGCGCGATCCCGGCGCTCGTTATTCCACCGGTGCATGGCTGCGCGCATCACCGGACTCTCCACGCCATAGCCGCTATCAATTTGGTCCGGCCTGCTGCACCTGACCCTGCAGGCGCGCGATGGCACGATCGAACCACACCAAGTCGCTTTGCCATTGCGCATTGCCTGGCGCTAGGGCGACGAGCGCGGCCATGATGTCTCGTCCCGCGTTCAACTCGCCAGCGCTTTCGCAATTCGGGCCTGCCGTTCGTAGACGCTTGCGAGCTTGATACGACTGATGGCGAGATCGCGCTGCCACAGCGTGTCGCTGTGGACGGCGGCAGCTAAACGCTCGGCAATGGCGAGGCCGTCGCGATACGCCTTGAGCGCGTCGTCGAGCTTGCCCTGCTCCATCAGCACGTCGCCAACATTGCCGTAGGATACTGACAGGTCACGCCTTGGGCCGATTGTCCGGACCGGCAATCTCCGTCATGCTCGTCGGCTCGTCGGTGCTGGAAGGAACCTGGATGGACAATCGCGGATCATTTGGCCGGCAACGGGCAAATTCTCAAGCCGCCAACCTCTTTGACAAAACTTAATATGAGAGAGCCCCTCTTACACCGGCCGCCCGAGGTCCGGCGCTGACATGACCTCTCCGGGTCGGCGAGCAGGCAAGAACCGCTCAAAACTGCCGGTAAATCCGTAACTTCGCGGGCACACCGGCGCAAAATTCACGGCTTTTTCCCCGCATTTGCCGAAACGATTATGCGCGGCCGCCCCACGGCCGCCACAGAGTAGTGGCGACGTACCCTCGGGGCGGGGGAGATCTGGGCGTGGCCGAGTTTGTCGCACTCTACGGCATCTGGCTGGTCGCGGCGTTCATCGCGCTCGAGAGCGTCGGCTTTCCATTGCCGGCCGAAGCCGCCTTGATCACCGCCGGCGTGTTTGCCGGCAGCACCAATGGTCTCGACATCTGGCTGCTGGTCAGCGTCGGAACGCTCGCGGCGATCTGCGGCGAGATCGTCGGCTTCTGGGTCGGCCGTACCTACGGTTACCGCCTGCTCCACCGGTACGGCATCCATCTCGGGCTGACCGAGGAACGAGCCAAGATCGGGCGCTGGATGTTCCAGCGCTATGGCGGCCGTTTTGTTTTCGTCGCCCGCTTCCTGCCCTTCCTGCGCAACATCTCCGCCGTGCTGGCCGGCACCCACTGCATGCCGCAGCGCGCGTTCTATCTGGCGAGCTGGACGGCGGCGGCGGTGTGGATCATGGGCTACGGGTTCGGCGCCTACTGGTTCGGCGGCATCGTGATGAAGCTCGCTTCACCGGCCGCTATCGCGACGAGCCTCGCCGCGGCGGTGATCGTGCTGTCGATCCCGGCCGTCATCCTGCGCTACGAGAAGCGCCTGCTGGCGATGGCCGAGCTCGGCCTCGCTGCCACCCCGCCGCATCCGCAGGGCTGATCCCGGTCGCGGCCCGCAGGCGTCGCGGCGTTGGCCGCGCCCCCGTTAGCTAAGTGCTCTCCCGCGTAGTTATGTGCTCTCCCGCGCCGAGAGCTGTCGCGTCGGCACATCGACCGTCGCGGCGCGCGGCGGCTCGCGCCGCGCCCGCAGCACCATCTTCGCCAGTTCGACCACGATCAGCAGCGAGGCGCCGATGGCGATGGTGATCAGCCAGTCCTGCGCGGTCAGCGGTACCGTGTGGAACGCGACCTGCAGGAACGGCACGTAGATCACGGCGAACTGGGTAGCGAGCGAGAACAGCACGGCGAGCAGCAGCCACTTGTTCTCGAAGAACCCGGCGAACGCGCTGCGCCAGGTGGAGCGGCAGTTGAACACGTTGAAGAGCTGGAACATCATCAGCGTGGTGAACGCCATGCTCCGGGCGTATGTCTCGTCGGCCATGTTCGGCGTGCTGCCCTTCGCGAACACCGTGAACAGGCCGCCCGGATAGTAGGCATCGAGCACCGCGATGGTGCCGACCATCATCACCAGACCGACACCCGTGATGTAGGTCCAGTCGGCCGAGGTCAGCACGCCGCTGCCGCGGCTGCGCGGCTCGCGGCTCATGACGTCCGGGTCCTTCGGATCGACGCCGAGCGCCAGCGCGGGCGGACCGTCGGTGATCAGGTTGATCCACAGCAGTTGCGCGGCAAGCAGCGGCAGGAACAGCCCGGGCTCGGCGGAGGTGAGACCGAGGATGCCGGCGAACATCACGCCCGCGAACATCGTCAACAGCTCGCCGGCGTTCGACGATAGCAGGTAGATCAGATATTTGCGGATGTTGTCGTAGATCCCGCGGCCTTCCTCGATGGCCTTCACGATGCTGGCGAAATTGTCGTCGGTCAGCACCATGTCGGCGGCTTCCTTCGAGACGTCGGTGCCGGTGATGCCCATCGCGACGCCGATATTGGCGGCCTTGAGCGCGGGCGCGTCGTTGATGCCGTCGCCCGTCATCGCGACCACGTGGCCCTTGCGCTGCAGCGCGCCGACGATCCGCAGCTTGTGCTCGGGATCGACGCGGGCAAACACGCGCACGTCCTCGACGATGGCGTCGAGCGCGGCGTCGTCCATGGTGCGCAGCTCGGAGCCGGTCACCAGCCGAGAGCCGGGCTCGAAGATGGTCAGTTCACGGGCGATCGCCATGGCGGTCGCCGGATGATCGCCGGTGATCATGACGGTGCGGATATGCGCGCGCTTCGCCGTGATAACGGCGTCCCGTGCTTCGGTGCGCGGCGGGTCGATCATGCCGACGAAACCGAGCAGCACCAGATCGTCCTCGACGCTTTCCGGCGGTTCGATGCTGGTTCCACCAGCAGCCGCGGCCTTGAGATCGATCCCCAGATCGGCGGCCGGCAGGGTGCGCGTTGCAATCGCCAGCGTGCGCAGGGCCTGCGCGGCGAGTTGCTCGTTCTGTTGCAGCAGTTCGGCCCGCCGGGCGTCGCTGAGCGGCACCGGCTTGTCGCTATCCCACAGGTAGCGGCACTTCGCGAGCAGGACCTCGGGCGCGCCCTTCACAAACACCGACACCTCGGCGGCGTTTTCGCGATCGATATGCACGGTGGCGTGGCGCTTGCGCTCGGAGGTGAACGGAATCTCTCCGATGCGGGGAAAGCGCGCCAACTCGGCTTCGGCGATGCCGAACTTGCGCGCGGCGACGATCAGCGCGCCCTCGGTCGGGTCGCCCTGGACGCGCCAGCGCCCTTCGCGATTGGTCAGTTCGGCGTCGTTGGCGAGGGCGGCTGCACGCAGCGTTCGCGCAACCGAATCGCGCACCGGCGAAGTGGCAGTCAGGACGGTGCCGGCGACGCTGAACTCGCCTTCCGGAATGTAGCCGCTGCCGCCGACGTCGGTCAGTTGGCCCGCAGTGGCGATCGCCCGCACGGTCATCTCGTTGCGCGTCAGCGTGCCGGTCTTGTCCGAGCAGATCACGGTCGCGGCGCCCAGCGTCTCGACCGCCGGCAACTTGCGCACGATGGCATTGGCTGCCGCCATCCGGCGCACGCCGAGACTCAAGCCGACGGTGACGATCGCCGGCAGCGCCTCCGGAATGGCGGCGACCGCGAGCGCCACGGCGAACAGGAACAGGCCGAGCATCGCGTTGAGCGTGAACACCGGGCTGCTGATCAGGCCGGTCGCGAACACCACCGCGCAGATGCCCAGCATGATGATGCTGAGGCGCTTGCCGGTGCGGTCGAGTTCCTGCTGCAGCGGCGTCGGCTCTTTCTCGGCCGATTCGAGCAGGCCGGCGATGCGGCCCACTTCGGTCTGCATGCCGGTCGCCACCACGACGGCGCGGCAGCGGCCGTAGGTCGCAACCGTCCCGGAGTACAGCATGTTGCGGCGGTCACCGATGCCGGTGTCGCCGTCGATCGGCCAGACGTCCTTGGACACCGGCATGCTTTCGCCGGTCAGCGGCGCTTCGTCAGTCTGGAGATTGGCTTCCTCCACGATCCGGCAATCGGCCGGTATCTTGTCGCCGGCCTCGACCAGCACGATGTCGCCCGGCACGATGTCGTGGGTCGCGACCCGCTGGCGCTCGCCGTCGCGCACGACCGAAGCTTCCGGAGCTGCCAGCGCCATCAGCGCCCGCACCGATTTCTCGGCGCGCGATTCCTGGATGAAGCCGAGCAGCGCATTCAGGATCACGATGAGCAGGATGACGATCGCCTCGTAAGGCAGGGCGCTCTCGCGCGGATCCTGCAGCAGCCATTCGGCCACCGAAATCACCGTGGCGATCAGCAGGATGATAACCAGGAAGTTCTCGAACTGTTCGAGCAGGCGCTTCCACCACGGCGTCTCGGGCGCGCTCTTGAGCTGGTTCGGACCATACTGCTCGAGACGCTGATTGGCACCGGCTGAACTCAAGCCTCGCGCCGCATTGGAACCGAGCGCCGTGACCACGGCATCCGCCGGCAAGCGATGCGGTTCGAGGGGCGACGTGGACGACGGCGCGGTGTTTGAGTTGACGGCGGGCGGCAGCGGCATTGCGGGCTTCGTCGTTTGATGCAGGTTCACGGTTGACCTCATGGAGTTGTCGGATTCAGCCGGCACGCGTTACCGGTGGTCACCTCGAATGAGCGCGAGGCGCGAATTGTCGTCGATGTGCGCCGTCTACCGTTCGGCGCGATCCTCGGCCGCGACGAGTTGCACCAGTCCCTCGGGTTCAATCACTGCGGCGATGCAGATACCGATGAACGTCAGCAGGCCCGAAACGTCCCAATAGCTCAGCTGAGGAGAACGCGATGGGCCGCCGCTGAACCAAGCCCACAGGGCCGCGGTCCCCGCCATCATGAAGAACGTGGTGACGACAAGCGGCAGCATGGCGGCTTCCGGTAGCATCGGTTGCAACAGCTTGAACCCCGCGATTGCGACCAGGCATGCCGCCGCCAGCGCAATCTCGGGTCCGACGGCGTCCCGTCCCGCCGGCTGAGTGAAGTCGCGCGCCGTGGTGCCAGTGGCGATTTTCATGGTCTCCTCCGCGCCCCGGCCGCGAGATATTGCTTCTTCGCGCACCTGAAACGTGTTAGCTGGCATTTAGCGAATACAAGTATTGTATCAGCTAGTTCAGTACATCTGAAACGTCCGAGAAGATCAAGAGGCTCGATCCGTGGGAAGGCTCATGCGTCCTGCAATGGCTGCGCCGGAAGCGAAGCAGCAGCGGAAGCTGGCGGGGGGCTGGCTCAAGCAATTGCGGGCCGCGGCCGGGCTCTCGCAGATCCAGCTCGCGGACCGGCTGGGGCTCAAATACTACACGTTCGTGTCGCAGGTGGAGAACGGCTTCGGTCGCGTGCCGACCGAAAGCATGGAGGCTTGGGCGCGTGCGCTGGGCATTCAGCCGCAGGCGTTCGCGCGCCGCCTCGTGGGATACTACGACCCCGAACTCCACCGCCTGCTGTTCGAGGTGACAGAATGAAAGTGATCGCATTCTCACCCAGAGAGGATCATGCCGGCGGCGGCTGGCGGACCTCCGAGTTGAACCAACTGGTCGAGAACTTTTCGGCTGAGCTTCGCAGCGGCGACGCCAGCGATTGGGACACCGGCGCGACCGAAATGGGCGACCCGCAATTCTATCTGCTCGGGCCGCCACCCGATCATGACTGCATCCTGTGCGTCTCGCGCCTTGGTCAGCTCTATGTCCTGGAAGACGGCGCTGGCCATCTGGTGTTCGAGAACGCCGATTTCGAGTTGCTCGCCCGGCAGGCGAAGGCATTGTTCAAGCGCGGCAAGTCGCGCCTCCTGGCGCAGATCGTGCTGGCTTGGGCCACGCTGCGGAATGCCTTCGAGGAAAAGGTCGAGCCGCTCCTGGTCGAGGGTGAAGAGATGCTGACGCATGTCGCACCGCAACTCGCCGCGATCGCGTAGCCACGACCGCGCGCAACGGCTACCGAGATCAGCGGTTCAACTTTGACCTGAGCCCCACCCGGCCCAGCGAATTTGTCGGGCAATCGTCTCCGGCCTGCCTTGGCTCCGCCACACGGCGCCCATATCCAAGATTCCTCGCCGAATCCCGCAAAACCATAATGAAATCGGTCACCCCATGCCCGCATCCGCCAAGCGTGCCGTCGTCAGAAAGTCAGCCAAGCCCACCGTAAAGTCGTCCAAGAAACCAGCCGCGAACGCCGGAATTGGCAAGCTGCCGGAATGGAACCTGGCCGATCTCTATTCCGGGATCGACGATCCCGATGTGAAACGCGATCTCGCGCGCGCCGACGCCGACAGCCTCGCCTTTGAACAGGCCTACAAGGGCAAGCTCGCGACCTTGGCGGATGCTCCAGACGCGGGACGCGCGCTCGCCGAGGCGGTCAAGAGCTACGAGGCGCTTGGCGATCTGCTTGGGCGGGTCGGCTCGTTCGCCGGTCTGATTCAGGCCGGCGACACACTCGATCCAAAGCGCGCAAAATTCTATGGCGACGTCAACGAGCGCATCACCGCGGTCTATTCGCACCTGCTGTTTTTCGAACTCGAATTGAACCGGCTCGATGACGCCAAGCTCGAGGCCGCGATGGCCGACCCCGTGCTCGGGCATTACCGGCCGTGGCTCGAGGACATCCGCAAGGACAAGCCCTACCAGCTCGAGGATCGCATCGAGCAGCTATTTCACGAGAAATCCGTCACCGCCTATTCGGCCTGGAACCGGCTGTTCGACGAAACCATCGCCGGCCTACGCTTCAAGGTGAAAAGCAAATCGCTGGCAATCGAACCGACGCTCAACCTGATGCAGGACCCGAAGGCGGAGACCCGCAAGGCGGCGTCCGAGGCACTCGCCAAGACCTTCAAGGAAAACCTCCGCACCTTTGCGCTGATCACCAATACGCTCTCCAAGGACAAGGAGATTTCCGACCGCTGGCGCGGCTTCGGCGACGTCGCGGCTGCCCGCCACCTGTCGAACCGGGTCGAGCCCGAGGTGGTGGACGCGCTGGTCGCCGCCGTGCAGGCCGCCTATCCGCGGCTGTCGCACCGCTACTACGCGCTCAAGGCCAAATGGTTCGGCAAGAAGCGGCTGCCGCACTGGGACCGTAACGCGCCGCTGCCGAAGGTCGCGACCCGCACCATTCCCTGGTCGGACGCGCAGGCAACCGTGCTCACCGCCTATGGCGCGTTCTCGCCCGAAATGGCGACGATCGCCGAACGCTTCTTCAAGGACCGGTGGATCGATGCGCCGGTGCGTCCCGGCAAGGCGCCGGGCGCGTTCGCGCATCCGACCGTGCCGTCCGCGCATCCTTATGTGCTGCTCAACTATCAGGGCAAGCCGCGCGACGTGATGACGCTGGCGCACGAACTCGGCCACGGCGTGCACCAGGTGCTGGCGGCGCCGAACGGCGCGCTGATGGCGCCGACGCCGCTGACGCTCGCCGAAACCGCGAGCGTGTTCGGCGAGATGCTGACGTTCCGCAAGCTGCTCGCCAACGTCGAGCCGAAGCAGCGCAAGGCCATGCTCGCCGCCAAGGTCGAGGACATGATCAACACGGTGGTGCGGCAGATCGCGTTCTACAGTTTCGAGCGCAAGCTGCACATCGAGCGGCGCAACGGCGAACTCACCGCCGAGAAGATTTGCGAACTATGGATGGCGGTGCAGAGCGAAAGCCTCGGCCCCGCGATCGAGCTCAAGCCCGGCTACGAGACGTTCTGGGCCTACATCCCGCATTTCGTGCACTCGCCGTTCTACGTCTATGCGTATGCGTTCGGCGACTGCCTGGTGAACTCGCTCTATGCGGTCTACGAGCACTCGGCCGACGGCTTTGCCGAACGCTACCTCGCGATGCTCTCGGCCGGCGGCACCAAGCATCACTCCGAGCTGCTCAAGCCGTTCGGCCTGGACGCCCGCGATCCGTCGTTCTGGCAGGGCGGCCTTGGCGTCATCGAGCGGATGATCGTGGAGCTGGAGGGGATGGGGTAATTTACAGAGTAATTACAATCATTTGAGACGTAAAACAATTGTTGAACGGATTGCCAGAATGTGTTATACAATATGTATAACAATTCGAGTTGAGATGATGAAGATCGAGATCAAGAAGATCGGTAATTCCGATGGGCTTATTCTCCCGCGTGAACTGATGCAGCGCCTCGACCTGAAGCGCGGCCAGCAGCTTCACATTACCGAGCTTGCCGGTGGCGGCTTTCAGGTGCTGCCGTACGATCCCGATTTCGAGAAGACGATGAAGATCGCCGACGAAATCATGGACGAGTATCGCGACACGCTGACCACGTTGGCAAAATGAACGATTCGCACAATGACAGATTTAGAGGCACCGGCGTGGGTGACCTACGAGCAGGTCGTCGCGATTCACAGTCGGCAACTGCGCCGGTTTGGCGGCGCGCCGGGACTGCGCGATGAAGGCTTGCTCCAATCTGCACTCGAGCGGCCCGTCAACAAATGGCATTACGAACGAGCGGAACTCCCGGAAATCGCCGCCGCCTACGCGTTCGGCCTTGCGAAGAATCACGCATTCGTCGACGGCAATAAGCGCATCGCGTTCATGACGATGGTGACCTTTCTGCGCAAGAATGGCGTCAGGTTCGCGCCGGCCCAAGCGCACGCGACCGCCATGATGATCGCGCTCGCCGCCGGCGAGGTCAGCGAGGAAAGCCTCGCGCGCTGGATCCGGGACAATTGGCCAACAGCGTGAACATGCCTATCTTCACTCGATGAGCCCTACCGACCGCGAAGCCAACCGCTTCTCCGCCCGCGCGGCGCGCTATGCGCGCGTCGGCGCCAATGTGGGCGGCGTCGCGGCGCGGATCGCCGGCTCGCGGCTGTTCGGCTTCAATCTCGACCGCGGCCGGAGCGCGATGGAGCTGGCGGCCGCGCTCGGCGGCCTCAAGGGCCCGATCATGAAGGTGGCGCAGCTCATGGCCACCATTCCGGACGCGCTGCCGACCGAATACGCCGCCGAACTGATGAAGCTGCAGAGCCAGGCGCCGCCGATGGGCTGGGCGTTCGTCAAGCGGCGCATGGCAGCGGAACTCGGACCGCACTGGCAGGACAAGTTCGCCAGCTTCGAGCACCATCCGGCCGCGGCCGCCTCGCTCGGGCAGGTGCATCGCGCGCGCTCGCATGACGGCGCCGAGCTCGCCTGCAAGCTGCAATATCCGGACATGCAGTCGGCGGTCGAAGCCGACCTCAAGCAGCTCAACTGCTCTTCGCCATCCACCGCCGCATGGACCCGGTGATCGACACCACCGAGATCGGCAAGGAGATCGGCGCGCGCATCCGCGAGGAGCTGGATTACCGGCGCGAGGCGAAGCACGTCGCGCTCTACCGCAGCATGCTCGACGGCATCGACGCCGATCCGCGTGCCCGGAAGTGTGGCCGGAGCTGTCGACCGGCCGCCTGCTGACGCTCGACTGGCTCGAAGGCCGCCGCCTGCTCGACCACAAGGGCGACGATCTCGCGACGCGCAACCGCATCGGCAAGGCGATGTTCACCGCCTGGTGGTGGCCGCTTCAGCCGCTTCGGCGTCATCCACGGCGATCCGCATCTCGGCAACTACACGCGTGTTCGCCGAAGGCAGCGGCAGCCGCCGCAAGCCGGCCGGCATCAACCTGCTCGACTACGGCTGCATCCGCATTTTCCCGCCGAAGTTCGTCGGCGGCGTCGTCGACCTCTACAACGGGCTGCGCACCGGCGACCACGATCTGGTCGTGCACGCCTACGAGACCTGGGGATTCAAGCGGCTCTCGCCGCGAACTGATCGACATCCTCAACATCTGGGCGCGCTTCATCTATGGGCCGCTGCTCGACGACCGGGTGCGCACCTTCGCCGACGGCGTGAAGCCCGGCGAGTACGGCCGGCGCGAAGCGTTCCGGGTGCATCAGGCGCTGAAACAGCGAGGCCCGGTCACGGTGCCGCGCGAATTCGTGTTCATGGACCGCGCCGCGATCGGGCTCGGCGGCGGTGTTCCTGCATCTCGGCGCCGAACTCAATTTCCACCGGCTGTTCGCCGAGGCGATCGCGGACTTTTCGATCGAACGCGTCAGCAAGCGGCAGAACGATGCGCTGGTCGCAGCCGGTCTCGGCGATATGGTGACATGACGAGGCAGCGATGGCGGATACCGGGAAGGCCTTGGCATAATAACATATTTCATTTTTTAACTTACAATACTTGACATTTGTCACTTGTAGCAACATTCTGCTCCCAGGCAACATGGGAGCTTGATCATGAAAAAGATTCGTCTCGGACAAACCGGCCCGGTGGTCTCCGCCGTCGGCCTCGGCTGCATGGGCATGTCGGACGACCTCTACGGGCCCGCCGACGCGGACGAGAGCGCGGCCACCATTCAGGCGGCGCTCGATGCCGGCGTCACGCTGCTCGACACCGGCGATTTCTACGGCATGGGCCACAACGAGATGCTGATCGCCGCCACGCTGCGCGACGTGCCGCGCGAGCGTTACCTGCTGAGCGTCAAGTTCGGCGCGCAGCGCGGCCCGGACGGGCAATTCCTCGGCTTCGATCTTCGCCCCAATGCAATCAAGGCGGCGCTCGCCTATTCGCTCAAGCGGCTCGGCACGGACCATATCGACATCTACCGTCCCTCCCGTCTCGACCCGACGGTGCCGATCGAGGACGTCGATCGGCGCGCTCGCCGAGCTCGTGAAGGCCGGTTATGTCCGCCATATCGGGCTGTCGGAGGTCGGCGTCGACACCATCCGCCGCGCCCACGCGACGCACCCGATCTGCGACCTTCAGATCGAGTACTCGCTCATGAGCCGCAACGTCGAGGCGGAAATCCTGCCGGCGCTGCGCGAACTCGGGATCGGGCTGACGGCCTACGGCATCCTGTCGCGCGGATTGATCGGCGGTTCGGGCAAGGCGACGGCCGGGTTCCGGTCGCATCTGCCGCGCTTCCAGGGCGAGAACCTCAAGCACAATCTCGCGCTGGTGGCCGCGTTGGAAGCGGTCGCCCGCGACAAGGGCGCGACCGTCTCACAGCTTGCGACCGCGTGGGTCATGTCACGCGGCGACGACATCGTCCCCCTGGTCGGCGCGCGCGCGGCGCTCGCAGCTTGCCGACAGCCTCGCGGCCGTTGACACTCGCGCTGACCGACGACAGACCTTGCGCGCATCGAGGCGGCGATGCCGGCGTCCCAGGTGGCCGGCGACCGCTATCCCGCGCAGTTCATGACGACGCTCGACAGCGAACGGCGAATGGCGTCATAAGGGGGCATGGCGCAGGCAAGGCGGCTGGTTACGGCGGGCAAGAACGAACCGAGCGATGCGCGCACGCGCATCCTCGATGCCGCCGTCGATCAGCTTCGCCGGCACGGTCCGGCGAAGACCGGCGTGGTCGATGTGGCGCGCGCACTCGGCATCAGCCATGCGGCGGTCTATCGCTACTTTGCCAGCAAGGACGAGCTGTTCGATGCCGTTGCCGAACGGTGGCTGACCGCGGTTTCGTTGCCGCTGAAGGCTATCGCGGCGCGGCGCGGCAGCGCCGCCAAACGCCTGGAAGCCTGGCTGACCGAGCTGTTCGCCATCAAACGGCGCAAGGTCACCGATGACCGCGAATTGTTCGAGACTTACCGCGCGATCGCGGAAGCGGCGCATGACGTGGTGTCGGCCCACATCGCAGAACTGCACCATCAAGCTGGCGCCATCATCGCCGATGGCATTGCGAGTAAGGAGTTTCGCGTCAAGAACGCCGATGAGGCAGCGGCCACGGTCCTCGATGCGACGGCGCGCTTTCTTCATCCGCACCTCTTGCTCGAACGGCCACACGACCCAGCCGCCGAGCGCCGGGTCATCCGCCTAGTGCTGGCCGGACTTTCGGCCGACGACCTCTGAGGCCGGAACACTGTCGTCCCGAGGCTTGCGTTGACAGCTTAAGGCCATCCTCGAAGCACGACGGAACATGGCGATGGGAATTGTCGGACGCGCCCGCCCGCTGCATGGACCATTGCGTTGCGGCCTTGTGGCCGCATTCATGATGGCTGGCACGCTCGGCGGCGAGTCAGCGCAGGCTCAATCGACCGCACCCATTTCGCCCCCGGTCAAAGAAGTCGGCGCCACCGTCGTGGCGCTCGATGCCAGCCGTGGCAGCGGGGTTTATCCGGTCTATGCATCGGCGGATCTTCAGGCGGGAACCGCGGCGGCCCGGCAAGCGCTGGTGATCGTCCACGGCCGGTTACGCAACGCCTCGGACTACTTCGCGACCGGGCTTGATCTGGCCAAAAGAGCTGAGGCGAGGGCCGGAGCAGCGGGGCGAGCAACCGTCGTCGTCGCGCCGCAACTCCTGAACCAGGTGGATGTGACGACGCATCGCCTCCCCGATCGATACCTGCGCTGGAACAGAGATTGGGAAGCCGGCATGCCCGCGCTGGGTCCATCTACCGCCAGTTCCTATGATGTGCTGGACGACATCGTGGCGAAGCTATCGAACACGTCGGCGTTTCCCGACCTCCAAAGGATCGTCTTTGTCGGCCACGGCGGCGGTGCGCAAATGCTCGCCCGGTACGCGGTCGTGATGCGGCCGCAACCCGGCCCCGCAATCCGCTTCGTGATCGCCAATTCGGGAACGTATCTCTATCTCACGACGGCACGCCCGCTGCCGCCGACTTGCCCGGAATTCAATGAATGGAAATACGGCCTGAGCAATCCGCCGCCCTATGTCGGCAGTCCGGACAATATCCTGAAGGACTTCGCGGCGCGGGATGTCACGCTGCTGTTGGGAGACCGAGATCGCAAATCCGACGGCATCCTGGATCAATCATGCGCGGCGAAGGCCCAGGGACCCAACCAATTCAAGCGCGGGCAGTACTTCATTGACGCGCTAACCGCGGCCGGCCTGGCGCCACATCTGCGACATGCCATCGTGCGAGGCATCGGTCACAACGAGAAGGCTATGCTGACGTCGGGTGCGGCGCTCGAAGCAATCTTCGCGGCCGGCAATGCGGTTCGTTGAAGCTCAGCTTCTGCTCGGCCCCCTGAGCCGAATTGACCGGCAGCCGCCGTGCGCGTCGAACTCCGCATGGGCGTCTTGCGCGGTTACGCCCTGTTTCCCGCCCGGCCCATGGTGCATAATCTCGCCCAATGAGAAAGCGCCGCACGTAATCGGCGCACGCTTGGGAGATTCGCGATGGGATTGGCTCGCCGTTTCCTGCTCGCCTTGGCGGTGGCGGGCTTTGGGTGCAGCGCCGCGGCGACCGCGGCGCCCGGCGGCTACCCAGAACGTCCGATCCGGTTCATCCTCTCGCATCCGCCCGGCGGCAGCGCCGACGCGATGGCGCGGCTGATGCAGCCCAAGCTCGAGAAACTCCTCGGCCAGCAGTTGGTGATCGAGAACCGTCCCGGCGCCGGCGGCGTCATCGCGATGGACTCGCTCGCCAAGTCGAAGCCCGACGGCTACACGATCGGGCTCGGCGCCACCGGCGCACTGGCGACCGCGGTCGCGCTCGGCGAGCCGATCTCCTACAACCCGTTGAAGGACTTCGCGCCGGTCTCGGGCGTATCCGGTCAGCCGTTCATCCTCGCCGCCGCGGCGAGCTTCCCCGGCAAGACCGCGCGCGACGTGATCGACATCGAGAAGCGCGGAGCGCCGAAACTCGCGCTCGGCCACGGCGGCGCGATCATGCATCTCACCGCCGCGCTGTTCGATCGCGCCGCCGGGCTGGGCATGAGCCTCGTGACGTACAAGGGCACCGGCCCGGTCGTGATCGATCTGCTCGGCGCGCACATCCCGCTCGGCATCATCGACATTCCGGCCGGTCAGGCCGCGCTCACCGCCGGCCAGATCAAGGCGATTGCGATTTCCTCGCCCGAGCGCTTCGAAGGTCTGCCGGACGTGCCGACCTTCAAGGAATCCGGGCTGGCGGTCGAATCCATGGGCTGGCTCGGCGTGGTCGCACCCGCCGGCACGCCGCCCGACATCCTGACGACGCTGAACCGCGCCTTCGCCACCGTGCTCAACGATCCGGAAGTCCTGGCGCGCATGCGATCGTTCGGCAGCACGCGAGTGACGACCGACCAGAAGCAGTTCGGGGACTTCATCGCGAGCGAGATCAAGAAATGGACCGCGGTGGTGGAGGCATCCAACCTGCGCGCGAAGTAACCGAACTCACCTCAACAGACAGGACCGACCAACATGCACAAGCTGCGGCACATCGCGATTGCGACCAACGACCCCAAGACGACGGCGGAGTTCTACAAGAAGGCATTCGGCTTCGAGCAGATCGGCGAGACCAGTCCGGAGAGCCCGCTCGCCACCGGATATTTCCTCAGCGACGGCACGCTCAACATCGCGGTGCTCAAGTTCAAGACCGACCAGATCGGCAAGGGCATGGATTTCACCGGCGTGCATCACTTCGGCATCCTGGTGGACGACGCCGACAAGGCTACCGCGGAGTTGGAATCGCTCGGCGCCGAATGCTTCATGGGCAAGGACCAGGGCCACGGCAAAGGCTTCTTCGAGATCAAGTTCAAGGGACCGGACGGCACGGTGTTCGATATCGCCGAGCATCCGTGGAAGGGCAGCAAGCCGCACGACGCGTGAGGCGGTCGACAACTGTATCCGGGAGGGACGCCATGACGACATCGCGACGCGATCTCATGAAGACATTCGGTGCCGGTGCCGCCTTCCTGGCGGCCGGCCATTCGACCGGCGCCCTCGCGCAAGGCAAACCCGTGCCACCGGCGCGACGTCGATCCGGCGAGCACCGCCGATCGCGAACTCAAGATCGTCAATCTCGACCTGCTCGAAGACGAAGCGCGCAAGCTGATTTCGCCCCGCCGCTTCGCCTTCATGGGGCCGGCCGGCGACGGCGTGACGTTTCGCGAGAACCGCCGCGCCTTCAACGATTACCCGATCATGCCGCGACGGCTGCAGGGCATCAGCGCGCAGGCCATCGACCTGCGCACCAAGCTACTGGAGCACGAGCTGCCGATCCCGATGATCACCTGCCCGATGGGCGGGCACGGCATGTTCCACGCCAACGCCGAAGTCGCCACCGCGGGCGGCACCGGCGCGGCCGGCACGCTCTATGTCTCGTCCGGCGCCGCCCACAAGCCGATGGAGGACATCGCCAAGGCGACGCCCGGTCCGAAGTGGTTTCAGATCTACATGAATCGCGACATGGAGATTAACCGCTGGCTGGTGCAACGCGCGCGGGCGGCGGGATTCTCCGCCATCGTGCTGACCGCCGACGCACTCGGACCCAATCCGGCCGACGAATATGTCCGGCTCGGCAGCTTTCAGCCGCCGGGGCTCACGCAGGGCAACCACGATCCCGGCACTCGGCGGCCGCGGCACCTTCCGCGACTTCAAGCGCGACCTGAGCTTCAGCGACATCGGTTTCCTGCGCGAGGCCTCGGGCCTGCCGGTGATCGTCAAGGGCATCGTGCAGCCGCAGGATATCCGGGAATCGTTGGCGGCCGGCGCCGCCGCCATCTGGGTCTCCAATCACGGCGGCCGCCAGCTTGACGGCGTGCCGGCCGCGATCTCGCTCTTGCGGCCGGCGGCCGACGTGATTCAGGGCAAGGTGCCGATCATCTTCGACAGCGGCATCCGGCGCGGCATCGATGTGTTCAAGGCGCTGGCGCTCGGCGCCACCGTGGTCGCGGTCGGACGCCCGGTGCTGTGGGGACTGATCGCCGGCGGCCCTCACGGCGTGAGCAGTGTCTATGCCCACATCACCGCCGAGATGCGGGCCGCCATGCTGCTCTCCGGCGTCGCCAAACCGAGCGACATCAAGCGCGAACACGTGGCGATGCTAAAGGAATAGGCAAGCGCTGCACGCGCCGACGCCTCCCCTGGCGCTCAATTCACGGCCGCCGCCGTTGCCCTTGCGCGGCAATTGCGCTAAGCCCCGGCCGCTGGACCGAACGAGTGGCTGGAGGGATTAATGGCCGATCACGGGCATGTCGAATACGCGACCGCGCAAGGCAATGACCTTCCGGCGCATGTCGCGACGTACGACCGATTCATCCACATGACCCTGGTCGGATCGTGTCACGTGATCAACGTCGTGATCGCGCTCGCCATTGGCGCCGTCGCGCATCACTGGCTCGCCGCCTTCGCGATCCTGGTCCTCGCCACCCTGGTGGCGATGCACGGCTTCATGAGTGGAGCCCGGACCCCGAGCTTGGTCATGGTGGGGATCGCCCTCCTCACCCTCGCGCTCACCTCCGGCGGTTGAGACCAATCCCAGGGGCCGGGATCAGGAGGCGGACAGATGCGCATTGCGGTCGGTCGTGAAGTCGATCTGGTGGAGGACCGGGTCGCCGCGACTCCGGAAACCGTCAAGAAATTGAAGGCGCTCGGCGCCGACGTGGTGATCGAGCCGGGCGCCGGGGTCAAATCCGGCATTCCGGACACCGACTACATCGCGGCCGGCGCCACCGTGTCCGACGACGCCGTCAAGGACGCCGACGTGGTGCTGAGGGTCCGCCGGCCGGTCGCCGCCGAGCTTGCCCGCTACAAGAAGGGCGCGCTGGTCGTTCGCCCTGATGGATCCTTACGGCAACGAGGCCGCGCTCAAGACGATGGCGGATGCCGGGATCACCGCCTTCGCGATGGAACTGATGCCGCGCATCACCCGCGCGCAATCGATGGACGTGCTGTCGAGCCAGGCCAATCTGGCGGGCTACCGCGCGGTGATCGACGCCAGCGCCGAGTACGGCCGGGCGCTGCCGATGATGATGACGGCGGCCGGCACGGTGCCGGCCGCGAAAGTGTTCATCATGGGCGTCGGCGTCGCCGGCCTGCAGGCGATCGCAACCGCGCGCCGTCTCGGCGGGATCGTGACCGCAACCGACGTGCGGCCGGCCGTCAAGGAGCAGGTGCAGAGCCTCGGCGCCAAGTTCATCGCGGTCGAGGACGACGAGTTCAAGCAGGCCGAGACCGCCGGCGGCTACGCCAAGGAAATGTCGAAGGAGTACCAGGCCAAGCAGGCCGCGCTGGTCGCCGAGCACATCAAGAAGCAGGACATCGTCATCACCACGGCGCTGATTCCCGGCCGTCCGGCGCCGCGGCTGATTTCGCAAGGAAATGGTGGCCTCGATGCGGCCCGGCTCGGTGATCGTCGATCTGGCGGTCGAGCGCGGCGGCAACGTCGAGGGCGCGCGGCCGGGCGAGGTCGCGGTCGTCGACGGCGTGAAGATCGTCGGCCATCTCAACGTCGCGGGCCGGCTCGCGGCTTCGGCGTCGGCGCTTTACGCCAAGAATCTCGCCACCTTCCTGGACATCCTGGTGGACAAGAAGCAGAAGGCGCTGGCGGTCAACTGGGACGACGAGATCGTCAAGGCGACCGCGCTGACGCGCGACGGCGCCATCGTCCACCCGAATTTCGCGCCCAAGAGCGCGGCGTGAAGATGAGTGTTTTGCGCGCTGCTGGTGTGGCAGTCGCGGTGTGCTCTCTCCCCCGGCGAAAGGGCGTTCACGCCCGTCTTCGACGGCTATGCGGGGGAGAGGTGGAGAGGGGGGAAGACTCTTCGTGCATGCCCCCTCCCTGTCCCTCCCCCGCAAGCGGGGAGAGGGGACGCCGTAGCACGAGCGGTCGTACTAAGGTGATCTGAGTTCCCGGCGCGAGGAGAAAGAGCCGTGCTGACAGTGTTTGAAAACATCGCGACGGCTTTCATCGCCCAAGCCCACGCCGCCAGCAACGCTCCGCTCGACATCGTCGCGGCCGCGATGGGCGCCACCATGCGGCGGCGCGGCCGACCCGTTCGTATTCCGCTTTTCGATCTTCGTGCTGGCGATCTTCGTCGGCTACTACGTGGTGTGGTCGGTGACGCCCGCGCTCCACACGCCGCTGATGTCGGTGACCAACGCGATTTCCTCGGTGATCGTGGTCGGCGCGCTTGCTCGCGGTCGGGGTCGCGCTGGTCGGCAACGATGCCGGGCCGATCTGGGCGCGCGCGCTCGGCTTCATCGCGCTGATCTTCGCGTCGATCAACATCTTCGGCGGCTTCCTGGTGACGCAACGCATGCTCGCCATGTACCAGAAGAAAAAGAAGTGAGCGCGGCCATGTCTCTCCATCTATTTCCCGGACGCGGTTGCGGCGCACGGCGCGCACAGGACCGGCGCATCCTGCACAAGCTTCGCGGCGCGCAGTGATGCGCTGCGCCGCGGAACACGAGAGCGAGCACGCATCATGACCGCCGACGTCGCCGCCCTGCTCTATCTTGTCGCCGGCGTGCTGTTCATCCTGGCGCTGCGCGGGCTGTCAAACCCGGAAACCAGCCGGCAGGGCAACCTGTTCGGCATGATCGGCATGGCGATCGCGATCGGCACCACGCTCGCCGCGCATCCGCCGGCGAGCGCGATTGCCTGGGGGCTGGTGATCCTGGGGCTGGCGATCGGCGGCAGCATCGGCGCGGTGATCGCCAAGCGGGTGCCGATGACCTCGATGCCCGAACTGGTCGCTGCCTTCCATTCGCTGGTCGGCATGGCGGCCGTGCTGGTGGCGGCGGGCGCGTTCTATGCGCCGGCGGCGTTTGACATCGGCACCCGCGGCCATATCCACAAGTCGAGCCTGGTCGAAATGGCGCTCGGCGTCGCCATTGGCGCCATCACGTTCACCGGCTCGGTGATCGCGTTCATGAAGCTTTCCGGCCGCATGAGCGGCGCGCCGATCATGCTGCCCGGCCGCCACATCATCAACATCGTGCTGGCGCTGGCGCTGATCTTCTTCATCTACGGCCTGGTGGTGTCGCAGAGCCAGCTCGATTTCTGGCTGGTCGCGCTGATCGCCTTCGCGCTCGGCGCGCTGATCATCATCCCGATCGGCGGCGCCGACATGCCGGTGGTGATCTCGATGCTCAACTCCTATTCGGGCTGGGCGGCCGCCGGCATCGGCTTCACGCTGGGCAATTCCGCACTGATCATCACCGGCGCGCTGGTCGGCTCGTCGGGCGCGATCCTGTCCTACATCATGTGCAAGGGCATGAACCGCAACTTCTTCTCGGTGATCCTCGGCGGCTTCGGCGGCGAGGTGGCGGGCCCGGCGGCCGGCGCCGAGCAGCGGCCGGTGAAGATCGGCTCGGCCGAGGACGCCGCCTACATCATGAAGAACGCGTCCAAGGTCATCATCGTGCCGGGCTACGGCATGGCGGTGGCGCAAGCCCAACATGCCCTGCGGGAACTGGCCGACCGTCTCAAGAAGGAAGGCGTCGAGGTGAAATACGCCATCCATCCGGTCGCCGGCCGCATGCCCGGGCACATGAACGTGCTGCTCGCCGAGGCCAATGTGCCCTACGACGAAGTGTTCGAACTGGAAGACATCAACTCGGAATTCGCGCAGGCCGATATCGCCTTTGTCATCGGCGCCAACGACGTCACCAACCCGGCGGCCGAGGACGATCCGAAGTCGCCGATTTACGGCATGCCGGTGCTGCAGGTGTGGAAGGCCGGCACCGTGATGTTCGTCAAACGCTCGCTCGCCTCGGGCTACGCCGGCATCGACAATCCGCTGTTCTACCGCGACAACACCATGATGCTGCTCGGCGACGCCAAAAAGATGACGGAGAGCATCGTCAAGGCGATGTAGTTTCGGTCGCCACCCCCTGTAGCTACCTATTTCAGTCGTTCCTCGTCGTCGTAGTCGCCGCGGGAAAAAAACATCTCTATAACGGATTGAACGAAGCTGCCCCGTTCATCCTCGATAAGGTGGTAAAGCTGCCTTGGAACAAACACGCGAATCGGAGCCGAGAACGCAGTCGGGTTTGTAAAGAACGATGGCGCAAGATGAGACACAAGGGTAATATCAACGCTTTTGGTGAGAAGCGACGATCTGAATCGACTACCCTCACCATACGATTTGAACCTTTTCCCCAGGCGATGTCGACGAGCACGTCGAGAAGACCGATATTCTTTATTCCTTTTTGTTGAAACGCCTCATTGAAACATCCACGGAGTTTGCTGACTTTGTCCCAGATTATTGGCGGCCCAGATGACCTGCTCCCCTTAAATACCCCCGCCTTTGGGTAGAGTCCGTTCCCATCGGGAGACGGACACATGCGGAAGAGCAGATTCACCGAAGAGCAGATCATCAAGATCCTGAAGGAGCACGCCGCTGGGCTGTCGGCCAGCGATGTGTGCCGCAAGCACGGCATCAGCGACGCGACGTTCTACAAGTGGCGGTCCCGGTATGGCGGGATGGAGGTCTCCGATACTCGCCGGCTCAAGTCGCTGGAAGACGAGAACCGTCGGCTGAAGAAGCTGTTGGCGGAATCGATGCTGGATGCATCGACGCTGAAGGAGATGCTCGGAAAAAACTTCTGACGCCCAGCTTGCGCAAGCGTGCTGTGACCTGGGCGGTCGAGGAGAAGGGCTACTCGCAGCGGCGAGCCTGTGGGCTCGTCGGTCTGCACCCGAAGACCTATCGCTATGCCTCGAAGAGGACTGGCGATGAAGGGTTGCGGGCCAGGCTGCGCGAGCTGGCGTCACAACGCCGGCGGTTCGGCTATCGACGCCTCGGCCTGATGCTGGAGCGCCAGGGCATCAAGCTCAGCCCAAAGAAGCTCTACCGGCTCTACAAGGAAGAGCGGCTCACCGTGCGAAAACGCGGGGGCCGCAAGCGAGCGCTGGGCACGCGGGCGCCGATGGCGATCCCGCAGGATCGGAACCTGCGCTGGTCGCTCGACTTCGTCATGGATACGCTGGTGAGCGGCCGGCGCTTCCGCATCCTCACCGTGATCGATGACTTCACCCGGGAGTGTCTCAGCCTTGTGATCGATACCTCACTCACCGCTCGACGGGTCGTGCGCGAACTCGACCGCATCATCGAGACGAGAGGTTGCCCGCGCATGATCGTCAGCGACAACGGCACCGAGTTCACCTCGAACAGCATCCTCGCCTGGCAGCAGGAGCGCGACGTCGAATGGCACTACATCGCCCCGGGCAAACCGATGCAGAATGGCCTTGTGGAGAGCTTCAACGGCAGGCTGCGCGACGAGTGCCTCAACGAGCACCTGTTCGCCAATCTGAATGAGGCGCGCCAGATCATCGAAGCATGGAGGATCGACTACAACACCAACCGACCGCACACGAGCCTCAACGGGCTCACACCAATCGAGTTCGCAACACGCCCTCAACAGGGGCAAAACTGGAACAACTCTCCTTATGAACGAGGGCAAATTGGGGAGCAGGTCACCACCTAAGCTAATCCCGCCTGCCGTTCGAACTCCATCGGGCTCATATAACCGATCGTAGAGTGTCGAGCGCTTGGGATTATAGAAGCGCTTCAATGTAGTCGAACACATCAGCTTTGGCTTCGTTTCTTGTTCGATACATTTTGCGCGCCGTCCGTTCGGTTTTGAGCGACGAGAAGAAGCTCTCCATCGCCGCATTGTCCCAGACGTTGCCCGAGCGGCTCATCGAACAGACGACACCGTTGTCGGCCATCAATCGCTGGAACTGTTCGCTGATGTATTGGCTGCCACGGTCGGAGTGATGCAGCAGCGCATCGGGTTTGCCGCGCCGCCAGATCGCCATCACCAGAGCGTCGGTGACGAGCTGTGCCGTCATCCCCTGCGCTCATCGACCAGCCGACCACGCGCCGCGAGAACAGATCGATGACGGCTGCTACGTAGAGCCAGCCTTCCGCGGTCCAGATATAGGTGAAGTCCGCGATCCATTTGCGGTTGGGTGCAGGCGCTTCGAAGCCGCGGTCGAGGACATTCGGAGCGATGGCAGCCGGTCTGCCGATTGCCCAGATCGGGTGGCAGGCGACGCCGTCGGGGCCGCGCTTTGAGGGCCTGTAGCCGCATCAACCGCTCGATCCGGTGCAATCCGCTCGAACACACCTTCGGCTGCAAGGTCCTTCCACACCCGCCTGGCGCCGTAGGTTCGATCACTGCCAAGGAAGCTCCCGCGAACCTTGGCGCCGAGCTCTTCATCGCTGTCGGCTGCGTTGACTGCGCGGCCGTGTCCGCCAGGCATAGAAACCACCCCGCGAGACACCGAGCGCCTCGCACATCCAGTTCGCCGGCCAGATCCCCCGGTGCTTCACGATGAAACCGAACTTCACGTCAATTCCTTCGCGAAGTAGGCCGCGGCTTTTTTTAGAATGTCTCGTTCGGCTTTGAGCTTCGTGACCTCGCGCTCCAGCTGCGCGATCTCGAGCTGCTCGGGCTTCATCTAATAAAATATGCTTCTTCTGTGCGAAGCTTCTTTTCTTGTTTCCTGAAGTCATTCCATGTCTGCCCAGGGTGAAACGTACATACGTAGTACGGGAGGTCGCCGTCAACGTTCGCTTCGTAGATGGTTGGAAGACACCGATGAAAAAGCGGCTTAAGAATCTTGTATTCTTTACCAAGCGTCTCTTTGACACGGGCGCGTTCTTTCTCGCTCGTTATCGAAGGTTTGACAGTCTTGAGGCAATATAAAGTTCCGTTAGAGATAGACCTAATTCGATAAGCAATTCCGCTTTTTCCCGAGCTAATCTCATCTTCAAACTCATATATTCCGCCTAGCTCGGCGAAAATTGGGGCAAGGTAAGTCTTATGCTCTAGGGTCTTGGGAGAATTTTGCAAAGTATTGCTCAACGTTGAACTTCGCCTTCACTCCTCTTAGTTCAAAGCGAAGATTGATACAACTTAAAAGTGCCTCGCGGGACCCAATCCATGCGAATGAACGTGCTGCTCGCCGAGGCCAATGTGCCGTACGACGAAGTGTTCGAACTGGAAGACATCAACTCGGAATTCGCGCAGGCGGATATCGCCTTCAAGGCGATCGGCGCCAACGACGTCATCAATCCGCAGCGCGTTTTTCCGAGGACTATCACTAAGTCGCCGATCTACGGCATGCCGGGGCTGCAGGTGTGGAAGGCCAGCACCGTGATGTTCGTCAAGCGCTCGCTTGCCTCGGGCTACGCCGGAATCGACAATCCGCTGTTCTATCGCGACAACACCTTGATGCTGCTCGGCGACGCCAAGAAGATGACGGAGAGCATCGTCAAGGCGATGTGAGCCGGGGCTACAGCATCCGGTACATCACGAAGGCATCGACCAAGCCGAGCCGCGGATGCTCGAATGCGCCCGGCAAACGGCCGACGATCTCGAAGCCGCAGCTTTGCCACAGCCGGACGGCGCGCTCGTTGCTGCTGATCACGAAATTGTACTGCATCGCCCGGAAGCCGCGTTCGCGGGCGCGATCGAGCGAATGCACGCACATGGCACGCGCCACGCCCCGCCCCATCGCGTCGGGCGCGACGATGTAGCCGCAGTTCGCCACGTGAGCGCCGCCGCCGCGATTGTTGGCGCGCAGGTAGTAGCTGCCGGTGACCGCCCCGCCCTCCTCCGCAACGAACACCTCGTGCTGCGGGGCGCACCAGTATGCGAGCGCGTCGTCGCGCGTCAAATCTCGCGGCAGCGGATAAGTCTCGCCGGCGCGAATCGCCGGCTCGATCACCCGCCAGATCGCGTCGTGGCGACTGCCATCGGCTGCGCAAATCCGCAAGACCTATCCTCCGTCACGGCGCGCGTGGTAGCACATCGGGCATGTGGAAATGGCTACTGATCTTCGCGCTGGTCAGCTACTGCGGCGTGGTCGCGCTGCTCTACGTGACGCAGCGCTCGCTGCAATACTTCCCGGAGAACGTCCGCACGTCGCCGGCCGCCGCCGGCTTGCCGCGCGCCGAGGAGGTGACGCTCGCCACCGCCGGACGGCGAGCGGGTCATCGTCTGGCATGTGCCGCCGAAGGATGGGAAGCCCGTCCACCTCTACTTTCACGGCAACGGCGGCGCATTGCGTCATCGCCTCGAACGCTTCCACGCCCTGACCGCCGACGGCAGCGGGCTGGTGGCGTTGAGCTATCGCGGCTACGGCGGCTCATCCGGCCGTCCGACCGAGGACGGCCTGATCATCGATGCGAACACCGCCTATGACTTTACGGCCGCCCGCTATCCGGCAGAGCGCATCGTCCTCTGGGGCGAATCGCTCGGAACCGGAGTCGCGGTTGCGCTCGCCGCCGACAAGCCGGTCAGCCGCCTCGTCCTGCAGTCGCCGTTCACCTCGACCGCCGACATCGCCGCCACGCGGTATTGGTACGTGCCGGTGCGGCTGCTGATGAAGGACCAGTTTCACTCTGACGAGCGCATCGGCAAGGTGACGGCGCCGGTGCTGGTGATGCACGGCGAACTCGACCGCGTTGTGCCGATTTCGCTCGGCGAGCGGCTGTTCGAACTGGTCCGCTCGCCGAAGAAATTCGTGCGCTTTCCGGGTGCCGGGCACCTCGATCTCAGTGCCCACGGCGCCAACGAGGTGGCGCTGGAATTCGTCAACGACAAGCTATCGTCGCGCTGACCGACTACCGCGCCGCCCGCCGTTTGGCTGCGTTCTTCACCGCCGGGCGTTTTGCAGCCTTGGATTTGGCGGCGGGCCGCTTGGCGGCGCGCGGCCAGAGCAGCTTGCTGGCGCGCGCCGCGCCCTGCACGAGCGCTTCGAGCTTCGCCCACATGATCTGCGGATGCACGCGCGCGAAATACGTCACCTGCGCGAAGCCGCAGTCGGTCGAGGCGATGACGTTCTCGCGGCCGACCAGACGCGCGAGGCGTACGATCCGCTGCGACACCAGTTCGGGGTGCTCGACGATGTTGGTGGCGTGGCTGATGACGCCCGGAACGAGCACGGTATCGGCCGGCAGCTTGCGCTTTTCCCACACCGTCCATTCGTGCTCGTGGCGGGGATTGGCGGCTTCGATCGAATAGGCGCCGGCGCGCACCTTGAGCACGAGATCGGCGATGTCGCCGAACGCCACGTCCGACGCATGCGGGCCCGGCCAGCTTCCCCAGCAGACGTGATAGCGGATCTTGTCCCGCGGCAGGCCCTTGATGGCGTAGTTGATGGTCTCGACCTGCTTGGCGAGCCAGGTGCGATACTCCTTGAAGGTCTTGGGCGGCACCATGCGGTCATAGGCGACGGCGGCGCGCGCGTCGTCGAGCTGCACGAGCAGCCCGGCATCGATGATCATTTTGTATTCGGTGCGCATGGCGTCGCCGATCGCCTGCTGCAGATCGTCGTCGGACTTGTAGTATTCGTTCTTGCGATCTGGGATGACGCTCGCCGGCGCGGCGACCGGAAGAAAGCCTTCCGAGACCTTCACCCGGCTGAGCGCCGCCTTGAAGTTGTCGATGTCGAGCTGCAGCTCCGCCTGCCCCGTATAGCTGATCGGGCCGACAGCGAACGAATCCATCACGGTCTCGACCTTGTCGCGTGAATCGAGATCGGCATAGAACTCCGCGAAGCGCATGCGGTCCTGACCGCGCGTGAACGGGTTGACGGCGCCGGGCTTGAACGGCCGCCGCTCGAAGCCACCGAGCCGGAACAGCGCGTACTGCGACCAGCTGATCGCCTTGCCGAACTCACCGTCGCTGACCACGTCGAGGCCGATCTCGGCCTGCCGGCGCACCACGTCGGCGACGCACTCCTTGAGACACCTGGCGTAGGCGGCCTGATCGAATGCCTCTCCCGCCTCCTTGGCGGCCAGGAAGACGCGCAACGGCTCCGGCCGGATCAGGCTGCCGACATGGGTGGTCAGGATACGATCCGTGCTGCGCTTCATGCGTTTGCCTTCCTAGGTTTACGAGGTCTCACGCCTCGTCGCACCGGCCATTCAATCGTGAAGCCAGTCGCCGCAAAAGCCCCTTCCCTAGTGTCCCAATTCCTAAGTTCGCATCATTCCGCTGCACCCACATTTGCGAACTTCGGAATCGAAGGACACTAGCAACTTATTGATCCAGTGTGGCTTTGGTTCAGAAGTCCGCATTTCGGACGCGTTGCAAGAATGATGCGGACTGCTGAACCGCCACACTGGAGTGTTCAGCCGACGCACAGACCGTACGCCAACGCCGCAAACTCGCCCCACTTCCGATGATATAAAAACTACGTAAAGGATACAGAACTACGGGGTAAATATGAACAAGCACGCCAGGAGCGCGAAGGCCGCCTCTGCCGCCGACGAGGCGATCAACTGGGCCTCCGCCGCGATCCAGAACGGCCGGCCGGTCGACGCCGAGCGCGTGCTGCGTGACGTGCTGGCCAAGACCCCGAAATCCCCTAATGCGCTGCAGACGCTCGGCCGGGCGCTCCTGGCACAGCAGCGCCCGCGCGACGCGATCGAACCGCTCGAGGCGGCTTTGCGTCTTGGCCCGAACGCGGTCATCGAGACCAATCTCGGCATGGCGATGGAGCAGAGCGGACGTCCGGCCGATGCGGTCATGTGGCTGGAGCGGGCGGTCACGCGGCAGCCGCCGTTCGAGCATGCTTTCAGCCAGTTGGGCGGGCTGTTGTTGTCGCTGAAGCGGCCTGCCGACGCGGAGAAAGTGCTCAAGCGCGGGCTAGTGATCGCGCCCAATTCGGTCGAGATGTCGGTCCTGCTCGGCGGCATCTATCTGGCACGGGCCGATCGCCATGATGCCCGGCTCGCGTTCGCGCGCGCGCTGGTCAACGCGCCCGCCGATCCGCGCGCGCTGTACGGCATGGGCGCCGCGCTGATGCTCGAAGGCGACTTCGCGCGCGCCGCCCAGCGCCTGCAACAGGCGGCCGCGCAGAACCCGACCGACTTCCAGACGCGACTGAGTCTCGGCACCTGCTTGCTGGAGCTACGGCGCTGGGACGAAGGACTGGCGGCACTGCGCATCGCCATCCAGCTTGCACCGCAATCGTATCCGGCCGCGCTCAAAATTCTGGTGACATCAGGACGCGGGCGCTTCTGGCTCAAGCCCAGCGCCGTCGCCGGCCTGCTGCGCCCCGCCATGTCGCGGCGATAGCCGCTTCGGCGACCTCAATCGATCTGCAGCCGGCAGCGACTGGCCGAAGCTCACACGCGGCGTCCGTCAATTCTGTTTTGCCGCCGTCAGTTCCTTGATGAACGGGCCGAGCCGGGCATTGTCGGCTTCCAGCGTCTTTCTGAACTCCGCGGGCGAGCCGGTGGCGATCTCGACGCCGAGCTGGGTGAAGCGCTCGGTCAGTTCCGGGTCGTTCGCGGCTTTGACAAACATTTCGTTGAGCTTGCGCACGATCGCCGGATCGGTGCCGGCCGGCGCGACAATACCGAACCACAAGTCGACGTCGACCTCGGGCCGGCCAAGTTCCGCCATCGAGGGTACATTCGGATGAAGCGTGATACGCTTCGCCCCGGCAGCGGCCAACAGCTTGACCTTGCCGTCGGCGACGCCGCCGCCGAGCGACGGGATACTGCTGAAGACAAAGTCGAGGCGGCCGCCGAGCAGGTCGTTCATCGCGCCGGCCAGCCCGCGATAAGGAATGTGGGTCATCGGCACACCGCTCGATTTCGCCAGCAGCGCCGCCGTGATGTGCGGCGCGGAGCCGACACCGGCCGAGCCGTAGCTCAGGCCACCGGGCTTGGTCCGCGCCAGCTCGATCAGGTCGGCGAGCGAGTTCGCCGGCGAACCGGCCGGCACCGCCAGCAGCGTCGGCACGCGTACCAGGAGCGTGACCGGCACGAAGTCCTTCACCGGATCGTAAGGGATGTTGGCGGTGGTGTGGGGATTGAGAACGTGGGTGCTGCTGCTGACCTCGGCGAGCAGATAGCCGTCGGGGGCTGCATCCTTGACGGCCATGACTCCGATCACGCCGCCCGCGCCGGTCTTGTTCTCGATCACGATCTGCGCCGCGCCGTTGTCGGAGACTTTCTTGGCAACGATGCGCATCACCACGTCCATCGCGCCGGACGCTTCGAACGGAACGATGATGCGGATCGGGCGCGACGGATACGTCTGCGCCGAAGCGGGATAGGGTTGCAGGAGCAGATGCAAGCCGACAGCCGCACTCAATGCGACGACCTTCTTCATCGGGTTATCCTCCCTGGCAATTGTTTATTGTGATGCCTTGTTTCGGATCACTTGTTTCCAGTCACCTGCGCGACGACATCGACGGCGTCCGACGGATCGGCATTGCCGCGCCAGGCGACATGCTGGTCCGGCCGCACCACCACGATATCGCGTTCGTACAGATCGCGCGCCACCGGACTTTGCACGTCAAGCGCTTTGACCGGCACGCCGCGTGTCGGCAAAGGCCGCAAGGAGGCCGTCGGCTCTCGGCGGACGCGGCCCGAGCCGGAGCACGGTGAATCCCGGTCCAAGTCTGTCGAATAAGGAATCGCCTGCGCCGCGGCCCTCGCCGATCCAGACATGCGGCGCGCGGCCGCCCGGCACGCTGCTCGGCCGGTAGTCGATCAGATCGTCCGGCGGCGGCGCGGTGTCGTGGAACGACGACCGGCGAGGCGTCGTAGCGCGCGCCAAGTTGCACGCCGAGCGAGGCGAATTCGGCGCTGCCGCCGCCGAGATACTGCCCGGCTTCGCGGCGCGCCGCCTCGCCCGCGGGCGATGCCTCGCCGATTTCGGGGCGTACCGGCGTCGCGCCGACGTTGCGGGCCAGCGCCTTCGACGCGCCGGTGTTGCGGAACGCGATCGGCCGGCGCTCGGCCTCGTAGCTCGGCAGCAGTTGCGGGCCGCCCCAGCCCTGCGCCATGGCGGCGAGCTTCCAGCCGAGATTGGCGGCATCGTCGATGCCGGTGTTCATGCCGAAGCCGCCGGTCGGCGTGAACAGATGCACCGCGTCTCCCGCCATCCAGGCACGGCCCGCGCCGAAACGCTCGGCGACGAATGCCTGGCCCGCGGTCCATGTGCCGTGGCTGATGAACTCGACGGGAATGTCGTGGCCGACGCTGTCGCGGAACGCCTTGGCGATGATCGCCTCGTCCGGCGCTCTGATCGGCGCGTTCGAGGCGGGTGTTGAACAGAAACTCGGTCTTGCCGTCGACCGCGACGATGTTGCTGCGGATATGCGTGTTCACCACCCAGTATTGCCAGCAGTTGGCGCGCGCGACGGCGGACAGGGCGGGCGCGCGGAGATACGATCGAGACCATCGGCCCGCCGAGGTAGGCCTGCAGCTTCGGCGCGTCGCCCTGGTAGCCGATGCCGAGCTTGTCGCGGACGATGCCATGGCCGCCGTCGCAACCGGCGAGATAGCGGCCGTGCATCGTCTCGCGTCGCCCAGAGGCAACGTCTTCGATCACCGCCGTGACGCCGTCGGCGTCTTCGCGCCAGTCGACGCACTCGGAGCCGTAACGGCTGTCGATCAACGGGCAAGCCTGCACACACCGGAACAGTTCGGCCTCGGCATGCATCTGATTGCAGCGGAAAATCGGTTCGACGACCTGATCGACAGCCGAGGCCGTGGCCCGGGCTCGCAGCTTCTCGTCCTCGGTCGGCATCTCGATGCGCGCGAGCTCGTGACCGGCAAGCGTAGTGAAATAGACGACGTCGGTGCGCAGATCGCGCGGCAGCCCGACCGCGCGGATTTTCTCGACGATACCGAGGCGCCGGTAGTGCTCCATCGTCCGCGCGTTCTGCGTGCTGCCCTTGGGATGCCAGCGCGGACGCGGCTCGCGGTTGATCAGAATGCTGCGGGTGCCGAGCGCGGCGAGATTGAGCGCCAGAACCATGCCGACGGGACCGCCGCCGACGATGATGATGATGCGCGCTGTGCCGGGATCGTGAGACATGGGTGCAATGTTTCGGGCCTGAGGATCGTGATAGCCCTGACGATTGCCGGAAACAATTGCGGACGCTTCGTTAGAGCGATTCCGATCTGATGACCCGTCATTGCGAGCGGAACGAAGCAATCCAGATCACGGCATGAGGTCTGAATTGCTTCCGAGGGCGCGCGCCTCGCCCACGGAGGGCCTTCGCGGCAGTGTCGAGCCGCTCAAGAGTTCAGTGCTTGGCGACGCGGAATTTGCGACGGTAAACGTCGTAGTCGCTCTTGATCGCGTCGGTCGTCTCCCGCAGCCGCGTCGCGGCGTCACCCGTGATGGTGCCGAACTGCGCCATCCAGCGGTCGCGCTTGATCGGCAGGCACTGCGCCACCGGCGTGCCGGCCGGCAGCGTGCCGGTGAAGGCGGGATCGCGCCAGCGCGCCGGAAAGTGAATGAAATTGTCGACGTAGCGGTCCGCATCTACCAGCCCGGTGAGGGTCATGAATGGCAGGTCGTGCCGGTTGATCGGATGGGTGACGAGCAGCGAGTAGCCAGCCGGCAATTCGATGGTCCAGTAGTTGTTGAACTTGATGATGAACTGGTCGTCGTCGAACAGCGGCGTCCCGGCGACCTGCACGCCATCATGGAAGTCGATCGGGGAGCGCCCATAACAATTGAGCTCGCCCGACGGCACATCGCGATCCCAGGAGAATTCGCCGTTCTCGACCTTGAGGTCGGCGGCCAGCGGCAGCAGGAAACCGGACGTCATCGCATCGATGAACGGCGGGCATTTTTTCACGGTGAACTGGTCGTCCTGGAGGACCGGGTTGAATGCCTTCTGCGGCAGCGCCTTGAACCAATCGGGCAGACCGAGCATCGCGGGTAACGGCCGCGGCAGGATCGCTTCCAGTTCCGGCGGACAGCGAAACGTGACGGTCTTAGGGTCGGCCTGGTCCATCCGCTGCACCTCTCCTGGCAACATAAGCGGGAGATAAACATGGCGTATATTTCTCATATACTGCCGATGTATTCCAGCGGACAAGCAAATTCACCGCACATCCCGTCCGGCGCTCGCCCGCACAGGAGGAACGTGCGGACGCCACATCGCGCGATGAGTGAATTTGGATTTGCGGTGAAGCCAGCGCGGCAACCTGCCGGAAGCACGCGGACGGCCGAGAGTTTCGTCCAGCGCCTTAGCCGTTGTTCATCTCGGCTTCGGTCTGCAGCGGCTTTTCTTCCATCAGCACGAGCGCAAGCAGCGCAACCGTGAGGCTCGCGGCGGCCACGAGGAAAACGCGGCCGAACGCGATGGCGACCCCGGGTGCGGACGGATCACCGTTGCCGACGAATGCCGCCGACGTACCGCCGGCCAGGATGATCGCTCCGAACACCGCGATCAGGATGGTTGCATAGAGATTTCGCACGAAGTTCATCGTGCCAACCGCGATGCCAAGTTGATGCCGCGCGACGACGTTCTGCGATGTCACCGCGGTCAGCGACGGCAACGGTCCGAAGCCGATGCCGATCAGCAGCAACAACAGTTCGAACGACAGCGGCGTCATGCTGTCCGCCCGCCACGCCAATGTCACGACCCCGCCGATCGACAGCAAGAGACCGAGAATTGGCAGCAGCTTGTAATGCCGCACGCGGCCGAGCACCTGGCCGGCGAATCCGGCGCTGGTGTTGAGCGCCACCATGAAGATCACGAGGCTCAAACCCGCCTCCGTGGCGGTGAGGCCCATCACGCCTTGCAGATAGGTCGGCAGCACGATGTTGAGCCCGATGACCGCGCCCCAGCCGAAGGCGTTGGCCGCGATGGAATACCGCACGATCGGATTGGTCAGGATGGAGATCGGAATGAGCGGCTCGGGCGCCGTGACGAGCCGCAGCACAAACAACACGCCCATCACGACGGCGGCTGCGATCAGCGCGAGCAGCGGCGGGGACGTCCAGTCGTACCGCGCGCCGCCCAGGTTCAGCGCCATCATGAACGACAGGCTAGCCAGCACGATCAGCATCGCGCCGACGATATCGAGGCGGTGCGGCCGCTCGTAGCGCGGCAGCCGGCGCAGCAGGAACGTGGTGATCGCCAGCGCCGCAAGCCCCATCGGAATGTTGATCCAGAAGATCACCGACCAGTGCAGGTGCTCGGCGATGAACCCGCCGAGCACCGGGCCGCAGCCGCCGGCGGTCGTGTAGGTGATGGCGAAATAGCTGTAGTAACGGCCGCGTTCCTTCGGCGACACCAGGTCGCCCAGCACGATCATGCCCATGGAGGACAGCCCGCCGCCGCCCAGCCCATGCAGCACGCGGCCGAAGATCAGCACCCACATGTTGGGCGCCAGCGCACAGACCAGCGAGCCGACCATGTAGGTCAGGATCGCGATGCGGAGCGTAAAGCGCCGGCCGTGGATGTCGGCGATCTTGCCATAGAGCGGAATGACCGCCGTGGAGGCCAGCATATAGGCGGTAATCAGCCAGGGCAGATTGTGAACGTCGCCGAAGTCGCGGCCGATGATCGGCAACGCGGTCGCCAGGATGGTCTGGTCGAGCGACCCCATGAACGTCGGCAGCAGAACGCCGAAAACGATCAGCAGCGTTTCGCGATGGGTAAGGGCAGCGCCCTTACGGTGCTCGGTGTACGCGTCCATTGGCGATCAGTGGTCCCGGAACCACGGCAACGGCCAGGATGTTCTGCACGAGTTATTGTGCAGCGCATCACGTCAAGCCGAAGCACATCGCGCGCCTTGTAGAGGACCGTGCGCCGTTCGGCCAGCGCCGGACCGGCATGGAGCGGACGCGAATACGCATCGGTTCACTTAAATCGGTTCACTTAAGATGCGTCTCGCGGCCCGCTCGCCCCGCGACACACGCCGCCGACGAATCACGCGCTCAGCTTCTGCATCAGCGCGTCGGAGATTTCGAAGTTGGCGTAGACGTTCTGCACGTCGTCGTGCTCGTTGAGCGATTCGATCAGCTTGAGCACCTTCTCGCCCTGCTCGTCGTCGATCGCCACGGTGTTCTGCGGCTTCCAGACCAGCGCCGCCTTGCGCGGCTCGCCGAACTTCGCCTCCAGCGCCTTGGCGACGGTGCCGAGCGAATTGGCGGTGGTGTAGATCTCGTGGCCGCCCTCGCCGGACTGCACATCCTCGGCGCCCGCATCGATCGCCGCTTCCAGCATCGCCTCGGCGTTCGCCGCCGCGGCGTCGTATTCGACCACGCCGACGTGGTCGAACATGAACGACACCGCGCCGGTCTCGGCGAGGTTGCCGCCGCTCTTGGTGAAGGTGGCGCGCACCTCGCCGGCGGTGCGATTGCGGTTGTCGGTCAGCGCCTCGATGATGACGGCGACGCCGCCGGGGCCGTAGCCCTCGTAGCGCATGTCCTCGTAGTTCTCGGCGTCGTTGCCCAGCGCCTTCTTGATCGCGCGCTCGATCACATCCTTGGTGACGTTCTCGGCGCGCGCCGCGATGATCGCCGCGCGCAGCCGCGGATTGAACGCCGGGTCGGGCTGGCCGAGCTTGGCGGCGGTGGTGATTTCGCGCGCCAGCTTGCCGAACAGCTTGGATTTGACCTTATCCTGCCGCCCCTTGCGGTGCATGATGTTCTTGAACTGGGAATGTCCAGCCATCGCCTGCTCCTCGACGCCACCGGCCGCCCGCAGACCGACGAGACCATCGCAACCGGTGCGGATGAATTGATGCGGGCGCTTATAGAATGCGCCGCCGGCGAAATCCAGAATGGGACGACGGCCGCCGTCACCCCCAGAATGCGGGCCGCGCCTCTTCCAGCCGCCCGCCGAGCCGGACCGCCGCCACCCGGCGCGCCAGCCCGGTCGCGTCGTCGGTCTCGACCGCGATGCCGCATAGGGTCGCCTCCCCCGTCGCGGGTTCGAAACGCGCTCCGGCAATCTTGCGCGTGAACCGGTTCAGCGGCTCGTCCTTGCCCATGCCGATGATCGAATTGTAGTCGCCCGTCATGCCGACGTCGGAGATGAAGGCGGTGCCGCCGGTGAGAATTTGGTGGTCCGCGGTCGGCGCATGGGTATGGGTGCCGACCACTAGGCTCGCGCGGCCGTCGCAAAAGTGGCCCATCGCCTGCTTCTCGCTGGTCGCCTCGCAATGGATGTCGACGATGATCGCATCCGCCGCCTGCTTGAGCGGACAGAGCGCCAGTTCGCGATCGACCGCCGCGAACGGGTCATCAAGCGGGTCCATGAAAATCCGCCCCATCGCATTGACGACGAGCACGCGCGCGCCATTGCGCGCGTCGATCAGCGCCGCACCACGGCCCGGCGTGCCAGCCGGAAAATTGATCGGCCGCAGCAGCCTAGGCGCGCGTTCGATAAAGACCAGCGCCTCTTTCTGGTCCCACGAATGATTGCCGCCGGTCACGACATCCGCGCCGGCATCGAGGAATTCCTGGAAGATCGCCTCCGTGATACCGAAGCCGCCGGCGGCGTTCTCGCCATTGATCGCGACGAAATCGAGCTTCCAGTCGCGCACGAGGCCGGGCAGCCGCTCGCTCAGGGCCGTACGCCCGCTGCGGCCGACGATGTCGCCGATGAACAGAATACGCATGCGTTACGTGGCCATTACGTCGATCAATTCGCGCTCGGTCAGCACGAGATCGAGGCGGGCGTCGCGGGGGGTGGTCGGAACCTGCGCGACTTCCTGCGCGGCGAACGCAACGCCGATCGCCGTCACCGGCTTCTTCGCGCGCAGTGCTGTGATCGTCATGTCGTAATAGCCAGCCCCATAACCGATGCGGTGACCGCTGCGATCGAACGCCAGCAGCGGCACCAGCAGGATGTCGGGAAATACTTCGGGCGCAGAGGCGGCGGGCTCGCTGATGCCCCAGCCGCCGCTTTCGAGCGGCTCCCCGAATGCCCAGGCGCGCATGACGAGCGGTTCGCCGCGCCCCACCACGACCGGCAGCGCAAGCTTCGCCCCCGCGTCCGCCAACGTCCGCATCAACGGCCGGATGTCGATCTCGCTGCTGAGCGGGATGAAGCCCGAGACCACGACGCCCGGCTCGATCGGGAGCGGGAATGCGCGCGCTGCGAGCGCCTGCGACGCCGCGGCGCGCTCCTCGGGCGCCAGGGCGTCCCGCCGTGCGAGCGCCGCGCAGCGTAGCGCGGACTTGGCCGCGTCGATCGATTGAGTTTCCGGCATCGGATGGAGGCGCTCAGTCAGAAGATAGAGTGCGGAGCCGCGATGGCCGCAGGAGTTTCGACCCCGGGAACCTACAGAAGTAGGTGGGCGCCATATGTCCGGGCCCACGAGCCCGGTCAGGGACAGCTCCCTTCAGGATCGTAAGGCCCCGGGAGTATGTACTCCGTCGCACCTCGCAGCCCCGCCCAAGCAATGTAATGGTTCGCGGCGCCCGGCGCCACTTGCCTCGTCGCCCATACAGGTTATTCAACCCATCGCGACGCCGCCGTCGCGGACCGTCTCGTTCAGCCGCCGCGCCATGTGCTCGATTCGCTCCGCCGCCGAGTTCAGCGCCGCGGAAACCGCCGCCTGGGTGGCCTTGGTGCGCTCGGCGGATTGCGTCCGCATCTCCTGCATGACGGCGAGTTCCGGTTCGATCCGCTTCAGCTTCTCCTTGGCTTCCGCCAGTTCGTCGGACAGCGACAGCGCCGCCATGACGGTCAGCCGGGTGTCGCCGATCTCGCCGAACCGCAAACGCAGGCGGGAAATGCGCGCATCGAGATCTTCGGCCAGACGCGCAAGATGCTCCTCCTCGCCGTCCTCGCATGCCATGCGAAACTGACGGCCGTTAATCGTCACGTTCACCTGAGTCATTACGCCCCCAAATCACTCCCCGCCTGGTCCGGTCCCCTCTGCGGCAAGCACCGCCCGGATCGTATCCATCGCCGCATCGAGGCGGCGGGCAACCTCCCGGTTGGTCGTCTCGAGTCCCCGCGCCCGCGCCGCCGCGGCGTCGAGATCGGCGGCCAGCCGCGACCGGTCCGTGGCCAACGCGTGGAGTTGAGCGGCAAGCCCCTCCGCCCCCCGGTCGGTATCGCAGCGCCGGTCGACCGCCTCCTCCAGCGCATCCAGCGCCTGCGCCAAACGCCGCGTCGCCCCGTCGATCGCATTGGTCTCTGTCATCCGTGGTCCATAGCGGACGGATTCGTCAGTCTTAAGGCTGCGAAATAGGTGTTGATAAACATGCGGTTAACCGGAGACTCTGACGTGCCGCGGGGGCTACGGAGCGATCTTTTCGCTCAGGGGCGCCGCGACCCCGCACATCCCCCGGTATAGCCCCGCTCGGCATTCTTTGACTCGCCCCGCCCGCATGCTAGAGCCTCGCACCGTCAACCCTTCGCGGCCCAGCCATGACCATTCCGAAGTCGCCTACAGCCGCGCCGGCAGCAGCCGCGCCATCCGCCGGGGCCGTCTCATTGTCCCGCGGCCAGCACGACCGGATGGCGAACGCCATCCGCGCACTGGCGATGGATGCCGTCGAACAGGCGAAGTCGGGGCATCCCGGCCTGCCGATGGGGGCCGCCGACATCGCGACGGTGCTGTTCACGCGCTTTCTGAAATTCGATCCGGCCGACCCCGCATGGCCCGACCGCGACCGGTTCGTGCTCTCCGCCGGCCACGGCTCGATGCTGGTCTATGCGCTGCTGCATCTCGTCGGCTCGGAGCGGATGACGATCGAGGAGTTGCGGCGTTTCCGCCAGATGGGCTCGATCACGCCGGGCCATCCGGAGAATTTCGTGACGCCCGGCCTGGAGACCACCACCGGGCCGCTCGGCCAAGGGCTCGCCAACGCGGTCGGCATGGCCATCGCCGAACGGCACCTTGCTGCGGAGTTCGGCGACATCGTCGATCACCACACCTACGTGCTCGCGTCCGACGGCGACCTGATGGAAGGCATCAGCCAGGAGGCGATCGCGCTCGCCGGGCATCTGAAGCTCAACCGGCTGATCGTGCTGTTCGACGACAACGGCATTTCGATCGACGGGCCGCTGTCGCTCGCCGATTCGGTCGACCAGGTGAAGCGTTTCGAGGCGGCCGGCTGGGCAGCGACGCGCGTCGACGGTCACGATCCGGACGCCATCGCTGCGGCCATCGAGGCGGGCAAAGCATGCGGACCGCCCGACGCTGATTGCCTGCCGCACCACCATCGGCTACGGCGCGCCGACCAAGGCGGGCAAGTCGTCGGCACATGGCTCGCCGCTCGGCGCCGACGAGATCAAGGGCGCGCGCGAAAAGCTCGGCTGGACCGAGCCGGCGTTCACGATTCCGGCCGACGTGCGGGACCTCTGGCGCAAAGCCGGAACGCGCTCGCAAGGTCTGCATGCCGCCTGGAAGCAGCGCCTCGGCGCGCTACGCCCCGAGCAGCGCGCCGAATTCACCCGTCGCATGCGTGGTGAGTTGCCCAAGGACAAGCTCGCCGCCGCGGTGCGCTCGGTCAAGGAGAAGCTCGCCGCGGAGCCGCGCGAAATCGCGACCCGCATCGCCTCGGAGAGCGCGCTCGAAGCGCTGACCGCCGCATTGCCGGAAATGATCGGCGGCTCGGCCGACCTGACGGGCTCCAACAACACCCGAGCCAAGGGCATGACGGCCCTGTCGGCAACGAACTACGGCGGCCGCTTCATCCACTACGGCATCCGCGAGCATGCCATGGCGGCGGCGATGAACGGCATGGCGCTGCATCGCGGCGTCATTCCGTATTCCGGCACCTTCCTGGTGTTCTCCGACTATGCGCGCCCGGCGATCCGGCTGGCCGCGCTGATGGGCGAGCGCGTCATCCACGTCATGACGCACGAACTCGATCGGGCTCGGCGAGGACGGACCAACCCACCAGCCGGTCGAGCATCTCGCGGCGCTGCGCGCGATCCCGAACATCCTGGTGTTCCGTCCGTGCGACGTGGTCGAGACGGTGGAGTGCTGGCAACTGGCGCTGGAGGCCCACGACCGGCCCAGCGTGCTCGCACTGACCCGGCAGAACCTGCCGCAACTGCGGCTCGGGCACGACGAGCGGAACCGCTGCGCAACCGGCGCCTACGAGATCGTACCGGCCGAGCGGGACGCCCAGGTGTCGCTGTTCGCCTCGGGATCGGAAGTCGCGATCGCCGTCGAGGCCCGCAAGTTCCTGCGCGAACGCGGCGTGATGGCGCGCGTCGTCTCGGTGCCGTGCTTCGAGCTGTTCATGGCGCTGCCGGAGACGGAGCGCTGGGAGATCATCGGCACCGCGCGGGTGCGGGTCGGGATCGAGGCCGCGGTCCGTCAGGGCTGGGACGCGATCATCGGTTCCGATGGCGCGTTCGTCGGCATGACCGGGTTCGGGGCGAGCGGGCCCTACAAGGAACTTTACCAGCACTTCGGCATCACGCCCGAGGCGGTCGCCAAAGCTGCGCTGGCAAGGCTCGGCAAGAATTGAAGACTGGGCGCGAGGGCTTATCTGTTTAAAAGCCGCAGCGTCCGGCGGCGAAGCATAAAAACAACGGAGGAACCGGCAATGTCAGTTCGGGTCGCCATCAATGGCTTCGGTCGTATCGGCCGCAACGTGCTGCGCGCGATCGCCGAGTCCGGGCGCAAGGACATCGAGGTCGTCGGCATCAACGATCTCGGACCGGTCGAGACCAATGCCCACCTGCTGCGCTTCGATTCCGTCCACGGCCGTTTTCCCGGCGAGGTGACCGTCAAGGGCGACACCATCAGCGTCGGCAACGGCGCGATCAAGGTCACGGCCGTCAAGGATCCCACGCAATTGCCGTGGAAGGACCTCGGCATCGACGTCGCGCTCGAATGCACCGGCATCTTCACATCCAAGGACAAGGCCTCCGCGCACTTGGCCGCCGGCGCAAAAAGCGTACTGGTGTCCGCGCCGGCCGACGGCGCCGATCTCACGGTGGTCTACGGCGTCAATCACGACAAGCTGACCAAGGACCACAAGGTCGTCTCCAACGCCTCCTGCACGACCAACTGCCTCGCGCCCGTCGCCATGGTGCTGAACAACGCGGTCGGCATCGACAAGGGCTTCATGACCACGATCCACTCCTACACTGGCGATCAGCCGGTGCTCGACACCTTGCACAAGGACTTGTACCGGGCGCGCGCCGCCGCGCTGAACATGATCCCGACCTCGACTGGCGCCGCCAAGGCGGTCGGGCTCGTGCTGCCCGAACTCAACGGCAAGCTCGACGGCGTCGCCATCCGCGTGCCGACGCCGAACGTCTCGGTCATCGATTTCAAGTTCGTGGCCAGGAAGGCAACGAGCAAGGACGAGATCAACGGCGCGATCAAGCGCGCCGCCGAGCAGCAGCTCAAGGGCATCCTCGGCTACACCGATGCGCCAAATGTTTCGATGGATTTCAACCACGACCCGCATTCGTCGGTCTTTGCGATGGACCAGACCAAGGTGATGGACGGCACGCTGGTGCGGGTGATGTCGTGGTACGACAACGAGTGGGGCTTCTCCAACCGCATGGCGGACACCGCCGTCGCGATGGGGAAACTGACCTGAGCCTGCAACGTCATTCTCACGTCGTCCGCTGAAGCTCCATGCCTTCGTTCCGCACGCTCGATGACGTCGATGTCAACGGCAAGCGCGTCTTGCTGCGCGTCGATCTCAACGCCCCGATGAAAGACGGCAGGGTGACCGATGCGACCCGCATCGCCCGCATGGCGCCGACCATCAACGAGATCGCCGACAAGGGCGGCAAGGTGATCCTCCTCTCTCATCTCGGCCGGCCGAAGGGCCGCGATCCGAAGGAGACGCTCGCGCCGCTTGCGGACGAGGTAGCTCGGGCCATCGGGCGGCCGGTGTCGTTCGCGCCGGACTGCGTCGGCGAGCCGGCCAGGTCCGCAATCGACCGGCTCGAAGCCGGCGGCGTCGTGCTGCTGGAGAACACCCGCTTTCACGCCGGCGAGGAAAAGAACGACCCGGCGTTTGCCCGCGAGCTGGCCGCGCTCGGCGATATCTACGTGAACGACGGATTTTCGGTGGCGCATCGCGCGCACGCCTCGACCGCCGGCGTCGCTCAGCTCCTGCCGGCCTATGCGGGCCGCAGCATGCAGGCCGAGCTCGACGCGCTCGAACAGGCGCTGATCGCACCGGAACGTCCGCTGGCCGCGATCGTGGGCGGCGCCAAGGTGTCCACCAAGCTCGAACTGCTCGGCAATCTGATCGCCAAGGTCAACGTCCTGATCATTGGCGGCGGCATGGCCAACACCTTCCTGCTCGCGATCGGCAAGAACATCGGCAAGTCGCTGGCCGAGCGGGACCTGGTGTCGACCGCGCGCGACATCCTGGCGAAGGCGAAGGCGGCCGGATGCGAGATCGTCCTGCCGGTCGACGCCGTGGTGGCGCGGAAGTTCGAATCCAATACCCCCTCCCGGGTCGTCGGCGTGGATCAGGTTGCCGACGACGAGATGATCCTGGATATCGGACCCCGCAGCATCGAACATGCGGTCTCGGTGCTGGTACGGATGAAAACCCTCGTCTGGAACGGGCCATTCGGGGCATTCGAGCTGGAACCGTTCGACAACGGCACAATTGAGGTCGCAGAGGCTGCGGCCGAATTGACCCAGGCGGGTAAGCTCGTCACCGTGGCCGGCGGCGGCGATACCGTCGCCGCCCTCAATGCGGCCGGCGTAACCGATCGATTCAGCTATGTATCCACCGCGGGCGGCGCGTTTCTGGAGTGGCTGGAAGGCAAGACGCTGCCGGGTGTGGACATATTAAGCGTGCGGTGAACTGGCCTCTCCCCGGCCACACCGAGGCGGTAGAAAATGAAGGGAAACCGCGTCCGGGGGCGCAGCGCAGCGGAAACGATGCGCTGCAGGACCCAGGATCGCTAGAGATTGGACAGGTCCCGGATCAGCGTTGCGCTGCGTCCGGAATACAGAAACTGAGTATGGAGGCACCCATGAATCTCGCTGAACTCAACAAGGTGGCCAAGGCCATGGTGGCCCCGGGCCGCGGCATCCTGGCGGCGGACGAATCCTCCGGCACGATCAAGAAGCGGTTCGACGCCATTGGCGCCGAGTGTACGGCCGACACCCGGCGGGACTATCGCGAGATGCTGTTCCGCTCCGGCGAGGCGATGTCGAAGTTTATCTCCGGCGTCATCCTCTACGACGAGACGATCCGCCAGAACGCCAAGGACGGCACGCCGCTGGTCAAGCTGATCGAGAAGGCAGGTGCGTTGCCAGGCATCAAGGTCGACAAGGGCATCAAGCCGCTGCCGTTCTGTCCGGGCGAGGTCGTCACGGAGGGATTGGATGGACTGCGCGAACGGCTCGCCGAATATCGCGGGCTCGGCGCCAAGTTCGCCAAGTGGCGCGCGGTGATCGACATCGGCGCCGACATCCCGAGCTACGCCTGCATCATGACCAACGCGCACGCGCTCGCGCGCTATGCCGCGCTCTGCCAGGACGAAGGCATCGTGCCGATCGTCGAGCCCGAAGTGCTGATGGACGGCGATCATGACATCGACCGCTGCTACGCCGTCTCCGAATGGACGCTCAAGACCGTGTTCGAGCAACTCTACGACCAGCGCGTGGCGCTCGAAGGCATCGTGCTCAAGCCCAACATGGTGATCTCCGGCAAGAAGGCGAAAAACCGCGCCGGCGTCGAGGAAGTGGCGGAAAGGACCGTGCACCTGCTCAAGGCCCGGGTGCCGGCCGCGGTGCCGGGCATCGCGTTCCTGTCCGGCGGCCAGTCGGACGAGGAGGCGACCGCGCATCTCGACGCCATGAACCGCATCGGCGGCTGCCCGTGGGCGCTCACCTTCAGCTACGGACGCGCGCTGCAGGCGGCGCCGCAGAAGGCCTGGGCCGGCAAGAGCGAGAATGTCGCCGGAGCGCAACGCGCCTTCTCGCATCGCGCCGCGATGAACAGTCTGGCGGCGACCGGACAGTGGAAGCAGGATCTGGAGAAGAAGGCGGCGTGAGACCATCTCCGCTCGTCCCCGCGCAAGCGGGGACCCAGCGCGAAATGCCTGACAACGAAAGAACTGGGTGCCCGCTTGCGCGGGCACGAGCGGAGAGAGCGATCCTGCTCTTTTGATCGGAGTCCAGCTAACCGGCATCCGGCCCGGCGACGACGATCTCGGCCGTGAGCGACGCGGCGACGAAGCACTTGTCGTGCGCCGCCTCGTGCAGTGCATGAAGCTCGGCGGGCGATGGCGAGGCATCCTGAAATTCGATCGTCGGATTGAGCACGATCCGCACCACCGCGACTTGGCCGCGCGCGTTGCGGCCCATGTGGCCCTCCGCCGCGTCGCGATAGCGCTTGACCTCGAAGCCCTTCGCCGCCGCGAGGATTAGAAACCACAGCATGTGGCAGGACGAGGCGGCCGCGACCAGCGCTTCTTCGGGGTCAACACCGGCCGGATCGGAAAACGGCAATGGCACGTTTTCGGGCGAGGACGAGGCGCGCACCACCGCGCCGCCATCAAACGTCCAGGTGTGCGCACGGCTGTAGCGGCCCTTGCCGAAATCGCCGCCGCTGTTGGCCCAATCGATCACCGCCGTGTGTGTAGTCATATCTCGCTCCAGTGATGCAGCGTGCAAGCCGGCTTGTTTTCTATACCTCCGCGGTCGCCCTCATCGAGCTAGGATTGACGCCTGCCGCAATTGCACCCGCGGGCGATCCTGCGCATGATGCCCGGAACAAACAAAAGACCGGGAGGAAAAGACATGCGCTACTCAACCGCACCCACGCGCGGTCTGACGGCCCGCATGTTGCTGATGCTTGCGATTGTGCTGCCGGCGGCTGAGGCTTACGCACAGGCGCCATATCCAAACCGGCCGATCACCATCATCGTATCGCTCGCGGCCGGCACCGGCATGGATACGCTGGTGCGGCTCTATGGCGAGAAGCTCTCGCAGGCGCTCGGCCAGCCGGTCGTCATCGAGAATAAGCCGGGGGGCGCCGGCGTGGTCGCAGGCGAGACCATCGCCAAGAGCGCGCCCGACGGCTACACACTCGCGGTCGCAACCAGCGCCGTCATGGCGATCCGGCCGACGCTGTTCAAGGTACGGCCGTTCGATCCGCTCAGCGATTTCGTGCCGATCTCGAACTACGTGAAGTCGCCGTTCGTGCTCATCGTCAACCCGTCGCTGCCGGTCAAGACCGCGCAGGAGTTCATCGCCTACGCCAAGCAGCGCCCGGGGCAGCTCAGCTACAGTTCGTCCGGCATTGGCGGCGCGCCGCACCTCACGATGGAGTTGCTGAAGCAGAAGTTCGGCTTCGACATGGCGCACGTGCCCTACCGCAACAGCCCGCAATCGATCGCCGATGTCGCGGCCGGACATGTCGGCGCGGCGATTGCCGAGGCGGGCGCCTCGTTGCCGCTGATCCAGGACGGCAAGCTGCGAGCTTTGGCCGTCACCTCGGCGGCGCGCTTTCCCGCCTTGCCGGACGTGCCTACCCTCGCCGACGCGGTCGGCATCCCCGACCTGGAAGCCGTGTCGTGGCACGTGATCTTTGCCCGTCACGACACACCGCGCGACATCGTGAACCGGCTGCACGGCGAGATGAAGCGCATCATGGCGACGCCCGAGATGCAGCAGCGGATCGTCAACATCGGACTGATCCCGAACCCGACACCATCGGTCGAAGGCATCCAGGCCTATGTGAAGGCGGAAACCGAGAAATGGGGCACGCTGGTGCGGCAACTTGGCCTTGCCGGATCGCAATAGTCAGTCCGGCGTACCGTCCGCTGCGACAGCATGGCGCGCCCGTATTTCCCGGCGGGAACGCAATCGCGCGCTACTGGGTTGTCGGTCATGAACGCATACGACCCGCAACCGAAACACGATCAGCAAGCCCACGATCAGCAAGCCCTGGACGACCGCATGGAGCGTCTGGAGCGTCGGCTGCCGGCCAGCCTGGCGAAGGCCGTCTCCTGGGTGCGCGGGCCGTCATCCAAGGCTGTCCGGCTGCCGCTCGGTATCGCGCTGGTGGCCGGCGGAACCGTCGGTTTCCTGCCGATCGTCGGCTTCTGGATGCTCCCGGTCGGCCTGGTGATGATCGCCAGGGACGTGCCGCCGTTGCGGCCGCCGCTGGTCCGGTTCTTTGACTGGGTCGAGACCAAGCTCCCCGCCCAGAAGCCGGAAAAGCGGAATTAACCAATCCGCGCTACCTTATGGCGGATCGTGGGCCAAATTACCGCCCGATTGCGGGGGCAATCGATCTGCCATGGCGTCCCAACGAAAACCGGCCGAACCGCGGCGCATCACGCCCCGGCTCTACCTCGTCGCAACGCTGACCGGCGACCCGTCGGGCGGCCTTGCGCAGGGGCTCGCCGACGCGCTGTCTGCCGGCGACATTGCGGCCGTCCTGCTGCGGCTGCCGGAGGCCGACGAGCGCACCCTGCTGACACACGTCAAGATGCTCGCGCCCCGCGTTCAGGAGGCCGGTGCAGCGCTGCTGCTCGACGGACAGCCGGATTTGGTCGGCGCGCGCCGGGGCCGACGGCGCGCATCTGAACGGGATCGAAGCTTTCCTGGAGGCGGTCCCGGCGCTCAAGCCTGACCGCATCGCCGGCTGCGGCGGAATTCACAGCCGGCATGACGCCATGCTCGCGGCCGAGACGGGGGCCGACTACCTGATGTTCGGCGAGCCCGACGCCGGCGGCCGACGGCCGACGTTCGACGCGATCCTTGAGCGTGTCGCCTGGTGGGCGGAAGTGTTCGAGATCCCCTGCGTCGGCTTTGCCGGCTCGCTCGACGAGGTCGGGCCGCTGTCGGCGGCCGGCGCCGATTTTGTCGCGGTCGGCGATTGCGATCTTCGCGGATGCACGTGGCGTCGCGGCTGCGGTCCGCGATGCGATGGCGAGGCTCGCGGTCGCGGAGACGGTCGGATGAGCACGCGACGCTGCGCATCATCGCCGGAGCACTGGTCGCCGGCTTGACCGCCGCTGCGATCACCGTCGCGCAGGCGCAGGCCCCCGCTCCGCTCAACCCGGCGCCGGCGCCAGCCCGCGCCCAAGGCAGCGCCGAAGCCGGCCGTGCGCAAGCCGGCGCCGGCGCAGGTCACCCCGCCCGCGCAGGCCAACGTGCCGGTGACGCCGCGTTCCGAAGTCGACGAGGCCTATGGCGCGTTTCAGCGCGGCTACTATCTGACCGCCTTCCAGCTCGCGACCCAGCGGGTGCGAGGAGAAGGGCGATCCCAAAGCGATGACGCTGCTGGCGGAGCTCTATGCCAACGGCTTCGGCGTCGCGCGCGACGACAAGAAGGCGACCGAGTGGTACCGGCTCGCCGCCGACCGCGGCGACCGCGAGGCGATGTTCGCGCTGGCGATGTTCCATCTCGGCGGCCGCGCCGGCGCCGTCGACCGCGAGCAAGCCGCCAAGCTGCTCACCGCCGCCGCCAAGCTCGGACACGTCGCCGCAAACTACGATCTCGGCCTGCTCTATCTCGAAGGCCAGTTGTTTCCGCAGGATTTCATGCGCGCCGCGGAGCTGTTCCGCGCCGCCGCGCAGGCCGGCAGTCCGGAGGCGCAGTACGCCCTCGCGACCCTCTACAAGGAGGGCCGCGGCGTCCCGAAGGACGCCATCGAGACGGCGCGCTGGCTCGCGGCCGCGGTCGCCGGCGACAATGTCGACGCGATGGTCGAATACGCGATCGCGCTGTTCAACGGCAACGGCGTGGCCAAGGACGAGGCGGCGGCGGCGGCGCTGCTGCAGAAAGCCGCCCGCAAGGGCAATCCGGTCGCGCAAAACCGGCTCGCCAATATCCTGGCGATCGGGCGCGGCATTCGTGCCGACCCGGTCGAAGCGATCAAATGGCACATCGTCGCCAAGGCCGGCGGCGTCAGCGACATTCCGCTCGACGAGTTCGCGCAGAAGCAGAACGCCCGAAGTCCGCGCCGCCGCCGAAAAGGCGGCGCAGCCCTGGCTCGAGGCGATCAAGGCCTCGCGCTCTTGACGCCGCCGGACGCAGCAGGCAGACCCGCGCCCTCACCTGTCATGCCCGCGATAGGGATGCGGCGCACCGCGTTCGTGCTGCGCCGTGCACGGGACACGCCTTTAGGACGCCGATTGCCGCCATGCTCCGCTCCGCGCTGATGAACGTGATGCTCAAGGCCGCGCGCAAGGCGGCCCGCACGCTCAAGCGCGACTTCGGCGAGGTCGAGCATCTGCAGGTCTCGCTCAAGGGCCCGGCCAATTTCGTCACCGCGGCCGACCGGCGCGCCGAGCAGATCCTGCTGCGAGGAACTCGAACTCGCCCGGCCGGGCTACGGCTTCCTGGGCGAGGAAGGCGGCATGCGCGAGGGCGCCGACAAGACCCATCGCTGGATCGTCGATCCGCTCGACGGCACGATGAACTTCCTGCACGGCATTCCGCATTTCGCCATCTCGATCGCGCTGGAGCGCGAAGGCACGATCGTCGCCGGCCTGGTCTACAATCCGGCCAACGACGAGCTGTTCACCGCCGAGCGCGGCAAGGGCACCTTCCTCAACGACCAGCGGCTGCGGGTCGCCGGCCCGCACCCGGCTCGCCGACGCGGTCGTGGCCTGCGCCCTCCCCCACCCGAGCCGCGGCGATCAGGAGCGCTCGCGCAAGGAGCACATCGCCGCGCAGGGCAAGGTCGCCGGCCTGCGCCGGTTCGGCGCCGCCTCGCTCGACCTCGCCTGGGTCGCGGCCGGCCGATTCGACGCCTATTGGGAGCGCGGGCTCTCGCCCTGGGACATGGCGGCCGGCGTGATCCTGGTGCGCGAGGCCGGCGGCTACGTCACCGACCTCGAGGGCGGCGAGGCCATGCTGGCCTCGGGCGACATCCTGGCGGGAAACGAGAGCATTCACCGGGAATTGCTGCGCACGCTGAAGGAGGCCGGACGGGCCTGACCGCTCGGCGCGGCCCGGTACAATCCGACTTGAGACCGCGCACCCCGAAGCCCTGCTCCTTCCTTTCCGCCGCGCCTGTGCCATATTGTGAGGCGACCTAGACGCGGTGCTCAGCCCGATGGCGCAGGAACTCGACCCGCTCAAGCTTTCGTCGCCCCGGATTTTTCTCATCCGGATGATGGTGTTCCTGATCCTGTGCGCGCTCGTCATCATCGTGCTCTACAAGCAGATCTGGACGGCGTTCCTCGCCAATCCCGGCCTTAATGCCCTGATCCTCGGCGTTCTGCTCATCGGCATCCTGCTGGCCTTCCGGCAGGTCATCCGGCTGTTTCCGGAAGTCGACTGGGTGAACGGTTTCCGCCTCGCCGACCCGGGCCTCGCGGTCGAGCGCCCGCCGGTGCTGCTGGCGCCGATGGCCACCCTGCTCGGCGACCGCATGGGGCGCATGGCGATCTCCTCGACCATGATGCGCGGCATTCTCGATTCGATCGCCGCCCGCCTCGACGAGGCGCGCGACATGTCGCGCTACATGACCGGGCTGCTGGTCTTCCTCGGCCTGCTCGGCACCTTCTGGGGCCTGATCGAGACCGTCGGATCGGTCGGCGAGCGTGATCAACACGCTCAAGCCGGGCGGCGACGCCGGCGCGGTGTTCGAGGCGCTCAAGGAAGGGCTCGCCGCCCCGCTCAGCGGCATGGGCATCTCGTTCTCGTCCTCGCTGTTCGGGCTCGCCGGCTCGCTGGTGCTGGGCTTCCTCGACCTGCAGACCAGCCAGGCGCAGAACCGCTTCTACACCGATCTCGAAGACTGGCTGTCGACGACGGTGCGCGATCTCGGCGTGTCGGGCGACGCCGAGCGGCACCGCGTTTGCCGGGGCAGGTCTACCCGGCGACCTGCGCCTGGCGATCGAGCGGTTGCGGGAATCGATCACCGAAGGCGGATCGAACCGGGCGACGACCTCGGCGATGGCCAATCTGGCCGAGGCAATCCAGGGGCTGGTCCACCACATGCGCACCGAGCAGCAGATGATTCGCGACTGGGTCGATTCCCAGGCCGAACAACATCGCGACATCCGCCGGCTGCTCGAAATTCTGGTGCGCGAGAACATCAACAAGTAGGTACCCCATGGCTGTTGCCCGCGCCCGCCGCGATCCCGGCATGAATTACTGGCCGGGCTTCGTCGACGCGCTGTCGACGCTGGTCCTCGGCATCATCTTCCTGCTCACCGTGTTCGTGGTGGTGCAGTTCTATCTGACCCAGGAAGTGACCGGCAAAGACACCGCGCTGAGCCGGCTGACCTCTCAGATCGCGCAGCTCACTGAACTGCTGTCGATGGAGAAGTCCGGCAAGCTCAGCCTCGAAGAACAGCTTGCGCAACTGCGCACGAGCCTCGCCGGCGCCGAAACCGAGCGCGACCGCTTCAAGGGTCTCTACGACGGCGTCGGCCTCGGCGCCTCGCAAGCCCAGGGCAAGGTCAACGAACTGACCGGCGCGCTCGATGCCGAGAAGAAGCTGACCATGCGCGCGCTGGCGCAGGTCGAAGTGCTGAACCAGCAGATCGCTGCGCTGCGCCGGCAGCTTGCCGTGATCGAAGTCGGCGCTCGATCGTCTGCCGACAAGAAGGACAAGGACGCGCAAGGGCAAATTCAGCGGCTTGGCCAGCGGCTCAATATCGCTCTGGCACAGCGGGTGCAGGAACTGCAGCCTATCGTTCCGACTTCTTCGGCCGGTTGCGCGCGATTCTCGGCAACCGGCTCCGACGTCCGCATCGTCGGCGACCGCTTCGTGTTCCAGTCGGAGGTGTTCTTCGATACCGGACAGGCGGTGCTCAAGCCCGAGGGCCGCGCCGAGCTCGACAAGCTCGCGACCGCGCTGCTCGAACTGGGCACCAAGATCCCGGCCGAAATCGCCTGGGTGCTGCGGGTCGACGGCCATACCGACGTTCGCGCGATCAACAGCCCGCAGTTCAAGAGCAACTGGGACCTCTCGGCCGCGCGCGCGATCTCGGTGGTGCAGTATCTCATCAGCAGGGGCGTGCCGCCGCAGCGCCTGGTCGCCGCCGGCTTCGGCGAATTCCAGCCGATCGACGTCGAGAAGACCGAGGAAGCCTTCGCCCGCAATCGCCGCATCGAGCTGAAGCTGACGGAGCGGTGATAGTCCGGGTGCTTCCATGACCAAATTGCTCGAACAAGCCATTGCCAAGGCCCGCGAACTATCGGACGCGGAGCAGGATGAAGCCGCAGAGGTCTTGCTCTCGCTCATGTCGAAGCGCGCTGCGCCAGTAAGCATCGATGATGCAACCAAGGCAGCGATTCGCGAGGGCATGGGCCAGGCCCGCCGCAGCGAGTTCGTCAGTGACGAGGATATGGCCGACTTCTTCAAGCGGCATGGCGTATGAGAATTCGCTACACGCCTCGCGCGCGTAGCGATCTCGAGGCGATCTTCTCGTACTTCGATCGACCGATCACCTCAAGGCGCGCTCTCCGTGAAGCAAACGATCGAGCGTCGTATCAGGCAGCTTGCCGACCTTCCGCTGATTGCACCCGTTACCGAGGAACCCGGAGTCCGGGATCTGACAGTGCTGCGCTATCCCTACCAAGTCTATTATTGCATCGAAGGTGATGAGGTCAGAATTCTGCATATTCGGCACGCATCCCGCCAACGGCCAGATATCCCAAGGCTATAGCGCGCGATGTCATCGCCTTTCACGCTCCGCCCCTACGCGCCGGCCGACGAGGATGCGGCGATCGAGCTGTGGCGCCGCACCTGGCAGCAGCACTATCCGCAGATCGATTTCGGCGACCGGGTCGACTGGTGGCGTGCACGCTGGCGCAACGAGCTTGCCGTGACCGCCACCATCACGGTGGCCGAGTCCGGCGGGCGTCTGGTCGGGTTCGTCACCGTCGATCCCCGCACCTTCGATCTCGATCAGATCGTCGTGGCGCCGGAAGCCTGGGGCGGCGGCGTCGCGGCCGCGCTGATCGATGAGGCCAAACGCATCTCGCCGCGCGGCCTCGACCTTCACGTCAACACCGACAATGCCCGCGCCATCCGCTTCTACGAGAAGCATGGCTTTGCGATTTCCGGCGAGGCTTTGAACTGGCGCTCCGGTGCGCCGGTCCACAAGATGAGCTGGCGGCCGTGATGACGGTACGCATAGACAGGCGCTCATCGCGCGCAGGCAACCGCAACTCTGGAGTTGAGAGCGTTTCCCGGGCGCGGCGCAGCACGAAGTGATGCGCCGCAGACCCGGGATCGTTACGAACACTGAATGCGGAACGCTCCCGGATCGGCGGCGCAACGCGCGCGAGCGCTTACGCGTTGCACCGCGTCCGGGACACAGGACGGGCATCACTTCGCCAGATAGTTCCGGTGCACCCAGGCCGAGGCCGGCGACGCGGCGGCGCACGCGCGGTCTCGAAGTAATACGCCTTGTCGCTGTCGCGGGTCTCGAGCTTGACGCTTGCATTCAGCGCCTTCTCGTTGGCCTTGCCGGCCTCCGCCGCCGCGATGAAGGCGCTGACCGCATCGACCGGCGGCGGCGCGACGTTGGGCTCGTCCTTGTGGCCGATCGCCTCGATCGCGCTGGCGGTCAGCAGCTTCGCCCACATCTTCCGGAACAGGCCGTTCGACGGATAGACGTCGGCGCTGTTGAGCTGTCCGTTGACGGCGAACACAAAGCCGACGATGTCGTCGCCGCGCTCGCCGGCCGCTTTGAGCGCCTTGATGTACCCCTGCTGCACGTCGATCAGCCGCTCGTTTTCGAGCGCAAGCTGCAGGCTCGAGGCCGACTGGGCCGAGCGCACCGGCGCTCCGATGCGATCGGCGAGCTTGGCCTGCGTACGCCGCACACCCTCCCACACCTGCTGCTGGCGCTGACCGGTCTCGGCCGCGTAGGAGTTTCGCACCCCGCTGCGCGGATCGCCGTCCGGCGACCGGCAGCGGCGCTTTCATCGCGAGCTTCATCTCACGCGAGGGCACCGAGGCCGAAGCGGTCGAAAAGTTTCGCGCATCCTCGCGGCCGCGCGGCGACCAGCGCCCCTCTTCGACGCAGAACGACGCGATCGGGACGCTGCCGGACTTCGGCGGCAGCACGAGGCTCACCATCAGGGTGCGGTCCTGCTTGCCGCCCTTCACGATGTCGCCAGACTGAACGAACACTTCTTCGTTGCCGAGATTTTCGATCTCGAGCTGATTGACGTTGCTCGTTTCCCGCACTTTGACGACACCCTTGGCCATTGCCTCTTCGAGGGTGAGCGGAACGTTTCCGGCTTCCGATTTGGCGTGGATGAAATAGATCGCCAGGTTCTCGTGCACGATCGGATCGGACACGCGAAACCCGCCGGGGGTTTGCGCGCCGCCGATGCCGACCAGCGAAAACATCACCAATGGCGACGTCGAGATCGCAGCCAGGGCGAGTAAGGACCAGCGCATGAATTGCTCCTGAAGAGGATTAAGTTGCGCGAGAGGTCGCACGGCTCCGTGGCTGAGTTTGGAGCGGGCCATGACTGAATTTCGGCTGCGATGACCGAATTTCGAAAGCGGTGACGGAATTCCGGCGCGCGCGGGGTAAAATGAATCGGCGGTGAGGCGCGCCACATTTTGCGCGCAGCCGCGCAAACAATCAGCATTCGCGCGAAGATTAACGTTCGTCCATCAAACCGGCGTCACGCGCCCTGAAGCTGAAGCTTGGCGAGCCGCGCGTACAGACCGCCGCCACCGGCGAGTTGCCCGTGCGTGCCTTCCTCGACGATGCGGCCGTCTTCCATCACCAGAATGCGGTCGCAGGACAGCACCGTGGCCAGCCGATGGGCGATCACCAGCGTGGTCCGATCGCGCATCAGCCGTTCGAGCGCGGTCTGCACCAGCTTCTCGCTTTCAGCATCGAGCGAAGACGTCGCTTCATCCAGCAGGAGCAGCGGTGCGTCACGCAGAATGGCGCGGGCGATCGCGATCCGTTGACGCTGACCACCCGACAGCGTGACGCCGCGCTCGCCGGCCTGGGTATGAAATTTGTCCGGCAGGCGATTGATGAATTCGGAGGCCAGCGCCAGGTCGGCCGCGCGCTCGACGTCGGCGTCGCTCGCCTCGGGCCGGCCGAAACGGATGTTGTCGCCGATCGATGCCGCGAAGATCACGGTGTCCTGCGGCACCAGCGCGATCTGCCGCCGCAACGCGGCCGGATCGGCCGACGCCAGCGGCACGCCGTCGAAGGTCACGGTCCCGGACAGCGGATCGTAGAACCGCAGGATCAGGTGGAAGATCGTGCTCTTGCCGGCGCCCGACGGCCCGACCAGCGCAACCTTTTCGCCGCGCCGGACGCGCAGCGAGACCCCGTCGAGGACGAGCGATGCCGGGCGGGCCGGATACGCAAACCGGACATCGTCGAACACGACCTCGCCGCGGGCCGGCTGCGGCAGAGGCGTCGGGTGCGCGGGAGCAACGATCCCCGGTGGAATGTGGAGTATCTCGAACAGCCGCTCGGCGGCGCCGGCAGCATGCGAAAGCTCGCCCCAGACCTCCGACAACTGCCCGAGCGCGGCGGCGGCGAACACCGCGTAAAGCACGAACTGCGAGAGCCGTCCCGCCGTGATGCGTCCCGCGAGCACGTCCTGCGCGCCGACCCACAGCACGACGACGACGCTCGAAAATACCAGGAAGATCGCGATCGCGGTCAGCACGGCGCGCGCCCGCGTGGAGGCGACCGCGGCATCGAACGCCCGCTCGACCGCGGCCGCAAACCGCCGGCGCGCCATCGTCTCGTTGGTGAAAGCCTGCAGCACGCGAACGGCGCCGATCAGTTCCGACGCATAGGCGGACGCCGCTGCGAGCGTATCCTGCGCGGCCCGCGAACGGGCACGCACCGCCCGGCCGAAGCCGTACAGCGGCAGGACGATGATCGGGATCGCGGCCAGTACGAATGCCGACAGCCGTGGGCTCGTCACCACCATCATTCCGACCGCGCCCGCGAACAGCACGAGATTGCGCAGCGCCACCGAAACCGCGGATCCGACCGCCGCCTTGATCTGCGTGGTGTCGGCGGTCAGCCGCGAGATCGCCTCGCCGGTCTTGGCCTGGTCGAAATAATTCGCCGACAGCGAGGTGAGGTGCCCGAACACCTCGCTGCGCAGGTCCGCGACGATGCGCTCGCCGAGCATAGTCACGAGGTAGAACCGCGCGGCGCTCGCCAGCGCGAGCACCGCCACGACCGCGATCAGGACCGTGAAGTAGCTGTCGATCAGGGTGGCGCTGTCGCGCGAAAACCCGAAATCGATCATGCGGCGGACCGCGATCGGGACCACCAGGGTGGTGACGGCCGCCACTACGAGCGCGCACAGCGCCGCGAGCGCGTGCCAGCGGTAGCGCATCAGGTAGGGCAGCAGGCTGACCAGCGGGCGCAGTTTGGCCTTGCGATCCTGGGAGGCCGCAGGTGGCGCCGGCGTTCCGCCCGGCGGCAGACTGGCGGCTTCGCCGGGTCCGGGAATTCCTCGCTCCACCATGTTCATATTCTTATTCTTCCCGGGCCTTGATGCGCCTGGAAGCGTTCCAAGGCGGCGGCGAGAATGCCCCGCCGATCCCTAAGTGGCAATCGCAGCCACTGCTCGCCCGGCCGCCGGTACGCGCTTGTTTCGCCGGAATGCGTGGGTTATAGAGCCGCGACCTTTCAGCCCATCTAATTCCGGCGCCGGCGCGCAGCGAGCCATCATGAAACCCGAAACTCACCCGGATTATCATACCGTCAAGATCGTCATGACCGACGGAACGGAGTTCACCACCCGCACCACCTGGGGCAAGGAAGGCGACACCATGCGCCTCGATATCGACCCGAAGTCGCATCCGGCCTGGACCGGCGGCCAGCAGCAATTGCTCGACCGCGGCGGACGGTTGTCGCGTTTCCAGAAGAAATTCGCGGGCCTCGGCCTGAAGAAGTAGACGGCGGTTTTAGAGCCGGTCAGCATCCAGCCCCCGCGCGAGCGGGGGCTTTGTCTTGCCGATCCCGGATTTGCCTATCACTGCTCGAATGCGGCCCGCAGCAAGCCGAGCTGGCGCTCGACCGGATTTCCTAACTCCGGACGCGGACGCGGCTGGCCAGCATGGATCTTGGCGTCGAGCCGGCGGACCGCCATTTGTATCGTCCGCGACCGCAAGATCAGAACGCGCAGGTGCTCCGGCAGGAGCTTGACGCTCTGATCGTCGGTGTGCTCGCCGGCTGTCAGCTTGACCTTGGCCTTTTCCTTTTCAGCCTGTGCGAGCGACATCTCGCCTTCATTCACGGCGCGGTGCAGGAGCAGCCAGGAGGCGAGCTGCATCAACCGAGTGGTCAGTCGCATGCTCTCGGTCGCATAGGCCAGCGCGGCGCCGCGATCGAGCTTCTTGGAATCCTGCCGGCCGGGACCGTCGAGATAGGCCGCAGTCTCCTCGACCAGCGCCATGCCGTCGCGGAACAGGTCGGAAAAGGCCTGAGAATTCGCAAGCCGCTCGCCAAACGAAACGGTCCCGCTGACCGATTTCTCGAACATCCCTGACGCCTCACACTACGCAACCATTAGTTTTTCTTTGGATTGATTTTTCTTGCATTCATTTTCTTGCACCAGCCCCTGGTGAAGAGCGTCAGAATTGCGCGGCCCGCGGCCGCTGTCCAGCCGCCGCCCAATAAAGCTTCAGACATAGTTGCCGCGCGATCCGGCGGGCCGTGGGTGGCCCGGGAAATTACATCTCTGTCCAAAAACGGGACGGGACTGGCGGCCCAAGACTAGCCGACGTGCTCGCCACGCGCTGCGCGACACCGGATTGCCCGGCGCGCAGCGCGAGGAAGCTGCACCGCTTTCAGCGGCGCGCGCTGATGCCGGCGGCGGGCCGCGCCGGGGCCGCCACGGCGCGTGCGGCGGCGGGATTTCCCATCATCGGACGCGCAGCCGGCATTCCGCCACCCATTGCGCGGGGCATGGCCGCGCTCCGCTGCACGGCCTGATGACCGGAGATGTTCCGGTTCACCATCGCACCCTGATTGCCGGTGATGTTACGATTGACCGCCGGCCCGCCAGGCACGTTGACGCTGCGGTTGACGGCCGGGCCTCCGTTGATGTTCCGATTGATTGCGGCGTTCTGGTTGCCGATCCCATTCTGCCGGACTGTGGGATTCAAATTCGCGCGGGGCACGCCGTTAGGTTGTCGATTGATGTTGCCGGTCAGGCCCTGGCGGTGCAGGCCGGGATTGTTCTGCTGGAGGTTAGTCCGCAAGGCGCTCTGCCGCGCCGCGTTGTCCACCGGATTGCCGTTGATCCCCGGGCGGCCGAAGCGCTGCTGAAGGGCTGCGTTGTTGTAGGCGATATTGCCCCGGTGCACCGGATTGTGCCGCCAGTTCTGATTGATTCCGACATTGGCGAGCCGGGTGCGATGGAACGCATTGTAGTGCGGGACGTGCACGCCGATGCGCCGGGCCCGCCAGTCGTAGCGCGCCCACAGTGCCGAGCCCACGAAGCAAGGCGCCCCGAAGCCGAACACACCAACCCTGACGTAGCCTGGCGGATACCAGAAGAACGGCGAATATACCGGCCAGGGCCAAGGTCCGTACACGACCAGCGGGTCATAGACCGGCACGAAGATCACCTCGGGCTCGACCGGTTCGATCATGATGTATTCGGGCTCGCGCCGGAGGCCAGGCATCGCCGGCGGCGGTCCGTCCACACGGGTGATCTTCATCTCTTTTGTTGTCTTCAGATTGCCGTTGTCGGCCGCTTTCGACCGCAGGCGCTGGATCGCCCCGGTGATGTCGTCCGGTTGCGCCAGATAGGCGTCCCCGACCTGCTTCGTCCAGTCAAGCTTCGCGCTCATCATCTGCAGCACTTGGGGAACCGCGGTCAGCGATTTGACGCTGGGATCCCAAACCTGACGCTGCATGGCGTCTTCGAGTTCCTTGCCCTTGAGGCTGGGATTGGCCTTCGCCCAGCGGGCGGCCATCTCGACTTCGAGCGGATAGGTCGCGGCGGTTAGGATCTGGGCCAGCAGCGAATCGGGATGCAGCGCGATCGGCGCCACCAGCTGTTCAAGCTGGGGATCGCTGAGCTTTTCCTCGGCGACCGGAGTGGCCGTCAAGGCAGCAGCCGGCAAGGGAGCGGCTGGCGCGGGACTGGCGGGCAATGGAGCGGCTTCGCCGCGCGCCTCCTGGGCCACCGCGGCCGGCGCCAGCAAAGCGACCAGCGCAAGGGCCGCCACGATCTCTCTCAGGCGATGCAGACCCAGCAAAATTGCGGACATGTGATCTCCCTGGCAGCCCCCGATGCCGAAGTGTCCTGCGGTACCGCCCCCGAAGTGGCGCACCAGCGAGTCCTCTCGGCAGCCGACAGGATTGCCCAATATTGCGGCGAAAATGTCGGCGATTCCGGCTGGAATGGAGGTTCTTCGATCCGGGCGAAATGCCCGCCAGGCCTCCCAGCGCCACGGCAGACCCGCGCCTGCGGAACGCAATCCTGTCGTCCCGGAATGCCGCGGCCCTCCGGCAATGTGTCATAAGGCCGGACTGCCCAGGCAGGTGACTCACGACCCCGAGAGAAATCGTGGCGCAAGCGAGCGGCACCGACCCGAACACGCCTCCCCGACGGCGCGAGAGCGTGCCTCTCGGCATTTTCTTCATGGTCGGCGCGACCGTTCTATTCGCCGGCTCGAGCGCCGCCTCAAAATGGCTGGTAGAGCTTTATCCGCCCGGCGAGGTGCTGTTCACCCGCACGCTGGTGTCGTTGCTGACCTGCGCGCTGTTCATCTTGCCTAGCACCGGCCTGGCTGTTTTCCGCACACAGGTCCTGCACCACCATTTCGGGCGCTCGGCCTCGCAGGGCGTCTCCCAGACTTGTCTGATGATCGCCTTCAGCATGATGCCGCTTGCCGGCGCGATCGCGATCAATTTCTCTTCGCCGCTCTGGGCCATTTTGGCGGCGGCCCTGATTTTCAAGGAGATCGTCGGTGCCGCCCGCTGGACCGCGCTGTTTGTCGGTCTCCTCGGCGTCCTGATCGTCACACGGCCGGGTGCCGACACTTTTCAGATCGGCGCGGTGTTCGCGCTGGCGAATGCCGTGATCTACGGCTCGGTGACCGCGGCGGTGCGGCGGATGACGGCCACGGAGTCGGCGGAGACCTTGACGCTCTATCAGTTGCTGTTCTTGACGCTGTTCTTTGCGCTGATGCTGCCGTTCGGCTGGACCAACCCGACCTGGACGGATGTCGGCTTGATGGCCGGCAACGGCGCGGCGAACGCGGTGGGGCAGTACTGGTGGACGCGTGCGCTGCACCTCGCGCCGGCGTCGGCGGTCGCGCCGTTCTATTACCTGTCGCTGGTATGGGCGATCGCGCTCGGGTTCATGGTCTGGGGCGAGGTGCCGACGATCGCGCTGCTGATTGGCTCAGCGGTCGTGGTCGCCTCGAGCCTGTTCCTGTTGTGGCGCGAGTTGGGGCGGCGCTAGCGACAACCAGAGTAGGATTGGCTCCCCGGGAATGGGCTCGAACCATCGACCTGACGGGAAACAACCGTCCGCTCTACCAACTGAGCTACCGGGGAACACGTTGGCACTCTGCGAATTTTCCCCAAAATATCAGATATTTGGATTATTTAGGGGTATCGTTTGGATAACCACCAGTGAACATAGCTACCTCAGAACGGCCCTGCTCTGCAATCCGCCGCTGCCGCCGGCCCCGCGCCTGCCGCACCGAGCCGACGCCCAGCCGGACGATGAAACGGCTCAACCGCCGCGCCTTCCAGGCCATGCTGGTTTCGGTGGACAGCGAGCGCAGGTAGTAGGCTTTGGCAGCGCTGGCGGCGTCGCAATCGGTCTTGACTGGATCGTCGTAAAACGCCGCGATTTTCTCGGCACCCATTCCGGGGGCGGCCAGCCAGCGCGGAATGTGGACGTGACAGAGCCGCTCCGCATCGGTGAAGACTTTATTGCAGCCGGTGCCGGCCGCCGGGCACGATGTCGCGAATGCGTCCCCCACCAGAACGACGCCCGCCTGCCGATGGCCGGTCGTGACATAGAGATCGACCGGACGGATTTTGACCGGCTGCACGATTTCGAACTCGCCGAGCAACTTTCGCAGGCTGGGCTGCAGCGTCAGCAGCGCCGCTTCCGGCGTGGTCCGCATCTCCCGCAGCCATGGATCAGCCATCTCGCGATAGACAAAAAGATTGGCGCGCATCGCCGTGCCAATCGGAAAGAACGTCACGTAGGCCATGCGGCTCGCGACCCGATCGGGGAAACTCGTTAAGGCTGGAAAGTCGAAGCGCGGCCGCCCCACCGGCTTCACGTCGAAACCGATGCTGATCGAATGGTTGGAGCTCAGCACCTCGCGCCCCATTCCGACGGTGTGGCGCAGGCCGATGTTGAGGCCGTTCGCCAGAACGATCAACCTGGCGGAAATCTCCTCGCCGGTCGAAAGCGTCACGCTCTGCCGATCCGAACTCGTCGCGATCGCTGTCGCCTTGGCGGCGATAAACGGAACGCGCTCCGGGATCTGCGCCCGAACTCCATTCACAAGATCTTGATATAGAATTCCATATTGATCGTTCGGCCGTTTCTCGACCAGGCGACCGAAGCGGGCGATCCACACCTCGTCGTCCGCGGTGGCGGCTTGCAGGACAGCATCGGCTATGCCGGTTTTGCGGAACAGGCGAACCTGCGAGCCGTCGAGTTTCTCGCAGCGAAAATCCGGCGTGTGAACCTGATGCGGATCGATCAGCACGGCATCGACGCCGGCACGCCCCAGCATGGCGGCGGCTGCGGATCCAGCGAGTCCGCCGCCAATGACTGCGATGTCCGTATGACGCATAGCCGCTCCGGGGAGTACCGCAACCATTGACGCCGCGAGACTTAATGAACTTTGAAGGGGTTCCCATAGTCGCGGGCCAAGCCTATTTCGTTTAGGAATAGCTGCGACATATTGCGCGACAAGAGCCTTTTTCCCCTGTTGCCACAAGAGACCCCGCATGCCTCAGAGCAGCGATTTCACCCCCAACCCCAACGAGCCCGAGATTAAGCATACGGCGTCGAGCCCCCCCGAGCGGTCCGAACGGCCCGCCGGACCCAGACCATCAGCACCGACGGTGTCGAAAATCTGGGCCGGAATTGAGATTCACGTCTGTGCCGACCTCGCCGGGGTCGAAGCTGAATGGAAGGAGTTCGAGCATACGGCCGACTGCACCCCCTTCCAGAGGTTCGGCTGGCTCGCCAAGTGGCAGCAGCACATCGGCGCGCCCAAAGGTACATCGCCAGCGATTGTGTTGGGGCGCGATGCCGGCGGACACCTGTTCTTCATCATGCAGTTCGCCATCGAGCGCCGTGGACCGATCCGCCGCCTCACCTGGCTCGGCTCGGAATTATGCGACTACAACGCCCCGCTGCTCTCGGAAGACTTCGCGCAGCGTCTCGCGCCAGCGCGCTTCGCCGAACTCTGGGACGAAATCATCAGGTTTTTGCGTGGCCAGGTGGAGTTCGGATTCGACCTGATCGACCTGCAGAAGATGCCGGAGACCATCGGCGCTCAGCGCAATCCGTTTCTCGATCTCCCGACCCAGCCGCATCCGAGCGGCGCCTACATCGCAACGCTCGCGGACGACTGGGACAAATTCTACGCGGCGAAGCGTTCGTCCTCGACCCGCAAGCGCGAGCGCCGCCAGTTCAAGCATCTCGCCGAACACGGCGAGGTTCGTTTCGTCGACGTCCAGGAAACAGGCGATATTGCGCGCACCCTCGATGAGCTGATTGCACAGAAGTCTCGCGCGTTCGCCCGTATGGGCGTGGAAAATATCTTTGCGCGGCCCGGCTACCGCGAATTCTTTCTTGACGTGGCGACTGATCACAACGTGGGCGCGCTCACGCATGTCGGCCGGCTCGACGTCGGCACGACTTCGGCGGCCGCCAACCTCGGCCTGACGTTCCGCGATTCCTACTACCTGGTACTGTCGAGCTATCACGATGGGGAACTGGCGCGATTCGGTCCCGGCCGGGCGCTGCTGAATGAACTGATGCGCCATGCCATCAAATGCGGATTTGCCCGCTTCGATTTCACCGTCGGAGACGAAGGCTACAAGCGAGACTGGTCGGATACCGAGCTCAATCTGTACGACTATCTGGCAGCGGAATTGCCCGGAGGCTGGCTCGTCGTGACGCTGACGTCGGGGTATCGCCGGACCAAGCGCTTCATCAAGCAAAACCCGATTCTGTGGGACACCTTCAGCAGGTTGCGGGCCCGCCTGAACTGGTTGAGACCGGGGGCGTAACTTACTGCTGCTTCGGAGTGTCGCGCCTGCCGAAGCGGCAAGGCCGACGCGCTATGCTACAAACCGGCTTGCGCGAAGACAGCAATGCCGGGAGGACTGCCGGCGCCCCCTGCTGCTCCCTCACGCATTTCTGGAACCTGCCGGGCTGGCATGCCCGATCCCTCGCATGCGGACGATTGAATATTTGGCTAAACTTACTCCGAGCCAATTGCTTGTAGCGGTCGAGGCGAACGCCGGGCCGCACTTCATGCGTATGGGGAGTCGACAATGTTCCAAAGATTGATCGCCGCCGCGCTGGGTGGCTTGTTCGCATTCGCCGGAAGCGCAACCGCGCAGGACTGGCCGGCGAGGCCGGTGAACATGGTGGTGCCGTATGCGGCCGGCGGTCCGGTCGACACCATCGGACGGATCATGGCCGCGCGGCTGTCCGACCTGCTCGGCCAGCAGATCATTGTCGAGAACATCGGCGGCGCCGGCGGCATGACGGGCGCGGCGCGAGTGGCGAAGGCTACGCCGGACGGCTACACACTGTTGCTGTCAGGCAGCGCGGTGCTCGCCATCAACCAGACCCTCTACAAGCGGCCGCTTTATAACGCGGTCACCGACTTCGAGCAGGTGGCGCTGTTTTCCGACTCGGCGCGCGTCCTGATCGTGCGGCCGAATTTCCCAGGCAGCACGCTCGCCGAATTCATCGCTTACGCAAAGGCCAACCAGTCCAAGATGCAGTACGGCTCGGCCGGCGGAGGGTCCGGGACGCATGTCTGCGCGGTCCTGCTGGATGTCGCGATGGGCACCAAGATCACGCACGTGCCGTATCGCGGCGCAGGCCCCGCGATGCAGGACCTGATCGCAGGCCGGATCGACTTCATCGCCGAGCAGATTTCGACCGCGCTGCCACAGATCCAAGGAAATACCGTCAAGGCGATCGCGACCTTGGGCCTCGACCGGGCGCCGGGCCTTGAGGACCTCGCGACCGCGGAAGAACTGGGATTGAAGGGGCTCGATTGCGGCTCCTGGGGCTCGTTCTCCTTTCCCAAGGGCACGCCGAACGAGATCGTCCGCCGCCTCGCCAAGGCGTCGAACGACGCGGTGGAAACGCCCGCGGTGCGCGAGCGGTTCAAGACCATCGGCGTGACGATCCCGGCCGCTGAACGCCGGACGCCTGAATATCTGACCAAGTTCGTCCAGAGCGAGATCGAGCGCTGGGCAGGCCCCATCAAGGCCAGCGGAGTTTCGGCAGATTGATGCGGCGATCGCGCGACAAGACCACGATGCGCGCGGCGTTGTCCGGCGTCGTCGCCGGCCTGCCTGTTCGCGACGGTGGTCCCGGCACAGGCGCAGGATTGGCCGGCGCGGCCGGTGACGCTGGTGATCCCGTTCGCGGCCGGCGGACCGACCGATGTGCTCGGCCGCGTGCTGGCGCAACGCATGAGCGAACTGCTCTCGCAGCAGATCGTGATCGAGAACGTCGCCGGCGCCGGCGGAACGACCGGCGCAAGCCGCATCGCCAGGGCTGCCCCTGACGGCTATCAGGCCCTGCTCGGCAACATCGCCACGCACGCCTACAGCCAGACGCTCTACAAGCGGCCGCCCTACGATGCCGCGACCGATTTCGCGCCGGTGGGCCTCGTCGCCGGCGGCGCCTGGGTGCTGGTGGTGCGCAAGGACCTGCCGGTGACGACGCTTGCCGAATTCGCCGCCTATACGCGCGCCAACCAGAGCCGCATGCAGTACGGCTCCGCGGGCGTCGGTTCGGGCACGCACATTACCGGCGTGCTTCTCAACATGGCGCTCGGAACACAGGTCACCCACGTGCCCTATCGCGGTTCCGGCCCGGCGATGCAGGATCTGATGGCTGGCCGCATCGATTTCTTGTGCGACGTGATCACCACCGCGGTCCCTCAGATCGAAGCCGGTACCGTCAAGGCGATCGCTACGCTCGGCGAAAGCCGCGCCGCGGTGCTGCCCAACGTTCCAACCGCCGGCGAACAGGGCTTCACGGAGTTCGACGGCAACGGCTGGAATGCATTGTTCTTTCCGAAAGGCACGCCCGAGGCGATCGTGCAAAGGCTGAGCAGAACCGCGAGCGACGCGCAGGACACCGCCGCCGTTCGCGAACGGCTGGAAGGCCTCGGATTGCGCATTCCACCACCCGCTCAGCGGACGCCGCAATTCCTCGCAAAGCTCATCCCAGGCGAGATCGCTCGCTGGGCCGGCCCAATCAAGGCGAGCGGCGCACAGGTTGATTGAGACCACGAGTTCAGGAAGGAGATCACGATGAACAAGATGACGATCGCGACCGCGCTGACCGGACTGCTCGTGTGGTCGAATACCGCCGCGGCGCAGGAATGGCCAGCACGCACCATCACCCTGGTGGTTCCGTTTGCGGCCGGCGGCGGCATCGACACTTCGGCGCGCATTCAGGCGCAGCACATGAGCGAACTGCTCGGCCAGACCATCGTCGTCGAGAACGTCGGCGCCGCCGCCGGAACCACCGGCGCGTTGCGCGTCGCGAAAGCAGCGCCGGACGGCTATACGATGCTGATCGGCAACTCCGGCACACATGCCTACAGCCAGGCGCTGAGCAAGAAGCCGGTCTATAACTCCGTCGCCGATTTCCAACCTATCGGACTGATGACCGAGTCGCCGCGCATCCTAGTGGCGCGCAAGGATCTGCCCGCCGACAACCTGCAGGGCCTGATCGCTTACCTGAAAGCGAACGAAGGCAAGACCCAGTTCGGCTCGGCCGGCGTCGGCTCAGGCACTCATCTGCCTTGCGTCCTGCTGACGTTAGCTGCCAAGACCAACGTCACGCACGTGCCCTATCGGGGCGAGGGGCCGGCGATGCAGGACGTGATCGCCGGGCGGATGGATTTCATGTGCGCAACCATCCAGAGCGGCGCCGCGCAGGCACGGCAAGGCAACGTGAAGGGCCTTGCCATCATGGCGGAGAAACGCTCGTCGATCGCACCCGATCTGGCCACGACCGGCGAGCAGGGACTGCCCGGCGTGGAATCCAGCGTCTGGAACGCCTTCTTCGTGCCCAAGGGAACGCCCGATGCCATCGTCCGCAAGCTCAACAAGGCGATGAGCGACACGGTCGACAATCCGGCAATTCACAAGCGGCTCGAAGAGCTCGGACTTGAGATCGTACCGCGGGAGCGCCGCGCACCGGAATATCTCTCTCGGCAACTGCCCGAGGAAATCGCGCGCTGGAAGAAGGTCGTGCAGGACGCCGGTATTAGCATCGACTGAGGCGCGGCCCTACTTGGCCGGCAGGGGCTCCGGCGTCGGTCGCAGGAAGATCAGCTCGGTCGTGTCGTACGGCCGGCGCTCGAGTTCGGCAAAACCCGGCGGCGCAACGAAGCGGGATTGCGCCGCTTCCTCGATCACGATCAGCGCGCTGGACGCGAGCCAGCCGCCTGCGAGCGCCGAAGCAAGCGCCTGTTCGGCGAGTCCCTTGCCGTAAGGCGGATCGACGAACGCCAGTGAGAATGGCTCGATCGGGTGCGCCGCGCCGAGCTTGGCCGCGTCCCGCCGGAAGATACGCGTCACGCCCCCGAGCCCCAGCGTCGCGATATTCTCTCGCAGGATGGCGCGCGCCTCCGCACCTTCGTCGACGAACAGCGCGAAGTTGGCGCCACGCGACAGCGCTTCCAGCCCGAGCGCGCCGGTGCCGGCAAAGAGATCGAGCACCCGCGCGCCGGCGACTGGATCGCCGTAGGCGTGCAGCAGGATGTTGAACAGCGTCTCGCGCAGGCGGTCGGAGGTTGGTCGGATCGCCTGGGATTTGGGCGCAACGAGCGCGCGCGAGCGCAGCCGGCCGCCAACGATCCGCATCAGCGCCTCTTGCCGCGCGGGGACTTTGGATCGGCAGACTTCGCGCCGACGAACCGCTTGCGGCCGCGCTTCTCACGGCGCGCCAACTCGGGCTCGCCAAAGCGCTCGGCCTCACTTCTTCCTCGGCGCCTCCGGACGGGCTTACCGGGCCGGGCAACAATCTTTTGGGCGTCATCCGGACGGGCGCGCGGGCGCGCCTCGCGGGATGGCCGGCCGCCAGCTTTCGAGCCGTCGCCCTGCGCGGCGCGCGGCACGCGCGCCTCGGTTTGACGGTGAGAGGATGACGCCTGGGCAATGGATTCCACCCGCACCGGCGCCGAGAAATCGGCGCCCGACTGCGCCACGATCCGCTCGCCCAATTGCTCGCGCAACACCCGCGTCTTGACCTCCTCGATCGCGCCTTCTTCCAGACCGGTAAGCTGGAACGGCCCGTACGACACCCGGATCAAGCGGTTCACCGCCAGGCCGAGATGACCCAGCACGTTCTTGACTTCGCGGTTCTTGCCTTCACGCATCGCAAACGTCAGCCAGACATTGCTGCCCTGCTCGCGGTCGAGCGCGGCGTCGATCGATCCGTAGCGGACGCCGTCGATGATGATGCCGCGGCGCAGCCGGTCGAGCGCGTCCTGCTGCACGCGGCCGTGGGCACGCACCCGGTAGCGCCGCAGCCAGCCGGTCGCCGGCAGTTCCAGCACCCGCGCCAGCCCGCCGTCATTGGTGAGCAGCAGCAGCCCTTCGGTGTTGAGATCAAGCCGCCCGACGCTCACGAGGCGCGGCAAGCCGGCCGGCAAGCGCCGCAAACAGGGTCGGACGTCCCGCCGGATCGGCGTGCGTCGTCACCAACCCGGCCGGCTTGTGATAGAGAAACAGCCGCGTGCGCTCCTTGCGTCGGCAGCGGCTCGCCGTCGAGCGTGATGCGGTCGCTTGCCGTGACGTTGAGCGCCGGCGAGGTGATGACCTTGCCGTTGACGGCGACGCGCCCCTGCGCGATCCACGCCTCCGCCTCGCGGCGTGAACTCACCCCCGCGCGCGCCATCATCTTGGCTATCCGCTCGCCGGGCGTCGATGCGTCGCGGTGCGATTTCATGGATGCGTGAATTCCAATCGATGGCCTCGCGAAGCGAGGCTCGCCGTTGCGTTCGCTGCGTGATAGCAAAGTTACGGAGCTTCGACGAGCCATGCCGACGCACACCTTCATGGATCTGGCGCTGGAAGAGGCGCGCGCCGCCGCCGCGCTCGGCGAGGTCCCGATCGGCTGCGTAATCGTCTACGACGGCAAACCGATCGCGCGGGCCGGCAACCGGACCCTGACCGACCGCGATCCGACCGCGCATGCCGAGGTGGTGGCGATCCGCCGGACCGCCGAAGCCCTTGGCACGGAGCGGCTGGTCGACTGCGATCTCTATGTCACGCTCGAACCCTGCACCATGTGCGCCGCTGCGATTTCGTTCGCGCGCATCCGGCGGCTCTATTACGGCACCGCGGATCCGAAAGGCGGAGCGGTCGAAAGCGGGGTGCGGTTCTTCGAGCAGGCGACCTGTCATCACCGCCCGGAACTCTATGGCGGTATCGGCGAAGTCGAGGCCGCGCTCCTGCTCAAGGAATTTTTCCGCGCCCGGCGATAGCCCCGGCAACCGCGTGACGGCGCGGTGCGTCATCACCTATGATCGCGCATCCACCCTGGGACAATTCGAGGAGGAACTCGTGCATAAGCTGTCCGCCGGACTCGTGGCGCTGCTCTGGCTTGCGGGGGCGCCGGGCGCACTCGCACAAGATCAGCAGTCGTTCAAGACCATCGTGGGGAAGGGCTACGAGATCAAAGGCGTCACCTTCGCCAAGGGCGACGCGACCGAGAACCGCGAGGTCTTCATCATAACGCTACAGAAGGAGCGGTCGGTCGCGGTCTGCTACTTCGCGGCCGCGAGCTGGATCGGCCTCAGCAACCCGGCGCTCGACGACGGCAAGCGCTGCGACGTGCGATAGCTCGCCTACGCTCCAAGCAGCGCGCTCATGCGCGCCTTGACCTCGGTCTTCACCGGTTCGGAGGCCCGCAGGATGGCGCTGGCCTGCAGGAAGTCGAGCGTGCGGAACGCGCCGACGTTCGGCCGCAGGATCAGGTCCGGCGCGCCGTGCTTGAGCTTCTCATCGGTGATGGCATTGCCCATCACCAGCACGGTTGTGGCCATGCATTCCCACGGATTGGGAATGTCGCGGCGCTCCTCCATGGGCGCGCCGGAAATATCGATCGCCACGATCGCATCGGCCTGCCCGCGCAACACGTCGAACGGCAGCGGGTTGGTGGCGGCGCCATCGATCAGAACGCGGTTCTCCACCACCACCGGCCGCATTACCGTGGGTAGCGCGATCGAGGCCGCCAGCGCCGGCCTGAGAGTGCCGGTCGAGAACGCCGTTTGCCGCCGCGCATAGAGATCGGAAGCGATCACGGTCAGCGGAATGCCGAGCTTCTCGAACGCGTCCGGCACCTTGTCGGGAAGGAACTGGCTGCAGAACTTCTCGGCATCGACCAGCGTCGCGCTGCCGAAGCCGATGCTCAGCAGGTTGGCGAAGCTGCCGGCCCGCGCCTGGATCAGGCGGCGGAAGACTTCGGCGCGGTTGTGCGCCAGGGCGATCACGTGGCGGCGGATTTCCCGGCCCGACAGGCCCGACGCATAGGCTGCGCCGATCAACGCACCGATCGACGTGCCGGCGATCGCGATGGGCCGCGCGCCGATCTCGTCGAGGGCTTCGAGCACCACGATGTGGGCGAGCCCGCGAGCACCGCCGCCGCCGAGCGCTAGCGCAAAGGTCTTCATCCTGCGCCCGCCTCCCGGGCGAAGTCCCAGGCGCGGACCGCGAGCGGCCGCACCATCAACGCCATGCCGGCAGCGTTCTCATTGGTCGCCGTGCCGTCGCGCACACGCCCGGTGATCCCTTGCAGGATCGCCGCCAGACGGAAAAAATTGTAGGCCAGATAGGCCGGCAGATGCGGCCGCGGATCGAGGCCGGTGCGCGCCACGTAAGCTGCGACGTAGTCGCCGCGCGACGGGATGCCCAGCGCCGCCAGATCGTGCCCGACCAGCGTGCCGACCCCGGCATTGGTCTCCGACGCCGGCATATCCCACTGCATGAGGTGATAGGCCAGATCGGCAAGCGGATCGCCGAGCGTGGACAGTTCCCAGTCGAGCACCGCGAGGATCGACGGACCGGACGACGCCAGGATGACATTGTCGAGGCGATAGTCGCCGTGCACGATCCGCACCGGCGCCGCCGGCGGCAGGTGCGCCGGCAGCCATTCGATCAGTTGTTCCATCTCGGCGATGCGGTCGGTTTCGGACGCGCGATACTGCTTCGACCAACGCTCGACCTGCCGGGCGACGTAATTTTCGCCGCGGCCGAAATCGCCTAGCCCGATCGCGGCGGGCTCGAAGGTGTGCAGCCGCGCCAGCGTCGCGTTCATCGCGTCGTACACCGACGTGCGTTCGGCCGGCGACGCCTCAGGCATATGGGGTTCCCAGAACACCCGGCCGCCCACGTAACTCATGAGATAGAACGCCGTCCCGGCGACGCTCTCATCGGCGCAGTAGAGCAGCGGCGCCGCCACCGGAAAGCCCTGCGCATGCAGCGCGCTGATAATGCGGAATTCGCGGTCGACCGCGTGCGCGGACGGCAGCAGCTTACCGGGCGGCTTACGGCGCAGGACATAACGGCGGCCGGGCGTCTCGACCAGGTAGGTCGGGTTCGACTGGCCGCCCTTGAACTGCCGCAGGCTGAGCGGACCGGCGTAACCGGGAAGTGCGGCCGTGAGATAGGCGCTCAGTCGCGCGGCATCGATGGCGAGCCCGGCCGCCACCGGCTTCACGCCGGAAAATGTCGCCTGACGGTCGATCGGAAGTTTCATGCAGAAAACCTGGAGTTCGATCATTCTCAGGCGAGAAACGCATGCGGCTCGCGCCTCTCGTACCCTCTCCCGCGAGGGAGCGGGCGACTACCGCCGCGCCGGCGGCCTCATGCAACGAGTGCCGTCTGTCAGTGACAAACAGTAGGTGTGGAGCAAGGCCACTCCGTGACGGCCCACCGACTTCAGAAAAAGTCGAGTAGCGCCCGAGCGGTTGCGTCGGGCGCCTCCTCGGCCAGATAATGGCCGCTATCGATCGCAAATCCGCGCACATCGGTCGCCCATTCGCGCCAGGTTTCGAGCGGCCCTTCGGTTTCCGCCGGGATGCCGCCGCGAGCGCCCCAGATCGCCAAAAGCGGACAGCCGATTTTTGCGCCCTTGGCACGCGACTCTTCATCATGGGCGAGATCGGTGGTGCGGCCGGCGCGATAGTCTTCGCAGGTCGCGTGGATGCGCAGCGGATCGCTGAAGAACGCGCGATAGTGCGCGAGCGCGCGTGGGTCGAATGCCGAGAGACTTTTGACCTTGGTGCCGGCCGCCGCCCGCGTATCGAAGAAGTAGATCGGGTCCTTGCCGATCAGTGTCTCGGGGAACGGCGCCGGCAGCGCGAGGAACATCCAGTGCCACGCCCGGTTGGCGAGACGGGCGTCCATCCGATGCCACATCGCCCAGGTCGGCACGATGTCGAGCGTGGCGAGCTTGTCCAACCGCCCCGGATGATCGAGCGCCAGACGGTAGGCGACGCGTCCACCGCGATCGTGTCCGGCGAGACGGAACCGCGCGTAGCCGACCGCCTCCATCACCTCGACCATCGCCTTCGCCATCGCCCGCTTGGTGTAAGGCGCATGCTCGGCGTCGGAGTGCGGCACATCCGACCAGCCGTAGCCCGGCAGGTCCGGGATCACCAGGCTGAAGCGCTGCGCCAGCGCTGGCACCACGCGGTGCCACATCACGTTGGTTTGAGGATAGCCGTGCAGCAACAGCAGCGGCGGCCCCTCCCCGCCCGTGCGCGCGAAGATGCGCCCGGCCGAGGTGTCGATCCACTTCGACGCAAAACTCGGATAGAGATCTGCGAGATCGTCCGACATGCTTCAACTCCCGCGCCGGATCACGATGCCGTCTCACGCTCGATCGCGCGCCAGCCGATGTCGCGGCGGCAGAAACCGTCGGGCCAGCGGATGCGGTCGACCGCCGCATAGGCGCGCGCCTGCGCTTCGGCAACGGACCTTCCCACCGCCGAGACGTTGAGAACGCGCCCGCCGTTGGCAAGGATGCGCCCATCGTCCGCCTGCGTGCCGGCGTGGAAAATCTCGACGCCCTCGACTTGCGCTGCGTCGTCGAGTCCGTCGATCGGCGTGCCTTTGGCATAACTGCCCGGATAGCCTTTGGCCGCCATCACAACGGTCAGCGCTGGATCGGTCCGCCAACGCAGGTCGAAATTCTTCAACACGCCGTCACACGACGCCAGTAGCGCCGGCACGAGGTCCGACATCAGCCGCAGCATCAGCACCTGACATTCCGGATCGCCGAAGCGCACGTTGTATTCGATCAGCTTCGGTCCGCTGTCGCCGATCATCAGTCCGGCGAACAGCACGCCCTTGTAGGGCGCACCCATCGCCTTCATTGCCCGCACTGTCGGCAGCACGATCTCGTCCATGGTGCGGCGGATCACCTCCGGCGTCATGACGGCGGCGGGCGAATAGGCGCCCATGCCGCCAGTGTTGGGACCCTGATCGCCGTCAAGCACGCGCTTGTGGTCCTGCGCGGTCGCCAGCGGGATCGCGGTCTCGCCGTCGCACAGCGCGAAGAACGACGCCTCCTCGCCGGTGAGAAATTCCTCCACCACGACCTCGGCACCCGCTTCGCCCAGACTGCCGCCGAACATCATGTCGATGGCGGCTTCGGCTTCGTCGAGCGTCTGCGCCACCACCACGCCCTTGCCGGCCGCGAGCCCATCCGCCTTGATGACGATCGGCGCGCCCTGCGCGCGCACATAGTCCTTCGCAGGTGCGGCGGCGGTGAAGCGCTCGTAGGCGGCGGTCGGAATCCGGTTCGCCCTGCACAGGTCCTTGGTAAAGCCCTTGGAGCCTTCGAGCCGCGCGGCCGCCTTGCTTGGACCGAACGCCTTGATGCCGGCAGCGTCGAGATCGTCCACGATCCCGGCGCAGAGCGGCGCCTCCGGTCCGACCACAACGAAGCCGATGTTCCGCGCCCGGCAGAACGCAACCACCGCCGCATGGTCCGCCAGGTCGAGCGCCACAAGCTCGCATTCCTGTGCGATGCCCGCATTGCCGGGCGCGCAGTAGAGCTTTTCGACCAGCGGGCTCGCGGCGATTTTCCAGGCCAGCGCGTGCTCACGGCCGCCGGAACCAAGCAGAAGAATGTTCATCGGCCTCGCATCGCGCTCAGTGGGATGATTGCCAAGTGTGGCGTTTCGAAAGTCCGCATCACTTCGGAATCGGGACGCTGGCGCGTGGTGTAGCATGGCCCCAACGCCCCGCAAGGGAGCCATGGGCGCGCCGGAGCCACCGGACCGGCGGCCTTCTCGGCTGCGTCACTCCTGTGTTAGGACCGCGCCGAACCGGGACGTACTGATCCCGACGGAGGACGCTTCATGGATATCAAACGGTCCGGCTCGATACCGTCGCGCCGCATGCCGGCCAACTCATTCACCGGCACAGTCTGGCAGGACCCGATCGCGGACGCACCGGCGCCAGCCCGCATCCGCGGCGCCTGGGTCCGTTTCGAACCGAAGGCCCGGACCGCCTGGCATACCCATCCGCTCGGGCAGACCCTGCACGTCGTCTCGGGCATCGGCCGGGTCCAGGTCTGGGGCCAGCCGACGCGCGAGATCCGCGCCGGCGACACCGTGTGGTTCGCACCGGGCGAGAAGCACTGGCATGGCGCCGGACCGGACACCACGATGGTCCATATCGCGTTGCAGGAGGCGCTCGACGGCAACCACGTGACGTGGCTGGAGCACGTCTCGGACGAGCAGTACAACACGCCGGTGAGCCCCTAACATTCGCCGGCGAATCTGCTTAAGTCCGTTGCGGAATATGAGCTTGCCGTCGCGCTCGTGCGCGTTCGGACCGGAAGCACACGTGGGCGAGGACTCCGATCACTTGGCGGTTGGAGCGCCACCCACCTGCGTGATCGATGACAGCAGGGCGAGTGCGGCGCACACCTCATGAACGAACCGCGCCTGAATATCAAAGAGTGGTCGGTCACCGAACTCTCGGCGGCGCTGCGCAAGACCGTCGAGGACTCCTACGGCTACGTCCGGGTGCGCGGCGAAATCTCCGGCTATCGTGGGCCGATGGCCTCCGGCCACTGCTATTTCGCCCTCAAGGATGAGAGCGCCAAGATCGAGGCAGTGGTCTGGAAGGGCAATTTCGGCCGCATGCGATTCAAGCCCGCCGAAGGGCTCGAAGTGATCGCCACCGGCCGCCTCACCACCTTTCCGGGCCAGTCGAAATACCAGATCGTAATCGAGACGCTGGAGCCGGCCGGGGTCGGCGCGCTCATGGCGCTGGTCGAAGAGCGCAAGAAAAAGCTCGCCGCCGAAGGCCTGTTCGACCCCGCGCGCAAGCAGCTCCTGCCGTTCCTGCCGCGCGTCATCGGCGTCGTTACCTCGCCGACCGGCGCGGTGATCCGCGATATTCTGCACCGGTTGTCCGACCGTTTTCCGCGCCGCGTGCTGGTGTGGCCGGTTCGGGTGCAAGGCGAAGGCTCGGCCGCCGAAGTGACCGCCGCGATCCGCGGCTTCAACGCGCTGCCGAAGTCGGGCGCGATCCCCCAGCCCGATCTCATCATTGTGGCGCGCGGCGGCGGCTCACTTGAGGACCTGTGGTCGTTCAACGAAGAGAGCGTGGTGCGGGCGGCGGCCGAGAGCATGATCCCGCTGATTTCGGCGGTCGGCCACGAGACCGACGTGACGCTGATCGATTTCGCCGCCGACGTGCGCGCACCCACGCCGACCGCCGCCGCCGAGATGGCGGTTCCGGTTCGGGCCGAACTGCTGGTACGGGTCGATAGCTGTGCGAGGCGAGCTCTCGCCTGCTGGCAGCGCAGCCAGGAGGGTCGCCGCACCGAGCTGCGCGCCGCCGCGCGCGCGCTGCCGAACGCGGAGCAGCTCTTGGCCTTGCCGCGCCAGCGCCTCGATCAGGCGAGTGCGCGGCTGCCGCGCGCGCTGATCGCCAATGCGCAGCTTCATCACGCCGCCTACTCGCGGCTCGCGGGACGGCTGACGCCGCAGACGCTCGGCAACCACATCCGCCGCGAGCGCGAGCGCACCGTCATGCTGTCGCAGCGCTCGGCGCAGTGTTTGCGGGTGCATGTCGAGCGGCGGCGGGAGCGTTACGACTCGTTCGCGCTGCGCCTTGACGTCGCCCGCACCGCCTACGTCCAAGCACGCAAGACGGAGATCGCACGTTTGCACGAGCGTGTCGGCGTATTCGCGACCCGCGCGCAACGCGCTTTCGAGCGGCTGCTGGACGATCGCGCCGCGCGCGTCGAACGCGCCGAACGACTTTTGGCAGCGGTGTCCTATCGCGGCGTATTGGCGCGGGGCTTTGCGCTGGTACGCGACCTCGCCGGCCGTCCGCTGCGGCAGGCAGCGGCCGTAGCCGCCGGCGAACGCATCGACATCGAGTTTTCCGACGGCCGCGTACGCGCGCTCGCGGAAGTGTCGTCGCGCGACGCCCCCGCCCCGTCGCACGGGATTCTGCGCCGGCGCCGCCGCCGCCGCGACGACGGCGATACCGGACAGGGCAGCCTGTTCGACGCGTAAAGATCGTCAGCGGGCAAACCACTCCGGCACGCGCTTGAGCGCGTCGGCCCGCGCGGGCTCGTCGGTGCCGACATGAGCCTTGCCGGAGCCGTCGGCGGAATAGGTCAGCCCGGTGAGTTCGCGCAGCGGAAAGTTCGCGCGGTCGAACGCATGGTAGGCGCCCGGATACGTCACCACCGTCGCGGCGATGCCGCGCCCCTGCGCGTCCGCCACCATCGCCTCGCAGGACGCCGCGGGCGTCCAATCGTCCGCCTTGCCCACCAGAATGAGCGCCGGCAGTCGTGCGCTCCAGCCGGCCTTAGCCATCGTGCGGCAACCCGGATAGAACGCGACCGCCGAGCGGAAGTCCGGCAGTCCGTCCTCCCGACGCGCCTGCGGCCGCACCGCCCAGAGCGTGGCAATCGCGCCGTTCGACCAGCCGAGCAGCGAGACGCGCTCCTTGATCGCGAACGGTTGGCGCTGCAGCCACTGCCGCGCGGCATTCGCGTCGGCCACGCGTTCGACGAACGCCCGCACCTCGCGCTCTCGCGCCCGGCACTGCGAACCAAGCCCGCGCGAGCCGAAACTATCGGGCAGCAGCACCAGGAAGCCGGCGGCAGCCAGCCGTTCGCCCCAGTCCGCGTAGTTCGCGCCGACCTTGCCGCCAGAAGTAACCACGCCATCGCAGCCATGTAGCGCGATGACGCCCGGAAACGGTCCGGGCCCCGGCGGCCGGTAGAGCATAGCGCTGAGCTTGAGGCCGTTCCGCTTGATCTCCACCCGCTCGGCGGCGTGCGCGGCCGAGGCCGATGCAAGCAGGCCTGCGGCCATCAGTGAGACTGACGCGCGCATGAGCTTCATCCGGATGGAAATGTTCAAAACTTTAGCACGCCGTATCGTCGCGAAAGGTGTAGGCCGTCGCACCGATGGTTCCATCCGTCTGCACGACACACTATCTGGGTGGACGCCCATCTGTACCATTGCCTCCCACGGCGAGGCGAGTTTAGGCTGCGCCCGTCCGCACGATCCGGAGACCGAATGTGCTGAACCGATACGACCGCTCTCCCCCAATGGCCGGCGAGGCGGAAATCAGGTACCTCGACGGCGACTTTCGCGTTGTGCGGCCCGGTGCGTTCGTCCGCTGCGCCGTCTCTGGGGTGCCGATCCCGCTCGAGGAGCTCAAGTACTGGAGCGTCGACTTGCAGGAGGCTTATGCCTCCCCGGATCTGGTCCTGCAGCGCTACCATCCTGGACACGCAAAATCCTGAGCTACGGTTTCGGCGGCGCCATGCGCGCCGCCGCCACCCGATCCAATAGCAGCGAGCGGAACCGCGGTTCATCATCCAGCGCAAGCGAAACCGGCAGCGCACGGGCATGCGCCGCCAATGCTGCGGTTTCACTGTCGCCCTGCATTCGGACCATGTCTTTTTCGGTCGTCACCAGCACCAAGCCTTCCCGCTTGGCGTGCTCGCGCAGACGGTCCGCCTCGGCACGCGTGTAGCGGTGATGATCCGCGAAACGGCGCGTGGCAGCCACCGCGATACCGGCGGCCGCCAGCGTCGCAAAGAATTTCTCCGGGCTGCCGATGCCGGCGAACGCCAGCACGCGGCTGCCCCCGAGCGCGGCGACAAATTCGGCATCTGGTTCGAGCCGTGCACGAAAGACAGGGATGCCCCGCGCGCGCGCTGCCGCGGCGGCATCCACGGCGCCAGCGGAGGGGCCGATCACCAGCAGGGCATGGGCACGGTCGAGTTGTGCGGCGAGCGGCGCCCGCAGCGGTCCGGCCGGCGTAACCATGCCGTTGCCGACGCCGCGCCCGGAGTCGACCACCAGCACCGCGAAATCCTTGGTGAGAACGGGGTTCTGAAATCCATCATCCATCACGATGACGCTCGCTCCGGCAGAGACCGCTGCGGCAGCGCCGGCTTCGCGCGCCCGCGCCACGATGGTCGGCGCGGAGCGGGCAAGCAGCAGCGACTCATCGCCGACATCGATCGCGTGATGCACGGCGGGATCGACCCGCACCGGCCCCGCCTCGCGCCCGCCGTAGCCGCGGGTGAGAAACATCGGCCGCTCCCCAGCCTGCGCGAGCAGCCGCGCCACCGCGATGGCGGTTGGCGTTTTGCCGGCCCCGCCGACGGTCGGATCGCCGATGCAGATCACCGGAACCGCGGCCTGCCTGCCTGCCTGCTTGAGCCGATGCGCCGTGTAGCAGCCGTAGAGGGCGGCGAGCGGCGCAAGAGCGCGCGCGGCGGCTCCCGGCTCGCGCCACCAGAAGGCCGGCTCACGCATCGGGATCGCGCCGCTCCAGGCGGATTTGCATCAGGTAGGGCTCGATCGCCGCGACGGTGCGGTCGAGGCCGCCACCCAGTTGACTGACGGTCTCGCGGCCGGCCGCCACCAGCGCGGCGCGCGCCTCCTCGTCTCTCAACAGCGCACCCATCCGCACCACGAGCTTGCCCACGTCGGTCACCTGCTCGGCGCCCTGCACAGCGTCGAGCGCCGAATAGATTTCTGCGAAATTCCAGACATTCGGGCCATGCAGGATGGCGGCACCGAGCTTGGCGGGCTCGATCGGATTCTGTCCGCCGTGGCTGGCGAGCGAGCCGCCCATGAACACGATCGGGGCGACCCGGTAGACCAGACCGAGTTCGCCCATGGTGTCGGCGATGTAGATATCTGTCCGCGTGCCCGGCAGTTCGCCGTGCGAGCGCAGGCGTACCGTGAGATGAGCGGCCTTCGCGATTTCGAGAATTCCGGGACCACGCTCGGGATGCCTCGGCGCGATGATCGTGAGCAGGCGCGGAAAGGTGCTGCGCAATCGCCGATGAGCGTCGATCAGCGCCGACTCTTCGCCCGGATGGGTCGAGGCCGCGGCAATCACCGTGCGATCGCCGATCGCGGCGCGCAGTTTCCTGAGATTATCCGGATTAGCGGGCGGCTCCGGCACGTCGAACTTGAGGTTGCCGGTGGTGGCGACGCGCGGAGCGCCGAGATCGCGCAAGCGTCCAGCATATGTGGCGGATTGCGCCAGGCAGAGATCGAAGCAGCGCAACAGCGCCGCAATGCTGGCGGAGGCGCGGCGCCAACGGTTGAACGCGCGCTCCGAGACCCGGCCGTTGACCAGCAGGAGCGGCACGCCGCGCGCGGCCGCCCTGGTAATCAGGTTGGGCCACAGTTCCAATTCGACGAACAGCGCGAGATCGGGCTTCCAGTGATCGAAGAACCTCTTGACGAAGCGCGGCACATCGAGCGGCACGAACTGGTGGATCGCACCCGCGGGCAGCCGCTGCTCGGCCAGCGCCGCCGACGTCACTGTGCCGGAGGTGCACAGCACGTTGAATTCCCGCTCGCGGATCCGCTCGATGAGCGGAACCACGGCCAGCAATTCGCCGACGCTGGCGGTATGCACCCAGACCAACGGCCCGGCCGGACGCGCGACCTTGCTCTCACCGTAGCGCTCGCGAAAACGCTCGGGATGCTCTTTGCCGCGTTTGAGCCGGCGCCCGACGATCGTCGATGCGAACAGGCCCGCCCCCGCCGACAGCAGCCGATAGGCGCGCAGCGGCAGCGGCAGCCGTTCAGACATGGGCCGCTCCCCGGCCCGTCCGGTCGACGATCTCGTAGGCGCGCGCCGTAATAGCGTTGAGCCGGGTTTCGATCGCCTGCCGCGCGGCCTCGAGCGCCGCATCGTCCGCGTTGGCAGGAACGTAGATCGGTCCATCACCGACCATTGCGCCGCGGCCGAAAGGCAGGTTGACCACGGAGCGGTCCCAGTTGCCGAGTGTGATGCGATTGCGGGTGGCGATCGCGACCAGAAAGATCGGCCGGCCGGACAGGCTCGCGAGCTTGGCGATACCGGCGCCGGCGACGCGCGACACCTTGGGGACATCGGCGGTCAGCGCCATCGCGTACCCCTGTTCCAGCGCATCGAGCATCTCGCGGAACGCGCCGACGCCGCCCTTGCGCTGAAACTCGCGGCCATCGCCACCCGAGCCGCGGATCGTTCCAACGCCGAGATGCTGCGCGGCAATCGCATTGACCTCGCCGTCACGATGACGCGAGACCAGCACCTTCGCACGTTTGCCGCGGCGGAGAAACGGCATCAGGAAGTGCTGGCCGTGCCACATGCCGACGATCACCGGCGCGAGGGCTTCGGCCTCTGCATACATGGGCTCGGGCTCATAGACGAACCGCGTGGTCCGGAATACCAGACGCAGGTACTCGGCCGCCATGACCCCTGCCGCCTTCTGAAAGCGCGGCGAACGCACCAGACGCTTCAGGAACGACATCGCACCTCGTCAGCTTCCGGTCCGCCGGTCCGTATCCGGATCGAGCAGACGGTGCAGGTGCACGATGAAGTAACGCATATGGGCATTGTCGACCGTCTGCTGCGCCTTCGCCTTCCATGCCGAATACGCCGTGGCGTAGTTCGGATAGACGCCGACGATATCGAGCTTGTCGAGGTCTTTGAATTCGACCGAGCCGAGGCGAGTCAATTCGCCTCCGAGGACGAGGTGAAGCAACTGGGTTGAGGGCACATCCGACATCGAGCCATCCTTCATGTCGAGGCGCGCCGCCGGCTACGCGACCATCACCGCGTGGGATCAGCCGAACTTTACCCTATTGCCCTGCACCAAGTTAAGCAGGGCAGCGTGCCGTTCCCGGCCAGCAGCGATCAGCGGGCCGTGTACCGGCTCGGGACGGTTGTAGACCAGGGATTGCCCCTCGAGGTCGGTCAGTGCGCCGCCGGCTTCGTGCACCAAAAGGTCGGAAGCCGCAAGGTCCCAGTCGCGGCTCTGTCCGGCGCTGAACACAACGTCGAATTGCCCGTCGGCGACGCGCGCCAGCCGCAGCGCGAGCGACGCGATACGCGGAATAATCTCGACGTTCGGCACGAGCGCCGCGAGCGCTTCCAGGCGTCGCTTGGCGCCGTTGACGCGAGCGCCTTCGAGCGACGCGCCGGTGCTCGACGCGATCGGCGCGCCATTGAGCGTGACCCCCTTGCCGGCCTCCGCGAGGTACAATTGATCTTCGACCGGCGCGTAGACGGCCGCATTGATCGGACGGCCGTCCTCGACCAGCGCGGCTACCACGGTCCATTCCGGCAGGCCGGCGATGAACCCCCGCGTGCCGTCGATCGGATCGACGATCCAGACCCGCCGGGCCGTCAGCCGGGCTGGATCGTCTACGGTTTCCTCTGACAGCCAGGCGTATTCCGGAACGCCAGACCTGAGCCGGTTGTGCAGAAGCTCGTCGACTTCGATATCGACCTCGCTCACCGGCGAACTCTCGCCTTTGGTCCAGGTCTTGAACGTGGTGCCGAAACGGCGCAGCGCGAGCATACCCGCCTCGCGCACGGCGCTCGCCAAGAGGTCCGTGATGTCGGTTGAACGCGGGCTTCGTTCAGAGTCCCGCAACGGTCAGCCCCTCGATCACCACTGTCGGCGCATTGGTCCCGTATCGGAACTCGAGATCGTCGGCCGGCGTCAGACCGGCGAACATGTCGATCAGGTTACCGGCGATCGTGACTTCGCTCACCGGATAGCTGAGATTGCCGTTCTCGATCCAGAAGCCCGAGGCGCCGCGGCTATAGTCGCCGGTCACCTGGTTGACTCCCATGCCGATCAGGTCGGTGACGTAGAAACCGTCCGCGATGGCGCCGATCAACGCATCGCGGCTCTCGCGTCCTGCGGCGAGATGGAGATTCGTCGGCCCCGGCGACGGCGCCGACGACACCCCGCGCTGGGCGTGGCCCGTGGTGCGCAGGTTCAGTTCTCGCGCGGTCGCGCTGTCGAGAAACCAGGAGGTCAGGACACCGTCCTCGATCACCGCGAGAGGCCGAACCGCGACGCCTTCGGCGTCGAACGGGCGCGACCGCAATCCGCGCTTGCGCAACGGGTCGTCGATCACCTGCGTGCCCGGCTTGAACAGCCGCTCGCCCATCCGGTCCCGCAGGAAACTGGTCTTGCGCGCGACGGCGCTGGCGTTGATCGCGCTGGCCAGGTGGCTGACGAGCGAGCCCGCGATCCGCCGGTCGAATACTACCGGGACGCGCTTGGTCTCGACCTTGCGCGGATCGAGCCGCTTTACCGCGCGCTCGCCTGCGGTACGGCCGACCTTTTCGGCCGGGTCGAGATCGGCCCCGTGCAGCGCGGTGGAGTAGTCGTAATCGCGCTCCATGGTGATGCCTTCACCGGCGATCGCTTCCATCGACAGGCTGTGGCCGGAATTGAGATAGGCGCCGCTGAAGCCGTGGCTCGTCACCAGCACCAGCCCGCCAATGCCGACCGAGGCCGAGGCGCCGCCCGACTTGCTGACGCCCTTGACCGCGAGACCGGCAGCTTCGGCTGACTTGGCGCGCTGCTCCAGTTCGGCGACCGACGCCAATTCCGGATCGAGCAGATCGAGATCGGGTATCGTGCGCGCCAGCGCACTCGGATCGGCAAGGCCGGCGTACGGATCGTCGGGCGCGACGCGCGCCATTGCCACCGCGCGCGTCGCAAGCTCTGCGACCTCGGTCTTGATGTCATTGGTGGAGACGACTGCTTGCCGTGCGCCAACGAACACGCGCAGGCCGATATCGTCGCCTTCCGCGCGTTCGGATTCTTCGACCGCACCCTCGCGCACCTGCACGGAGAGTGAAATTGAGCGCACCGCGACCGCATCGGCGGCATCGGCGCCCGCTTTACGTGCCGCCGCAACGAGACGTTCCGCGAGTTGCGTGAGAGCTGATTGATCGAGAAGGGAGGACATCGGAAGGGGATTACACGTCTTGCGACCGGGCATCCAGCGTTCAATAGGAAAAAATTGAGGATGCGTGGCAAGGAGCCATCAAGCATGCGCAACGCTAACGGTCCGGCTACTGCGGGTTAACCAGAAACTTTAAGCGGATTCCGACCTGTTTGCGGCATGTTTGGGGCAACGATCGGGGGGACAAACTCCGACGGGGCTAGAAATGACCGGGAAAACCCGGCGGGGGAGTGCAGATCTTGAGGCGTCAAGCAACCATTGGCAGGACCATGCCTGCTGGGTCGAGCCGCGCTGAGCGGCTCGACCCCTTAGCCCTTCCATTACGATTTCAGGCCAGTGACAAGGCCGCCGACGAGCGCATCCGCTCGATCGAACTAACCCGCGAGCGCGTGGTCCTGCACCGCGCGATCCGCGGCATCAAGATGGCGGTCCATCTGCCGATGACCGCCTATCTCGGCGTCGCGATCCGCCTGGAACCACCGGCGGACGACGCTCCGGGCGCCATCACCATCGTGCTCGAACACCGCGACCCTGCCCTCTCAATCGAACTCTATCGCGCCGCCGACGGTTCAGAAATTGCCGCCGAATGGCAATTGTGGGGACGCGTCCTCGGCGTGCCGCTGCTGGTAGCGGAAGCCGACGGCCGGCTGCGTGAGCCGTTCGAGCGGTTGGGCACCATCGAGGTCGCAGACCCGGTTGCACGGCGGCGGCGGCATTCGGTGCTCGACGACCGGCGGCCATCGGTCCTGCTGCGCAGGCAACCCGGCGCCGTGTCCGACGCTCCGGCCGTGCATCGCGGCGAGCGCGAGATCATCGCCGGCGATTGACCAGGGGCCAGCCCTATGCATCAGGCGCGGCGCAACGGTCGCCGCGACCTCTTTGCGCGCAATTGCACGTACCCGCACGATTTGCCATCGTCCGCGTCGGAGGAATCTCCGATGTCTGATGAATCTCCGCTCATTGGCCGCACCGCGTTGGTGACCGGTGCGGCGAGCGGCATGGGCCGCGTGATGGCCCGCGCGCTTGCCGCGGCCGGCGCACGGATCGCAGCCGTCGACATCGACGCGGCGAGCCTTGACCGGCTTGGCGCCGAGCCGGTGTTCGGCGGACGTATTCTCAAGCTTGTGACCGATGTGTCACAGGTCGCCGCTTGCCGCGACGCCGTGCAGGCGGTCGTCGATGCCGGTGAAGGCCCCGACATCCTGATCAATTGCGCCGGCATCAGCATGTTCGCCGCCGGTTCCCCGACCAATTCCCGCGTCAAATTTTACGAAGCCAGGCCGGACGGCTGGCAGCGCATCCTGGCGATCAATGTCGTTGGCGCGTTCCTGATGGCGCGCTTCGCGGCGCCGCCGATGATCGCGCGCAAGTGGGGACGCATCGTCAATGTCACGACCAGCTTCGACACCATGATGGCGGCCGGGCTCTCCGCCTATGGCGCCTCCAAGGCGGCACTGGAATCGTCCTCGGCGAGTTGGGCTAAGGATCTCGCCGGCACCGGCGTTTCGGTCAACATCCTGGTGCCGGGCGGCCCAACCGAGACGGAGGGCTTCTTCCCGGCTGGCCGCCCTCGCCCGCCCGTGCTGCTCGATCCCGAGATCATGGGCCCGCCAATTGCTTGGCTGGCTTCGCCCGCATCCGATGGCATCACCGGTTGCCGCTTCATCGCGCGCGATTGGGATACTCGGCTGCCGCCCGCGGACGCTGCCGCGCGCGTGCGGGCGCCGATCGCATGGCCCACGCTGGCCGAGGGTGCGAGCGCAGCGCGCGGCCACACCATGTGAACGCGGCGCGCCATGGCGCGTCCGAATTCCGGCAGCCTCTGCCGCAAAGACAACAACCAAGAAAAGAATGTGATATACTGATTGCAGGATCGATCTTGAGGCAGATCGAAGCGGCGATGCGGATTCACATCCTAGCTGATCGCATCGAGCCGCTCTGGAAATTCAAGAGGGTGCACGATGACCTCGTTCGATGACTTGCTGCCGAAGGCCGACGAATGCATGCGAAAAATCGCGGAGGTCGAGGCCGAGAAGGCATCCGAGTACATGCGCAAACAGCAAGCCGCCGATGCGGAGAAACGCGCCCTGATGGAGCGGCTGTCCAATCCGTCGGGCGTCTCGGACGAGGAGCGCATGAAGCGCGCGGCGGCGATTATCAAACGGGCGGTGGACAACGGATTGACCGAAGTCCAGGTCGGACGTTTTCCGAACGATCTCTGCACCGACCGCGGACGGGCCATCAACCAGCAGGAGCCGGGCTGGGAAAATACCCTCACCGGGCTGCCGAAGGAGCTGTTCTTCTTTTGGCGGCAATACCTGCAGCCCCGCGGTTACAAGCTCAGATTCCAGATCGTGGATTTCCCGAACGGCATGCCGGGGGACATTGGCGTGACGTTGAGTTGGCGTTGAGCAAGCCGCAAATCCGCAGGGGCAATCGACATGCCGGACAAAAAAGCGTCACTCAACAGCGAGGGCAAACTCAAGCGGACGGTCTACGAAAAGGAGTTGCGCAAGCTGCAGGTCGAGCTGTGTCACCTGCAGGCGTGGGTCAAGTACAAGGGCCTGCGTGTCATCATCATCTTCGAGGGGCGGGACGCGGCCGGCAAAGGCGGAACGATCAAGGCGATGACCGAGCGGGTCAGTCCGCGGGTGTTCCGAGTGGTTGCGCTTCCGGCGCCGTCGGACCGCGAAAAGACCCAGATGTTCGCCCAACGCTACATCGAGCAGTTTCCGGCCGCGGGCGAGATCGTGATCTTCGACCGCAGTTACTACAACCGCGCCGGCGTCGAGCATGTCATGGGCTTCTGCTCGGAGGAGCAGTACCGGGGCTTCCTCCAAACCTGCCCGGAGATCGAGAAGTATTTCGTCGATGGCGGAATCCAACTGATCAAGGTCTGGCTCGAAGTTGGCAAGGACGAACAGGAAAAGCGCTTCGCCGCACGCGTCGACGATCCGCTGCGGCAATGGAAGCTCAGCCCGATGGACGTCAAATCCTACAACCGGTGGTACGACTATTCGCGTGCGCGCGACGCGATGTTCAAGGCCACCGACACCAAGCACGCGCCCTGGTCGATCGTTTTTTCGGACGACAAGCGGCGCGCGCGGCTGAATTGCATTTCGCACATTCTCTCGATGATCCCGTACAAGAAAGCTCCGCACGAGAAGGTCAAACTCCCGCGGCGCTCCGACAAGGGCAAATACGACGACGTCGCAGTCCTTAAAGGCAGGAAGGTCGTCGCGGAGAAATATTGATACCGCGGCGCCGCGATCCAAAAAATCGCCGCAAGGCGGAGCCGCCGCTCACGCGCCGTGACCGTTTGCCTTGATGGCCGCGTCGATGATGAACGCCGCGAACAGAATGAAGCCGGCGTCGCGATTCGACTTGAACACGGCGAGGCAGTTCACCGGGTCGTCGATATCGAGACGGCCGATCTGCCACGCCAGATGGCCCGCGAAGGCTGCAAGCCCAACCGCAAACACCAGACCCGCCCCGGCGCGCCATCCGGCCAGCGCCATCAGCAGCACCGCCAGCGCGTAGCACACCGCCAGCATCGGCTTGGTACGCTCGCGAAACAGCAACGCGGTCGAGTGGATGCCGATCAGCGCATCGTCCTCGCGGTCCTGGTGCGCGTAGATGGTGTCGTAGCCGATCACCCACGCGATCGAACCGGCGTAGAGCAGATAGGCCGGCAGATCGAGCCGCCCGAACACCGCCGCCCAGCCCATCAGCGCGCCCCATGAGAACGCGAGGCCGAGCCCGATTTGCGGCCAGTAGGTGAACCGCTTCATGAACGGATAGATCGCCACGATGGCAAGCGAAGCGATGCCGCACATGATGGTGAAGGAATTGAACTGCACCAGCACCGCCAGTCCGATCAACGCCTGCGCCACCAGAAAGGCAGCTGCCGCCGCGACCGTGACCTGCCCGGACGGGATCGGCCGCGAGCGCGTACGCTCGACCAGGCCATCCAGGTCGCGATCGACGATGTCGTTCCAGGTACAGCCGGCGCCGCGCATCGCAAAGGCGCCGATCAGGAACAGGATGACGTGCCGGAAATTGACCTGCTCTCGGGCCGCAACTGCCGCGAGTCCGGCCGACCACCAGCAGGGAATGAGCAGCAGCCAGGAGCCGATCGGCCGATCGAGACGGGCGAGCCGCAGATAGGGGCGGACCCAGGAGGGTGCGAAGCCGTCGACCCAGTTACCGGTCGAATCAGCGACGCGACCCGCGTCGTTCATCGTACCAATTGGCTGCCCGACAAGGTGTCGAAGGTCCCATAACCGCGCTTGTTACTGCTGTCCGGGACTGTCGGGGTCGAGCCGATTGCTTCGCTGAAGCTCGGGCCACTCGGCCGCGGGCCTTGCGCGGCAGCGTCGCAGACCTGCTTGGCCATCTTGCTGACGTTGACGTGCTGGGCCTTCACTTGCTTGATTGCATCAGCGGGCACACCGCAAAGCTGGCTGCCTTCTTCGAGCCCCTTGATCATCTTGCTCTCGGCCGCGACGAAGACCTTGAACAACTTGCAAGCCTCCTCGGGCGGAGCTTTCTTTTCGCTCGCAGCTCTGAGCGCCTGACCGGCTTTCTGCGTCTCGTCACGCATGACCAGAAGGTTCTGGCAGGCCGCTGGCGGCTGCTGCGGTTGTGCGCCGAACGGTGTCATCGGTGCGCTCTGCATCCCACCCATGCCGGGCGAACCCGGCATGCCCATGCCGCCGAACTGCGCGTGCGCCGGTGCGAACGACAACAATCCAAATGCGAGCGCGAGCGGAAGAGCCCGACCTGACGTCATGGCGTGTCCCCTAACCCCAAATCCCCGACTCAAGCCGGGGGAAGCCCCTGTTCCCGCGCCATATCAGCCCCGTAAATCCGGCGATAACACGGCGGATTGCCACAAATCGGTTCCCCGTCCCCACTGGTTCGGCAGTCGCCAGCCGGATAATCAGGGACCCCGCATGGGCTCCCACATGTCCCGTTACGACTTCCGCACCCCCCGGCTTTACGTTCCCGCACCCCTGTCGGAGACGGCTCGCCTCCCCCTCGACGCCCCCCAAGCGAATTACCTCGGCAACGTGCTGCGCCTGGGGAACGGCGCCGCCATCCTGGTCTTCAACGGGACGGATGGCGAGTGGCGCGCCACCCTGGAAAGTGCCGGAAAACGCAGGCTTTTTTTGGTCATCGGCGAGCGTACCCGGACGCAGACCCTGGCCGGGGATATTCACTATCTGTTCGCTCCGCTCAAGCACGCCCGGCTCGACTACGTCGTGCAGAAGGCGGTCGAAATGGGCGCCGCCCGCCTGCAGCCGGTGCTGACCGCGCACGCCCAGGTCAGCCGCATCAATCTCGATCGGATGCAGGCCAATGCGGTCGAGGCCGCCGAGCAGTGTGGCATCCTGACGCTGCCCGAAATCGCCCCTCCGGTCGATTTCGACCGCATGTTGTCGAGCCGCGACGGCGCGCGCCTGCTGGTGTTCTGCGACGAGGACGCCGAGACCAAGGACCCGATCGCCGCGCTGGCGGTGCACCGGATCGCCGGGAGGACGACCCCGGTCGACGTGCTGGTCGGACCGGAAGGCGGCTTCGCCGATCGCGAACGTGCGGCACTGCTCGCCGTGCCGAACGTGGTCCGGCTCGCGCTCGGGCCACGCATCCTGCGCGCCGACACCGCCGCGGTCGCCGCCCTCGCGCTGGTCGGCGCGGTGCTGGGAGACTGGCGGCCGCACTGATCGGCCGCGTGCCGCCTTACGAATTGCGTTAATCGCATCAGCGGTTTGGCGTCGAACCGGCCGCGGAACCATGCTAGATCGCGCGCCGACGCCCGCCGGGCGATAAGACCATTCGAGCCGGAATGACCAGCACGACGACCAGTACGAACGGCGTCACGCGCGATGCGTCGGCGGACGCGCTGCTCGCCTCGTTCGAGCGGGCCGGCTATGCGCGCGTCGATCCGCCGATCCTGCAGCCGGCGGAGCCGTTCCTCGATCTGTCGGGCGAAGATATCCGCAAGCGCATGTATCTCACGACCGACCCGCAAGGCCGGGAATTGTGCCTGCGGCCCGATCTGACGATCCCGGTCTCGCGCGACTACCTCGCCTCGCCCGCCGCCGGCAAGGCAGCCGGATATTGCTATCTCGGCCCGGTCTTCCGCGCCGAGGACAATGGCGCGACGAGACCCATGCCAGCGGGCGATCCTCGCGATGAAGCTCGACCGGCTGCGCATCCCGGCGAATCCCTGCAGGCGGGCATCGAGTTGTTCGGCCGGCCGGATACGGCGGCAGCCGACGCCGAAATGCTCGCGCTCGGTCTCGAGACGACGAGCCACTACGGACTGGCCGCGCCAGAGACTCAGACCGGCGACGTCCGCCTGTATTCCGCGCTGGTCGCCGCGCTCGAGCTTGCGCCGATCTGGAAGCGGCGGCTGATGAAGGACTTCAACCGCAAGAGCCACCTCGCGCACGATCTTGAGCGCCTGGCGCTGAGCGCCGCGAAAGAGCGGCCCGGAATACCAGGGCGTGCTCTCGGCGCTGGCCGGCTCCGATCCCAAGGCGGCGCGCGCGCTGGTGACCGACCTGCTGTCGATCGCCGGCATCCGCACCGTCGGCGGCCGCTCGGTCGGCGAAATCGCCGACCGCTTTCTGGAGCAGGCCGCGATCGGCGCAGGCTCGGGATTGCCGCACGAGATCGGCGCGCTGATCCAGCGCTTTCTGGCGATCGGCGGCGACCCGGACGCGGCCGCGGCCGACCTGCGCTGCGCTCGCGGCCGATGCCAAGCTGCCGCTCGATGCGGCGCTCGACCTGTTCGAGAGCCGCACCGGATTTCTGGCCGCGCGCGGCGTCGACGTGGCGCGGATCCGTTTCTCGACCGCGTTCGGCCGTGGCTTCGACTACTACACCGGCTTCGTGTTCGAACTGCACGACCCGCGGACGCCGCGCGGCGGCCCGCTGGTCGCGGGCGGCCGCTACGACGGACTGCTGACGCGGCTCGGCAGCGCGACCCGGATTCCCGCGGTCGGCTTCGCGGCGTGGATCGAGCGGCTCGCGGCGTGCAAGGGCACGCCATGAGCGCGCCCTTCATCATCGCAGTGCCGTCCAAAGGCCGGCTGCACGAGAATGCAGTTGCGTTCTTCGCACGCGCAGGCCTGGAACTGACCAAGCCGCGCGGCGAGCGCGACTATCGCGGGACGATCGCCGATCTGCCGGGCAGCGAGGTCGCCTACCTGTCGTCGGCCGAGATCGCCGAACTGCTGGCGCAGGGCGCGGTGCATATCGGCGTGACCGGCGAAGACCTGGTGCGCGAGTTGATCCCCGACGCCGATCGGAGCGTGGTGTTCATCGATGCGCTCGGCTTCGGCCACGCCAATGTGGTGGTGGCGGTGCCGCAGGCCTGGATCGACGTGCAGGGCATGGCCGACCTGGACGATGTCGCGACCGCGTTCCGCCTCAAGCACCATCGCAAGATGCGTCTCGCCACCAAGTACGTGAACCTGACGCGCCAGTTTTTTTCGACGCACGGCGTCACCGACTACCGGATCGTGGAAAGCTCAGGCGCGACCGAAGCCGCGCCCGCCGCCGGCACGGCCGAACTCATCGTCGACATCACGACGACCGGCGCGACGCTCGCCGCCAACGGCCTCAAGGTGATCGAGGACGGCGTGATCCTGCGCTCGCAGGCCAACCTGCTCGCCGCCCGCGCCGCCACCTGGGGCGCGGCGGAACGCGCCACCGCCGGCATCCTGCTCGACCGCATCGCCGCGCAGGCACGCGCCCGCGCGTTCCGCGAGGTGCGCACCCGCTTTGTGGGCTGCGACGACGCGCTGCTGGCCGAGGCGCGCGAGCGGTTCGGCGTGGCGGCGCCGTTCGGCGGACCGACCTCCTCGGGCATGCTGACGCTGCACTGTCCGCCGGCGCGGGTGCACGCGCTCGCCGCGTTCCTGCGCGACAAGGGCGCCGAGAACGTCTCGGTCGCCGGCCTCGACTACGTGTTCTCGCGCAGCAATCCGCTGTTCGCCAAGCTCGAAGCCGCGCTGGGCGGTTGACGCGGTCGCGCGGATCGCTCGTCCTGACACCTGCTATTCGCTCAGCTTGATCCCGGCCTGCTTGATCACCTTGCCCCAGGCTGGCGTCTCGGTCTTGATCAGGTCGGCGAACTCAGCCGGCGTGTTGCCGACGAGCTGGACGCCGAGCCCTTCAAGCTTGCCTTTCACGTCGGGCATCGCCAGCACGCGCAGGGTTTCCTTGTAGAGCTTGTCGACGATCGGCTGCGGCGTGCCGGCGGGCGCCATCAGGCCGAACCACGCGGTCGCATTGAAGCCGGGGAATCCCAGCTCTTCCATGGTGGGCAGGTCGGGCAAGCAGCGGCGAGCGCTTCAGCGAGGTGATGCCGAACGCGCGCAACTTGCCGTCGCGGATCAGCGGCACGAGATTGGTGATGTTGCCGAAGAAGATGTTGAGACGCCCGGCAAGCAGGTCGGGCAGGATCGCGGTCGTGCCGCGATACGGCACCTGCTGCATGTTGACGCCGGCCATCATCTTGAACAATTCGCCGGCGAGATGTTGCGACGTGCCGACGCCGGCATGTCCGGCGATCAGGTAGTCCGGCCGCGCCTTGGCGAGCGCGATCAGTTCCGCAATGTTGTTCGCCGGCACGTCGGGGCGCACCACCAGGACGTTCGCCACGATGAAGATCTGCGTGATGTAGGCGAAGTCCTTCGCCGGATCGTACGGCAGCTTGGCGAACAGGTTGGGATTGATGACGAGCGAGGCATTGCCGCCCATCAGCAGCGTATAGCCGTCGGGCGCAGCCTTGGCGACGCGTTCGACCGCGATGTTGCCGCCGGCGCCGGTCACGTTCTCGACCACCACCGGCTTGCCCCAGGCTTCGGTGAACTTGTCGCCCAGAAGCCGCGAGGTGACGTCGGGCGCCACACCTGGCGAAAAGCCGACGACGATCTTGACCGGCTGCTCGGGATAACTGGTCTGCGCGCCGACGCCGCCGGCCATCAGCGCCAGCAAGCACGTCGCCGCCACGCCGCCGATCGCTTTCATGAGCGTTCTCCGTTTTCTGCTGCGAGTTCACACTCTCCGCCCTAAGGCCGCCGTTCGAAGCGCAGTCCGCACCGTCACTCCGCCTTGATGTTCGCCGCCTTGATCACCGGCCACCACTTCTCGATCTCGGCCTTGTGGAAGGCGCCGAGCGCAGCAGGCGTCAGTTGCTCGCGCGGCGGAATCTCCTGGCCCATTTCGCCGAGCCGCTTGCTGACGGCCGGATCGGTCAGGGTTTCGACCACCGCGGCATTGAGCTTGGCGACGATGTCCTTGGGCGTGCCGTGCGGCACCCACAACCCGTGCCAGAACGGCATGGAGAGTCCCGCCACGCCGGCCTCGTCGGCGGTCGGCACGTCGGGCGCCTGCGCCCAGCGCGACTTGGTGAGCAGCGCAAACGCCTTGATCTTGCCGGCGCGCACATTGGCGAGCGTGTTCGACGCATTCCAGGCACGACAGATCGATCTGCCCGGCCACCAGGTCCTGCATCGCCGGGCCGCCGCCGCGATAGGGCACGAACTGAAAGCGCGTGCCGGTGGCCTGCTGGAAGAAGGTGCCGAACACGTGCGACGGACTGCCGATGCCGATCGTCCCGAACGTCGCCTTGTCGCCGTTGGCCTTCAGCCAGGTGATCAGTTCCGACAGGTTGTTGGCCGGCAGGTTGCCGCGGCCGATCAGCCATTGCGGCGCGATCGTCAGAAGCGCCACCGGATCGAAATCCTTCTGCAGATCGTAGGTCGTATTGTAGACGGCGCTGCTGAAGACGTACGACGTCAGTTGGCCGATGCCGATGGTGTAACCATCGGGCGCCGCGCGCGCGACGCGGCTGACGCCGATGCTGCCGCCGGCGCCGCCGACGTTCTCGATGATGACGGGCTGACCGAGCGAGGTCTTCATTCGCTCCGCCACGATGCGCGCCAGACTGTCGGTCGGGCCGCCGGCCGGGAACGGCACGATCATCGTCACCGGGCGCGACGGATAGGTTTGCGCCGCCGCACCGCCGATGCCGGCCACGAACGCGGCGACGGCGAGAATCATACGTTTCATCATGCCTTCCTTTCGTAGAAACCTCGTACGCCGCGCGCGGATCACTCCGCCTTGATGTTCGCCGCGCGGATGATCGGCCACCATTTTTCGATTTCCGCCTTCTGGAACGCGGCGAGCGCTTCCGGCGTCTGCATGGCCGGCTCTGGAATTTCCTGACCGAGCTCGGTCAATCTCTTGCGCAACGCGGGGTCCGCCAGCGCCGCCACCGCCGCGGCATTGAGCTTGCCGACAATGTCCTTTGGCGTGCCGGCGGGCACGAAGAACCCGTGCCAGAATGGAATGTAGATTCCCGGCAGCCCGGCCTCGTCGATGGTCGGAACATCGGGCGCGCCGGACCAGCGGGTCTTCGACAACACCGCGAACGCCTTCACCTTGCCGCCCTGCACCAGCGCACGCGAGTTCGAAGCTTCCGGGCAGAACAGGTCGATCTGACCGGCGACCAGGTCCTGGTTCGCCGGCGCGGCGCCGCGATACGGCACGAACGTGAACTGGGTGCCGGTTTCCTTCTGGAAATAGACGCCGCACAGATGCGATGCGCCGCCCCAGCCGACCGCCGCCATCGTCGCCTTGTTCGGATTGGATTTGAGCCAGGCGACCAGCTCCTTCATGTTGTTCGCCGGTAGGTCCTGCTTGCCGATGATCCACATCGGCGCGATCGAGAGCAGCGCCACCGGCGCCAGGTCCTTCAACAGATCGTATGGCAACGCGTAGGTCGCACCGTTGAAGCCATTCGTGCTCACTTGGCCGATGCCGAGCGTGTAGCCATCGGGCGCCGCGCGCGCGACCCGGCCGATGCCGATCGAGCCGCCTGCGCCGGTGACGTTTTCGATGATGATCGATTGTCCAAGCAACGTGCGCATCTGCTCGATCAGGATGCGCCCGAGCGTGTCGGTCGGACCGCCCGCCGAGTAGGGTACGATCAGCGTGATCGGCCGGGACGGATAGACCTGCGCCGGCGCGGTGCCGATCCCGGCGAACGTCGCGAGCAGTGCGACCACGAACGTCAGCGCCTTCATGCCTCGCCTCCGTGTTGGTTCGTCTCACTCCACCTTGATGACTGTGGCCGTTGATGTCCGGCCACTATTTTTATCGATGCTTAGTTTTGTAGATCCGGCCTCCGGCTTCAGGGCTCGCGCAATCAGTCTGACCTGATGTTCGCGAACTTGATGACCTTGCCCCATCTCTCGGTTGCTTCAGCAATGTGCTCGCCGAAATCGGCGGGCGAGCCGACAAACACCGTCCCGCCCACGTCGGCGAAGCGCGCCTTGATCGCGGGATCGGCGAGGACCGCGTTGACCTCCTTGTTGATCCGGTCGATGATTTCGACCGGCGTGCCCTTGGGCGCGCCAAGACCGAGCCATCCGTTCACCGTGTAGCCCGGAACAGATTCCGCAATCGTGGGGACGTCAGGCAGCGCCACTAAGCGCGTTGTGGTCGTGACCGCCAGCGCGCGCAGCCGGCCCGACTGGAGATGCGGCAGCGCGGAGGTCAGGGAGTTCGAACATGACATGTACGTCGCCCGCGATCAGTCCCGTGAGCGCCGGCACCGTGCCCTTGTAAGGCACGTGGACCACGTCGATGCCGGTCATCATCTTGAAAAGCTCACCCGACAGATGGCTCAGATTTCCGGCTCCGCTCGACGTCATGTTGAGCTTGCCGGGATTGGCCTTCGCATGGGCGATGAACTCGGGGACGGTGCCGACCGGGAACGAGGGATTTACCAGCATGACGAAGGCACCGGTATAGATGCCCGCCACCGGAACGATGTCGCGCGCAACATGAACATTGCTTTTTTCGTAGAGCGTCGCGTTGATCGCGTGCGGCACGGCGACGAGCATGAGCGTGTAGCCGTCCGCGGGCGCGCGTGCGACCGCCTGCAGCGCGAGATTGCCGCCGGCGCCAGGCCGGTTATCGATGACGATGGCCTGACCAAGCCGCTGCGACAGCGGTTGACCGACGAGCCGGGCGACGATGTCGGGCGAGCCGCCGGCCGGAACAAAGACGACCAGGGTCACGGGCCGCGCGGGATAAGCCTGCGCCGCAGCGATGCGCGAGGCGGCCGGCAGCGCGGTAGCGCCCGCGGCCAGTTGCAGAAATCGTCGGCGCGGAAGTTTCATCGGTGTACCTCCGAAATGCCGGCGGCAGGTCTAGTCCGGCTTGGCGCCCGCGAACTTCACCACCTTGCCCCACTTCTCGGTTTCGTCGACGAGGAGCTTGCCGAAATCCGCGGCCGAGCCTGGGAGCAACGTTGCACCGAGTTCCTTGAACCGCGCCTGCGCCTTCGGATCGGCGAGAATTGCATTCATCGCCTTGTTGAGCGTCGCGATGACCTCGGGGGGCGTGCCCTTCGGCACGCCCAGGCCGTACCACGCACTCGCCTCGTAACCGGGCAGGAATTCGGCGACCGCGGGCAGGTCGGGCAGCACCTCCGAAGGCTCCGCGCTGGTCACCGCAAGCCCGCGCAGCTTGCCGGCCTTGATGTGCCCTGCAGAGGTCGGAATGTTGTCGAACATCACCTGCACCTGCCCGCCCATCAGGTCGGTGAGCGCCAGCGCCCCGCCCCGGTAGGGCACATGCACCATGTTGATGCCGGTCAGCATCTTGAACAGTTCGCCTGACATGTGAATCGTTGAACCGTTGCCGGACGACGCCATGTTGAGCTTGCCGGGGTTGGCCTTGGCATAGGCGATCAGCTCCGGAATGGTCTTGATCGGCAGCGACGGGTTAACCACCACCACATTGGCAAAGCGGATGATGCCGGCGACCGGCACGATATCCTGCAGGAAGTTGAAGTTGAGCTTGTCGTAGAGCGTGGCGTTGATCGCGTTCGCCGGCGCGACCAGCAGCAGCGTGTAGCCGTCGGGCGGCGCCCGCACCACCGCCTCGGTGGCGAGATTGGTGGCGGCACCGGGCCGGCTCTCGATCACCACCGGCTGGCCGAGCCGCTCCGAGAGCCACTGCCCGGTTAGGCGCGCGGTGATGTCGGCGGAACCGCCCGGCGGATAGCCGATAATCATGCGAAGCGGCCGCGACGGGTAGGCCTGCGCATGCGCAAACTGCGAGACGGCCGGGACGGCGGCGGCACCTGCCGCCAGTTGCAGAAATCGACGGCGCTGAAGTTTCATGGTGCATTTCCTCCGAATGGCGGCTTTGTGATTATTCCACTTTGATGCCGGCGAACTTGACGACCTTGCTCCACTTTTCGGCTTCATCATTGATGAGCTTGCCGAAATCCGCCGACGAGCCCGAAAGCCCCGCCCCGCCGAGGTCCAGGAGCCGAGCCTTGATCTTGGGATCGGCGAGGCCCGCGTTGATCTCTTTGTTGAGCCGTTCGACAATCTCGGCTGGCGTGTTCCTGGGCGCGCCGATGCCGGACCAGACGCTGGTCTCATAGCCGGGCACGAATTCGCCAATTGCCGGGACGTCGGGCAATCCTTCCCAGCGCATCGCCGTGGTCACCGCCAGCGCGCGCAGGCTGCCCGACCTGATGTGCCCGATCGACGACGGCATGGCGTCGAACATGACATGCATCTGTCCGCTCAGGAGATCGTTCAGTGCCGGCGCAGCGCCGCGATAAGGCACGTGCTGCATCGCGACGCCGGTCATCATCTTGAATAGTTCGCCCGACACGTGGCTCAGGTTTCCCGAACCGGTCGACGCCATGTTGATCTTGCCTGGATTGGCCTTGGCGTAAGCGATGAATTCGGGAACGGTCTTCGCCGGAAACGACGGAGGCACCTCCATGACCTGGGGGCCACGGGTGACGCCCGCGACCGGCGCAATGTCACGCACCACGTTGAAAGCGAGCTTGTCGAACAGCGATACGCTGACCGCATTCGCTGCGTTGATCCAGAGCAGGGTGTAACCGTCGGCGGGCGCACGGGTCGCCGCCTCGGCCGCGATGTTGCCGCCGGCGCCGGGCCGGTTCTCGATGATGAATTGCTGACCGAGCCGCTCCGATAGCCATTGCGCGATCAACCGCGCGTTGATGTCGGGCGTGCCGCCGGCGCCGAACCCGACGATGATGCGCACCGGCCGCGCCGGATAGCTCTGCGCCTTTGCCATCCGCGAAACGGCCGGAAGCACCGCGGCGCCCGCGGCCAGTTGCAGAAATCGGCGGCGTGGAAGTTTCACCATGTTCTTCCTCGGAGCGCTCGACACCTTTTAGTTCGCCTTGATGCCAGCCGCCTTGATGATCGGGTGCCATCGTTCGATCTCGGCCTTCTGCAGCGCGGCGAGCGCCGCCGGCGTCTGCTCCCCGCGCGGCGGAATGTCCGCACCGAGAACGGCATATCGGCTGTGGATCGCGGGGTCGGCCAGCGCCTCGATGGTCGCTGCACTCAGCGTATCGATGATGGCCTTCGGCGTACCCTTTGGCGCAAAGAACGCGAGCCAGGACGACATCAGGAAACCTGGCAGGCCCGACTCGATTGCGGTTGGAATTTCGGGCGCGGCCGGCAGGCGGTTCTCGGCCGTGACCGCGTAGGCCTTGACGGTGCCGGCACGCACCAGCGGCAGGACTGTCGCGGGAAAGTCGAGCATAAGGTCGATCTGCCCAGCGACCAGGTCCTGCAAGGCCACGCTCAGTCCCCGATAGGGCACCAGCCGAAGTTTCGTGCCTGACTCCCGTTGGAAGAATACCGCCCCGACCGTCGAAATGCCGCCGGCGCCCGTGGTTCCGAATGTCGCCCGCTCAGGGTTGGCCTTCAGCCAGGCGATCAATTCCTTCAAATCCTTCGCCGGCAGGTCCTTCTTTGCGGCGATCATGAACGAATGGCGTTCGACCACGCCCACCGGCTCGAAATCCTTCGCCAGGTCGTACGGCAGGGTGAAGATGGCGCCGTTCAGGACGTTGAACGCCCAGCCGCCGAGACAAATCGTGTGGCCGTCGGGCGCCGCGCGAACGGCACGGCTGGATCCGATCGTACCCGAGGCTCCGGCCACGTTTTCGACCAGGACCGGTTGGCCGAGCGACGTACGCATGTGTTCGGCCAAGACCCGCGCGACGGCGTCGGTCGCTCCGCCCGCCGGCGTCGGGACGATGATCGTGATCGGACGCGACGGATAATTCTGCGCGCGGGCGACACGCGAGACAGCCGGAAGCGCAGCGACGCCCGCGGCCAGATGCAAGAATTGACGGCGCGGAAATATCATCGTTCGCCCTCGGAAAAACCTGTCGCCATCTTTCGCTTCCTGTCGTCCGTCAGGCGCGGCTCAATCGCCCTTGATGCCGGCGGCGCGGATCACCGGCCACCATTTTTCGATCTCGGCCTTCTGGAATGCGCCGAGCGCTTCCGGCGTCTGCAGTTCGCGCGCCGGCACCTCGAGACCGAGGTCGCCAAACCGCTTGCGCACGGCAGGGTCGGCCATCGCAGCCATGGCGGCGGCATTGAGCTTCTCGATGATGTCCTTGGGCGTACCTTTCGGCGTCCACACGCCGTACCAGACGCTGATGTCGAGCCCCTTCACACCGGATTCGAGCGCGGTCGGAATGTCCGGGGCCGACGGCAACCGCGCCTTCGCGGTCACCGCGTAGCCCCTGATCCTGCCGTCGCGCACTTGCTGTATGGAATTCGACGCCTGATCGACGATCAGGTCGATCTGGCCAGCGACCAGATCCTGCAAGGCCGGTCCGGTGCCGCGATAGGGCACGAACGGGAAGGTCGTTCCGGTGACCTTCTGGAAATAGACTCCGGCCACGTGGGTCGCCGACCCGGCGCCGGCGGTGCCGGCCGAAACCTTATTCTCGTTGGCCTTGATCCAGGTAACCAGCTCCGGGAGCGTCTTTGCAGGCACCGCATTCTTGCTGACCACGATCATCGGGTTCGACGGCAGCAGCACGACCGGATCGAAATCCCGCAGCAGATCGTATTGCAGCGGATAGATCGCACCGTTGACGACGTGTGTGCTCCAGTGACCGATGCTCAGCGTATAGCCATCCGGCTGCGCGCGGGCGACGCGGCCGACGCCAATGGAGCCGGCCGCACCGGTGACATTCTCGATGATGAAGCTCTGGCCGAGCGTCGTACGCATGTGCTCGGACAGAATGCGTGCCACGGTATCGACTGGACCGCCGGCCGCGAACGGCACCACCATGGTGATCGGCCGCGATGGAAAGGCTTGCGCGAGGGCGCCGCTGGCCGCCGCGCACACGGCGATCAGTGTCGAAATCGCGATCGTGGCTGCGCGCGTTGATCTCGTCATGCCTGCCTCAGCGTTTATCGAACGAGCGGTCGCGATCGCCGGCGTTCATTCGCCCTTGATGTTGGCGGCCTTGATGATCGGCCACCATTTCTCGATCTCGGATTTCTGCAGCGCCGCCAGCGCCTCCGGCGTCTGCTGGTCGCGCGGCACGATCTCCTGCCCGATCTCGGCGAGCCGCGCACGCACCGTTGGATCGGCGAGCGCATCGACCACCGCGGCATTGAGCTTGCCGATGACGTCCTTCGGCGTGCCGCCCGGCGCCCAGAGCGCGTACCAGACCGAGGCGTGGAATCCGGGTAGCCCGGCCTCGTCCACTGTCGGGACGGCGGGTGCGCCTGCGAGCCTGGTCTTGGCGGTCACCGCGTAAGCCTTGATGTTGCCGCTGCGAACCTGCGGCAGCGCGCTGGTCGGGACGTCGATCAGCATGTCGACCTGCCCGGCCAGCAGATCCTGCATCGCCGGCGCGAGACCGCGATACGGCACGAAGGCGTACTGGGTGCCGGTGAGTTTCTGGAAGAACGCGCCGGCGACGTGCCCGGCGCTGCCGACTCCCGAGGTTCCCTGCGTCGCCTTGCCGGGATTTGCCTTCAGCCAGTCAACGAATCCCTTGAGATCGTCCGCCGGCATGGACTTCCGCGCGACGATCAGTTCCGGCATGACGCCGATCAACGAGATCGGTTCGAAGTCCTTCACCACATCGTATTGCAGCGCGTAGATCGCCGGGTTGACGACATGCGTGCTGTAGCCCGGCCCGATGCTGAGCGTGTAGCCGTCGGGCGCCGCCCGCGCCACGCGTCCGACTGCGATGCTGCCGGCGGCGCCGGCCACGTTCTCGATGATGACCGGCTGGCCGAGCGACGTCTTCATGCGCTCGGCCATGATGCGCGCCAGCACGTCGACCGGCCCGCCAGCGGCGAACGGCACCACCAGGGTTACCGGACGGGTCGGAAAGGTCTGCGCCTGCGCGCTAGACATTCCCAGCACGGCAACCCATACGATCGCCGCAAACCGCTCGAGCATCACGTCCTCCCAATCAGTCGTGACCCGTTATCGATCGGGCCTTATCAGTACCGGCACGCAACTCATTCAGCCGCCGAGCGCGTTCCCGGATTCTCCGCCGCATCGGCGACGGCGACGGTCTTGAGCGTGTGCTCGGCCACGAAGTAGACCGGCCGCGCCTTTATCTCCGACAGGATCTTGCCGATATACTCGCCCATGATGCCGATCATGATCAATTGCACGCCGCCGAGCACCATCAGGCCGACCACCACCGACGGATAGCCGGGCACCGATTTTCCATAGGCCACAGTCTCGAACAGAATCTGCATGCCGAAGATGAAGGCGCCGATCGCGAGCAGCAGGCCGAGCAGGCTCGCCAACCGCAGCGGCGCGACCGAGAACGAGGTCAGCCCCTCGATCGACAGCCCGATCAGCGAATACAGATTCCAATTGGTGCGGCCGTGCGTCCGCTCGGCCGGCTCGTAATCGACCCGCACCTGCCGGAAGCCGATCCAACTCGCGAGTCCCTTGAAGAAGCGGTTGCGCTCCGGAAGCTGCCGCAGCGCGGCGGCGGCGCGCGGCGACAGCAGACGGAAGTCGCCGGCGTCCTCGGGAATTTTCTGGCGCGCGTGCCAGTTGATCATGCGGTAGAACGTCTTGACGCCTTGGCGCCGCAGCCAGGGCTCGTTCTCGCGGTGCGCCTTCGCGGTATAGACCACGTCGTAGCCGTCATCGAGCCAGTGCGCGACCAGCCGCTCCACCAGGTCGGGCGGATGCTGGCCGTCGCCGTCCATGAACAGGACCGCGCCGAAGCGGGCGTGATCGAGCCCGGCCAGCAGCGCGGCCTCCTTGCCGAAATTGCGCGACAGCGAGACCACCTGGACGTCGAGCGCATCCGCGGCAAGGCCGTGAGCGACGCTGAGCGTGGCGTCGCGGCTGCCGTCGTCGACATAGACCACCTCGGCCGCGACGCCGCGGGTCTCCCGCAGCCGCCGCGCGACCTCGCTTAGCCGGGCGTGCAGCGCGGGCAGATTGTTCGCCTCGTTGAACATCGGCACGACGATGGACAGGCCGGCATCGGCACGCGCGCGCGACGGCATTCCGGTGGAACTTGCTCGGTTCGCCACATTGGGCGCCATCTTCTTGGCCCTTCGAGCGGATTTCCCCCTGCTCGGACCGATTCATAGCGTAACCGGGCGGCCCTGTCGCGCCGGGCTAGCGCCGTCATGATGAAGCAGGCTCGGCGGCGCGCCCGGGACGTGCTAAGCGGGCCGCCTGATGCATCTCCCTCCCCTCCTCGACCGGCTCTATTCGCCGCCTGGCGCAAGCCTGGCAGGACCGCGCCGTGTCGCTCAAGGCGCTGAGCTTCGCCCTGGTCGGCGTCGTCAACACGCTGATCGATCTCGGAATTTTCCTGTCGCCTACAACTGGCTCGGGCTCGCGCTGGTGCCCGCCAACGTGCTGGCCTGGATCGTCGCGGTCTCCGGCTCCTACGTGATGAATTCCTTCATCACCTTCGCGGCCGAGTCCGGCGGCAAACTGCGCTGGCGGTCGTACGGTACTTTCGTGCCTCCGGCGTCGCCGGCGTGATCGCCAATACGGCGGTGCTGGTGGTGGCGTCGTTCTGGATACCCGGTACTGGCCGCCAAGCTCCTCGCCATCCTCGCGAGCTTCGTGGTCAATTTTTCACTGTCGCACTTCGTGGTGTTTCGCGCGCGCGCGCCGCAGCCGGGAACGCGAGGCCGACTGATCGAGACCGTGGGAGAGACGCATTGCGTTACGACGACAACCTGACCACCGAACGGCCGACCTTCGTCACCCATCTCGAATGCTCGATGACCGGCGAGCACTACCCGGCGGACGCGCTGCACAACCTGTCGCGCGCCGGCAAGCCGCTGCTGGTGCGCTACGACCTCGACGGCGTCCGCAAGGCGCTGACCAAGGATGCGCTGGCGCAGCGGCCGCAGGACCTGTGGCGCTATCGCGAGCTGCTGCCGGTGCGCCGCCTCGCCGACATCGTCAGCCTGGGCGAAGCGGTGACGCCGCTGCTCACGCTGCCGAAGCTCGGCAAGGCGCTCGGCGCCGGCGAAATCATCGTCAAGGACGAAGGCCGGCTGCCGACCGGCTCGTTCAAGGCGCGCGGCCTCGTCATGGCGGTGTCGATGGCCAAGGCGCTCGGCATCACCCACATGGCGATGCCGACCAACGGCAATGCCGGCGCGGCGCTCGCCGCCTATGCGAGCCGCTGCGGCATCCGCACGACGATCTTCTGCCCGGAGGATACGCCGGAGGTGAACGTCAGCGAGATCGCGCTGCAGGGCGCGAGCGTCTACCGCGTCAACGGGCTGATCGACGACTGCGGCAAGCTCGTCGCGCAAGGCAAGGAAAAAGTCGGCTGGTTCGATACCTCGACGCTGAAGGAGCCGTACCGCATCGAGGGCAAGAAGACGATGGGGCTCGAGCTGGCCGAGCAGCTCGGCTGGCAGGTGCCCGACGTGATCCTCTATCCGACCGGCGGCGGCACCGGCCTGATCGGCATGTGGAAGGCGTTCGCCGAGCTCGAAGCCATCGGGTTCATCGGCAGCAAGCGCCCGCGCATGGTCGCCGTGCAGGCGGCGGGCTGCGCGCCGATGGTGCGCGCCTACGAGCAGGGCGTCGAGCACGCGACGCGCTGGGAGGACGCGCACACCATCGCGTCGGGCATTCGCGTGCCGCAGGCGGTCGGCGATTTTCTGATCCTGCGGGCGGTGCGCGAGAGCAACGGCTTCGCGATCGCGGTCGACGATGAGGCGATCTCGGCGGCGCTCGACGAAGTCGCGCGCGAGGAAGGCCTGCTGCTATGCCCCGAAGGCGCGGCGACCTACGCGGCGCTGAAGCAGGGCCTCGAACGACGGCCGCATCCGCCGCGACGAGCGCGCCGTGCTGTTCAACTGCGCGACCGGCCTCAAGTATCCGCTGCCGCCCATTCACCGCACGCTGGACCGCCACCAGCCGATCGACTTCGCCGCGTTGTAGTCGGCGCCTTCGGACGGCGCGTCGCGGCGGCTATCCCCCGGGCGGCAACGGCTGTGCTATCAATCGCGCAGCGTCACAGCTTCCGATGAGCGCACCATGCACCGGCTATTCACCGCCCTCGCCCTCCTGATCGCCGCGGTCGCGGCTGCCGCCGCGCAGTCGTTTCCCTCGCGCATCATCACCATCGTGGTGCCGCTGCCGCCCGGCGGCGCCACCGACACGCTGGCGCGCACGCTCGCCGATCACATGAGAAACACGCTGGGCCAGCCGGTCATTGTCGAGAATATGCCCGGCGCCGGCGGCACCCTGGCGGTCGGCCGCGTGGCGCGCGCCCCGGGCGACGGCTACACGCTCACCCTCGGCAACTGGGCGACCCACATGGCGTCGGCGGCGACCTATACGGTGCAGTATGACCCGCTCAAGGACCTGGAGCCGGTCGCAAAGCTCGCCGACACGCCCTTGTGGATGGTCACCAAATCCGCGCTGCCGGTGAAGGACCTCAAGGAGCTGATCGCCTGGATCAAGGCCAACCAGGACAAGGCGTCGGCCGGCATCGTCGGCCAAGGGAGCGGCGGCCACATCTGCGGGCTGACGTTCCAGAACGCGACCGGCACGCGCTACCAGTTCATCCCGTATCGCGGCGGCGCGCCGGCGATGCAGGATCTGGTCGGCGGCCAGATCGATTTCATGTGCGACATGGCGGCCAACTCGCTGCCGCAGGCGCGCACCGGCAACATCAAGCCGATGGCGGTGATGTCGAAGAAGCGGTGGTTCGCCGCGCCCGATGTGCCGACCGCCGAGGAGATGGGCGTGCCCGAGGTGGCGATTTCGATCTGGCATGGGCTTTGGGCCTCCAAGGGTACGCCCAAGGACGTGATCGCCAAGCTCAATGCCGCCGCCGTCGCAGCGCTGGCCGACCCCGCGGTGCAGAAGCGGTTTGCCGATCAAGGCCACGAGGTCGCCCCGCGCGAGCAGCAGTCGCCGGAAGGCTTCGCCGCCTTTCATAAGGCCGAAGTCGAGAGGTGGTGGCCGGTCATCAAGGGCGCCGGCATCAAGGCGGATTGAGCGCCCCCCGTGCGCAGCGAACCTACCCCTGGGGCGGCCGAAAAGCGGCGCATCGTGCTGTGCGCGGACGACTACGGCATCTCGCCCGCGGTCAATGTCGCGATCCGTGACCTGATCGTGCGCGGACGCCTCAACGCCACCTCCGTGATGGTGACCGCACCCGCCTTCAATCACTTCGAGGCCGCAGCGCTTGACGTGCTCAACGCTTCGGCGCGGCGCGCGGCGATCGGCCTGCACTTTACGTTGACCGCGCCGTTCCGACCTTTGAGTCGAGAATTTGCGCCGGTGCGCGATGGCGCGTTCCTCTCGCTCGGCGGGACGCTGACGGCGAGCCTGCTTGGGCGCTTCAGCGCGGATGCGCTCGCCGCCGAAGTCCGCAGCCAGATCGCGGCTTTCCGTTCGGCGTTCGGCCGTGTGCCCGACTTCATCGACGGCCATCAGCATGTCCATATCTTCCCGCAGGTCGGCGAAGTGGTGTTGGCGGTGGCGAAGGAGCGGGCGCCAGACGCGTGGCTGCGCCAATGCGGGCGAGCGGCAACGCTCGGAACGCCTTGGAGCAACCCCAAGGCGCTGCTGCTCGATGTCTTGAGCCGCCGTTTCCGGCAGCGTGCCGCCGCGCTGGGCGTGCGCACCAATCCGGCCTTCGCCGGCGCCTATGCGTTCCACGACGCGGCCGATTTCGCCGAAATGTTTCCGGACTTCCTCGACGGGCTGCCGGATGGCGGTGTGGTCATGTGCCATCCGGGGTTCGTCGACGACGAGCTTAAGCGGCTTGATCCACTCACGACCCTGCGCGAACGTGAATATGCCTTCCTCGGCGGCGACGCATTCCCGGCAGCGCTCGCAAGCCGAGGCGTGACGCTCGCCTGACCCCCCGGTACCCATGACCGCGTCTTCACTCGATCGCCCGATGGGACAGCTTGCCGATGGTCTGGTGATCGCGATCGCGGTGGCGCTGCCGTGGTCGAGTTCGGTCGTCAGCATCCTGGTCGTGCTCTGGCTATTGGCACTCCTTCCGACGCTGCGGGCCCGCGACGTCCGGCGCGAGGTCGCGACCGCGGCCGGCGCGCTGCCGGTCGTGCTGGTCGTGCTCGGCGCCCTCGGCATGCTCTGGGCCGACGTGCCCTGGCCCGAGCGGCTCGGCGGCCTGGATTCCTTCCTCGAAGCTGCTGCTGCTGCCCGCTTCTGCTGGTGCAGTTCCGCCGTTCCGGCCGCGGGCTCTGGCCGCTCGCCGCCTACCTCGCCTCGTGCACCGTGCTGCTGACGGTGTCCTTCGCTTCCGTGCTCTGGCCGCAGGTGATCCCGCCCGGCGAAGACATCGGCGCCCCGCTCAAGAATGCGGCAACGCAGTGTGCCGAATTCATTCTCTGCGCCTTTGCGCTGCTGTTTCTCGCCATCGAAAGGCAGCTCCGGGGGCGGACATTGGCCGCATGTGCCATGACGGCGCTCGCCCTCGCCTTTCTGGCCAACATCTATCTCGTCGCAGCGGACCATACGTTTGTCCTGCCGTTCATCGCTACGGTGACCGTCGCGCTACTGTTCGTGCTGTTCGCACTCAAGACGCTCAACCGCAAGCACGCACTCATCCTGATCGGCGCCGCCGCAATACTGTGCGCAGCAGCCTGGGTAGCGTCGCCGGAGATTCGGAACCGGACGGTGACGGCCTGGAACGGTATCCAGGCCGAGCCCGGACGCTGGCTCGGCTCCCGCCCCGGCTTTTGGCAGAAGTCCCTGACGTTCATCGGCGATCGTCCGTTGCTGGGCCACGGCACCGGCTCGGTACAGAGTCTCTACGCCCGGTCGGCTGCCGGGCCTGGCCAAGCAACTCAGACCATCAATCCACACCAGCAGACGCTCGCCATCGGCATGCAGCTTGGGCTCGTCGGCATGGCCGTACTTTGGGCCATGTGGATCGCGCATCTGGCGTTGTTTCGCGGCGGCACGTTGCCGGCATGGATCGGACTCATGCTCGTGACCCAGAGCGTCGTGGGCTCGTTCGCGGAGTCCACCCTGTTCGACTTCACCTTGGGCTGGAGCTACGTCTTCGGCGTCGGTGTCGCCGGAGGAATGGTCCGCCGGTTTCATGCCGGCAAGGACTGAGGAACGCTATGTGCGTGAGGACGGCGCTGCAAACGAACACTGCGGACGCGCAGGGGCCGCGTTGGGCTCGCTGCCATCGCTCATGTCGGCAATCACCTCGACGATGCGCTCGGGCGCCGCGAAGTGCACCATATGCCCGACACCGGGCAACGTGACGAGCTTGGCCCGGATCATCGCCGCCGCAATCGTTTCGGCGTGCGTCTGCGGCGACAGCGTTGCGTCGCGGTCGCCGGTGACGATCACCGTCTGGGTCTCGATCCGCGGGTAGTTCTGCGCCTGCTCCGCAATGCCGGCATCGAGCCGTTCGACGTCCTGGGCATTGGCGGTGAACGCCGACGGCCGCAACAGCAACTCGGCCTCCGTCCTGGCAAGGTAATCGGGCGGCGGCGCCTGCGGCGCGAACGCGCTCTGCACGCTCGGCCACATCAACACCTTGCCGAGCGGCAGCGACAAGGTGCCGGCGAGAAGCGATCCGAGCAGCGGCAGTGCGGCCGCCCGGGTACCTTCCGCCAGGATGGCCTTCACGAAGCTGTCGTGCCACGCGACGTTGTTGACCCAGGGACGCGTCAGCGGGGCCAGCAGCACCAGTCCGGCGACGCCGTCCGGACAGGCAAGCGCATAGGCGGTCGCCAGCGCGCCGGCCCAGGAATGCGCCACCAGGATCGGGCGCGTGACGCCGATCTGACCGAGCGCCTGATGGACCAACATCGCCTGGCGCGCGGGCGAGGCGTCGGCCGCACCGCCCGGACGATCGCTCCAGCCGTGGCCGGGACGGTCGATCAGGATCACCCGGTGAGTCGCGGCAAGCCGCTCGCCGAGCGCGAGCCGCATATCGTTGAGATTGGTCCCCGCGCCGTGGAGCAGCACGACCGGCGGCGCATTCGCGGCGCCCAGTTCGACCAGATGGATGCGGCCGCCATCGACCTGGACGAAGCGGCCGGTCGGCGGGTTCGCCCGCTCGATCCTGCTCGCGTCAACCTGCGTAAACACAGCAAGCGCAGCAACCGTCGCCACGGCGATGACGACACACCAGATGGCAACGCGCACCGGACGAAGCACCACGGCAACCTGACACTACTGGAGATAAGATTGATGATTTCACCATCCGTCGGTGCTGGCAAGCAGCGCCCGCGCATGTCCGAAACCGGCTCGCAGCTATCCGATGTCGCGCTTGGCTTCCGCCAGCACCGGGGTGAGATCGCCGGTGGCCTCGCCTGCCATCGCGACTGCGCCGACCGGCGTCTTGGGCGGCGCGATCTGACGATGCCGCCAGATGCCGAAGATCGTCGCCGCCAGCACCACCACCGCCACCGCTGCCGAAACCCGCGCGTCGGGGTGGAACATGCACAGGAACGACACCGCGGCCAGTAGACAACGGGTCAGAATGTCGATGGCGCGATTCTCAGACCACCGCCCGAACAGCGCAAAGGTGATGCCGCAGGTGCTCACCAGCACCAGCACGATGTCCATGATCTGCATCCAACCGGTCGTCACCACCATGTTCGGCCGGGTGAAGATCGCAAAGGTCATCAGCGTGATCGGCGCGCAGATCTTCAGCGCCTCGTACATCGTCTTGAGGAACGACGCGTTGGCGATGCGCGCCGACACCGCCGCCGTGAGCGAGGTCGGAGGCGAGAGCTCGCCCCAGACCGACATCAGAAAGACGAAGAAGTGCGCGATCCACGGATTAACGCCGAGTTCCTGCATTGGCCGCACGATCACCACCGCGCCGATGATGTAGGTCGCGGTCGGCGGCAGGCCCGCGCCGGCCAGCCAGCCGAACACCCACGCCATGCCGATCATCGCAATGATGTTCCAGGCGCCGAGCTGCAGCAGCATCCCGCCCATCCGGTTGATGAAGCCGGTGACGGTGAACAGTCCGATCATGATGCCGAGCGTGGCGAGCAGCAGCGTCAGATAGGACGTCATCTCGGCGTGGGTCTCGACCGCGCGCCGCAGGTTGCCGAACAACGTCTCGCCGGAGAGCGTGGGATCCTTCCTGACGTATTTGAAGATCAGAAAGACCAGGATGAGCAGGACGAGCATGAACGCCGAGGTCTGCAGCGCGGCCAGAAGCTCGCCGGTGCCGGCGAAACCCATCAGGTAGAGCAGATAGAGCACCGACGAGAAAAAGATGCCGGTCTTGATCTTGTCGTAGAGCGGCACCGGCGGCGCTTCGACCGGTTCGGCGGGCAAAAGCCGCACGCAAATCAGATAGACCGCGATACCGATCGATGTGTAGTACACGAATGCGAGCCCGAAGCCGCGCAGCACGACGTCCCAGTAGGGCACGCCGAGAAATTCCGACATCAGGAAGGCGCCGACACCCATCATCGGCGGCATGATCAGTCCACCCATCGAGGCGGCGGTCTCGACCGCGGCCGCGAATGTCGGCGGCACGCCGTAGCGGATCATCAGCGGGATCGTGATCGTCCCGACCACCGCGGCATTGGCCGAGCCGCTGCCGCTGATCATGCCGATCGCGCTCGAGCCGAGCACCGCGGTCTGCGGCACCATCTGCCGGGAGCGGCCCGCGATCATCCGCATGACGTTGATCATCGCCCGCTGCGCTTCGAAGCCGTTGGCGACGCCGGCGAGCAGCAGGAAAGCGGCGATCAGCGTCAGCGCAAGCTGGCCGTAGATGCCGTAAATGCCGGTCGATAGCTCGACCGTGCTGGAGGTGATGACGCGGTAGAACGTCGTGCCGGGATGCCAGAAGAAATCGACCGGGCTGAGATAGCCGTAGAGCGTGTAGGCGATCAGGACGATGTTGGTCCAGAACAGCGCCGGATGCGCGAGCCGCGACAGCTCCATGACCAGGAGAAACACCAGCAGGCCGACGATGAAGTCCTGCCGCGTGTAGGACCCCTGCCGGTAGATCGCGATTTCCTCGAACTCGATCCAGAAGTGATAGAACGCGTAGAGGCAGATGCCGATATAGCAGATGACGATGATGCGGTTGGCGAAGGGCGGCAGCCATTTGTAGAGATCGCCCTGCTGGTACATCAGCAGGATCTGCAGGATCAGCGCGATCGACATGACGCGCGCGACCAGTTCCTGCGGGCCGCCGTAGCCCGTGTAGTAGTACCAGATCAGCCAGCCGGACTGGATCAGCGCGAAAGCAAAGATCAGGTTGGCCAGATTGAACTGCTTCTTGACCGCGTCGAGCATGATCTTCCCGGTCTGCGGATCGGCTGCCTCACGCCGCCTCCCGGCGGGGCTCGGAGCGGCGGACGGGCGATCGCGTCAGCGGCCGCCCGATCCGGTGCGCAACATGTTCGTCAGCAGGTCAGCCGGCGGGGCTCGCGATCTTCCACTTGTCGTTCCAGGCGTTCTTTTCTTTCAGGAACTTGGCCAGGCCGGGATGCACCGCGATCTCCGGGTTGGCGTTGATGCCGTTCACCTGCATGCCGACGAAGTCCTTCGCCATCGGGCCGAAGCCGGCATCGATCGCGGCGAGCTTGTCCTTGTTTTTGTCGAACGCGACGAGAATCTTATAGACGACGTCCTCCGGCATGTCGGGCCGGGCGTTGTAGGCAAACAGGATCGGCACGCCCTGAATTTGCTGGACGCCGACGTTCTTGCTGAACGCATTCTTCGGATCGACGTTCTCGATCGCCAGGCCGCCGGCCTTGAGCTTGGCGACCTCGTCGGGACAAGGATTGATCACCGAGATATCCATCCGGATCTCGGTTTCCTTCCAGTACGGCACCAGCGAGCGTCCGGCCGTCGTGTAGGCGACCGCGCCCGTAATCGTGCCGGCCTGCAACGCGTCGGACTGCGTCTTCGGATCGATCTGCACGTGCTTGAAGTCGTAGCCAAGCGTTTTGTAGACGCGCCGGAAGTTCATCCAGTTCATGAACCCGGCCGGCGTGAAGAACACCGGCTTGCCGCTGAAGTCCTTCCAGCATTTGTATTTGTCGGCGTTCTTGGCGGACACCGCCATGAACGATTTCCATCGGATAGGCGTACCAGGTGTGCACCATCTTGGGCTTCGACGGCGTGTAGCTCTTGAACCCGCCCTCCCCGGCATAAAGCTCCGCCATGCCGACGTCGGCCGTGTAGCCGATCTCGCCGTCGCCATCCATCGTCGCCTTCATGGCCGCGGTCGTGGATGGATAGGGATTGACCGTAACGGTGTATTCGCCGCCTAAGGCTTCTTCGACAATCTTCGTGACCGAGGCCGCGACCTTGTAGCCGTAGGTATCGATGCTCGCGACCGCCCACCGGATCGACTTGCGCTGCTGCGCGTCGGCCGGTTGCGCTGCCGCAATGGCGAACGCCGCGGCGAGCGCCATGGCGGATGTCGAGATCAAAAACCTCCGGGTGCGGACCATCGCTATCCTCCAATCGTTTGCGTCTTTGTGGCCTGGAGCCCGCGGCAGGCATTGGCAACCGAGCTCTAGCCTGTCGTGGTAACGAATAATGGCGGTTGTGGAAACGCCCAACCTTGTCGCGGGCTGCGGCGAACCGCCCGCCCACTGCTGTTTCTCACACCGGAACCGCAAATTCCGCCCGCAACCGCATTCGCGACGGCCCGGTCAAAGAGCGTAGTGCGCCGCATCAATTCGGCTCGCGCTTGCCCCCTACCAATTCCGCTGATGCGATCGCGTCCACATCTTGGGCAACATTGTGCGCCCTCGGTAGACTGCATGGTGAGCGGCGCAAAGCACAGGCGTCGACCGCCGCGGCGGCCGCTATCCCGCGGCCGATTGTGGCCAGGCGGCGGCCTCCCCCAAAATAAATGCTGCGGCGGCCATTCCGCCGTCACCTCCTCTGCCTACATCTTGGCTGTCGTCACGGCAGAAGGACGCGACCCCGATGACCCCAGAGGAACGCAATCTCATCAACGAGCTGTTCGACCGCATCGCCACACTGGAGAACGCCCAGCGCGATCCGGCGGCCGAACAGGCGATCTACGACGGTTTTCAGCGCGCCCCGAACGCGGCCTATGCGCTGGTGCAAACCGTCTTGGTTCAGGACGAAGTGCTCAAGCGCGCCGAGGCGCGGATCCGCGAACTCGAAGCCGGCGGCGCACCGGACGCTTCGCCGCGCGACAGCTCGTTCCTCGGCAGCATGCGCGAGAGCCTGGGCTTCGGCGAACCTCGGCGAACAGGCTCGGTTCCTTCGGTCAAGCCGGGAATGTCGTCGGCCTGGCGCAATACCGGCACGCCGGCGATGCAGCAGAGTGAGCCGATGCCCTCATCCGGTCCGATGACGGCGGCGCCGATGAACTCAGGTCCGATGGCTTCGGGCGGAATGGGCGGCTCGTTCCTCGGCACGGCCGCGGCCGCGGCCGCGGGCGTCGTCGGCGGCTCGCTTCTCATGGGCGGCATGCGCTCCATAATGGGCGGCGGCGGTCATGCGCACAGCGCGCTCGATCCTTCGGCCGGTGCGCCGCGCGGCGGCTCGCCGTGGTCGGGCAGCGGCGACGGCGGTGACCTCTCCCGCCAGGCCGGGCTCGAGGACATGGGCCGGGCGTCTGGCGGCCGCGGCGGCGGCGACAGCAATAGCCGCGCAGGACTGTTCGACAGCGCCAGCCGCGATCCGGGAAGCGACGGCGATGCCGGCGGCTATGACAGCGATGCTGCGGCATTCACGGACGACGGCGGCGACTTCGGTCATGGCGGCGGCAGCGACGGCGGCGGCGAATAATGCTCGGGCACGAGCCTGATCGGAAAACGAAAAGGCCGCCGTCACCGGCGGCCTTTGCTGTGTGCGCCGACCAGACGGCGAAAAGTCACATCACGACGACCTTGGTGCCGACCTTGACCCGGTTGTAGAGGTCCACGACGTCCTCGTTGCGCATCCGGATGCAGCCCGACGACACGTTTGTGCCGATGGTCCAGGGCTCGTTCGAGCCGTGGATACGGTAGAGCGTCGAGCCGAGATAAAGGGCGCGCGCGCCGAGCGGATTGTCCGGGCCGCCGACCATGTGGCGCGGCAGGTCGGGGCGGCGCTGGAGCATTTCCGGCGGAGGCGTCCAATTCGGCCATTCGCGCTTGTTGGTGATGTGATGCGTGCCCGACCAGGTGAAGCCCGGACGGCCGACGCCGATGCCATAGCGGATCGCCCGACCGTTGCCTTGCACCAGGTAGAGCATGCGATCGTTGGTGTTGACGATGATCGTACCGGGCTCTTCCGGCCCTTTGTAGTTGACCTCCTGGCGCATATAGCGCGGGTCGACCACCGGGCGGCCGGGCGAGTACGGCGATTCGACGACGCCCGGGCCGAGGTCCTGGTTGCCGTAAGCCGCGCGCTGATCCGGGCGGGTCGAACCGCCGCCGAACAGAGCTTCCAGAAAGCCGCCGCCGAAAGCAGGGCGCGGGCGGGCGTACGCTTCGGGAGCAGGCTGTGCCGGCTGCGCCACCGCCGGACGCGGCTGGATGTGCATTTGCTGGACGCGGATCACCGGCCGGTTGGGCCGGGACGGATCGATGACGAGGGACTGAGGTCCTGCCAGAGCCGGACCGATCATCATGGTGCTGGTCAGGAACGCGGTGAGAGCGAGACTTTTCATGGGTTACTCTTACTGCACAACACTGAGACTAAGCCGACGGTAAATCGGCCGATGATGCGTTAGAGAGTAGGCGTGAAACGGGTGAGTAACCGTAAATCGAAAGCAATGATTCAGCTTAATGCGACGAGGGCGGGCGTGTTCGTGATGTTATGGTTTATCGGCGGTAAAGACCGTGGCCTCATGGTTAATGCAGTATTGAAAAATGCCGCGGCGCTCCGCCAAGCGCGCCTGTGACAACGACTCGAATCAGGCGGCGTCAGCCGCAGGCCGGCGGATCGCCATGAAGCCCGCGAACGCCATCACCGCGAACGCCGCGACTACCGCCAGCGCCAGCGGGTCCGACGTACGCTCGGCGACGAACGCCAGCACCAGCGGCGCGATCGCCTGCATCACCATGTACGGCAGCGCGATCCGCCCGATCAGGTGGCCGTAGCCGGCCGCGCCGAACAGCGTGAGCGGGACGGCGCCGCGCGCGATGGTGATCAGCCCGTTGCACATTCCGAACATCAGCGCGAACGCCGCGGCAGCCGCGACCGAGATGCCCAGCAACGCAAGTACTACAAACGCCAGGAGCAGCATCCGATCGCGAGACGCGCGACATTGAGCGGATGGATATGGCGGGCGAACGCGAACTCGCCGATGCGCGCCAGCACTTGCGCAGGACCGAACAATGCGCCGATGGCGACCACAGTCGCGGCATCGATGCCGGCGCGTCCAAAGATCGCCAGCAGGTGCGCTGACAATCCGGACGGCACGAACGCATAGGTCGCGAAGGCCGCCGCCACCAGCACGAACGGCCAGCCGCGCGGCGGCAGCAGCGCTGGGCTCGCCCGGTCCACGTCTCCGGACGTTCGGCTGGCGACCTCGGCGCGGGTGCGCGGCAGCACGAAGGCATGCAACGGCGCGGCCACCAGCGCCAACACCGCCGCGTAGACCAGATAGGTGCCGCGCCAGCCAACCGCCTGGATCAGGAGGTAGGTGGCCGGCCAGCTTACCGTCGAGGCAAAACCGCCGGCGAGCGTCAGCGCGGTGATCGGGCGGCGCGCGGCGGCGCCGAAGATGCGGCCCACGTCGCGAATGCCGGATCGTAGAGCGACGCCGAGATCGCGACGCCGAGCAGCATCCAAACGGCGAGATACGTGGCCGGGTGATCCGCATAGACCAATCCCATCAAGCCGAGCGCGCCGAGCAGCGATCCAAACGGCATCACCCGGTGGCCGCCGAAGCGGTCGATCAGCAAGCCGGTGCGCGGCGACGCAAGCCCGGCGGTCAGCAGCGCCAGCGAGAACCCGGCCATCGCCAGCGTGAACGACCAGCCGCGGTCGGCCGCGATCAGCGGCACGGTCAGCACCGGCGTATAGAAGATCGTGCCCCACGCCAGAATTTGCGTGACGCCGAGCACCAGAACGGCTCGCCAAGGGCCGGCGACGAAATCGCGAACTGCTGACATGATCGAGGATGCGCGATGAGTGGGCTGTGACCCTATCACGCGCGCAAGCGGCACGGCACGCGGGGTCCGCTTGCTCCGAGCCCGCCTGGGCAAGCGCACGCCTCCGGCGCGACGTCAGGAAACGATGAATTCTGTCGGGGCCGCCCTGAGCCGATCAGGCGCGCGGCGCGCACCGCACATAAATGCCGGTGCCGTAGCGGCCGTCGACTTCCGGATCGACGAACTTGAGCAGCAGCACGCGGCCGTCGAACGACACGATCTCGCGATCCTGCATGCCCGGGGTGTCGCCTGCCGGGCCGATATAGTCCTTGCCGCTCTGGCTGCCCTTGAGCCGAAGCTCCTGCAACTGCGACGAGTTGGCCAGGTACATCATGACGCCGCCGGCCTGACCCTGCCCGATCACGTAGGGCTGCTTGCACTGGCCGCGCGCATTGGCCTCGGTGCGGGCGCGGTCGGTGGGCTTGTGGAATGCCGCATAGCCCCAACGGCCGACGACTTCGGAGGCCTTCACGCGTGACGGCAGTTCCGGCTGCGGGAGCGGCGTGGCGGCTTCTGGCGGAGAGTTCTGGCTCATCGAACAGGCCGCCATCAGCACGGCCGCCGACACCGCGACGATCACATTGGCGGGCGGACGGCAGCGAAAACTCTTCATGGCGACCCCTCCCCTGAACTCCCGCGCGCAGTCGGGGAATTGATACCAAGGCCGCGCGCGGACCTGTGTCCTCTTACCAACCGCAGGGTTAACGAGCCGGCAATCCCCCTTGGCCCCTGGAATTAGCCAGCCTCACTCTCCCGTCCAATACCCGATATGGCCGGGAAAAGGCGGATGTGGGGCAAACCGCCGCAACCGGCCGGCTGAGTCTCCGCCCCTTATCCCTTGCGCGGGTCACGCAGCGGCGGGTCGACCTTGATGTTGAGGCGCTTGGCCGCACGGGCGTCGAAATCGGCGTCGGCCCGGAAGCCGCCGGCATGGATGCCGTCGATGGCGCAGAGGTCGTCGACCTCGTTGACGTCGCCCGTGACGCCGATCGCGCCGACGACTTCGCCCGAGGCATCGCGGATGAGCTGGCCGCCGGCCTCCAGGAACAGCGGCCCGTCCGCAGAGTTCGCCGAGCGACGCCATGAACGCCGGCTTCTCCTTGGCCTTCTGCAGCACCTGCCGCGAGGAGCGGTTGAGCGCCAGCGCCCCGAACGCCTTGCCGTAGGCGATCTCGAAGCGCATCAGCGAGGCGCCGTCCTGCTTCTGGAAGGCCTTCACCCGGCCGCCGGCGTCGAGCACGATCGCGCGCCAGCGCATAGGCTTTGCGTCGCTTGGCGGAAGCGAACGTGCCATTGATGATCCGGTTCGCCTCCGCCAGCGTGATCGCACGCATTCCTGCCCTCCCCAGAGTTCCGTTCGGATGACCGTCATACTGCGATACGTTCAACCGTCAGACAGCCATGCCGATGGCGGCCGCCGCGCCGATGGCGACGGTCGAAATGCGCAATGCACGCGTTTGAGCCGGCGCAACAATCGTAGCCGAGGGAGACACCGATGCCCCATCACCGACGCCTGCCGGCGCCGCGCGCTGCGCGCCCTGGCTCGCGGCCCTCGCACTGATCATGACGACCGCATCCGCCGGCCTGGCGCAGGAGATCACCGACCTGCGCGTCAACACCTTTCCCAACGCCAAGGCGCTGCCGCTGCATGCCGGCATCGCCAAGGGCATCTTCGCCAAGCGCGGGCTCAAGATCGACCTGCATCTCACGCGAGAATTCGCGCAGCCAGCGCGAGGGCTTGGCGCCGGCAAATTCGACATCGTGCATTCCGCGGTCGACAACGCGCTGGCGATGATCGAGGTCGCCAAGCAGGACGTGGTGATCGTCACCGGCGGCGACAGCGGCATGAACGAGTTCTTCGTGCAGGCCGGAGATCAAGTCGTTCGCCGACCTGCGCGGCCGCACCCTGGTGGTCGACGCGCCGGACACCGCCTATGCGCTGCAGGCGAAGAAGATCCTGCTGCAGCACGGCCTCAAGGAAGGCGCCGACTACACGGTCAAGCCGGTCGGCGCCGGCGTCTACCGCTTCAAGGCGATGGCGGAGAGCAAGGACAACGCCGCCGCCATCCTCAACCTGCCGTTCACCGTGCAGGCCGAGCAGCTCGGCCTGCAGAGCCTGGGCCGCACCGTCGACCTGCTCGGGCCCTACCAGGCGCGGCGGCGCCTTCGTGCTGCGGCGCCTGGGCGCGCGACCAACGGCGCCGCTGCTGGAGCGCTACCTCGCCGCCTATGTCGAGGCGCTGCGCTGGGTGCGCGACCCGAACAACCGCGCCGAAGCGTCGCGCTGCTGGTCGAGAAGCTCAAGATTTCGCCGAAGGAGGCCGAGCGCACCTACGACCTGCTGATCGATCCCGGCTTCGGCTTCACGCCGGACGCCAAGTTCGACCCGGAGGGCTTCAAGAACATGCTGGCGCTGCGCGCCGAGATCCAGCGCAGGCCGGGCGACCAGGCCGCCGCCCGAGCGCTATGTCGACCTCGGCTACTACGAGCGGGCGATGAAGCTGCTGCAGTAACTCCGAACTGCGCCGAAGGCCCGCGCAGCGCAGGCCGCATCGCGCCTTGACTCTCCCGGTCTGCAGGTCCTATTTCCCGCGCAAGCGGCTGGCACTCGTTATCTTGAGTGCTAACAGCGCCCGTCGGCCTACTCGGCCCAGCGAGCTCGCGCCGTGCAGACAGCGCCCCCACGAGGACAAAAATGGCCAAGACCAAGTTCCGTCCCCTGCACGACCGCGTGGTCGTGAAGCGTATCGATGCCGAGGAGAAGACCAAGGGCGGCATCATCATCCCCGACACCGCCAAGGAGAAGCCGCAGGAGGGCGAGGTCGTCGCCGTCGGCCCCGGCGGCCGCGACGAGGCCGGCAAGCTCATCCCGATCGACGTGAAGCCCGGCGACCGCGTGCTGTTCGGCAAGTGGTCGGGCACCGAGGTCAAGCTCGACGGCGAGGAGCTCCTGATCATGAAGGAGTCCGACATCATGGGCGTCATCGCCTGATCTTCTCCTCGTCCTGAGGAGCCGGCGCAGCCCGCCGTCTCGAAGGACGAGGCCGAAATCACGGGCCTCATCCTTCGAGACGCGGGCTGCGCCCGTCCTCAGGATGAGGATCAACAGCGAACCAATCGGAGCAAACTGAAATGGCTGCCAAAGACGTAAAATTCGCCGGCGACGCGCGCGACCGCATGCTGCGCGGCGTCGACATCCTCGCCAACGCCGTGAAGGTCACGCTCGGCCCCAAGGGCCGCAACGTCGTGATCGACAAGAGCTTCGGCGCGCCGCGCATCACCAAGGACGGCGTGACCGTCGCCAAGGAGATCGAGCTCGAGGACAAGTTCGAGAACATGGGCGCCCAGATGGTGCGCGAGGTCGCCCAGAAGACCAACGACCAGGCCGGCGACGGCACCACCACGGCGACCGTGCTGGCGCAGGCGATCGTCCGGGAAGGCGCCAAGTCGGTGGCCGCCGGCATGAACCCGATGGACCTCAAGCGCGGCATCGACATCGCGGTCCAAGCCGTCGTCGCCGGACATCGAGAAGCGCGCCAAGAAGGTCGGCTCGTCGGCCGAGGTCGCGCAGGTCGGCACCATCTCGTCGAACGGCGACACCAAGATCGGCAAGATGATCGCCGAGGCGATGCAGAAGGTCGGCAACGAGGGCGTGATCACGGTCGAAGAGGCCAAGTCGCTCGACACCGAGGTCGAGATCGTCGAGGGCATGCAGTTCGACCGCGGCTATCTCTCGCCCTACTTCATCACCAATGCCGAGAAGATGGTGGCCGAGCTCGAGGACGCCTACATCCTGCTGCACGAGAAGAAGCTCTCGCAGCTTCAGGCCATGCTGCCGGTGCTCGAGGCGGTGGTGCAGTCGGGCAAGCCGCTGGTCATCGTCGCCGAGGACATCGAGGGCGAGGCGCTCGCCACGCTCGTCGTCAACAAGCTGCGCGGCGGCCTCAAGGTCGCGGCCGTCAAGGCGCCGGGCTTCGGCGACCGCCGCAAGGCCATGCTCGAGGACATCGCGATCCTCACCGGCGGCCAGCTGATCTCCGATGACCTCGGCATCAAGCTCGAGAACGTGACCCTCAACATGCTCGGCCGCGCCAAGAAGGTCATCATCGAGAAGGAGAAGACCACGATCGTCGACGGCGCCGGCAAGAGCAAGGACATCGAGGCGCGCGTCGGCCAGATCAAGGCGCAGATCGAGGAGACCACCTCCGACTACGACAAGGAGAAGCTGCAGGAGCGGCTCGCCAAGCTCGCGGGCGGCGTCGCGGTGATCCGCGTCGGCGGCGCGACCGAGGTCGAGGTGAAGGAGAAGAAGGACCGCGTCGAGGACGCGCTCAACGCCACCCGCGCGGCGGTCGAGGAAGGCATCGTGCCGGGCGGCGGCGTCGCGCTGCTGCGCGCCAAGAAGGCGGTCGGCCGGCATCACCAACGATAACCCCGACGTGCAGGCCGGCATCAACATCGTGCTCAAGGCGCTGGAAGCGCCGATGCGGCAGATCGCCGAGAACTCCGGCGTCGAAGGCTCGATCGTGGTCGGCAAGATCCTGGAGAACAAGTCCGAGACTTTCGGCTTCGACGCGCAGACCGAAGAGTACGTCGACATGGTCGAGAAGGGCATCATCGACCCGGCCAAGGTCGTGCGCGCGGCGCTGCAGGACGCGGCCTCGGTCGCGGGCCTGCTGGTCACCACCGAGGCGATGGTCGCCGAACTGCCGAAGAAGCCGGCGCCCCCGATGCCGGGCGGCGGTGGCGGCGGCATGGGCGGCATGGACTTCTGATCGTCCGTTTCCCGATCAACGGTCGGAACAAGATCAAGGGCGCGGCGCAAGCCGCGCCCTTTTCGCTTGGCCGGAAGACAACGGACACGCCGCGCCCTTGCTTCCCTCACCCCACGCAGGGCGAAGGAAAGAAGCCGCACAGCCTGCAACTGAATTAAAGTGTCCTGCGTTCACCGCAGCAATTCGCGCACCGCACGATCGGCCTGATCGATCGCGACGTGGGCGTAGGCGTCCCAGCCGGCGTCGGAATTGGCGATGGCGACGCGTCCGATCGGCTGGCGGGCGGCTTCCATCGTCGGATCGAAATCGCGGTCGAACAGCGAGCTCGGCGTGTAGGCGTAGCCGTGCGACCAGCGATTGACCGTGATCGCCGCGATGTCGCGCGCGCTGGAAAATCCGCCGGCGCCGAGCATGCGGTCGAGCTGATCGCGAATGTCCCTCTCGAAATCGGCAAACTCCATCGACAGCAGCTTCGCGCGGCCGAAAATGAACTGCGTGCGCGCGTCGAAGCCCGGGCGCGACCGGTACGTAGACCATGTGCAGGCACATCGGCTCGGCGGGATCGCGCGCATGCCGATAGCCGCCGAGGCTCACCGGATAGTCGAGCTTGACGCGGCTGTAGATCGACATCGGCGCCGTGATCTCGTGGACGCCGAGCTTCACCCAAGGGTGCCAGTTGCGCACCAGCACCTTGGTGTAGACGAGCGGCGCCTTGATGTTCTTCGCCAGCGCCGCGCGCTGCGCCGCCGGCACCTCCGGCATGATGTAGGGGATGATCATGTTGAAGCAGGCCAGCACGGCGTGCCGCGCCGCCACGCGATGCGCCGTTCCGTGCCGCAGATACGCCAGCTCGACGCCGTCTGAGACGTTGCGGACGTGCACGCAGGTGCTGTCCAGCCGCAGGCGCACCGACGCGCCCTCGACATCGAGCTTGCCGTAATCGAACGGCGCCAGGACGATATCGTCCATCGTGCCTCCCGGCGCGACACCGGGGATCAGCGCGCGGACCAACAGGCGGGCAAGCGAGGCATTGCCATCGGGGAAATGGTAGATGTACGGCTCCGAGCGCTCCGGACTGTCCACTGGCGGCAAGCCGAGCCCTTGGAATCCGGGATAACCGGCATCGCGGGCATCCGATGCCGCCACCGCGTCGCACCCGACCGCGAAGAAATCGAGCGTGCGGCCCTGGAAGCAGTTCGCCACTTCTTCGCTGCAGCCGCAGCACCTTGATCAGATAGTCGCGATAGCTCGTGCGCTCGAGGATGTCGGTCTTTTCCTCCACGGACTTGCCGGCGCAGCGGGTCGGCGGTCTGCTCGAACAACGCGATCAACTGCGCCTTGCTCTGCACCGACACCGGAAACTCGGCAATGAACTCGCGCATCGGCCGGGCATTGCTCAGCGCGCGGCTGAGATCGTCGTCCACCATCCGGGTCGGGTCGCCGGTGACGAGCTTGTCCTGGCCGAAGGCCTCGCGGGGAAAGAACATGCCGCGCGAGAGCCCGAGCGAAGGATAAAGCGTACGCTCGAACGCCGTGTTGAACCGCGCGACGTCGACGCCAAGAGCTCTCAGCAGGCTCTTGGCGACAGGGCTGTAGAGCGCCTGAGGCGATTGCAGGGATTCGCTGCCGCCATAGCCGATGACGAGGCGGCCATCGAGCCGAAATTCGTTGCGCTTGGCGTGGCCGCCGAAATCATCGTGGTTGTCGAGAATGAGGATACGGGCGTCGCGGTTGGCCTGACGGTAGAACCACGCGGCCGCAAGCCCGCTGATGCCGCCGCCGACCACGACCAGATCGTACCGCTCCTCGATCGGTAGTCCGCCGACGGAAAATTTCTTGCCGTCCCGCAGATCGTGGCCGACCTCGAACGAGCCCGCATGATGCCCGCGCATGCCGGTCAGCGCCGGCGGATATCGCAACGGCTGCGCGGCGATCTGGGCGGCGGGCGTGAGCCCGGACGCGATCGTGAGCGCCACGCCGTTGAGGAAATCGCGCCGTGTGATCTCGTGCATCTGCTCCCACGAGGACTCGTAACGTCCTCGCGTCTCGCGTTTATGTCGGGAGCGATCAATCCATATCGAGCCGTGCTCCGCAAGAGCGCGGCGCGAGCGCGCGAGCCGTCACCAAACATAGCAATGGCGGGCCGCGCGCCGTTCGCGTCAGGTGCGGAACGACGCCGATCGATCGGCGCGCTTCACGCCACCGGCGCCTTCAGGGCATGTCCCTTCGCGAGCCAGTCCTGATAAACCCGCAATTGCAGCCCGAGGCGCCGGTAATCCGCGAGCAGATAGCCGTCGGCATCCTTGCTGACCGCGTCCGGCATGAGGCCGGCGACTTCCTGCGCCATGACCCCAGCATATTCGGTGCTGCTCCACCGGTAGCGGAAGCGGTAGAGCTTGAGGCCGTTGTCGATCGTGGCGATCTGCTGCACGTCGCGCTTCAGGCGAACATCGGAGTAGACCAAGCCGCGGCGCAGCGTGGTCGATTGCAAACCGTGTGAATGCATCGGACGCATCTCCAGGAGCGGAACGCATCAGACGCAACAAACACGAACGGAAATTCTGTGGATCAGTCGCGACGCGACATGTCTCGAACTGAAAATTGTGATTAGCCGCGTCATCTGATTCGAGCAATGACGCCGAACACTTTCCTGCCGCAATTGGCGACGGTGCGACTTTTCGACAACACTCGGGGAATTCGCGCCCGTGCGCGTCCGCTCAAGCGCGCGAGCGTGCACGCAAGTTGAGCGACGAGACGCATTGGCGGCGGCAGCGGCGCCGGCGCTTCGATCAGTTGCTGGGAATCCGGAAGCGCAAGGTGCGGGCGCCGGAGAAGACGATCACGTCGCCGTCGCGCCGCCACGCCGTGGTGTCGAGCAGCGCGGCCAGCATTTCGTCGTCACCGCGCAGCCGCGCCGGATCGCACTGCCGGTTGGTCTTGGCGCCGGTCATGATCGAAATAATTCCGTCGACTACGACGATCTGGCCTTCGACGCTATTGCACCACAGGTCGATGGTGGTTTCGCCCTGCCGCCCGATGGCCAAGACCGGGATACGCTTCGAGCCCTTCATCGGCTTGGCGTCGAGCAGAAGTTCGCGCTCGAACGGAAAGCGCTCGGCCGCACCGGCGTCCGCCGCCACGCCGGCCATCGCGACGCCAACCGCCAGCGCCCATCGCATGCAGCGGCGCGAAATGCCGTCCCGGCGGGCATGCGACATGGCGAACTCCGTTCGGGCCGCACCCCGGCAGTCGCCGAAGGGAGAGTCGACAGCCCCGGCGGACTTTCGCCAGAAGCCCGCGCCCCGGCAATGACCGCAAGGCCACAGTCACGGATTATTCTGTCCGTGCTATGGTCGCGCATCGTTCGCTGGAGGAACACCCGATGGACCAGAAGATCATCAATCTCTACGACCGTTTCACCCATGGCGCGATGGCGCGCCGCAAGTTTCTCGACCGTTTGGCTCAGCTTGCGGGTTCCGCCGCGGCCGCCGCGGCGCTGCTGCCGCTCCTGCAGAACGACTACGCGCAGGCCGCGATCGTGGCCGACAACGATCCGCGGCTGAAGGCCGAGCGGGTCAGCTACGATTTGCCGAAGGGCAAGATCAACGGCTACCTGGTGCGCGGGGCCGCCGGCGGCAAGCGTCCGGCCGTGATCGTGATCCACGAGAATCGCGGCCTCAACCCGCACATCGAAGATGTCGCGCGCCGGCTCGCGGTCGAAGGCTACCTGGCATTCGCGCCAGACCTCCTGTCAGTTGCCGGCGGCACGCCGCCGACCGAGGACGCCGCCCGCGAACTACACACCAAGACCAACAAGGACGACATGCTGGCGGCGGCGCTCGCCGCGGTGCCGTTCGTCGAGAAGCATGCGGAATTGACCGGCAAGGTCGGCGCGGTTGGCTTCTGCTATGGCGGCGGCGTGGTCAACCGGCTGGCCGCCGGCAGCCCGGAACTCGCCGCGGCCGTGCCGTATTACGGCATACAGCCGCCGCTTGACCTCGTTCCGGCGATCCGCGCGGCGCTGCTGCTGCAGTACGCCGAGACCGACGAGAACATCAACAAGGGGATCGCGGCCTACGAGGCGGCGCTGAAGGCCAACAACAAGACCTATACGCTGCAGATCTACCCAGGCACGCAGCACGCCTTCAACAACGATACCGGCGCGGCGCGCTACAACAAGGCGGCGGCCGACCTCGCCTGGAGCCGTACGCTCGCATTCTTTGCGCAGCATCTGGGCGCGCCGCCGAAGGCGGCGTAAGGCACTCTTCTGTGTGCGTCGGTGCTGCCGAAGTCGGATCAATCCGACTTTGGCTGCGCGAGGAGGGAGCGCTCTGACCGAGTGGCAGAGTTGGTAGATTGATTTCGTCACCCACCGGAATTGCCGTTGCGACTTCGGGCTACGGAGACCGGGGAGGTCATCATGAAGCAATATGATGCTCGCGGCGAACTCACGCGCCGGTCGCTGATCGCCGGCGGGGCAGGCGTCCTGCTCACAACGGGCCACGCGCGCGCACAGATCTTTCCCAGCGGTCCGGTGAAAATCGTGACCTCTGTTGGCCCGGGCGCGTCGCCCGATATCATCAGCCGGACGGTCGCCGAGCATCTGACCCGGCTATGGGGTCAACCGGTGATCGTATTCAATCAGCCCGGCGGCGCTGGCGCCGTTGCCATCAAGGCCGTCGCGCCTGCAGCGCCCGACGGCCATACGCTCTACATGGCGCTCGCCTCGAACTTCATTGCACTGCCCGAGCTTCAAACAAACTTTCCGGTCGACTTGGTGCGCGATTTCGTGCCGATCGGCTTTGTCGGCGAACAGCCGCTTGGTATCGCCGTCACGCCCGCGCTCGGCGTGAACACGCTGCCCGAACTGATCGCGCTCCTCAAAAGCAAGCCCGGCGAACTCAACGTCGCTGCGGGCAACCGCGGGAGCATCCTGCACCTGGCCGGCGAATGGCTGCGCAGCGCCACCGGCACGAAATTTACGCTGCTGCACTACACCGGCGGCGGGAAAGCGCTGCCCGACGTCCTGGGTGGCCGCGTCCAGGTCGATATCGACGCGCTTGCGAGCATGCGCGGTGCCATCGACGGCGGTCAGCTCAAACTGCTGGCGGTCACGACCGGCAAGCGCATTCACACCTTCCCTCAAGTGCCGGCGGTGGCGGAGACGTTGCCGGGCTTTCAAGCCGTCGGGTGGATGGCACTGATGGCGCCGCCCGGTACGCCGGCGGTGGTCGCGCGCAAGATCAGCGACGATCTGCGCAAGGTGCTGGTCAGTTCCGAATTGGGCAAACGCCTCGACGAACTTGGTACCTACATTAGTCCGACCACGCCGGAGGGGCTTACCGACTTTATCCGCGAACAGCAGCAGATCTGGCGGCCGGTCATCGCCGAAACCGCAAAGACAATCAGGTAGAGATTTCGACGAGGAAGACCGTCAGCCTCGCGCACGCTATCGGCAGCGACAGCGTGCCGGGTACGATGCCGGCCCTCTACAGGCCGAAAAGCTGCTCCGCATTGCCGTGCGCGATGCGCTCCTTGTCCGCGCTGGTGACCGGAAGCTGCTCCAAGAACGCGCGCCCTTCCGCCATCGAGCCGTACGGATAATCGACCGAGAACATGATCCTGCCGACGCCGACCTCCAGCAGAAGGTCGAGGAACGTCGCCGGGAAGTTAAAGCCGCCAAAGGTGTAGTGAACGTTCTCACGCAGATAGGCGCCGAGCGGACGGGCGAGCTTCGTCAGCTCCATTGGAAAGTTCTTTTGGAGCCTCGGCAGCATGAACGGAATGCCTTCGCCCAGGTGGCCGATGACGATTTGCAGCTTCGGATACCGGTCGAACACCCCGCCGAGGATCATGCGAATGAGATGGACCGCGGTTTCGATATGCCAGCCCCATCCCGCGGACGCGAACATCGCGGTCACCGGTGGAGAAAATCCTCCGAACGACGTCTCGACGACCGCCTTCGGCGGTACGGTTGGGTGAAGATAGATCGGAACGTTGAGCGCTTCGGCCCGCTCCAAAATCGGCCAGAAGAACTTGTCGTCCAGATAGCGGCCGCGCGTGTGGCCATTGATGAGCGTGCCCTTGAAGCCCTGCTGCCTGACCCGGCGCTCCAGCTCTTCGGCCGCCTGGTCCGGCGCTGCGATCGCCAAGGCGGCAAAGGCGGCGAAGCGCTGCGGATGTTTCTTCACCGCCTCAACGAGGAAATCGTTGGACTCGCGGGCAATCGCTATCTGCTCCGAAGCGTCCGCTTGCTCGACCCCGGGCGAGTTGAGCGAGAGCAGCTGCATATCGATGCCGGCGGCGTCCATCTCCGCGATGCGCTTGTCACCGATATCCTGAAGCTGATCGTACACCCTCGCGCCGCGGGGACCCGAATTGCGGAGCCGCTCGGTGAACTCCTTGCCTGGCCCCACAAGAAATCCCGGGCTGACGAAATGCTCTTCAAGGGTAATGGTACGCATCATCGCTCCGTCGTTTGGCGCATCACAATGGCGGCCGGCGTTTCTCGAAATCTATTTCAGCGCCGCTCATCGGGATGTTTTCGTGCGGCGGCCGCGTTTGGGCGGTGCCAGCGTGTCGATCAGCGCGGTCGCGGTGCGCAAGAGCCGCGCGTCGCGCCCGGGGCCGCCGACGAGTTGCACACCGAGCGGCATTCCATCGTCGCCGACCAGGAGCGGCAGCGACAGCGCCGGCAGGCCGCTCAGCGTCCACAATGTGCAGAACGACGGGTCGCCGGTCGCGCCGATGCCCTTGGGCGCGACCCCGACGGTCGCCGGCGTGACGATGGCCTCGTAGTAGTTGAGGTAGTCCGCGAGGCTCGCCGCCATGCGGGCGCCCTGCGCCATCGCGTCGAGGTAGGCCACCGCGGTGACGTCTCGTCCCTTCGCGATCAACCGGCCCATCACCTCACTCGGTCCGCCATGCGCCAGGACGGGCGCCAGGTTGAAGGCCATGTCCGCCGCCATGATCGTGCCCTGGGCCTGCCAGGCATCCCGGAACGTCTCCGGCAGGTCGACGGCCGTCAGCGCCGGACCGAGCGCCTCGCCGAGCTCTTCGAATGCCGCGCGGGTGCCGGCGTCGGCCTTGTCCCAGATCGGTGTGCGCATGAAGGCGCAGTACGGCGAAGCGGGCGGCGCCTCCGACTGCACCTTGCGAAAGTCGGGTAACGGATAAGGGTGTGTGTCGGGGTCGGCCGGGTCATAGCCCGCAATCGCATCGAGCACGAGGGCCAGATCGGGCAGCGAGCGAGCAAAGATTCCAACATGGTCGAGTTGGCGCGACAGCGGCAAAATGCCGGAGCGCGAAACCAGGCCGTGGCTCACCTTGATCGCGAACACGCCGCAAAAGGAGGCCGGCCGGATCACCGAACCGTTGGTCTGCGTTCCGATCGCCAGCGGCACCATGTTGGCGGCAACCGCGGCGGCCGAGCCGGAGGATGAGCCGCCCGGCGTGCGCGTGGTATCGTGCGGGTTACGCGTCGGCCCCGGATGGTAATAGGCGAACTCCGTGGTCACGCTCTTGCCGATGATGACCGCGCCGGCAGCGCGCAGCTTCGCCACCACGGTTGCGTCCCGCTCCGGCCGCCGCCCGCTGGCGAGCGGCGAGCCGAGTTCGGTCGGATAATCCTCGGTGTCGATGATGTCCTTGATGGCGACCGGAATGCCGTGCAGCGGTCCGAGCGGGCCGCCTTCCAGCCGGCGCTCGTCCAGCGCGCGCGCCTGCGCCAGCGCATACTCGCGATCGAGATGCGCGAAGGCCCTGATCTCACCGTCGCGCGCCGCGATCCGATCGAGGCAGGCCCCGACATACTCGGCCGCCGACAACGCGCCGCGGGCGATTTCGGCAGCCGCCTCGGTCGCGGTCAATGCCGTGAGCGTATTGTCAGTCACTGCGGCCCTCTCGGTCGGCTCCGGCTCCTGAACGCGAGCCGGCTCAATTGCCGTACAGGTAGTTTGGCAGCCAAAGCGTCAGACCGGGCCAGAGATACATGATGATCATGCAAACGACCACCACCAGCATGTAAGGCATCATGCCTCCGAATATCTGGTTGATGGTGACGTGCGCCGGCGCAACGCCCTTCAGATAGAACGCCGACATTGCGACCGGCGGCGACAGGAAGGCCGCCTGCAGGTTCACGAACACCAGGACGCCCCACAGGATGGGGTCGATGCTGAAGTGTTTCAGCAGCGGCAGGAAGATCGGCACGAAGATGATGATGATCTCGGTCCATTCCAGCGGCCACCCGAGCAGAAAGATGATCGCCTGCGACAGGATCATGAACTGCACGGGCGACAGGTCGAAGGACAGCACCCATTTCTCGACCAGCGCCTGACCGCCCAGGATCGCGAATACCGCGGAGAACAGCGCCGAGCCGACGAACAGCCAGCAGACCATCGCGGTCGTCTTGGCGGTGAGGAAGACCGCTTCCTTGGTCCGCTTCCAGTCGAGCGTGCGGGCGAAGAACGCCAGGACGAATGCGCCGGCCGCACCGACCGCCGCGGATTCGGTGGCGGTCGTGATGCCGAACAGAATGACGCCGAGGACCACGGCGGTCAGAACCCCGAGCGGCATCACCGAAGAGGTGAGCAGCTTGAGAACCTCGAAACGCTCACTGGTCATCCGCCAGTAATAGCGCACCATCAGCACCACCATTGCCATGGCGATGACGGTGTACCAAACGAAGAATTGCGTCGACGGCCCCTTGCTCGCGGCGTCCGGCGGCGGAGCGGCGGCGCCGCCGAGCGGTTGCAGTCCTTCGATCGCGGATTTCCGCCGCGGCCTGTTGATGGATGACGACGTACCACCACACGCCCCACAGAATGAGCCCGACGAGCGTCAGCGGCACCAGCGAGATGGCGAAGTTCTTGACCACTGTCCAATAGTCCAGCGGCTTGCCGTCGGCATCGATCCCTTTGGCCTTGCTGGGCTGGAACAGCGCCTTGACCAGCGCCAAGAACATGTTGCCCGAATAAAGCTCCTGGAACCGCTTCATCCAGGCCGGGACCGGTACGCGCGTCAATTCCTCGGGGAGCGGCGGCGCGATCTTTGGATTGATCAGCGCCCATCCGACGACGTACACGAGATACAGGAACGCCAGGAAAAACCCGGGAAACATCGCCGCCGCATAGAGTTTCACCACCGACTGCCCGGCGACTGCCGCATAGACGATGATCATCACCGAGGGAGGGATCAGAATTCCGAGCGTGCCACCAGCCGTAATCACTCCCGCCGCCAGCTTGACGTCATAGCCGGCGCGCAGCATCGGATTGAACGCGATGACGCCCATCAGCACGACGACGGCGCCGACCAGACCGGATGCAATTCCCCAGAATGTGCAGACGATCAGCGTTGCCACCGCGAGCGAGGCTGGGACGCGGCGGAACGCAAGCTGTATCGAATAGAACATCTTGTCGACGAGGGCCCCGCGCTCCATCACGTAGCCCATGAGCACGAACAGCGGGATTGAGATCAGGACGTCGTTGGTCATCGCGCCATAGGTGCGCTGGACCATCAAATCAAAGACGCGGTTCTGCCACCAGTGTTCGGCCGGGGTGTAGAATGCGATGAAGCCGAAAAACATCCCGAGGCCCATCAGCGTGAAGGCCGTCGCGAACCCCATCATGATCACGACCACGATGAGCGCGAGCATCAGCAGCCCGAGCGCGGGATCGCTCATGTGATCAGATCTCCGCCCATGCCACGCTGACGCGCGGTCTCTTCGATTTTCTGCGCGCGCTCAATCGCCAGCTTGCGGGATTCGTCGTCGACGAAGTCGCTGTGCGCGAGCTGCTCCTCGACGACATCGAGTTCCGACGCGTCCTTCAGTCGGCTCGGCCAAACTCCGGTCCGGATACAGACGATGCAGCGTATGATCTCGGCGATGCCTTGCAGCATGACGAACGCGCCGGCGACCGGGATGACCGTCTTGAAATGATAGACCGGCGGACCGTCGGCGGTGACGTTAGAATGTTCCGCGATACGCCATGAGTTGGCGGCGTAATCCGTCCCGGCATAGATCAGCGCGGCGATGCCGGGAATGAAGAACACGATATACAGGATCAGGTCGAGGGTCGCCTGCGTTCGCGGCCGCATCGAACTGTAGAAGAAATCGCCGCGCACATGCGCATTCTGCGCCAGGGTGTATGCCCCAGCCATCATGAACAGCGTGCCGTAGAGCATGTTCTGGGCGTCGAATATCCACGCCGTCGGCATGTTCATGATGTAGCGCTTGAACACCTCGAGGCAGACCATGAGCATGAGGCCGATCATCAGCCAGGCCGCGGCTTTTCCGACCCACGTGCTGATGGCGTCGATTGTGTGGAGAAGTCGCTCGACCGTCATGCGTTCCGCCAGCTCGGAGGCTTCGACAATGCAAAGCACCATTCGGATTTGATCCGAATGGTGCCGTACCGGTCAATCTATCGCATCGTCAGATCGGCTTCTTGGCATTCGGCCCGAAGTAGTGGTCGAATGCCATCTTGCGGCTGACGACCGTATCCTGCTCCCACTGCGTCGCGCGCTTGGCGAAGGCGAGTTGCGACTCGACGATCTCCTTGAACAGCGGATTTTCGCCTGCCTTCTTGCGGGCAACATCGTCGAAGATTTCGAGCTGGCGCTTCAGGATCGCGTCGGGCGTCTTATAGAACTTGACGTTGTCCTTGCTCTGCAGCTCGACATAGTCCTTCGAATAGCGGTCGATCGCCTTCCACTGCATGTCTTGCGAAGCGGCTTCGACCGCGTTGGCGATGATCGCCCGCATCTTCTCGGGCAACGCGTTGTACTTGTCCTTGTTGAACATAATCTCGAACTGCTCGGCGTTCTGATGATAGCTCTGCAGCATGCAGACCTTCGAAACGTCGGCGAAGCCGAGAAGGCGGTCGGACGAGGCGTTGTTGAATTCGGCGGCATCGAGCAGGCCGCGGTCCATCGCAGCGACGATCTCGCCGCCCGGCAGAGCGTTCACGGCTGCGCCGAGGCCGGTGAAGACGTCAATCGAAATGCCGACGGTGCGGAACTTGAGGCCCTTGAGGTCTTCCGCCTTGGCAACCGGCTTCTTGAACCAGCCGAGCGGCTGCGTCGGCATCGGTCCGTAGGGGAACGACACGACGTTCGCACCGATCGACGCATACAGCTTTTCGAGCAGTTGCTTGCCGCCGCCATACTTGTGCCAGGACAGCAGCATGTTGGCGTCCATCGCGTAGCCGGGGCCGGAGCCCCACAGCGCGAGCGCCGTCTGCTTGCCGTAGTGATAGACCAGCACGCCATGACCACCGTCGAGCGTGCCCTTCGACACGGCGTCGAGCAACTGGAACGCCGGCACGACGGCGCCGGCCGGAAGCACCTCGATCTTCAGATCGCCGCCGGTCATGTCGTTGACCTTCTTGGCGAAGTCGAGCGCGTATTCGTGGAAGATGTCTTTCGACGGCCAGGTGCTCTGCCAGCGCATGCTGATCGGGCCCTGCGCGCGCGCTACTTGCGGCATCGCGACCGCGGCGGCGCCGGTCAGTGCGGCGCCGGCGAGAAACTTGCGGCGGGTGGATGATTTGGACGTGCGGGATGCTTCAGTCGTCATGGGCATGGCCCTCCTTAGAGTGAGACTCGCGGCGTTCTTGGGACCGCTTGATTGAGTGAACGAACAGGTCGGGCTCCCGATAAAACAGGGGGTCCCGGTGCGTAGACTTTTAGGGGCTGGGGGGCGGCCAGACAAGGCTCGAATTGGCGCGGGTCGCCGCATGCGACACCGGCATCATCGTTTGCCGCACTGCAAACTCTTCTTATGCTAAAGTCGAATGCGCACGTCGGGGTGACGTGCCGGACGCCTGCTGCGCAGCGCCGGCAAGCATCTCAGTGCCCTGCCCGCCCCAAGGGGCAGGCGTCGCGCGGTCCCGCCCACCCCCTTTCCGTTCAGGCAGCCAGGAGATTGCCCGTGTCACGCCTCGTCTCGACGCTCGCTTCGATCTGGCGCCTCGCCCGTCCCTACTTCGTCTCGGAAGACCGATGGGCCGGCCGCGTCCTGCTCGGAGCCGTCATCGTCATCGAGCTTCTCACCGTCGCCATCACCGTGCTGCTGAACCAGTGGAACGCGCGCTTCTACAACGCGCTGCAGGATCGCAACTGGGACTCGTTCGTGAACGAGCTGCTGCTGTTCTGCGCCCTCGCGGCCGCGTTCATCGTGCTGGCGGTCTATCAGCTCTATCTGAACCAATGGCTGCAGATCCGCTGGCGACGCTGGCTGACCCGGCACTACCTCGACCTCTGGCTGACCTACAGCAACCACTACCGCATGCAGCTCCTGGGCGATGAAGCCGACAACCCGGACCAGCGCATCGCCGAGGACATCAACTTGTTCATCGACCGCGCGCTCACGCTCGGCATCGGCCTGCTCAGCGCGATCGTGACGCTCATGTCGTTCGTGGTGATCCTGTGGACGCTGTCGGCTGCGGCGCCGCTGCAACTATTCGGCGTGACCTATTCGATCCCGGGCTACCTGGTGTGGGTGGCGCTGCTCTACGCGATCGCCGGAACAGCCCTGACCCATTGGATCGGCCACCCGCTGATAGCGCTCAACTTCCGCCAGCAGCGGTTCGAGGCCGACTTCCGCTTCAACCTGGTGCGCGTGCGGGAAAACGGCGAGCAGATCGCACTGCTCGGCGGCGAAACGGCTGAACGCGATCGGCTCCTCGACCGGTTCGGCAGGATCGTGAGCAACTACATGGAGATCATGCAGCGCACCAAGCGCCTCACCTTCCTGACCGCGGGCTACACCCAGGTCTCGACCGTGTTCCCCTTCGTGGTGATCAGCCCGGCCTACTTCGCCGGCGCGGTGCAGCTCGGCGGACTGACCCAGACGGCGTCGGCCTTCGGCAGCGTGCAGACCTCCCTGTCGTTCTTCATCAATGCCTACCGCACGCTCGCGGAGTGGCGCGCCGTGATCGACCGGCTCGACGGCTTCAACGCCGCGGTCGTACATGCACAAGCTGCCGCGACGGCGCAGCCGGTCGTCGCGGCCGACGAGACGGCATCCGTGACGATCGACGACCTGCTGATCCGGCTGCCGCAGGGCACGCCGCTCGTCGCCGCCGACGACATCGTCATCGCGCCGGGCGAGCGCGTGCTGGTGACCGGGCCGTCGGGGTCGGGCAAGTCGACGCTGTTCCGGGCCATCGCCGGTCGCTGGCCGTTCGGGACCGGCACCATCACCGTCCCGAAGGGCGCCAAGCTGCTGGTGCTGCCGCAGCGGCCGTATTTTCCCGCTCGGCACGCTTGGCGGCCGCCGTCAGCTATCCGGCCGAGCCGGGCACCTTCGGCGACGAGCGGCTGGCCGAAGCGGTCGCGGCCGCCGGGCTGCCCGCACTGACCAGCCGGCTGGAGGAGGAAGCGCACTGGAACCGGATTTTGTCGCTCGGCGAGCAGCAGCGTCTCGGCGTCGCACGCGCGCTGCTCCAGGCGCCGGACATCCTGTTGCTCGACGAAGCAACCGCCTCGCTCGACGAGCCGGCGGAAGCCACGCTCTACGCGCTGATCGAGGCAGCGACTCCCTCGCACCACCGTGATCTCGATCGGCCACCGCTCGACGCTGGCGGCCTTCCACCGCCGCGCCCTCACGCTGCTGCGGCAGGGCAACGAGCCGGCGCGGCTGCGGGAGGGTCCGTTGGCGCCGGCTACCGGCTAGCGCCGGCCATCTCTTGAGGGGTCACCACCATCGGCGGGGCCAGGCGCCGCGCCGGATCAGGTTGTGCCAGAGGAACGCGAAGAGGCCGAGCAGGCAGGCACCGATCGCCACCGGCGCAAGCAGGAAGTGCCAGCCCATGTCGTTGACGACCACCACCAGCGGGTCGATCCCGGCCGGCGGGTGAAACGTCCGGGTGAGCTGCATCGCCGCCATCGCGAGACCGACCGCGACCGCGGCTGCCCAAGGCGCCGGCCCGGCCGCCTGCAGCACCGCGAAGCCGACCAGAGTCGAAACCAGATGACCGCCGATCAGTGCGCGCGGCTGCGCCGGTTCGGCATCGGGCGAGCCCATGACGACCACGATCGAGGTCGCGAACGGCACGAACATCAGCGGAAAGGCGAAGTGGTCCGACAGCCATTCCATGGCCCCGATGGCGACGGCGCCGCCAGCGGCGCCGGCCATGGCCAGAACAAGGGCTGGTCTTGAGATTGGTCTCAGGCTTGGGGTCGGGATTTCGCACGGGCAGACCCGCGTTACGAATGGGCACGGGCTCACCATTGCGACCTGCCTGAGAATCAAACAGGCGGCGGCCCTTGAGGAGCCGCCGCCCGGTGTTTGATGCCAACCGCCGCTTACTTCAGGTTGGCGAGCGCCGTCAGGTCGAACTTGCCCGACACGATGAAGGACTGACCGCACCAGCTGGAGCCGAAGCCGCCGATGTTGATCGGGGTGAAGCTCGCGGTGAAGCGGGCAGTCTGGTCGCTGGTGAAGGCGTTGCAGTCGCCGTCGCTCAGGTTGGTGTCGTAGTAGCGCAGGTCAAGAGTGAACACGCTCTTGGTGAAGCCGATGCCGAGGTTCCAGGTGGTGTAGCTCTTGTACGGAATGCCGTTCGGGAACGGATTGATGCACGGTCCGCCGGCGCCGGTGCAGTAGAAGGCGTCCGACGTGTCCGAGATACCAGTGGCCGATTTCGGCCGAGGCGTAGAACCCGAAACCCGCCGGCAGCGCGCTGCTCGGAGCGGTGTACTTGATGTTGGCGACCACGAAGGTGCCGTCGGCGCCCGAGTTCAGAACGGACGGCGAGTAGTAGGCCGCGCCGCCGATCGTGATCTGCTCGTTCACCGTCAGGGCCGCCTTGGCGTAGACTTCCCAGAAGCTCAGGTTCGACTTGATGACGTTGCCGTTGACTGGCAGGCCGAGCGTGACGGGATCGGCATTGGTCGGCACAGTCGCCGCCTTGCGCGGCGTTGAAGCACTGCCCGCCCGGATACCAGTAGTACCAGGCGCCGAAATCGAGCGCGAGAGCGCCGAAGGTCGGCCGGATACCGGCATAGAAGTCGACTTCCGCCGCGGCCCGGTTCGGGAAGCTGATGCTCGCCGCACCCATGCCGGCGTAGAACTGCAGGTCCTTCCACGGATTGTAACGCGGCTCGAAGTACGCGATCACCGCCGGCTTGTGGTTCGACTGGGTGATGCCGCGGAAGTTATAGTCCGAGGTCAGCACCGCACCGAACGCGACATCCCACACGGTCTGTTCCGGCGCCGGTCGGCGCCTTCTTGATCGCCTTGAGGTCGGCTGCCAGTGCCGGCGTTGCGAGCGCAGCGACGGCGACGGCCGTTAAGAAAAACTTTTTCATCTTCTGCCCCTTTGTGTCGAACGCCGCCCGGCTCGGCGAGGTTCGAACAATCCCCACGTTGAATTTGCCCCGTGTGGCGCGCTTCGGCGCCGTCTTGTGAATGTCAGTTAACGGCAGGTGAAGGAGTTTGAAAACTTCAAAACGTGCGCAGTTGCCGCCTTTTTGAGCAAATGTCACGAATTGGAAAAGAATGGAGTGCTGTGTTGCCAAGGAGTTACATCGGCCTCCGCAAACCGGCCTAGCAACTCTTCAAGATGACAAGATGCAACGGAACACACGTTGCCAGTTTTTTGCACAAACTCGCCCGGCACCGAACGAATGCCGCGCCCCTGTGCCCGCCATGTCACTATGCGACGTGGAGCAATTCCCGGGCTCGATGACCGGTAGAAATAGACGATTCGACCGCGCGCGGCCGGACTATTTCGCTCCCGACACGATTTTCAGGACGCGCGCCTTCTGTTCGGGCGTGACGCTGCCGATGACCGCGACGGCGTTCTGCTGGGTGCTGGCGGGATCGAGATATTCGACGATCCGTTCGGCCTTCTCGCCGTCGGCGATGAGCTGCGGGTTGTGCAGGGTCTGCTTGACCGCCTCCTGCAGGAAGGCGAGCCGTGGCGCGGGAATTCCGGGCGGCGCAATCAGGATGCGGCCGAGCTTTTCGACATTGGCGAGGAAGTCCATCACCCATGTCGCGTCCGCATCCATCCTGGCCGCCTCGAAAATGGTCGGCCGGTCCTGGAAGAAGCGCGACTTGGTGCGCGACACCGTCGCCAGCGCCCAGTTCTGCTTGGCCTTCACGAAGTTGTTGGCGGATGATTCCGGCACATAGAGCGCGTCCATCTCACCGCGCGTGACCGCAAGCCCGGCGTCGGCGCTGCCCTTGTATCCCTGCACGACATGGCAATCGAGCTTGAGCGCCTCGCAGGTGAAGGCGGCCCCGATGCCGAGCCCGGACATTCCGCCCGAAGAGGCCCATCGCCACTTGGTCCGCGCATCGATCGCCTGCTGGACCTCCCGGACGGGAGACTCCGGCCCCACCAGCCAAAGCCCGGGCGGCGCACCGACTGTTGCGAGGAAACTGAACTTGGTGAGATCGTAACGCACACCCGACTGATCGGTGAGTTGGGCGAAGGCGGCGCTGGTGCCGTTGGAGAGCGAGATCTGCAAACCGTCGGGCGGCGCCACGTACAACCGATTGAGCGCAACGAGGCCGCCGGCGCCCGGCTGGTTCTCGACGATGACGGTCGTGCCCAGCACCCTGGACAGATAAGGCGCGATCATGCGCGAGAAGATGTCGTAGCCGCCGCCGGTGCCGGAGCCCACGATCATCCGCACGGTTTTGCCGGCGTAGAAGGCCCTCTCGGCATCCTGCGCCCACCCCGGCGATGCCGATACGGCGAGGCCGAAGGCAAGCGACAACAGAACCACCCGACGCGCCGTGATCATGGGCTGCACCCTCCGTCCACTTGTCACATCATCGGCAGCGCGGTCGCAGGTGACAAGGGGCTGCGTCTGTTGCCCCGACGGACTCGCCGACGCGACTTGAGTTAGGATACCAGCCGGTCTTCACGACGCCGGACAGGAGAACCCGTCATGCCGATCCGAGCGGCCAAGGTTGTGATGGTCGCTGCCATTGCGCTGTTCGCCAGCATCGTCACATTCGGAAATCTGACCGACTACCACACCAATTTTCTGTTCGTGCAGCACGTGCTGTCGATGGATACGATCTTCCCGTTCTCCGACATCAGGTACCGCGCCATCACCGATCCGGCGCTGCACAGCGCCGCCTATGCGCTCATCATCGCGACCGAGGGCGCCATCGCGGTGTTGTGCTGGGTCGGCGCATTCCAGCTTGCCCGCCATGTCCGCAGCGACGCCGCTGCATTCAACCGAGCGAAAACGATCGCGGTGCTCGGGCTCACGCTCGGCTTCCTGCTTTGGCAGGTCGGATTCATGACGATCGGCGGTGAATGGTTCGGCATGTGGCAGTCGCAGCAGTGGAACGGCGTGCCGAGCGCATACCGTTTCGTCATGGTTATCGCCGCAGTGCTGATCTTCCTCGCGCTGCCGGACAACTGAGTTCGGGAGATTAAATCAGCTCGCGTGTGCATGCGCGGCTTGTCGCGTTCGCCCGGCCCCTCACGTATGGCCACGAGCGGAATATCGAAATTGCAGCAAACGCCATCCGCGGCGAAGTCGAGGGTGCCCCGGCCGCCGAGCTCGCGAGGGATCAGATCGCGAATGTTTCTGCCACGAAATTGCTTACGTCGCGCTGGCAATAGCGATACCAGCATCAGTCTCGCCGCGCAGACCTCCGCGCGCTGCCGGCGACGCTGACGGGCGTCAGCGGGCGGCCAACTTCGGCCGCGGCCGTCGACACGAACCCGTCAACGCCAGGAACCACGAACCGCTCGCCAAATCCGAGACAGGCGATTCCGATGAGTGCCGCCAGCGCAAGAATACCAATGCTCTTGAACATGATACGAGCTCCCTTTCACTGCTTGACCGCGTAAATGCCGGCCAACTCGTCAAAATTCGGGACGTCGCCCGGGTTCACCTTCTTGGCGCCCGCCGGAATCTCCGCGCTGAATCCCGACTTCACTTGCGCGCCCGTCCTCCATGACCTGACGTCGATGGTGTATTGCGGAGATCCCTGCACCTTCTTGCTCGTGATGACATAACGGCACGGATAGGGTTGCTTGCCCTGCGCAACCCAGATCTGCCAATCCACCTCGTTCGTTCGGAAGGCAAGGTGATCGCACTCGACGCCGCGGATCACACCACTTCCAAGGTCCTTGGTGTCCACGACCTCAGGCATCAGCTGACCGTAGGGATCCGACATCAGCAAATCCGCAGCCGGCACCGGTCGCTGGTATTTGTTTCGCAACTCGTCGACCAGATGATCGATCGTTCCAGGCACATCGACCTGAGCGTATGCTTTCGCGCTCTTGCCAAGCAGCGTCAGGGTTTTTCCATCGAACACCAATTCGACATTCGCGAAGCCGCCCGTACGCGTAGCGCGAAGCTTGTCAGGGCGATTGAGGGTCACCGTTCCAGAGCTTGCCAGCCCGAGCTTCTGATCCTGCTTGGTGACGACTTCGAGGTATGAATTGAAATCGAACGATATGGCTTTCTGTGAGGCGATGTAGTCGGACATCGCCTTGAGTATGCTTTTGGCTTGAGCCTCATCAGCGCAGGCGCTGGACATCCCCATCATCGTAGATAGCGCGATAACGATAGCCGAAGCCTTCGTGGACGTGGTGAATGTCATGACGCTCCTCCTTTGCTGCCTTACCTCCCGTTACTTTCCTTCGGACTGTCGATTTTGATTTGAATCGATCCTGGCGTTAATCGGATCTATCCCGCACTCAGCATCGCACGGATCGGCACATTTCCAAAACTTTTTTGTGAAATAATGAGAATGGAGCGTTGGCCAGGTACATGCGTTCCGGCGATGCGCCGATTGCCAGCCTGAAGAGACAGGGTCACGAGCGTCGTTATGGTTGCCTCGGACAACCACTCGCAGGTGTGGTTGGCCGAAAATAGCGACGATGAATTGCGTGGAGTGCAATGGGTCGCATCGTCCATGAACTGTCATGGACAAGCGCACTACACCCTCGTGCGAGGTCAAGCGACCGCTTGGCGGCACAAGCCATCATCCACCGCGAGCCGGGTGAGACTCGCCGAAACTTCAGGCGCCGGCGATGATGCAATTTCGCAGCTCAATCGGACCCGCAATGTTCTTTAGCGCCTCGAAGCCTTCGCCGGTGCCGAGAATCTTCACGGTGCCAAAGTCGAACATGCGCCCGAGGACCGACTGATTGACCTGGACACTCTCGACTTTGTCCATGTTCATTTCGTTGGTCTGCAGCCGGACCAGGCCTCGCTTGTAGATGACGCGGCGGTTGGTGACCGCGATCTCGGTGATCCACCACTGGTACCATTCCTTGGCCAGAAGAAAGACGGCAAAGATCGCGAGCGCGTACGCCGCATACTGCCAGACTTTCGGCAGGTAACGCGCATCGCTGAACCAGTAGGCAGCGACCGCGAGGAGGGCAACCGCGGCGCCGGGCCAGAGCGCGATCCAATGAATTGACGAGATGTGCCGGACCTGCTCGCCAGGCTGTAGGACACGTTCAACGTAGCTCATGTTGTCGCTCCCTCAAGTGCCTCGGACCATCGACACTTTGGAGTTCTCGTCCGACGCCGAGGCGACTTCCAGGCAACGACCCTACATCAGTTGCGACGCTGCGTCCTTGGGGTTCTTATCCATCACGCCTCCTCCTTCGGCTGGCGCGGCTGGACTTAGGCCGGCACTCCAACAGCGGAGCGAACCAGACATCGCTTTTCAATGCTCGGCTTGCGCCTGCCGTCAACTCTTCGAAGGCCTGCGCTCACGTCGACGAAAGGCCCGATATGATCGTGGCGAGTTATTGCAATTGCGCTTCGCAGTCGATCTCCAGGAGGAAATCAGGGTGCGGCAACCCGGCCACGATGACGGTCGTGCGCGCGGGATATTGTCCCTGCATGAAATACGAACTCGTAGATGCGGTTCATTTCTGCAATGTCGCTGGCACGCACAAGGTACACGTTGGTTTTCACAACGCGGCCCCAATCAGCCCCGGCGGCGATCAAGATACGAGCTAAATTGTCCATGACCTGCTTCATTTGAGCAGGGAAGTCGCCGACGGCGATTTTGCCATTGCGGTCAAACGCCGGCATGCCCGAGACAAACAACGACTTGCCAACCTTCACCGCACTCGACACTGGCGCGCCGCGCACCGGATTTCCAAAGTACTCCAAAGACTCTGCGCGCGGTTGACTCGTGAGGAGCAGCAGAACTCACGAGAAGCGACAGCGCAATTGCCGAAATCTTCATGGCCTACTCCTTCTGGCGATGTCGGAGCGACGCTACACGACCAAAGCAAGCGTAGGGTGGGCAAAGCGAAGCGTGCCCACGTCTACCTGTAATCGAATCTCGCGAATGGTTGGTGGGCTCGGCGCTTCGCGCCTTAGCCCACCCTACAATGCCGTTCGCCGCGCCAAGCTACGCCGCTGCGGCCTTCTTGCGATTGGCCTCGATCCGCCGGTCGACCAGCGCGACCTGCGCGTCGATCGCCGGGTGGCTTAAGCCCTTCTGCTTGGCGATGAGCTGCACCAGCTTGTCGGCGCGCTCGATGTTCGGCGCGCCGTTCTGCAACGCGCGCGCGGCCGAGGCCGGGCGGACGAGGCTCTGCGCGGCGGCGGCATATTTCTCGAACGGCACGAGGTCGCTCGGCGAAGCGCCGAGCTTGACGCAGAGATCGAACACGAAGTTGTAGACCGAGCGCGACGTCTCGATGTCGCTGTGCACCGCCTCCTGGGCGGTCCGCATGCCGTCCTCGGTGACGCAGCGGTAGTTACCGGCGAGCAGCATCGACCACTTTGCGAGCGGCACGAAGATCGAGTCGTGCACCCGCAGCTTGACCGGCAGCTCGATCTTGCTGCCGTCACCCGGATCGAAGCGCACCGCGTCGATCTCCTGCTCGAGCTGGCGCAGGATGACGTTGCCCTTCTCGTTGTCGAACTTCGCGACCTTGAAGTTGGTCGGCAGCGTGACCATCAGCACGTTGACCTTCTCGTCCGGCGGCCGGATCGCCTGCGGGTCGGGGCTGCATAGCGTCAGGCAGGCGGGATCGAAATTGTCCCACACGGTCGGATCGGTATAGGCGGGCTTGAGCGCGTCGTAGTTCAGGCCGGGGATGCGCTTCACGTAGGGCAGCGGCGGCATGTTCATGATCGACATGCAGGGCACGCGCGACTTCGCCACCGCATCCAACAGCTCGCGCACGCCCGGCGAGCGGTACTGCGGCTCCTGCATCGCAAGGCCGATCAGGTCGTAGTCAGCCGGATTGACGCCCTGCGCGCCGCCCGCCGTCACCTTGCCGGGCAGCTTGGTCGAATCGAGCACCACCGGGTCCTTGCGGCCCTTGACCGGCAGGCGGACCCGGAAGCCCTCGGCGTTGATCAGGTCGGCTTCGGCGGGCAGGCAGATGTGATGAATCTTATGGCCGCCGAACAGCATTTTGGAGGCCAGAAGCGAGCCGTAGGCCGCGCCCAGAATCAGGATGTTGTAAGCCGGCATGCCGCACCTGTTCGGTTTGTGAGTGGAAGCCTGGAGGTCCGCCGTAAGGCGACCGTCCCGCGCCGACGATGCTATTGGGCTTGCGGCAGCGATGCAATCCGCATCGGCCCGGCCGCGTCAGGCTGGTGCCATCGGCGCGCGGAACCGGGGCGCAACACCCCGGCACACGCTGCGTGCGCTCATAGGAGCGCGCAGGCCCGCGACGGATCGCGGGCCTTGAGTTTTGGCGGCGCGGTGCGGCCCCTAGGAGCCGCCGCCCTGGCCGTGACCGCCGTCGCTGCCGGTGTGCGGGCTGCCCATTGACGGCGGCGAAGGCGACGCGGCGGGTGCCGGTGCAGCCGGACGCGGGGCTGGCGCTGGAGCCGGGGCCGGAGCCGGCGCGGTGCAACGGGCATCGGGCGGGGTGCAGCGGGCGCTGGACGCGGAGCCGCGACGACCGGCTTGGGTGCAGCAGCGGGCGCGGGTGCCGGCGCTGGTTTCGGAGCCACCGCCTTGCGCGGCGCGGCCTTCTTGCGCTTCGGAGCCGCGGCCTTGGTTTTCGACTTGGCCTTCGTCTTGGACTTAGCCTTGCGGGCGCCTGCCTTCTTGGCCGAGCCCTTCTTCTTGGCTGAGCTCTTCTTCGCAGCCGCGCGTTTCTTCGTCTTCGCCGGCGCCTTCTTCGTCTTCTTCTTGCTCTTCTTTGTCTTCGACTTCGACTTCTTCGCCATGATCGACCTCCCGATCGTTCGGCCTCGTTCGATACGGATCAGTACGCTGGTTGGTAAGGCGGTCAGCGCCTGCCCCGTTCCGTACCGTCACATCACCGCCGCGACCGCCTCACCCAGCACGGCGGGTAGTTGCTTGCCCCGCAGCCCAAAGGGCTCGGGCCCGCCCGTCGCCCAATCGATCAGCTCGACCGTGTGGACCACCGGGATCGACGTACCCGCCGCGATCTGTGTGATACAGCCGATATTGCCGGCAGCGATCACGTCGGGCTTGATCTTCTCGACATTCGCGACTTTGCGTTTACGCAGCCGGTCCGCAAGCTCCGGTTGGAGAATGTTGTACGTTCCGGCCGAACCGCAACACAAATGCGATTCGGGTACATCTTTGACTACGAAGCCGAGCTTGGAAAGCAATTCTTTCGGCGGACGCACGACTTTCTGTCCATGCTGCAGCGAGCAGGCGGCGTGATACGCAACAGTGAGGCCGGCGTTGTGCCGTTCAGCGATCTTGAGCCGCGACAGATATTCGCTGATGTCGTGCGTGAGCTTCGAGACCCGCGCCGCCTTGCCCGCATAGGCGGCATCGGTGCGCAGCATGTAGCCATAGTCTTTGACGGTGGTGCCACAGCCCGAGGCGGTGATCAGAATGGCGTCGAGCCCCGGCCCGTCGGCCTCCGCGAGCCAGGCGTCGACGTTTCTACGGACGGCGGCGAGCGCTGCCCGTTCACGCCCGGCGTGATGGTCGAACCCGCCGCAGCAGCCCTGCCCCTGCGGCATGACCACCTCGATGCCATGCCGGGTGAGGACCCGGATGGCGGCTTCCTGCACCTGCGGCCCGATCACCGGCGTGACGCAGCCGTCCATCAGCGCGACCCGGCCGCGCGCCGGGCCGCTGGCTGGGAACACCGTATGGCCCTGGCTGGCTCGCGCAGCCGGGAGCATCGCGGGAGCAAGCCGCAGCATGGCGGCAAGCCGGCTCATGCCCAGCGCATCGAGCAATGGAACCAATGGCTTGGCGAACTGCCCCGCCCGCAGCGCCAGGCGGAACCGGCCATTATGCGGCAGCACGAGGCCCAGCAGCGCCCGTAACGCACGGTCCGCCAACGGCCGGCGGTAGGTCTCCTCGATATGGATGCGGGCGTGATCGACGAGGTGCATGTAATGCACCCCGGACGGGCACGTCGTCATGCACGACAGGCAGGAGAGACACCGGTCGATGTGCTTCACGACCTCCGCGGTCGCCGGCCGGTCATTCTCCAGCATGTCCTTGATGAGATAGATGCGGCCGCGCGGTGAATCGAGTTCGTCGCCGAGCAGCACGTAGGTCGGGCATGTCGCGGTACAGAAGCCACAATGCACGCAGGTCCGCAGGATCTTTTCGGATTCTGCAACATCCGGATCGGCGAGTTGTGCGAGCGTGAAGCTGGTTTGCATCGTTCAAACTCGTATCACGGACGCAGCGCGCCACACAGCGCCGGGCTCGGGGCCACGCGACGAGATTGTGCCCGTCGTCAATCACACCCCCGCCCACATGCGCCCAGGGTTCAGCACGCCCTTGGGATCGAAGCTTTCCTTGACCCGCCGGGACAGGGCAGCGAGACCGGCCCCGGGTGGCTCAAATACCGCGACCGCCGCGCGTACCGCGGCAGGCGCCCGGACCAACGTCGCATGCCCCCCCGTCACGCCAACCGCGCGCCGCACCAGCGCGGCGCCGGCATCGTCGGAGGCGGGCAACGCCAGCCAGATCAGACCGCCGGCCCAATCGAACAAAATCTGCGAATCCGCGGACGCCGCCACGAGGGCCGCCAGTTCGGCGCCGCGGCCCGGCACCGTGGAAATGCGCCATATCGTGCGGTCGTCCGCTTCCTGCGGGGTCGCGAGGGGCGCGGCGTCGCGCACCGCACGCCAGAACAGTCGCGACGCGTCCGGTCCGGTACCCGCCACCTCACCGAACGGCGCCATCATCGCACGCAAGGTCTCGGTGCGATTCGCGACCGACGGCGTGAAGCCTTCGAGACGGAGCGCCGTGACGGCGGCGCCCGCACCGGCGACCTCCGGTACCAGCGCAGCGACATCGCCCGGCAGATGGGCGGCGCCGGACACGTCGCAAGACGACCCCATCGCGGCCGCCATCGCGGCGATGGCGCGGGCGGGCTCGAGTCCCGGTACCAAGATCGTCTCCTCGCTTTCTGGCCGCGGCAGCGTCTTGATGGTGACGTCGGTCATCGCGGCGAGCGTCCCCCAGGAGCCGGCAAGCAGCTTGCAGAGATCGTAGCCGGTGACGTTCTTGACCACCCGGCCGCCAGACTTGAAGGTTTCGCCGCGACCCGACACCGCCGTCACGCCGAGGAAGTGATCGCGCGCCGCACCCGCCTGAATTCGCCGGGGACCCGAGAGATTGGTGGCAAGCGCACCGCCGATGCTGCCGCGGCCCGGGGCCTCACCCAGGATCGGGCCGCAGTCCATCGGCTCGAATGCGAGTTGCTGGCCGTTGGCAGCGACGAGCGCCTCGATCTCCGCCAGTGGCGTGCCGGCCCTGGCTGACAGCACCAGTTCCTCCGGCTCGTAGAGCGTGACGCCGCTGAGCCCGGACAGATCGAGTGTCAGGTCGGTCTGCGCCGGCCGGCCGATATTGCGCTTAGAACCCCGTCCGGCCACCTCCAGCGCCCTGCCCTCGGACAGTGCCCATTGCACCGCGGACTCGACCTCTTTGGCATCGCGGGGCTTGAGGGTGTTGGTCATGCGCGCGGGTTCACGCGGGGCTCGGTTCGCCAGCGGGCGCGCTCGCCAGCTTGGGCGAACCGGAGAACGTCGGCATGATCTCGCGCGCGAAGCGGCGCAGTTGGTCCTTGCCGCCCGCAATCGTCAGCAGGACATATTCGGCGCCCGCCCGCTCGATCGCCACAAGCTGCGCGCCGATCTCGTCGGGCGTGCCGTAGAGCGCATTGGCTTCGGTACCGCCGGCGGTGTCCGCATAGGCAAGCACATGCGATCCGCCCTTGCGATCCGGCGCGCGCGAGACATCGACTGTGCGCCTGGTGTGCATCGCCTGGCGGGCAAGCGCGGCTTCGGCATCGGCGCGATCCTTGGCGACGTAAAGCTGCCGCGCCACCGTCACCTGCATCGGATGGAAGCCAAGACCGTGCGCTTCGCGCTCGCGGCGGTAGAGTGCGATCCGCTCGCCGATCACTTCGGGCGCGGCGTACTGGTCGAGGATCAGATTGAACCCGCGCGCAGCCGCTCGCCGGATCGACGCGTCTCTCGCAGCCGCCACCCAGTATGGCGGATGCGGCTGCTGCGCCGGCGGCGGCTCGACCACAATATCCTCGAACTGCCAGAAACGGCCGCGATGCGAGAAGCGTTGCCGCGACCGGAAGGAGCGGGTCATGATCTCGATGGCTTCCTCGAACCGGGCGTCGGCCTCCGCTGGCGGAACACCGAACCCGGTGAACTCGTTATGCCGGTAGCCCTTGCCGATCCCGAAGTCGAACCGGCCGCCGGAGACGAGGTCGAGCGTCGCCGCCTGCTCGGCAAGCAGCACGGGATTGTGCCACGGCAGCACGATGACGGCGGAACCGACACGTAAGGTGGTGGTCCGCATCGCCACACAGGTGAGCAGCATCAGCGTGGCGGACACCTGATTCCAGCCGGTGAAGTGATGCTCGACCAGGAACGTCGAATGGAAGCCGAGCGCCTCCGCCTCGACGTTGAACTCGAGATAGTCGCGGAAGCCCTGACCGCTTTCGGGTGGCAGGTCGCCGCTGTTCGCTTGCGCGGAACCGAATAGACCGAAGCGCATACGCTATGGCTCTCGTGTTCAGGCTTGACCAGCAGCGTTACGCCACACGCTCCGAAATCGCCGCCCGCTGCTGTAGATAGTACACAGGCGTGCCGTTCTGTCGACCAACGAGCCAACACAAGAAACGATCGTACGATCAGGCTAAACTAGATTTTGCATGTGAGTCGAAATGTCAAACATGAATGCCGGTTCATGAAGTCTGCAGAAATTTAATCTGCCTTGGCTAAGTTACGCAACTTTTTGCCTTGGAGCCACGTATCTTGGGTCAGCCTCAGCCAGATCAGGGAGAGAAAGCCATGACGCTGAAACACCTCGTCGCAGGCGGCATTCTGTGTGCCGCAACGATGGCGGCGCTGCCAGCCGTTGCCATGCCGGTCGACAACCTCGCGAAGGCGACGCCTGCCAATATCGAGCAGGTGCATTGGGTCTGCGGACCCTACCGCTGCTGGTGGCGTCCGAACTATTACTCCTACGGCCCGCGGTTCTACGCCGCCCCGCGCGTGTGGGGGCCGCGGTATCGCTATCGCGCCTACCGCCGCTGGTGATCTAATTTAAAAGCGCGGGATGTCTGGAAAGGCCAGACGTCCCGCGTGGACATGGATGCGGCCGAGTTCGGCGCAACGGTGCAAGGTCGGGAAGACCTTGCCGGGATTCAGAAGTCCCTTCGCGTCGAACGCGCATTTGAGCCGCTGCTGCTGATTGAGATCTTCTTCTGAAAACATCGCCGGCATCAGGTCGCGTTTCTCCACGCCGACACCGTGCTCGCCGGTAAGCACGCCGCCGACCTCGACGCACAGCTTCAGGATTTCGGCGCCAAACGCCTCGGTCTTTTCAAGTTCGCCCGGCTTGTTGGCATCATACAGAATCAGCGGATGCAGGTTGCCGTCGCCGGCGTGGAACACGTTGGCGACTCGAAGCCCGTAATGCTCGGACAGCTCCCGCATGCGCTTGAGCACCTGCGGCAGCCGCGCCCGCGGGATGGTGCCGTCCATGCAGTAGTAGTCGGGCGAGATGCGGCCGACCGCCGGGAACGCCGCCTTGCGGCCGGCCCAGAACAGCAGCCGCTCCTCCTCGGAGGTCGAGACCTTGCAACTCACCGCGCGGCAGGACCTGGCGATCGCCTCCACGCGCTCGATCAGGTGATCGACCTCGGCCTGCGGGCCGTCGACCTCGACGATCAGCAGCGCCTCGACGTCGAGCGGATAGCCGGCATGGACGAATTCCTCGACGGCGTGGATCGCCGGCTTGTCCATCATCTCCATGCCGCCCGGGATGATGCCGGCGCCGATGATCCGGCTGACGCATTCGCCCGCATCTTCCGACGACACGAAGCCGACCAGCACGGCGCGCGCGCATTCGGGCTTCTTGAGAATCCGAACCGTAATCTCGGTGACGACGCCAAGGAGACCTTCCGAGCCGGTGATGACGCCGAGCAGGTCGTAGCCGCCGGCGTCGAGATGCTTACCGCCGATCCGAACGATTTCTCCGGTCATCAGGACGATTTCGCAGCCCAGCAGATTGTTGGTGGTCATGCCGTATTTCAGGCAATGCACGCCGCCCGAGTTCTCCGCCACGTTGCCGCCGATGGTGCAGGCGATCTGCGAGGACGGATCGGGCGCATAGTAGAAGCCCGCGTGCTCGACCGCCTGCGTAACGGCGAGATTGGTCACGCCGGGCTCGACCACCGCGACCCGGTTCTCGAAATCGATCTCGCGGATGCGGTTGAACTTGGCCATGCCGAGCAGGACACCGTCGACGAGCGGCAGCGCGCCGCCCGAGAGCGAGGTGCCGGCGCCGCGCGGCACCACTTTGATACCCTCGGCATGGCAGTAGGCGAGCACACGCGAAACCTGCTCGGTGGTCGACGGCAGCACCACCACCATGGGAAGCTGCCGATAGGCCGTCAGCCCATCCAATTCGTAAGGCCGCATCTCGCGTTCGGCGGCGATGACGCCCTCGCCCGGCACGATCATGGACAGCGCCGCCACCACGCTGTCGCGGCGCGCCAGCAATCCGGCATCAGGCTCCGGCATTCGCAGGGACATCGGCGGCTCTCCGTCGCCGTCATGTTATAGCGACAAACGCCAGCCGAAACCCCGGCCCGTGCAAAAAGACCGAGCCGGCGTTGCACGGCGGCATGAACAATATTCTCGGCGAGCCGTTGACAGTGCGCGCGCGGAACGCCATTCGACATGAAGGCAGCCTGCGCCTCGGAGCAGGCGGCCTGACATCGGCAGGAGCGGCTGGGCGAAGCAGTACACCGCCTGGGCAGGAACGAGGAGCAAGACGAATGAGACTGATGGCGATGGCTGGAATCTTCGTCGTGGCATCCGCGGGCGTGAGCGCCGCGCAGGACCTTGGCGCCGGCGAGGCTTCGTTCCGCAAATGCAGTCCCTGTCACGACGTCGGGTCGGAGGCCAGGGTGAAACTCGGCCCGCCGCTCAATGGCCTCGACGGCCGCAAAGCCGGCACCTACGAGGGGTTCAACTATTCCCCCGCCAACAAGGATTCCGGCATCACCTGGAACCACGACGAGTTCGCCAAGTACATCAAGAACCCGATGCAGGTGATGCCGGGTACGCGGATGGCCTTCGTCGGTATCCGTAACGAGAAGGAAATCGAGGACCTCTGGGCGTACCTCGCCCAGTTCAAGGAAGACGGTTCCAAGAAATAACGGCGCCGGCCGTCGCGGGTCCGCGCTCGGAAGGAGGGGTTCGAGCCATGCTGAAGGACGTCGTGGTCAATCTCACCGGCGGCGGGCCGCAGGACTTCGCCGCCAACTATGCGGTCTCGGTGGCCAAGGAATTCGGCGCACAGGTGACCGGCATCGCCTTCGTGTTCGATCCCGTGATCCCGGACGCCGGGCTCGGCGGCGTATCGCCGAGCCTAATCGAAATGCAGCGGGACGAGAACACCAAGGCGGCGCAGGACGCCGTCAACCGCTTCAACGCAGCGGCCAAGAACGCCGGTCTCGTCGCGGATGCGCGGAGCATCGACTCGAGCCTCGCGGGAGCGACCAGCGAATTCGGCCGGATTGCGCGGCGCTTCGACATTTCGGTCGTCGGCCAGTCGCAGCGCGACTACGGCGCGACCGAAGAACTGATGATCGAGGGTGCGCTGTTCGAATCCGGCCGTCCCGTCATCGTGGTGCCCTACATCCAGAAGCAGGGGCTCACCCTCGAGCGGGTGATGGTCTGCTGGGACGGTGGCCGCACCGCCGCGCGCGCGATCGCCGACGCTTTGCCGCTGCTCGTCCGCGCCAAGGCCGTCGAGGTGGTGGTCGTGACCGAGCCGCGCAAGAGCTCCGACGTCGACGACACCCAAATGGCCGAGCATCTGGCGCGCCACGGTGTGCCGGCTGAGGTCAAGCGTATCACCCGCGGCGACATCGACGTGCAGAGCGCGCTGCTCTCGCACGCCGCCGACAGCGGCACCGACTTCATCGTGATGGGCGGCTACGGCCATTCGCGGCTGCGTGAGTTCATTCTCGGCGGCGTCACGCGCAACATGCTGGGCGCCATGACCGTCCCGGTCCTGATGTCGCACTGAGATTGCGGCACCGGCAGTTCCAGCACAGACTTCCTAGTGTCCCGATTCCGAAGTTCGCACCATTCTGCGGCGCCTACATTTGCGAACTTCGGAATCGAAGGACACTAGCCACTCATTGATCTAGTGTGGCTTTGGTTCAGAAGTCCGCATATCGGACTCGCCGCGAGAATGATGCGGACTTCTGAACCGCCACACTAGGCTGCAACCAATACCGCCGATCTGAGTTTCCCCCTGCCGCCGAATAAGCGGCGACAGGGATACTCACGCGTTTCCAAAGGCATACCATCGCCGGGTGGTTCGCCGTGCGTATGCCTCCCGGTGGAGACCGGACCATGACCCACAATTTCTCAATCGGCATCGAGGAGGAGTATTTCTTGGTGGACGCGCAAACCAAGCGCGTCGCGCCCAACGTGCAGAAATCGTTCTTCGACGCCGCCAAGGCGGCAACCGAGGGCCGGGTTTCGACTGAATTCCTCCAGCCACAGGTCGAGGTGATCACCTCACCGCACGAGGAGATGCAGGAAGCGCGCACCGAGTTGCGTCACCTGCGCCAGACCGTCGCCACGGTTGCGGCGGAGCACGGGCTCGCCATCCTGGCGTCCGGCACGCATCCGACCGCGCTCTGGCGCAAGGCGCTGCAGACGCCGCAGGAACGCTACGACACCGTGATGGATGACCTGCAGATGATCGGCCAGCGCGACCTGCTGTGCGGGATGCACGTGCATGTCGAACTGCCCGAACCCGACGCGCGCGTCGACGTCATGCGGCGGATGCTGCCCTACCTGCCGCTGTTCGTCGCGCTGTCGACCTCGTCGCCGTTCTGGCAATCGCGTTCGACTGGGCTGAAAGGCTACCGGCTCGCCGCCTACGACGAACTGCCACGCACCGGCGTGCCGGAGCTCTTCCGCACCCGTGCGGAGTTCGATGCCTATGTCGGTGCGCTGGTCCGCGCCGGCGTGATGCCCGATGCCAGCTACATCTGGTGGGCGATCCGCCCGTCGCTCAAGCATCCGACGCTTGAACTACGGGCGCCGGACTCCTGCACGCTGATGGAAGATTCGATCGCGATCGCTGCGCTCTACCGCACGGTCGCCTGTCATCATCTACGCCAACCCCGAGCGCCACGCCGATCTCGATGCGGTGCAGCGCGCGATCGTCGTCGAGAACAAGTGGCGGGCGCAACGCTACGGTGTGCACGGCACCTTCGTCGTCGATGGCGAGGCTCTCCCGGTCGCCGAGATGCTTGACCGCCTGATCGACGACACCGCCAAGGATGCCCGGTCGCTCGGCTGCACAGCCGACATCGAGCGCTGCCGCACGATCGTGGGCGCCGGCACGTCCGCCGACGCCCAGTTGGCAGTGTTCGCGGCCCACAGGGAGACGGCGGACGAATACGAGGCGCTGCGGGCCGTGAGCGATTGGATCGCGATCACGACGCTGCAATAGCTGACGCTCACGGCATCCTGACGACGCCCGGCAGCACCGTCTGCACCACGAGACCACGCGCGCGGGCATCGGCCACACCGAGCGCCCGCAACGTCAACAGCGCGAGCGCCTGCACCAGGGCGCGGTCCTTGCCGGCGTCCTGGCTTGCAGCACGCGAGCCCCGCCCGATCAATCCCTCGGTCAGCGCGCCGAGCACGGCCGTGGCCGAAAGCGCCGCATCCTGCTCGGGCAGGTGGCCGCCAGCCAGCGCCGCAGCGATGAGCCGTTGGAATTCGCCGGCAATCGCCGCGCGGTAGGGGGCGCGCGCCGCGGCGACGTCGGCCTCCACGGCTTCGACGAGCAGCGCACCGGAAAGCCGCCGCCGCGCCAGCACCCGCATGCAAAAGGTGCTGAACGCCGCGGCCAGCGCCGAAAGTGGCCCCGGCGCCGCCCGCGCCGAACCGGCGAGGACGGCAACCTCCTCGCTCCGCCAGCGCCCTGACCAGTACGGCGACCAGGTCGGTCTTGGCGGGGAAATAGCGGTAGACGGTCCCGGTCGCGATGCCGGCGCGCTCCGCGACCGGCGCAATCTGCACCGCCGCCATGCCGCCTTCAGCCGCCGCGGCGTGGGCGGCTGCCAAAATCGCGGCATGCCGGGCCGCGAGCTTGCGGGTGACGTTGTCGGTCTTGCGGTAGGGCATGGCAAATCGCCTCACCGAAAAAATGAACGATGATTCGCCGGCGCGCAATCGGTATCCCCTGGGCTCATGTCCCGATCAGGCACGCCCAACTGGCCGGCTGGTTGAATCCGGTGCTACCCTCCCGCTCGAACCATAAGGACATCAGGAGGAAACATGCGGGCGCTTCGATTTGCGGCGGCGTTGGCCGCCGCCTTCGCGCTGATGGCCGCAAGCGCGCACGGCGCGGGATCCGGTCAAGATTCGCGCAAGCTGGATCGTAGCGCCGTCCGACTGGACGCCGCTCCTGGCCGAAAAGCCCGATCTGATGCGCAACAACGGCAAATCCTACGTGCTGGAGACGATCCGCTTTCAGGGCACGCCGGCGGTCATCACCGCGATGGCGAACAACGAGATCGAACTCGGCAATCTCGCATTCTCGTCGCTCGCCATCGCGATCCAGAACGCCGGTCTTGAAGATCTGCGGGTGGTCGGCGACCAGTTCAAGGACGGCGCCGAGGGTCACTACACCAACAAGTTCTACGTGCTCAAAGACAGCCCGGTACAGAAGGTCGAGGACCTCAAGGGCAAGATCGTCGCCACCAATTCCGCCGGCAGCGCCGTCGACATCGCGATGCGCGCGATGCTCCGCAAGGCCAAGCTCGAGGACCGGCGCGACTACACGGTGATCGAGGCCCCCTTCCCGACCATGAAGTCGATGCTGCAGTCGAAGAAGGCCGACCTCGCCTCGTTCGTGGCGCCGTTCTCGTTCGATCCCGAACTGGCGCAGATCGGCCGCCCGCTGTTCAGCCAGAAGGACGGCATCGGCACCACCCAGATGATCGTCTGGGTGGCGCGCAAGAACTTCCTGGACAAGAACCGCGCCGCGATGCTCGACTTCATGGAAGACGCGCTGCGCGTCGTACGCTGGTATCTCGACCCGAAGAACCACGACGCGGCCGTAGCGATCGCCGCGCGTGTGACCAAGCAGCCGCCGGAACGGTTTGCCGGCTGGCTGTTCACCAACAAGGAATATGCCCGTAGTCCCGACCTTTTGCCCGATTTGGCGGCCCTCCAGGCCAACATCGACGTGCAGCGCGATCTGGGCTTCCTGCGAGGGCCGATCGACATCCAGAAATACGCCGACCTCAGCATCGTCAGGGAGGCGGCGCAGCGGCTGAAGTGACAGGAGACCGTGCCCGGACGCGGTGCAGCGCGCAGCGGTGCGCCGCTGATCCGGGACCGCAACAAACACCGGCCTCTTTGCGGTCCCGGTCTGCAGCGCACCACTCACGCTTCGCGCTCGTGCTGCGCAGCGCCCGGGCATCACGACGATAATTCCTATCGACAAAAATATCGGAGACACACGCGATGACCACGATGGGTTTCACCAGCCGGGCCTTCAAGCCCCGCATCGCCGCCGCCGAATGGGAGCAGCGCGTCAATCTCGCCGCCTGCTATCGCCTGGTCGAGCATTTCGGCTGGACCGACCTGATCTACACCCACATCTCGGCGCGTGTGCCGGGCGAACCGGGCCATTTTCTGCTCAACCGCTTCGGCCTGCTGTTCGATGAGGTTACGGCCTCGAACCTGATCAAGGTCGATCTCGACGGTAACGTCCTCGACGATCCCGAAGCGCCGATGCACAAGGCGGGCTTCGTCATCCACAGCGCCATTCATGGCGGGCGCGAGGACGTCGACTGCGTGATCCACACCCACTCCAAGGCCGGCGTCGCAGTCGCCGCCATGAAGGAGGGGCTCCTGCCGATCAGTCAGCACGCGCAACTGTTCTACGGCCGCGTCAGCTATCACGACTACGAGGGCCTTGCGATCGACGTCGACGAGCGCACGCGGCTGCAACGCGATCTCGGCGGCAACCCGGTGATGATCTTGCGCAACCACGGCCTGCTGGCGGTCGGACCCTCGATCCCGCTGGCGTTCTCCAACCTGTTCAATTTGCAGTTCGCCTGCGAGACGCAGGTCGCCGCCATGGCCGGCGGCGCGACCCTCAACATTCCGCCGCCCGCGGTGTCGGAACACACCGCCAAGCTCGCGGTCGCACCGGATGCGCCGTTCGGCACCGAGTGGGCCGGGCTGCTGCGCATGCTGGAGCGCAGGGACCCGACCTACCGGACATAAACTCCCGCATAACCAAGCCGCGGCAGCGCCGCTTGCGCCGGCGCCCGGGCGCGCCGAAACTACCGGCAGGCAGCTTCCTGGAGAGGGCGACTTATGGCCGAAGCTCAGGTTACGAGCACCGCGATAGCCGGCGCGGACAGCGTCCACTATGGCGGTTTTTGGCGGCGCTTCATCGCGTTCATCATCGACTGGTTCCTGGTCAGCAGCGCGGTGGCGATCGTGTTCCTGTTGCTGGCGGCCGTGTTTCCTGCGATCGGCAACAGCGTGGTCCTGCGGACGCCGCTCGGCATCGGCACGACCGAGCGGACGATCGAAACCAAGACCGTCGACAGCAAGGACGGCAATGTCGCGATCAAGACCACGGAGGAGATCGTCGAGGAGACGGTGCTCGGAAAGTGGACCTATTTGTTCAGGGTGACCAAGACGATGCGGGAATCGTCGTCCGGCTCCGCCACCTGGAACACCTCCAAGACCACGACGCAGCGGATCGATCCGCAGACCCGCCAGGACATCCAGGGCACCGGCCTTGAGAATCTCATTCTTCTGGTGCTGGTGATCTACTGGGTCGCGATGGAGACGAGTCGGTACCAGGCCTCGTTCGGCAAATTGGCGCTCGGCATGCAGGTCGTCGACCGCGACGGCAAGCGGCTTTCGGTGCCGATCGCGACCGGCCGCAACCTGCTCAAGATTCTCTCGGCGCTGATCCTATTCATCGGCTTCATGATGGCGGGATGGACGCGACGCAAGCAGGCGCTGCACGATAAGATCGTCAACTGCTTCGTGGTGCTGCCGCGCGGTTGAGCCGCAGCCCGGACGCGAACGAACGCATCCCGTCCCCGTAGCGGCTTTACGCCGTCGCGGCGTTACGGGCCGACACCGCGACACAAGAAACGACCCATGGAGGGAACGATGATCGCACGAGTGCTCGCACTGGCTTTTGCCGTTGCCGTCGGCTGCACGATCACCGCCTCGCCGGCGGCGGCGCAGAGTTTCCCCACGCGTCCCATCACCATCGTGGTGCCCTACCCGGCCGGCGGACCGACCGACACCATTGCGCGCCTCCTTGGCGAGCGCATGCGCGCTTCGCTCGGCCAGACGGTGATCGTCGAGAACGTCGCGGGTGCGGGCGGCAACATCGGCGTCGGCCGGGTGGTACGCGCGCCGGGCGATGGCTACACGCTCAGCATCGGGCACTGGGGCTCGCATGTCGTCAATGGCGCGATCTATTCGCTGCCCTACGATCTGCTCACCGACTTCGAGCCGGTCGGGCTGGTCTCGGACGGCCCGCAACTGATCGTCGCGGCGAAGTCCGTTCCCGCCAAGGACATCAAGGAACTGGTCGCCTGGCTCAAGGCCAATCCCGGGCACGGCATGGTGGGAACGACCGGCGTCGGCGGCGCTTCGCACCTCGCCGGCATCCTGTTCCAGAACGCCACCGGCACCAACATCCAGATCGTGCCGTACCGCGGCGCGGCGCCGCGCATGCAGGACATCCTGTCCGGCCGCATCCACCTGGCGTTCGACCAGGCGGCGAGTTCGCTCCCGCAGGTGCGCAGCGGCAACCTGCAGGCCTACGCGGTCACCGCCAAGACCCGGCTCGCGGTGGCGCCGGACATTCCGACCGTCGACGAAGCCGGGCTGCCGGAGTTCTACATCTCGGTCTGGCACGGGCTGTGGGCCTCCAAGGGCACGCCGAAGGATGTGATCGCCAGGCTCAACGCCGCCGTCGTCGACGCGCTCGCGGATCAGACCGTGCGCGCCCGGCTGGTCGAACTCGGGCAGGAGCTTCCCGCCCGCGAGCGCCAGACGCCCGAAGCGCTCGCCGCTTACCAGAAGGCCGAGATCGACAAGTGGTGGCCGATCATCAAGGCCGCCGGCATCAAGGTGGATTGAGGTCAAGGCAAGCCGCCGCCCGTGTCAGTGGCGGCGCGCGGTCGTCTGATTACGTCCCGCATATCGGCCCATCCCACGCGCACCGACAACCGGTCGTCGCGAGGGTCAGCTAAAACCTCCGGCGCGCATGTTGCGGCTGTCCTTCTGATCGTTCAGGGTCTGGTAGCCGTTGATGTCGAGTCCGGTGGAGCGCCATGCGCTGGCATCGCCTGGATTGGCCCAGACGGTCTTGAACTCGCCCGGCACATAGAATGCGAGAAACCGAATCTCGCTGTCGGCCGCCGCCCTAATGGCGCGCTGCTCGCGATGGGGAAAATAGATGAGATCGTCCTTCGCCAGCGAGAATGACTGCTCCTTCGTCGTGGCCGTACCACGGCCGCTCATCACGTACATGAACGAGGTGGCGCCCTCCTGATGGTGGCTCGCCGCCCCGGTACCCGCAGGGTAGATCACCATCTCAATCTTGACCGCCTTGGTGCTGCACATCTCGTCGGTGACGAGCGCGACGCGCTTGCGGGCGTCGCGATCCGACCTGAAGACGGGCTCTCGCGCCCAGTTGACGACCACGAGACGCGGATGATCGCCGTCTCCGCCGTTCGGGATCCGGGCACAGAGCATACTTGCGCCCGTCTTCGTCGACAGGGAGCCGCTGAAGACGGGCGGCAGAAAGGCCGAGTGGGTATCCGACATCTCGTTAGTGTAGAGGGTGTCGAGCGTCGCTTCACCCTGCAGCAGGTGAATCCAGATCAGGGACTTTTCCGTGGGCTCGAGCCGGAGCGTCGAGCCCGCCTCAAGTGTCAGGCGGTCGAGTAGCACATCCGTGCCGGCCACGACCTCGTCTGTCAGCAGTCTCTGCCGCACGATGCCTGGTCCGGCCGGCTCGGGTGTAACAGTGGCCTGGTTGAATGCGATCGTCATTGCAGCCTCCTGTCCCACGGGATTCTCTGGACCGCTCCGAAGCGTGCCCGCGCGATCCGAGTCTCTTCCCACCCTGCTCAGCCTAACGTTCAGTGCTTCTCCGCCAGCGCCTTGTCGCGAATCGCCGAGAGCGACATCGCAGGCGTGAGCGCCTCGGGATCGACCTTGACGTGGATGATCGCGGGCTTGCCGGATTTCTGCGCGGCCTCGAACGCCGGCATGAAGTCCTCGGTCTTCGTCACCGTCGCGCCATGGCCACCGAAGCTGCGCGCATAGGCGGCGAAGTCGGGATTCTGCAGCGCGGTGCCGACGACGCGGCCGGGATAGTGCCGCTCCTGATGCATTCGGATGGTGCCGTACATGCCGTTGTCCATCACCACGATGATGATCGGCAGGTCGTACTGCATGGCGGTGGCGAACTCCTGACCGGTCATCAGGAAGTCGCCGTCGCCCGCGAAGCAGATCACGGTGCGCGCCGGATCGAGCCGCTTCATGCCGACCGCGGCCGGCACGCCGTAGCCCATCGAGCCCGAGATCGGCGCCAGCTCGGTGGCGTAACGGCGATAGCGCCAGTAGCGGTGCACCCAGACCGAGAAGTTGCCGGCGCCGTTGGTGATGACGGTGTCGGGCGGAAGTTTTTCGCGGAGCGACCTAACAATTTCGCCCATGTTGGCCGCGCCCGGCACCTTGGTCGGCGTGTCGGTCCAGGCGAGGAAATCGGCGTGCGCGATCGGCGTCTGGTCGCTCCAGCGCAGGTCATTCGGCGGCTGTAAACCTTCCAACGCGGCGGCAAACGCAGTCGGCGCGGCGTTGATCGCAAGCTCGGCCCGGTAGACCCGCCCGAGTTCGGCGACGTCGGGGAATACGTGCACGAGCTTCTGGCTCGGCGCCGGAATGTCGAGCAGCGTGTAGCCCTGCGACGGCATCTCGCCGAGCCGTCCGCCCACCAGGACGATGAGGTCGGCGCCCTTGACGCGCGCCAAGAGCTTCGGGTTCGGTCCGATGCCGAGGTCGCCGGCGTAGCAGGGGTGACCGGGATCGAACAGATGCGCGCGGCGGAACGTGGTGGCGACCGGCAGCGCGAACCGCTCGGCAAAGCGCTGCACCGACGCGCAGGCGGCCTCCGACCAGCGGCTGCCGCCGAGCAGCACGATCGGCCGCTCCGCCGCCCAGATCATCTTCTGCAGCCGGCTCATGTCGGTGAGGCCGGGCCAGGTCTCGACCGGTTCGAACGGCGGCGCGTCGGCGACCGCGACGCGCTCGGTCAGCATGTCCTCGGGCAGCGCGATCACCACCGGGCCGGGGCGGCCGCTGGTCGCCGTGTAGTAGGCGCGCGAGACGATCTCGGGAATGCGCGCCGGATCGTCGATCTCGGTCGCCCATTTGGCGATGGTGCCGAACACCGCGCGGTAGTCGAGCTCCTGGAACGCTTCGCGCTCGCGCATGTGGCGCGCCACCTGGCCGACGAACAGGATCATCGGCGTCGAGTCCTGCCGGGCGATGTGCACACCGGCCGACGCGTTGGTGGCGCCGGGCCCACGCGTGACGAAGCAGATGCCGGGGCGGCCGGTGGCCTTGCCGACCGCCTCCGCCATCATGGCGGCGCCGCTCTCATGCCGGCAGATGGTGACGGCGAGCTCGCGGCCATAGCAGGCATCCAGCGCCGCGATGTAGCTCTCGCCCGGCACGCAGAACATGTGGCGCGCGCCGTGAAGTACGAGCTGGTCGATCAGAATTTCGCCGCCGCGTCCGCAGGCTGTCGTTGGCGCGCATGTGTGTCTCCGGGATTCTTGTCTTTCTGGCTTGTAGCAATTCGCGCCGCAGGCCGTCACGTCACGCGGGCGGTGGTGGTCTCCCCTCCCCCGAGTAGCGCAGCGAAGCGGTGGGGAGGGGTCGGGGGTGGGGGGCCTCTCGCTCAATTCGCGAACGGACAAGCCCCCCACCCCGCTCGCTTCGCTCGCGACCCTCCCCACCACTTCGTGGGGGGAGGGTAAGCTGCGGCCCGACCGCGTCCAAAATGCACGAGGAACGCTGACGTTATTGAATGCCTGCGTCACCGCTTGATCGGGCAGAACTTGGCGGGGATCATCAGCGAGGTCTTCTGCTCGAGCAGATAGCCCGACTCGTTGAGCTTCTGGAGGTAGGTCTGCCACTCCGGGTCCTTCACCATGCCGGCGCGGCGCTTGCGCGCGGTCGGCGGCGTCCTCATAGGCCCACTGGTGCACCACGGTGTTCACGTCGCCGCTCTCCGCATACATGTAGGCGAACGGCGCGCCGAGATGCCGCGACTGCGCGGCCAGTCCGTACTGCTCATAGATGGCGAGATGGGCGGCGGTCATGCCGGGCTTGATGCGGTAGGTGCGATGATCGACGAGCACGCGCGTTCTCCGTGGGTGATTGTGGGTGGTCGCGGGCGACATCTGTTCGCCGCGCAGCGTCGAGGTCAATAGCGTTCAGCGATGAGCACGGCTGCGCCGGCGCGGGCCGTTCAGGGAAACTTCGCGCCCTGGGCGCGGCCATGCAAGGTGCGGTCGTCGTAGTCGCGGCGCCAGCGATGCAGTTCCTTGAGCAGGTTGTGGCCGAGATGGTTCGCGGACTTTTCCAGGCCCTTGCAGTCCTGGATTGGGGGCAGCCCGCCGATGCCGATCTCGATCTGGCGCGCAGTGTCGATGATCTTCTGCACGTGCCCGTTCTGATGCGCCATGAGCTTGTCGGTGTAGGCGGCGAACGCCTTGTCAACGATGGCGGCGTCCCGGCGTCGACGTGCAGACGCGGAAATCGCATCAGGATCTCCGCCTTCACGCTGGCGCCGGTGATCGCGCAGTTCGGCAGGCCGCGGAACGTGAATCGCCACGAGGTCTTCTCGTAGGTCAGCGAATCGTAGCGCTTGCCGTCACGAGTATGGGTGGGGCCGAGTTGATCGAGGCTGGCCCGGACCTGCTGCGGCGTCGAGCCGGTCACGTCGTAGTAGTCCATCGACCGGGTCACGAGCGGCTCGGCCGATACCGGCGCCGGGCCAACCAGAAACAGCGCCGACAGGGTGAACACTGGGACTGCAACCGGGACACGCATAGCGCGCATTATTCGGCGCTACCCGCGTTTCGGCAAGGGGGCTGGCCGGCAAATCCGGGCAATTTCGCCGTGGCGTTACTGGGGAAACCGGGCGCCCTGGGTGGCGCCGTGCTGGGTGCGGCTGTCGTAGTCGAGGTCGGCCTGGTTCGCTTCTTTGATGAGCGCGTGGCCGCGATTGTTGGCGGCGTTCCTCATCGCCTCGCAGTTTGGCTCGGGCCGCAACGCCAGGATGCCCGCCTCGATCTTCCGAGCGGCATCGATGGCGTTCTGGGCATGCCCTTTTTCGTGCACCATCAGCTTCTCGGAGTAGCTGGCGAATGCTTTCACCAGCGATGCGGACGTGGTCCCGTCGGCCTTCAGGCGCGGAAACGTGATGGTGATCTTGACCTCGGTCGAAGCCGATGCGATCGCGCACGAGCCGTTGCCACGCCGATACTCGAATTTCCAGGCGACGTTCCAGCGGCAAACCGCGTCGTAACGCTTGCCGTCGGTCCCGGATATCGGCCCCTCGCGGTTCAGGCTTGCCCGGACCTCGCGCGCGGTGGCGCCGGTGACGTCGTAATACTGCACGGATTCGGTGACCGTGGGCTCTGCCCGGACGGGCATCGCTGCCAGCAGCGTGATCACGCAGGATAACGCCGGGACATTCGCAAACGGCAGCGCTGGCATCGGTGCGTCTCGCACAAAATCGGGAGGCTTGGACCTTGCGGACCACTCGGGCGTTAATATGGCTCGTCCGCAATGACGCGGGCATCGGGCTGGGTTAAGACGCTTCACCGCAGTCTAGAAAGCGAGTGGAAGCCATTTCGGAATCGCGCGAGCCATCTCAGGAGCCGGTGTTCGCGCTCCTTTCCGATCCCGCCACCCATGGCGGCGAGCCCGTCAAGCGGATCGACACCCATGCCGCCTCGGTCTTCCTCGCCGGCGGCCGCGCCCTGAAGGTCAAGCGCGCGGTGCGCTTCCCCTTCCTGGATTACTCGACGCTCGAGAAGCGCAAGGCGGCCTGCGAGATGGAGCTCGCCGTCAACCGGCCGTTCGCGCCCGAGCTCTATCGCCGGGTCGTCGCCGTCACCCGCGCGCCGGACGGCAGCCTCACGCTCGACGGCGACGGCGTGCCGGTCGAATGGGCGGTCGAGATGCGGCGGTTCGACGACGCCGCGACGCTCGATCACCTCGCCGACGCCGGCAGGATCGACGCCGCCCTCGCCGATACGCTCGGACGCACGGTCGCGGCCGCGCATGCGGCCGCGCCGGAGGTCGAGGCCGAGCCATGGATCGCGGCGCTCGGCGACTATATCGAGCAGAACGACGCCGCGTTCCGCGCCATGCCGGCGCTCTTTGCCGCGGCCGGGATCGACGCCCTGTCGGGCGCCAGCCGCGCCGCATTCGCGCGCCTTCGTCCGCTGCTGCGCGAGCGTGGCCGGCTCGGGCTCGTGCGGCGCGGTCACGGCGACCTGCATCTCGGCAACATCGTCCTGATCGATCGCCGGCCGGTGCTGTTCGACGCCATCGAGTTCGATCCGCTGATCGCGTCGGGCGACGTGCTCTACGATCTCGCCTTCCTGCTGATGGACCTGGTGGAACGGGGTCTGTCGGCGGAGGCCAATGTCCTGTTCAACCGCTATCTGGTCGAAACCCGGAGAATCTCCGATCTCGATGCACTTGCCGCGCTGCCGCTGTTTCTTTCGGTGCGCGCGGCAATCCGCGCCAAGGTGACGGCGGCGCGGATCGAGCGCGCGCCATCCGACGGACAGCAGAAAATCCGCGATGCCGCTCGTACAGTATTTCGACCACGCGCGGCGCTTCATCGCGCCGGCGCCGCCGAGGCTGATCGCCGTGGGCGGGCTGTCCGGCACCGGCAAGTCGCTGCTGGCGCGCGCGCTCGCGCCGGAGATTTCGCCGGCGCCGGGCGCCGTCGTGCTGCGCTCCGACGTCGAACGCAAACTGCTGATGGGCAGCGACGAGCACGCCAAGCTGCCGCCCGACGCCTACACGCCGGCGGTCAATCTCCGGGTCTATGCCGTCATCGTCGACAAGGCGCGGCGCGCGATCGCGGCCGGCCATTCGGCGATCGTCGATGCGGTGTTCGCCGCGCCGCAGGAACGCGCCGGCATCGAGCAGTCGGCGTCAGTGCTCGGGGTGCCGTTTCACGGCCTGTTCCTCACCGCCGATCTCGCAGTCCGGCGCCAGCGCGTGGGCTCGCGCCGCGGCGACGCCAGCGACGCCGACACGGCCGTCGTCGAGCGGCAGGAGCAATACGATCTGGCCCGGCTCGACTGGCTGCGCGTCGACGCCTCCGGTTCGCCCGAGGAGACGCTCGAGCGCGCGCGACTAGCGCTCCGGTCGCAGGAAAGATAATGCCGCTCGACGCCCGCAAATTCGCCGTCGCGACCGCCGGGTTCTGCGCGTTCCTCAATCTGTATTCGCCGCAGGCGCTGCTGCCGGCGCTCGCGCGCGAGTTCGGCACCGGCGCGGCCGCTATCAGCACCATCATGACGGCGAGCGCGCTCGCCATCGCGCTGACCGCGCCGTTCACCGGCGCGATCGCCGACGTGCTGGGCAGCAAGCGCGTCATCACCGCCGCGATGCTGGCGGTCGTGCTGCCGATGGCCGGGGCGGCGCTGGCGCAGGACGTCGCAGGCGCTGATCGCGTGGCGCTTCGTCCAGGGCCTGCTGCTGCCGCCGATCTTCGCCGTCACCATCGCGTATATCGGCGACGAATGGCCGGCGCACGAAGTCGCGGGCGTCGCCGGCATCTACATCGCCGGATCGAGCATCGGCGGGCTTCTGCGGCCGGTTCGTGCCGGGCGTGCTCGCCGATCTCGTCGGCTGGCGCGGCGCCTTCCTGGTGCTGGCGGCGCTGTCGCTTGCCGGCGCGATCGTGGTGGCGCTGCTGCTGCCACGCGAAAAGCACTTCGTGCGCTCGGAGGGGCTCGGCACCTCGGCGCGGCAGATGCTGCGGCATTTGAAAAATCCTCAACTGCTCGCGACCTTCGCGATCGGGTTCGGCGTGCTGTTCAACTTCATCGCCGTGTTCACCTATGTGAGCTTCCATCTCGCCGGACCGCCCTACTTCTTTTCCTCGACGCTGCTCGGCGCGATCTTCGTCTGCTACCTGGTCGGCACGGTGGTCTCGCCGATGACCGGCTGGGCGATCGCCGAGTTGGGACGGCGACGGCTGCTCCTTGTCATCATGGCGGTCTGGGTGGCGGGCGCCCTGCTGACGCTCGCGCCGCCGGTCGTCGCCATCGTGCTGGGTCTCACGCTGTGCGCGGCCTGCGGCATGCTGGTGCAGACGATCTCGACCGGCTACGTGGCGGCGATCGCCAAGGAGGGACGCTCCTCGGCGGTCGGGCTCTATGTCACCGCCTTCTATATCGGCGGCAGCATGGGCGCATTCCTGCCCGGCCTCGCCTGGGAGTGGGGCGGATGGCCCGCCTGCGTCGCGATGGTGGTCGCCGTGCAGGCCGCCATGGCGCTGATCGCCGCCCTCGCCTATCGGCGCGTGACTGTGTGAGGCTGCGGTCCTTCCGCGTCATTGCCGGGCTTGACCCGGTAATCCATCCCCTCCAAGGCTTCTTCGCGATGGATGCCCGGGTCATAGGCGGAGCGAAGCGACGCCGTCCTTCGGACGGCTATGCCCGGGCATGACGAGGCAACAGGAGGGGAAAGCACATGACGATGCCGACGCCGAACCAGTTCGAGTTTCTGCGCTCGATCGACACGCCGACGGTGTGCAACCTGGTCGAGATCGTTGCGCCCGAACGCCGGGGCTTCGGCTACACCGTCACGCATCTGCATTGCCCGTTTCCCGACCTGCCGCCGATCGTCGGCTTCGCCAAGACCGTGACCTTCAAGGCCAAGGACAAGGTGCCGCTCGGCGAGGCCGGCTACATGCAGAAGCGGCTCGACTATCTCGACTATGTGGCGAGCGACCCGCAGCCCGCCATCATGATCATGCACGACCTCGACGGCGACGCCATCCGGCTACGGCGCGTTCTGGGGCGAGGTGCAGTCGAACGTCCACAAGGCGCTGGGCGCGCTCGGCGTCGTGACCGACGGGAGCATCAGCGACATCCCGATGATCGCGCCGGGCTTCCAGATGCTGGCCGGCTCGATCGTGCCATCACATGCCTATGTGCACGTCGTCGACTACGGCATCGACGTCAACGTCCACGGCATGGCGGTGAAGAGCGGCGAACTCATCCATGCCGACCGTCACGGCGCCTGCATCGTGCCGGCCGACAAGATCGACGCCATGAAGGTGGCGCTGGTGGCGCTTGCCGACCGCGAGGCCAAGATCATCGAGGCGGCACGCTCGGGCGGCGGCGTCGCGGCCATCAAGGCGGCGATGAAGGGGTGACGCGTCTCCGCGTGAGAGCGGGACGACACCACCGGCCTTCACCCTCCCCCTTGTGGGGAGGGTCGCCTGCCGCGCGCAGCGTGGCAGGCGGGGTGGGGCTTTATGCTGATCGCTTGAACAAAAAAAGTCCCCACCCCAACCCCTCCCCACAAGGGGGAGGGGAACTCACCGCGCTCGTTGCGCGATCATGCTTCGATCTATCCGAATCTTGTCGTGACAACACCCATGCGCGAATGCGATCTCAGTTCGCTCACCGCACCTGTTGACTACTGCGCCGGCAGCTTCTTGAGAATCAGGACCGACAGATTACCGTCCGGCGTGAAATCGGACCGCCGCAGTTCGAACTGCGTGTCGCTGCTCTTCTTCACGTCCTGACCGCAGAAGGAGACCAGGCTGTCGGGCTCGCCCTTGTCGACCACCAGGCGGAAGTCCTTGATCGGCCCCGACCAGTTCGCGCCAGTCTTCAGGATGTAGTCGATGCGCTGCTCGCTGTAGGGCGCACCGGTCCGGCTGTTGACCGCGCGGCGCGCGCGCGCGACCGCCGCCAGGAATTCATAATCGAAGCAGTACTTCTCCTTGTACTCCTCGTACCAGGGTTCCTTGCTCTCGTTGGGCGAGCCAAGCGCGGTCTGCACCGACGCGCCCACGCTCGGCTTATAGCGGTGCTCCACCAGAGTTTCGGCCAGCGCCGGAAATGTCTGTTCCCAGTAATAGGTGGTCTGCAGCCCCCAGCGCGCCGCCAGATGCTTCTGCATGCCGCGGCCGGCGTCATACTCCTCGATCTCCGCGATGCCGAGGCGCAGGAGGTCCTGCCATTTGTCGGCCGGCAGGCGGTCGAGCGCCTCGTTCGTGCTGCGGAGATGGGGCGCCAGCGGAATTCCGAGCGAGCGCAGCAGCTGGGTGCGATCGATTCCGACCGCGGTCACGCGCTGCTCGACCTTGGTCACGACCGGCTTGCCGTTCACCGTTGTGGTGAAGGCGAGGAAATTCTCCGGATCCTCGGTCGGAACCGAGACGACCTCGTCCGGCCCGTCGACATGGATTTCCGGCATCGGGAAAGCGACCAGAACGGTGACGTCGCGGGGCGACGAGTTGAAGAAGCGATAGCGGACGTGCACCTCACGCGCCGAGACGAACAGGTCCTCGGACCGCATCTCGACGTCCGGATTGTGCACAAAGATCAGCCCGCCGGTGGACAGTTCGGCGCTGGAGTCGTTGGCATGGGCCGGCTGCGCGGTCGCGGCGATGAAGGCCAGAGCGATCGCGGATTTCCACATGCTGGCCTCCTCACATCTTCACGCCGATCGGGAATTATTGGCTGTCGAGATAGGACACGTGCCGTACCGGTTGCGGGCTCGCCGATTGTAGCACGAAGCCGGAGGCGCGCGCGGCGCTCGCGACCTTCGGACGCGCATCGGCGACCAGCGCGGGCTTGTCATCGTGGCCGTAGACGTCGTCGCGGAAGTGGACGCCGCCGTCGCGCGTGACCCAGCCGGTGAGATAGACCCAGGCGACCGGCACCTTGCGGGCGAGCCGTACGTCCATGCGTTCGCCCTTCGCGATCCCGGCATCGATCTGCGCCCGCGTCCAGCCAGGGGTATCCTCCAGCAGCCAGGCGGCCAGAGCGCGCGGATCCTCGACGCGCGTGCAGCCGGACGATTGGAAGCGGTAGTCGGCGCTGAAGAATTCCTTGTGGTTGGTGTCGTGCATGTAGACCGAATGTGAATTTGGCATGTCGATGCGCAGCGAGCCGAGCGCGTTCCACGAGCCGGAATCCTGCCGGATCGTGAAGTTGGGCGCACGGTCGGAATTCCAGTCGACGCTGTAGGGATCGACCTCGCGGCCGGCGCCGTCCAGCACCCGCATGTGCATGCGCGCCGCATAGCCCGGGTCCTTGCGCATTTTCGGAATGACATCCTTCTTCAGGATGCCGAGCGGCACCGTCCAGGTCGGATTGAGATTGACGGTCGTGATGTGGGTGGTGAGCGTCGGCGACGGCCGATCGGCGCGGCCGACCTGCACCACATGGCGGCGCACGACACGGTTGCCTTCCACCGCCTCGGCGAACGCCGCCGGAAGATTGACCACGACGTAGCGCTGGCCGAAGTGGAAATCCAGCGCGGCCAGCCGGTCGAACGAGGCCGCGAGCTGGCGCAGGCGACTTGCCGACCGGCACGTTGAGCGCCGTGAGCGTCTTCGGGCCGACGCTGCCGGTCTCCTCGAGCCCGTGACGCGCCTGGAAACGACGTACCGCCGCCGCCAGCGTCTCGTCGTAGGCGTCACCGGCTTCCTTGTCGGCGGGAAGATCGTCGGTCAGCGCGAGCCGGCGGCGCAGCAACGCCACCTCCTCGCCCTTGGCGCCCGGCACAAGCTTGGCGGTCGCCGGCAGCGCCGGCCAGCCGCCGCGCACTTCGAGCGCCGAATAGCTCAGCAGGGCGGCGGAGATGCGCTGCGCGGTGTCTTCGTCGAAAGTCGGATGGGGCGAGGTCGACACCACCGCCTTGGTGGCGGCCGGCTTCGCGACGGTCTGCGGGCGCGGCTTTGGCGCAGCGGACGGCGGCGTGGTCTGGGCGAAGGCAGTTCCGGCAATGAAGGTCGCAACAAGAAGCGCAAGCGGCGCATGGCGAATTGCTGCTGGCAAGGCGTATCCCCCTCGGCGCACCGCCCAAATCCCGCGCAGCCACCCGACTCCGGGACCGTCGTTCAGTGCTGTGTTTTCAAACGCTTACGGAAATCCCGGCGGCCCCCATTCCTTGCCGCCGGACGGAATCTCTCACATGGTGCGAGAATGTGGCCGGCTGATGGAGGAAAAATGAAGGATTTCCGCAGCTTTGCGCTACTTCCCGGCGCTGTCATGCCAGCGCGGGGAATAGCCGGCCGATAGGGCGGCGACAATCGCAGGCGGGGTCAGGACCTCGACGTCGACCCCGGCTGGACGCGCGCGGGCGTCGCCATAGCCTGACGGTGTCCACGCCAACAGCCGCGACCCGCGCACCGCGTACGGGACCGTCGATTCCAGCGACAGGGTCAGGAAGGCACCGTCCGGCAGACCGTCGATCGGCACGGAGTGACGCCGCTTGCGGCGGCCGTCGAGCCGCTCGGCATGGAGGATGCGATCCATCTCGGCGGCGCGCGACGGTGACGGCAGACCCAATCCGTCGCGCGAACGCTGCCGCGAAGGCCTGCGCCTGCGTGCGCCGGCATTCGAAGCAGGGCCGGTGACCGGCCGCGAGCGCGGTCGGCTCGTCGAGAAAGAACAGTTCGGTATAGCTCGCACCCCAGACCTGGCGCGGCGCGGCCCTTGAATTCGAGCCGGCAGCAGATCCATTGCCGCGACACCCAACGCCGCGCGCCGAGCGTGCGGCCGTCGCGATGAAAGCGCCCACCGCGATTGCCCATGAACAGGCCACGGGCGGCATCGGCGAACAGTTCACCGAACGGATCGACGCGGTTTGGCAACGGCATGCGCGCAGGCTATCGCGCATCGCCGTCGTGACGCCACCCGCCCTTTGGGGCGCGCGTCAGGCGTGCTCGGCCGCTTGGGCGCCGGCCGAGGCCTCCGCCTTCGCGGCTTCCGCGCTGCCGAGCCCGTTGAAGAAGGCGTTGAGCGCCACCGCGACGATCGCGGCCAACAGGATGCCGGACTCCAGCAGCGGATGCAGCGCATGCGGCAATTGCCGGAAGAAATTCGGCGCCACCAGCGGGATCATGCCGAAGCCGATCGCGATCGCCACCACAAACAGGTTGTTGCGGCTGGTCTTGAAATCGACATTGGTGAGAATGCGCGCGCCGGTCGCCGCCACCATGCCGAACATCACCAGGCCCGCGCCGCCCAGCACCACCAGCGGCACCGCCTCGACCAGCGCGGCCATCTTCGGGATGAGGCCGAGCGCCAGCATGATGACGCCGCCCGCCGCCGTGACCCAGCGCGAGCGGATGCCGGTGACGCCGACGAGCCCGACGTTCTGCGAGAACGACGTGTAGGGAAACGTGTTGAAGATGCCGCCGATCAGCGTGCCGAGGCCGTCGGCGCGCAGTCCCTTGGTCAGCGCCTGCTGATCGATCTTCCGGTCGGTCATCTCGCCGAGCGCCAGGAACATGCCGGTCGAACTCGATCATCACGACGATCATCACCAGGCACATGGTGATCGACGCGACCAGGTCGAACGTCGGCAGCCCGAACTGGAACGGATAGACCACGCCGAACCAGGACGCGCTCGCGACCTTGTCGAAATGCATCTTGCCGAGCGCGGCCGCGAGCGACCGCGCCGGCAACGATGCCGAGCAGGACCGCGACGTTGCCGACGAAGCCCTTGGCGAACCGCGTAAGCGCAAGGATGACCAGCAGCACGAACAGCGCGATGCCGAGCCCGTCGAGCGCGCCGTAGTTCGGATTGGCGAACTGGCCCATCTGGCCGTCGACCACACGGCCGACCGTCGGCAGGCCGCCGCCCGCCCAGTTGATCCCCACCCGCATCAGCGAAATGCCGATCACGATGATGATGGTGCCGGTCACGACCGGCGGAAACAGCGGCAGCATCCGGCTGATGAACGGCGCGACCAGGAAGCCGAAGATGCCGGCGACGATCACCGATCCGTAGATGCCGAGAAGTCCGATATCCGGACTGCCCGCCATCGCGAGCATCGGCGCGACCGATGCGAAGGTGACGCCCATCATGACCGGCAACCGGATGCCGACGCCGGGGAAGCCGATCGACTGGATCAGGGTGGCGATGCCGCAGGCGAACAGGTCGGCATTGATCAGGACGGCGATCTGTTCGGGCGGCAGCTTGAGCGCCCGGCCGATGATCAGCGGGACTGCGACGGCGCCGGCATACATCACCAGCACGTGCTGGAGTCCGAGCGCGAACAGCCGCGGATAAGGCAGCAACTCGTCGACCGGATGTACGGAACCCGCCTGCTTCTGAAGCGACATGGACACACCCCTTGCTGGGCCTGCCGTTGATACGGCAAGCCTTCGGCCTGCGGCCGAGGGCTTGGCGCGCTACAAGGATCGTGCCAATTTCACAGCGAGCGGCGCGGAGTACCCAAGCGATCGAAGCGGGGCAAACAACAGGGCCGGCCTTTCGGCCGTGGTTTCGCCAATTGGGCGGGTGACTTGCCGCTCAGCCGCGCCAGTTCGCGCGCTCGCGGACCGCCTTGAGCGCCACCGCCGCCTCGGTCAGCGCCTTCCTGACGTCCACATTGGTGAGCTTGCCGTCCCGCTTGAGAATTCGTCCGTCGACCGCGACGAAATCCACATTGGCGGGCGCGGCCGAATTCACCAGCAGGTTGGCCGGATCGGCGCCGACGCCCAGGTTCGGCGCCAGCAGCGACACCATGATCACGTCGGCGCGCTTGCCGGGCGTCAGCGAGCCGATCGAGTCTTCCAGGTTGAGACAGCGCGCGCCGCCGATCGTCGCCAGTTCCAGCACGCGGCGCGACGACATCTTGAACTGCACCTGGTTGCGGATCTTCTCGGTGTCCTGCACGGTCTTCATGGTGCGGAACATGTCGGCATTGCCCGAGAGCGCGATCGAGTTCGAAGCCGAGACCCACCTTGACGCCGGCGCTGAGGAAGTTCTCGATCTGCTGCAACGGATAGCCCATGCTGCCTTCGCCGGACGGGCAGGTTGCGATCGGCGTACCGGTTTCCGCCATCAGCTTGATTTCGTCCGGCCGCGCGCCGCCGCCGTGGGCCAGCAACGTGTCCTTGCCGAGCGCGTTGGCCTCCCCGAGCCGGATGATTTCTCCCGCCCGCGCGTGCGAACTCGACGAGTGAACCGAAATCGGCAGTTTCATCCGCTGCGCTGCAGCCAACTCCTCGCGGTTGGCATCGGCCGCCTGCTCGCCGCCGCCAAGTCCGCGGAAATTGTGCAAGCCGCGCCACGACATGCCCAGCGAAATCAAGCCGTCGTTCGAGTACCGCGCCCATTCTTTCTGGAAGCGCTCGAGCTCGGCCATGTTGCTCGGCTGCGTCGGCGACTGCCCCTGCCAGGGACCATAGAGATATCGGGCTCGGATACCGCTGTCGGCAATCGCCTTGATGTTGGCCTCGGAGTGCTCGCGGGTCTGGTTGATGTGGCTCCAGTCGGTGACGGTGGTGACGCCACCGTAGAGCGCCTCGATGGTCGACAGCCGCGTGCCCTGATAGGCGTCGGACGGATGGAACACTTTGCCCAGCGCCCCGCTCATCGGAAAATAGAATTGATCGGGCCGCTCACCGACCATGCCGCGCAGCAGCGTGGTCCACAGATGCCAGTGTGTTTCGACCAGGCCCGGCAGCACAACGGAGTTGGCGCCGTCGATGACGGTCGCCCCAGGCGCATCGATGTTGCGGCCGACAGCCGCGATCCGGCCGTCGCGGACATGCACATCACCTTGCGGAAATTCGCCGAGCGCGGTGTCCATGGTGAGCACATACGCGCCGCGGATCACGAAATTCGTGCGAGCGGGCAGCGGAGCGCCGGTTGGAATTCCGGTCTGCGCCCTTGCGCCGGTCAGACCGTTGAGGCCGAGCATCCCGAAGGACGCGGCACCTGTCAGAAAACTCCGGCGGCCAAGATTGAAGCTCACGCATCACCTCCCACGACCCTGCGCCGACGTCTGACGTCGAGCGCACGGCAAAATCATACAGGCTGGCGCATCGCCCGCCAGCCATGCGAAGTATGCGCAGCCATCGCCGCACAACCCGCCGTGGCGAAAATCAATCCCACGGACCGCTACATTGAATGACTTGTCATGCCCGGCCTTGTGCCGGGCATCCACGTCTTGTTTTCGAGAGTTGAGTCAAGACGTGGATGGCCGGGACATAGGCGGAGCGAAACGACGCCGTCCTTCGGACGGCTATGCCCCGGCCAAGACGTGTGGATGGATCGCGCTTCCCAGCCGTCGGCAAAAGCAAATCGCCCGCTGTTGCGGGCGATGGCAGCTTTGTGAATTGGAAAGGACAGAACCGCGGCCCTCAGGTCGGCTGCGGCTCCATCGGCCCAGGCTCGGGGCGCGGGCGGCTGCGGCCCGCGGGCGGCACCGCCGACGAGCGCGGCGTCGTCGGCTCGATCACGGACTCGCGCATCGGCCGCCGGCCGGCGAGCAGGTCCTTGATCTCGTCACCGGTCAGCGTCTCGAATTCGAGCAGGCCCTTGGCGAGCGTTTCGAGATCGCCGCGCTTCTCGGTGAGAATGTGCTGAGCTTCCGAATAACCGGCTTCGACCAGCCGGCGGATTTCGGTGTCGATCTTGCGGCTGGTCTCTTCCGAGATGTTCTGCTGGCGCGACACCTGATAGCCGAGGAACACCTCGTCCTGGTTCTCGCCGTACGCGACGGTACCAAGTTCGTCGGAGAGGCCCCAGCGGGTGACCATCATCCGCGCGAGCTTCGTGGCCTGCTCGATGTCGGAGGCGGCGCCCGACGTCACCTTCTCCCTGCCGAACACCAATTCCTCGGCGACGCGGCCGCCCATCATGATGGCAAGCCGCGAGGTCATCTGCTCGCGCGACATCGACAGCTTGTCGCGCTCGGGCAACTGCATGACCATGCCGAGCGCGCGGCCGCGCGGAATGATGGTCGCCTTGTGCACCGGGTCGGTGGCCTTGACGTTGAACGCGACGATGGCGTGGCCGCCTTCGTGATAGGCGGTGAGGAGCTTCTCCTCCTCGGTCATCACGAGCGACTTGCGCTCGGCGCCCATCATCACCTTGTCCTTGGCATCCTCGAACTCGCTCTGCGTGACCATGCGCTTGTTGCGCCGCGCCGCCATCAGCGCCGCCTCGTTGATCAGGTTGGCGAGATCGGCGCCCGAGAAGCCGGGCGTGCCGCGCGCGATGGTGCGCAGGTTGACGTCCGGCGCAAGGGGAACCTTGCGGACGTGCACTTTGAGGATCTGCTCGCGGCCGACGACGTCCGGGTTCGGCACCACGACCTGGCGGTCGAACCGGCCGGGACGCAGCAGCGCCGGGTCGAGCACGTCGGGACGGTTGGTGGCGGCGATCAGGATGATGCCCTCGTTCGCCTCGAAGCCGTCCATCTCGACCAGCAACTGGTTGAGCGTCTGTTCGCGCTCGTCGTTGCCGCCGCCGAGGCCAGCGCCACGATGGCGGCCGACCGCGTCGATTTCGTCGATGAAGATGATGCAGGGCGCATTCTTCTTCGCCTGCTCGAACATGTCGCGCACGCGGCTCGCGCCGACGCCGACGAACATCTCGACGAAGTCGGAGCCCGAAATGGTGAAGAACGGCACGTTGGCTTCACCCGCCACGGCGCGCGCGATCAGCGTCTTGCCGGTTCCGGGCGGGCCGACCAGCAGCACGCCGCGCGGAATTTTGCCGCCGAGCCGCTGGAATTTTCCGGGGTCGCGCAGGAATTCGACGATCTCCTGCAGGTCCTGCTTGGCCTCGTCGACGCCCGCCACGTCCTCGAAGGTGACGCGGCCGTGCGCCTCGGTCAAAAGCTTCGCCCGCGATTTGCCGAATCCGAGCGCCTTGCCGCCGGCGCCCTGCATCTGCCGGGACAGAAAAATCCACACGCCGATCAGAGCGATGAACGGCAGCCATGATACCAGCAGCGACACGAACCACGGCACGTCGTTCTGCTGCGGCCGCGCCGTGATGGCGACGCCCTTGCCGTAGAGCCGCTGGATCAGCGACGGATCGTTGGGCGCATAGGTCTGGAAACTGCGGCCGTCCGTGAAGGTGCCGTGAATCTCCGGGCCCTGGATCAACACGTCGCGCACGCGGCCGGAATCGACTTCGCTGAGAAGCTGCGAGAACGAGATGTCCTGGGACGTGGTCCGGGTGCCGGGATTTTGGAACAGCGTGAACAACGCCAGAAGCAGGAGGACGATGATCACCCAAAGGGCGAAATTGCGCAGATTGGCGTTCATCCTCAGGTCCTTTTGGCCGACGGCGACGCCGTGCCCATTCAGGAGAAGCCGCGAATTTACGGCCGATTCACGTCACCCGGCCCTCAATCTAGGTCTCGTCAGGGCTCCTGCCAAGAGAACGTCGCGATGTTCTTGTATTCTAACGTAGTTTAGCAGGACTACGGCGGGCTTGTGACCCCGTGGTTAAGCGGGCCTTGCGGGTCGGCGCGCGACCGATCGTCAGCCGGCCCGCCGCCAGCGTCACCATCGCCCCAGCCAGGGTCCGGCGCAACCGGGTGGTCTGCCGGAGCGCGGAAACCGCCGCCAGGCTCTCGAACAGCGTCTCGACCTTGCCAAGTTCGACCGGCCCCTCGTCGCCGACAAAGGCGATGGAGCGCGCCAGGAGCCGCAGCGCGACTTCGGCCGGCAGACGGTAGAATTTCTCGGCCTCGAAGACAATCGGACCGCGACCGGTCCAAACCCGCTCGGACAGCGCCGCCGCCGCGACCCCGACCGCCATCTCGATGGCGGCCTCGGCGCGCCGCAGCCGCCGCGCCAGGATCGCGAGACGACGGGCATCGAGCCCCTCGCGCGCCAAGCGCGGGCATCAGTTCGCGCAACCGTGGGCGCGCAAAGCGCGGATCGAGGTTGCTCGGGTCGCGCGCAAAGTCGATCCGGGCTTGGTCAAGGGTCGCGAGAAGGCGCGTTTTCGGAATATCGAGGAACGGCCGCGCCAGCATGATTTCCGTTTCGCCCTCGGACGGGAGCAGCGAGGCCGGTGTCATGGCGCCAAGACCGGTCAGCCCGCTGCCCCGCATCATCCGGAACAAGATCGTCTCGGCCTGATCGTCGAGCGTGTGCGCGGTCAGGATGCAGCGCGCGTTGGCGGCGAGCGCGGCTTCGGCGAGTAGCCGGTAGCGCGCGGTGCGCGCGGCTTCCTGCAAACCGGTATCGGGCTTCTTGCCGCGCCAGCGCAAGATGCGATGTCGCACGCCGAACCGGCGCGCCAGTTCCTCGACCGCGCGCGCCTCGGCCGCCGACTCGCGGCGCAAGCCATGATCGATGGTGACGGCGAACAGGTCCGGGCCCTTCCTGAGCGCCGCACGCCAGCGCGCCGCCAGCATCAGCATCGCGGTCGAGTCGGGCCCGCCGGATACCGCCAGGATCAACGCCGAGGTATGGACGAATGGACGAAACAGCGCCTCGGCCTGCGCCGCCGAGACCGGCTGGGCCGCGTCAGCAGCGGACACGCTTTTGTTCCCGCTCGACGCTCTGCTTCAGATTGGCGGAAGCCTTTGGAAACTTGCGCACGACTTCCCCTAGCGATGCGCACGCGGCCTCCTTCTCGCCAAGCGCCGCCAGCGACTGCCCGAGCCGGAACAGCGAGTCCGGCGCCTTGGGGGAGGTCTCGTACTTGGTCGAGACATTGAGGAACGCTTCCGCGGCATCACGGAACTTCTGCCGCTGGAACAAACTCTCGCCGAGCCAATACGCGGCTTCCGCGGACAGCTTGTCGCCTGAATGCTTGAGCAGGAAAGCGCGGAACGACTCCTCGGCGAGCGCATAGTCCTTGCGCGCCACGTGACCGTAGGCGAAATCGAACTCCTCCTTGGGCGACGACGGCGCAGTCGCAACGCCCGGCGCATTCGGATTGCGCGCCGCGCCGGGATCGGTGGGCGCGGTGGCGACGGTCGAGCCGAGAGTCTGCGGCGCGCCGGGCGCGTTCGGATTTTGCGTCGGGTCGAACACGTCGCCGCGCTTGCCCGGGACCGTGCCGGTCGGCGGCACCGCGCCGGGCGCGGGTTGCGGCCGGGCCGGAGTCGCAGGGCGCGCGCCGCCCTTCGCGCCGAGTTCCTGGAAGCGATAGTCGCTGTCTTCCTGCATGCGCCGCAACTGGCCTTCGAGCTGCTGGTTACGGAACTGCAATTGCTCGATCACGCCGGTCAGTTGCCGGATCTGGCCTTCCAGCCGGTCGAGGCGCACGACCACATCGCTGGCGGGGACCTGCGCGGTGCGATCCTGCCCGACCGGCGCCGCCGGCCGCTGATCGCTCGGACCAAACAGCCGCTCCAGCAGGAATGGCGGCCGCTCGGCTTCCTGGGCCCGCGCCGACCATGTCGCCGCCCCGACCAGTACGGCCAATGCCGACGCGGTCGTCCCGAGTATGAAACGTGCCATGAGCCAACAGTATTGGTTGCGGATGCCGCCGGTGATTAGCATAAAACTCGCTGCGTCCAAATTGTGACTATAGGGCCCTGACCTTTTGTCGCGACTGGTCATTCAGCCGCCGGAACGCTTTCGACCGGCTTTTTCTTGCGCGCTTTGCGGCTTTCCTCGAACCGCTGGACCAGCACGAAGAAGGCCGGAACGAACAGCACGGCCAGGCAGGTCGATGCCAGCATGCCGGAGAACACCGTGATGCCGATCGACTTGCGGGCGGCGGCGCCGGCGCCGGTGGCGAACACCAGCGGCGCCACACCCAGAATGAACGCAAACGACGTCATCAGGATCGGCCGGAACCGGGCGCGCGCGGCGCCGATCGCCGACTTCGGCGATCGCTCTTGCCCTCGGCCCGCAGTTCGCGCGCGAACTCGACGATCAGGATGGCGTTCTTCGCCGACAGCGCGATCAGCAGCACCAGCCCGATCTGGACGTAGAGGTTGTTGCTCAGTCCCTTGTGAACCAGCGCCGAAATCAGCAGCACCGGCCCGATCAGCGATAGCGGCACCGCGAGAACGACCGAAATCGGCGCGTACCAGCTCTCGTATTGCCCGGCCAGCACCAGGTAGACCAGCAGCAGGCCGAACGCGAACACGAAGTACATCTGGTTGCCGACGAGCTTCTCCTGATACGACATCGCGCTCCACTCGAAGCCCATGCCCGGGCGGCAGCGACTGCTTGGCGATCTGCTCCATCAGCGTGATGGCGTCGCCGGACGAGAAACCCGGTCGCCGGCACGCCGATGATGGTGGCGGATGGATAGAGATTGTACAGGCTGATCAGCGACGGGCCCGACGGACGGCGTGATCTTCACCAGCGTGCCGAGCGGGATCATGTTGCCGTCCTTGTTGCGGACCGTCAGGTTCTGGATGTCCGTCCAGCCGCAGACGGAACTGCGCGTCGCCCTGCACGTAGATCTGGAAGACGCGGCCGAACTTGTTGAACTGATCGACATAGGCCGAGCCGAGATAGCCGCCGAGCGCGGAAAACACCTGATCGACGTCGAGATGGACGGTCTTGGTCTTTTCGCGGTCGACCTCGATCGTGTATTGCGGCACCGACGGCGCGGAACGACGCCATCACGATCTGCAGGCCGATCTGGGTCTTGGCGTTGGCCACGATGGTGTCGACCACGCTCTGCAGCTTGACGAGATCGAAGCTGCCGTCGCGCAGTTCGATCTGCATGGTGAAGCCGGCGGCGTTGCCGACGCCCTGGATCGGCGGCGGCGGCATCACGATGATGCGCGCCTCCTCGATTTCGCCGAGCTCGCGTTGAGCGAGGTGAACAGCGACAGCAGATCCTGGCCCTTGTGCTTTTCGCGCTCGCCCCAGTCCTTGAGGATCATGTAGGCGACGCCGGCGTTGGCCAGCGTCGCGCTGTTGTCGAGCGCCGAGACGCCCGCGATGGTGATCACCTGATCGACGCCGGGCGTCTTGCCGGCGATCTCGCTGCACCTTGTCCAGCACCTTCTGGGTGCGCGGCCAGCGAAGCGCCGTCGGGCAGTTGCACGATAGCGATCAGATAGCCCTGGTCCTCGATCGGCAGGAAGCCGGTCGGCACGCGCGAGAAGCCGTAGAGCGAGACGCCGATGATGACGAGCGCGATCGCCGCCATGATGCCGCTGCGCGACACCATGCGGCCGATCAGCCAGGCGTAGCCGCGCTCGGCAACCGGTCGTAGACCCGGTTGAAGCCGCGGATAGAACGACGTTGCGCTGTTCCGGCGGCACCGGCCGCGCGCAGCCACATCGCGCTCTGCGTCGGCTTGAGCGTCACCGCATTGATGGCGCTGAGCAGCGCGGTCGCGGCGATGACCAGCGCGAACTGCGCGTACATCCGCCCGGTCAGGCCCGGCAGGAACGCCGCCGGCAGGAACACCGCCATCAGCACCAGCGTGATGCCGATGATCGGACCGAACAGCTGGTCCATCGCGCTGGATCGCGGCGTCGTGGCCGCTCATGCCCTTCTCGATGTTGTGGGCGGCGCCTTCCACCACCACGATGGCGTCGTCGACCACGATGCCGATCGCCAGCACGATGGCGAACAGGGTCGAGAAGTTGACCGTGAAGCCGAGCGCCGCCATCGCGGCGAACGCGCCGATGATGGTGACCGGCACGGTGGTCGCCGGCACCAGCATGGCGCGCCAGTCCTGCAGGAACACCAGGATGACGATCAGCACCAGGATCGCGGCCTCGTACAGCGTCTTGTAGACCTCGTTGATCGACTCGTTGACGAACTTCGTGGTGTCGAACGGGACGGAGTATTGCAGCCCCTGCGGAAACTCCTTCGCCAGCGCGGCCATCTTGGCCTTCACCTCGCTGCCGACGTCGAGCGCATTGGCGCCCGGCGACTGGAAGATCGCCATGCCGGCGGACGGCTTGCCGTCGAGATTGAAGATCTGGCTGTAGGTCTGCGCGCCGAGCTCGACGCGGCCGATGTCGCGAACGCGCGTGATCTCGCCGGTCGTGCCGGTCTTGACGATGACGTCGGCGAACTGCTCGGCATCGTCGAGCCGGCCGAGGACGTTGAGCGTGTACTGGAACGCCTGGTCGGCCGGCGCCGGCGGCATGCCGATCTGCCCGGCCGTGACCTGCTCGCTCTGCTGCTGCAGCGCCTGGATGACGTCCGGCGACGTCGAGCCCGCGCGCCTGCATCTTGTTGGGATCGAGCCAGACCCGCATCGAATACTGGCCGGCGCCGAACACGTTGACGTTGCCGACGCCGGGCAGCCGCGCGATCTCGTCCTGCAGCCGGATGGTGGCGTAGTTGCTGAGATAGAGGCTGTCGTAGCGCCCGTCGGGCGACGTCAGCGTGACGATCTGCAGGATCGCGGTCGACTTCTTCTGCACCGTGACGCCCTGCTCCTGCACGGCCTGCGGCAGTTGCGCCAGCGCGGTCGAGACGCGGTTCTGCACCAGCACCTGCGCGAAGTTGAGATCGGTGCCGATCTTGAAGGTGACGGTGAGCGTGTAGGTGCCGTCGGCGGCGGCATAGGACTGCATGTAGATCATGCCTTCCACGCCGTTGACCTGCTGCTCGATCGGCAGCGCGACGGTGTCGATCACGGTGCGCGCGCTGGCGCCGGGATAGCGCGTGGTCACCTGCACGGTCGGCGGCACCACGTCGGGATATTGCGCGACCGGCAGCCTGAACAGCGCCACCGCGCCGATCACGACCATCAGGATCGCCAGCACGTTGGCGAGGACCGGCCGCTCGATGAAGAATTTCGAGATCATGGCAGGCGACTACTTCGCAGGCGGCGCCGGCGGCGGCGCGGCCGCCGTCTCACTCGCGGATCGACCTTCTGGCCCGGCACCGCGCGCATGATGCCGGCGACCACGACCCGGTCGTCGGCGCTGATGCCCTTTTCGATCACCCGCATCTCGCCTTCGAGCGGCCCGATCTCGACCTTGCGCTGCTCGACCACGTTGTCCTTGTTGACGACCAGCAAGTAGCGTCCGCCCTGGTCGCTGCCGAGCGCCGCGTCCGGGCACCAGCAGCGCGTTGTTCTGCTGGTCGACCGGCACGCGCACGCGGACGAAATAGCCCGGCAGCAGGACGCGGTTCGGATTCTGGAAGATGCCGCGCACCGCCAGCGTGCCGGTCGACGGATCGACCGTCGGCGCGGCGTAGTCGAGCGTGCCCTTGATCGGATAGCCTTCGTCGGTCTGCAGCCCGACCTCGACCGGCACCTTCTTGAGCTGCTCGGGCGTGAACGCGCGCTTGCGGATCTCCTCGCGGACGCTCAGCACGTCGCGCTCGGCGAGATTGAAATTCACGTAGATCGGATCGGCTGGACGATGGTGGCGAGCTGGGTCGGGCTGGTGGCGCCGACCATTGCGCCGACCGACACCAGCCGCGCCGTGACGATGCCGTCGAACGGCGCCTTCACGGTGGTGTAGCCGTAGTTGATCGCGGCCTGACCGGTGTTGGCCTCGGCCTGTTGCACGTTGGCGCGGTCGGAGTCGCGCTGGCTCAGCCACTTGTCGTAGAGCGCCTGGGTCGAGACCTGCTTCGCGAGTCAGGTCTGCCTGCCGCTTGAATTCGGCTTCGGCCTAGATGAGCGCGGCCTTCGCCGCCGTCCTCGGCGGCCTTCGCCTGATCGAGCTTGAGCTTGTAGGGCTCGGGCTCGATGATGAAGAGCGGCGTGCCCTTCTTCACGAAGTCGCCGTCCTGGTACTTGATCTCCTGCACGAAGCCCGGAACGCGCGCGACCAGGTTGGCGGTGTTCACCGCGGCCGTGTTGCCGGTCGCCTCGAGATAGAGCGTGACGGTCTTCTGTACCGGCGTCATGACGGTGACCACCGGCGGCGGCGGCGCGACGTAACGGTTGTCCTCGCCGCAGCCGGCCAACAGCGCCAGCGCAGCGAGCGCCGCAGGCACGGCAAGACATCTCGGTGAAGGCAGCAGACCAATCATCATGGCGCTTCCCGAATTCGAAATTGCGTGACCAGGGCGCGATTCAGCCCGTCTGACCGCACGATGTTGCGTTTCCGCGCCATTGGCAAGCACAGCGAATGCCCAAAATACAACCGGCGCCCGAAGGCGCCGGCTGTCCCCTTCCCCCGCGTAGTTCCCCCGCTAAGAACTAGTATTCAGCACTGTCACGCTGCGCCGGTTCTGCGACCAGCATGAGATGTCGTTACAGACCGCGACCGGGCGCTCCTTGCCGTAGGAGATCGTCCGCATGCGATGCGCCTGGACGCCGCGCGAGGTGAGATACTCGCGCACCGTCTGCGCGCGGCGGGCGCCGAGCGCGATGTTGTATTCGCGCGTGCCGCGCTCGTCGGCGTGGCCTTCGATCGTGAAGGTGTACTGGCTGTAAGCCTGCAGCCACTGCGCCTGCTTCTCCAGCGTCTGCAACGACTGTGGCGTGAGTTCAGACGAGTCCGCTTCGAAGAACACGCGGTCGCCGACATTGACGACGAAATCCTGCTGGCTGCCCGGCGCCGCGCTGGAACCGGCCTGCGTCGCCGTCGTTCGGCTTGTTGGCGCACCCCGCAACGGCCAACGCTGTGACCAGAACGGCAGCGAAGTCCGACAGCGCGGAAGAGGCGCGTGACAATCATCATTCCGGTGCCTCCCTCTCCATCTCTTTCCCGGACCTTAACCGATGGTCTAGCAGGCAGCTGGTTAAGCGAAGGTTTTGTCAACCTTGCCTTCGTGTTGCCTGGATCACTCAAATGCGGGGAAAAAGCGGAAACCGACTCCGGTAGTTAATGACCCTTAAATGCGGCGCCTTCCGGGCTCCCCGAGTTCCCGTCCGATGCCATGTCGTGTGTGCGAATCCAGTTCCCCTACTGAATCCAGTTCCCCCTACTGCAACAGCGGCGACCACGCCGGATCGGATGCGAAGCTCGGCGTCATCACCCGCAGCTCGTTGCGGCCGGTGACGTCGACCGTATGAAGTGTCGGCCCGGAGTTGCCGCCCGCTTCGCGGAAGAACATGATCACGCGGCCGTTCGGCGACCAGGTCGGGCCTTCATTGTGATAGCCCTCGGTCAGCAGCCGCTCGCCCGATCCATCCGGTTTCATGATCCCGATCGCGAACTTGCCCTGCGCCTGTTTGGTAAACGCGATGTAGTCGCCGCGCGGCGACCAGACCGGCGTGGAATAGGCGCCGTCGCCGAAGCTGATCCGCTGCGCGGTGCCGCCGCTCGCCGCCATCACGTAGATCTGCTGCTTGCCGCCGCGGTCGGACTCGAAACAGATGCGCTGGCCATCGGGCGAATACGACGGCGCGGTGTCGATGACCGCGGTATCGGTGAGCCGCGTCGTCGCTTTGGACCGCAGGTCCATCACGAACAGGTTGGAATTGGCGCCGCGCTGCAGGCTGAAGATCACGCGCTGACCGTCGGGCGAGAACCGCGGGCTGAAGCTCATGCCGGGAAAATTGGTGACCATCTCGCGCTGCCCGGTCTCGATGTTCATCAGGTAGACCTTGGGGTCGCCCTGGCCGTAGGACATGTAGGTGATGGTGTCCGGCGACGACGAGAAGCGCGGCGTGAGCACGAGGTCATCGCCGCGCGTGAGATAGCGCACGTTGGCGCCGTCCTGATCCATCAGTGCGAGACGCTTGACGCGGCGGTCCTTCGGCCCGGATTCGTCGACGAAGACCACGCGGCTGTCGAAATAGCCCTTCTCGCCGGTCAGCCGTTCGTAGATCGCGTCCGAAATGATGTGAGCGATGCGGCGCCAGTTGTCCGGCGTGGTGTTGTATTGCTTGCCGTCCAGTTGCTGGCCGGCGAACACGTCCCAGAGCCGGAACTGCGCGGTCAGCCTGCCTTCGGTCTGGGCCAGGCGGCCGGTCACCAGCGCCTGCGCGTTGATGGTGCGCCAGTCCGGGAAGCGCACGGTGTCGATGTTGGAAATCCGCTCCAGATAGGCGGCCTGCTCGATCGGCGCGAACAGTCCGGAACGCTGCAGGTTCGACGTGATGACCTGCGTGACGTTGCGCGCCGCGGCCGGATCCGGCAGTCCCCAGCCGACGAAATCCGGCAGCGCGATCGGCATCGGCTGCACGTTGCCCTGGGTGACGTCGAGGCGCAGGACCGCGGCGGCGTTGCGCGCCGACAGGCCGACGAATGCACCGGCTGCCGCGCCGAGGCCGAGCGTCATCAGCCGGCGGCGGCTCGGGCAAGGCATTCTCGTCGTCAACCTGCGCTCGTTCATGTGCGTCGTCTAAGCCGCCTTCGGCGGCCGTTCATCCGCGGATCATCTCGCGGATCGAAGGTAATCTCGATGTCCTTCCAAAGCTCGTAGGTCTCGGGCCGGAGCATGTCGTAGGGCTGGCCGCGGAACAGCGCGCGGATCGCGCTGTCGCGCGCTGCCGCGAACAGCGGCGTGTTGCCGCTCGTGAGCACCATGGGCGGTCCGTTGAGCGTGCCGTCGGGCTTGAGCTTGATGCGGATCAGCACGGTAAGTTCACGCGGGTCCTTGGCACCGGCCGGGATATTCCACAGGCTCGCGAGCCGCGCGCGCAACGCGTCGAGCTCGCTCATCGACATCGTTTCGGCGTTGGCCTTCGGCATGCCGACCGACGGCGTAGAGCTGAGCGTAGTCGCCGGCAGCGGCGACGCGGGTCGAGTCGCGCTTGTCGAGCAGCGCCTCCACCTGCTTGGGATCGAACTTCGGAGCCGGCGGCGCGGGCTTGCGCGGCGGCATCGGCGTCTTGGCTTCGGCCTTCTTCTGCTCGGCCTTCTTCGCCTCGTCCTTGGCGAGCGCTTCGGCGATCGGGTCGGGCTTGGCCTCGGCCTTCTTCTGCTCCGAGGGTTTGCTCTCCGTCGGCTTCACTTCGGCCGGCTTTTCCTCCGGCTTCGGCTCGAGCGGCTTCGGCTCGGGCGGCGAAGGCTGCGCCTCGCGCGCGGCCTTCACCTCCTTGTTGTCGCACCTTCGCGGCCATCTCTTCGACCGGCTTCGCCTCGGCGACTTTCTCGACCAGCGGCTTCGGCGTCTCGGCCTTGGGCGCGTCCTTCGCGCCGGCGGTGATCTTGGAGAACTCCGCCGCCGTCACGACGTCGACCGGCATCGACTCGAGCGGCGGACGGCAGCGGCTTGGCCGCGAACGAAAGCACGCTCCACAGCAAGATCGCCGCGTGCCCAAACGCCGAAATGGTATACGCCGTCCTCATCAGCTGACCGTCAGCGCCCCGCCCCCTGCTCGATCTCCGTCACCAGAGCCACGCGGCGGAACCCCGCCGACGAGATCCGCCCCATCACCTTCATCACCGTGCCGTAGTCGACCTGGCGGTCGCCGCGCACATAGATGCGCTCGTCCAAGCCGCCGCGCGCATCGGTCACCGCCTTGAGCTTGGCGACCAGTTCATCGAGCGGCACTTCGGAATTCTGCAGATAGACCTCGCCCTTCATGTTGACCGAAACCGTCAGCGGCTCCTTGTCCTGTTCGAGGGTCTTGGCCTGCGTCTGCGGCAGGTCGATCGGCACGCCGACGGTGAGCAGCGGCGCCGACACCATGAAGATGATGAGCAGGACCAGCATGACGTCGACCATCGGCGTCACGTTGATCTCGGCCATGACCGGGCGCCGGCTATGACGGCGTCGGCCAGAGGCCGCAGATACTCCTGCGCTCATCGCCATTCCGCGATTCCCTCACCCCCGCTCATCGATCTGCCGCGACAGAATTGCGGCAAACTCATCGGCAAACCCCTCCAGGCGCTGCGCCTGCTTGTTCACGTCGGATATGAACTTGTTATAGAAAATGGTCGCCGGTATGGCGGCGATAAGGCCGATGGCCGTGGCAAATAGGGCCTCGGCGATGCCCGGGGCGACCACCGCCAGCGACGTGGTCTGCTGGCCCGCGATGGCCCGGAAGCTCGTCATGATGCCCCACACCGTGCCGAACAGGCCGATGAACGGGCCGGCCGAGCCGACCGTCGCCAGCACCAGGAGGCGGCTTTCCAGCCGCTCGATCTCGCGCTGGATGGTGACGTCCATGACCTTTTCGATGCGCATCTGCAGGCCTGCGAACGACCGCGGCTGCCCCTCGACGCTGCGTTTCCACTCGCGCATCGCGGCCACGAACAGCGCCGCCATCGAATGCGACGGCCGCGCGGACAACGTGCGGTAGAGTTCGTCCAGCGACTGACCCGACCAGAACGCCTGTTCGAAGCGGTCCATGGCGCGTTTGGTGCGCCGATACAGCAGAACCTTGTCGAGCGCGATCGCCCAAACGGCAATCGACGCCAAGATCAGCCCGATCATCACGAACTGGACGACAAAATCCGCATTCTGAAACAAGGCCCACATCGAGAGCGGCGCGGCGGGCTGCATGAACGATCCTTCCGGCTGTCCCAGTTCGCGGCGACTGACGTCGAATTCGAGGCCGTTTCCAACAATGCAACGGGATCGCAGGGCCTGAACGCGTTGCGCGGCCTCATCGATCCGTGGCGCCAAATCTCGATTGACCCGAAATTCCCACCGTCCCCCGATCGGCGACGGTACGGATTCCCCGTCAAAGGTGACCAAACTGAGGCACTTCGCCCGCCGTCCCCACGTCGTCGTCGCGGCGGGCCGGTTAACAACCGGTTACGCTCTCCCGGATCGTTGCGGTACGGTGCGGCCCCCAACGGCGGGCGGCGCGATGACACGCTATCTGTTCTACCCCTCGACCCTGATCCTGATCGCGGCCAACCTCGTGCCGCTCATCGGCGTGCTGCTGTGGGACTGGGACGCGTTTGTCCTGCTGGTGCTGTACTGGCTGGAGACCGCCGTCATCGCGTTCTGGACCGTCGTGCGCATCGCGACGATGCCGCGCGACGCGCTCGGCGACCTCCAATTCGAAGGCGCCGACAAGACCAAGCCGGCGTCGCCGCTTGCCCTTGCCGCGTTCTTTACTGTGCACGCCGGCATCTTCATGGCCGTGCACTTCATGTTCCTGTGGGAGCTATTTTCCGACGGCTGGGCACGGAAGATTCACGGGCCGCGCGAGTTCATCGACGAGATCGTCATCGGCACGGGATTGTGGGTGCCGTTGCTGGTGCTGTTCGTGGTACGCGGCGCCCTGATGATGTTCGAGACGGCCGAGCCCTATCTCAGGGGCGCATTCCGCCTCGCACCAAAGGGACCGGACAAGAGCGCCGCTCTGCTCAGCCCATCCGAGACGGTGCTGTTTGGGCTCTACACGCGTATCTTCGTCATGCAGGTCACGATCATCCTGGGGGCCGGGTTCGCCCTGCTCCTGGGCACCGCCGCCGCCTACGCATTCCTGGTCGCGGTGAAGACCGCAATCGATGTTGCCTTCCAGGTCAGCGGCGACGCCATTCACGCGGCCTGGATCAAGGCGAAGGAGAAATCGAAGACGTCACCCTCACCTTGACTTTGCGCGTTACCGCAGACGCAATTCGGGCCGCAATCTCGGATGAGATTTGCGGCCCGATGATCTCCCGAAGATCAAAAGACGCTTTACTGGCTTCAGCTTTGGGATGAAGGCGGCGGCGATGTTTCGCCGCGGCTGCGGCGATCGGCCATGAACTGGTCGAACTCGGCCTTGTCCTTCGCCATGCGCAGCCGGGTCAGGAAATCGCGGAACTCGCGCTGCTCGTCCTCGAGGCGCCGCAGGGTGTCTTCGCGGTACTCGTCGAACGCTTTGTTTCCGCTCGACCGGGTGGGCTGCCACCAAGTGCCCGCCGACCGATTCTCGCTTGCTCCGCCGCCCCAGGTGCTCACTCCACCACCCCAAGGGCTCATTGCGCGGTTTTTCCAGCAGCTCATTCGTCCACTCCCAAACGTGAAGACCAAGGCGGCGAGGCCGATCGGCCACCAGACCATGAAGCCGAGGATCGTCAGCGCGATCCAGGCCGGCCGTCCCAACTCGTCAAGTTTTGCAACGATAGGCATGATGACCTCGATCGTTGATCTCAACGGTGAATGTTAATTACATTTACATACCTAGATCGAGGCCCGGGCCTTGTCAAGAGAGCCTCGTCAGGGCGGAGCTGCGTTTCCCGAAGGGTTCGGCGATGCCGAGGCCGCGTAGATAGACAAGCACTGCCGCCTCCAACAGGTCCTCGGCCGACATCGGCAGCGCGCGGCGGCCGGCATCGCCGCGGCCAAACAGCGCGGCAATGCCGTGAGATATGGCCCAGATGTGCAGCGCCATCATCAGCACCGGCGGGCGGTCTTTCGCCGGCATGGTGGCGATCAGCCGCTCGGTCGCGGACCGCAAGACCGCAAACGCCCGGTCGCCGGCGTCGCGCAGTTCCGGGTTGGTATCGAGGGAGATGCCTGCCTCGAACATGGCAGCGTAATAGGCCGGCTCGGTTCGGGCGAATTCGAGATAGGCTCGTCCCAGCCGCTCGAACGCGCCGAATGGCTCCGGCTTACCGTCATTCCAGGCCCGCGCCAGCACCTCCGCGAATTGCTCGAAGCCGCGTACGGCGATGTTGGCCAGAAGCTCATCGCGATCGCGGAAATGCCGGTAGGGCGCGGCCGGGCTCACACCCGCCCAGCGCGCCGCTTCCGCGAAGGTGAAGCCCGCCGGTCCCTTCTTGGCGATCAATTCCAGCGCGGCGCGCACCAGCGCCTCTTTGAGGTTGCCGTGGTGATAGCCGCGACCGCGATCGTTCTTGGACCAGCTCATGTAAACGGTCTTTACATGAGCCGGGGCGACACGTCGATGCGCGCGAACTCGAGATTGTGCGCTCAGCCGCCGCTTCGCGCGAGTTCGGTCTGCATGGCGGCCCGCAACGGTTTCGGGATCGGCCGGGCGCGGCCATCGGACACGAACGCCACCCGCACATGCGCCGAGGCGAGGAGATCGTCGCCGCGCCTGACCTCCTGGCGCAGCATGATCGAGGCGCCCTTGATCTCCTCGTATTCCGTCACGACGTCAATGACCTCGTCCATGCGCGCCGACTTCAGAAACTCGATCTGCATCGAACGGACGACGAACGCGAAGCCCGGCGCTTCCCGTTCGGCCTGATCGAACAACCCGCGCTGGTTGGCGCCCAGCAGCCGCAGATAGTTCGACCGGCCCGCGCTCCATGAAGCGCAGGTAGTTGGCGTGGTAGACGATGCCGGTGAAATCGGTGTCCTCGTAATAGACCCGCACCGGCATGACGTGCCGGCCGTTCTCAATCGTACCGTCGAGCGTATTGTCGCGATGGCCGGTCATACGCTTGGCTCTCTCCGATTGCCGCCGCCACGCAGCCTCACGACCACGATTTCCGGCGGCACGCCGATGCGCAGCGGCAGGATGCTGCAGCCGAGCCCGCCGGACACGATGAGATCGCACTGTTCGTGGATATAACCATAGGCGAAGCGGTTGCCGTAACGCGACGGTACCACCGGCGAATAGCCGAACAGCCGCACCTGGCCGCCATGGGTATGCCCGCTCAGCATCAGTGAAACACGCTCCGGCACCTTCACGATGATGTCCGGCTCGTGCGCCATGAGGATCACCGGCGCATCGTCGGTGATCTTCGCCAGCGTGCCGGGCAGATCGTCGACGCCGTACGGCCGGCCCGGAAACCTCCGCCGCGACGGTAGGAACGCCAACTGGTCGCCGAGCCCGGCGAGCCAGAACGCTTGCCCGTCCTTGGTGAGCCGCACAGCGTCGTTCTCGTAGACCGGAATGCCCGCCCTTTCGATAAAGGCACGGGCTGCGGGCGGCCCCTTCCAGTTCTCCTGCGCCACGGGATCCGACCACCATTCGTGGTTTCCGAGGATCGAATGCGCGCCGAGCGGCGCACGCAGGCCGGACAGCGCCTCTGCCCATTCCTGCGGTGCGACGTCCTTGGTCACAAAATGCCGCTGGAAGCGGTCGCTCACCACGTAGTCGCCGAGCAGCAGGATGATGTCCGCCCCGAGATCGTTCGTAGTCGCGACGACCGAGTGGATGCGCTCCGGTGTCATCCACGGACGGCAGGCGTGGACATCGGCGATCACCGCCATGGTCAGATCGAGGCCCGCCGGCCATCTCGCCGGCTGCAACTCGTAGCGGGTGATGCGCGGTCGCCAGAACGTCTCGAACACGCCATAGGCCGGAACCAGCAGGCCTGCCGCGCCGAGTCCGAGGACCCAAGTCATGAATTGCCGGCGCGAGATCATGAGACAGGATGAAGAATGAAAGGGTGTGGGAATTGTGAACTTTGCAATGGAGCCACGTTACGGTTTCGTTAGCTCGCGCCGACGCGTCATCTTAGAGACATTCTCGGTTGAGCAGAATGCAAAGCCGACAAATTCCTGTTACCGATGCGGCTGACGACCGACCCGAGAAGCACGCCACATGGATCTTGTCTGGACCTGCAAATGCTGCGGGAGGCAATTCAACTCTTTGCCATTCGCCTACGCTCTCGATGAGCCGGATCCCTGGCAGGCAGTGCCCGAGTTCGACCGCAGACTGCGTGGAATTCTGACGACCGACCGGTGCATGATCGACCGGACGCAATTCTGCATCCGCGGACGCGTGGAGATTCCAGTCGCCGATTGCAAGGACTTTTTCATCTGGGGCATCTGGGTGTCGGTGTCGAGAGAGGCATATGACCGCATCTCAGAACTTTGGAACACGGAAATTCGCGAGCACGAGCCGGCGATCCCCGGCACGCTTTGCAGCGACATCTCAATCTATCCGAGCACCACGGGTCTTGCGTGCACACTGCACTTACGGAATGCCGGCCGGCGTCCATCGATCAAACTGGCGCCGGCGGACCATCCGCTCGCAGTCGAGCAACGCAAAGGCATTGAACTTGAGCGTGTGAAAGAGATCGCAGCCGCGATGCAAAGGCATTCCCGGAGGACCTTCGTCGTCACGGCTCGTCCTCCTGGTTGAACAGCCCGAACTGCGCCGGATCGCGCGCCGGCTCGGCGAGGCCTAGGTGGCGGAAGGCGTGCGAAGTCAGCAGCCGCCCGCGTGGCGTGCGCTGGATGAAACCCTTCTGAATGAGAAACGGCTCGACGATCTCCTCGATCGCGTCGCGCGGTTCCGAGAGCGCGGCCGCGATGGTGTCGATCCCGACCGGACCGCCGCCGTAGTTCTCGGCAATATTGCTGAGGTAGCGCCGGTCCATGGCGTCGAGCCCAGCGGCGTCGACTTCGAGCGCGGTCAGTGCGTGGTCTGCGGCGGCACGGTCGATCGAGGTTGCGCCTGCCACCAGCGCGAAGTCCCGCACGCGCCGCAGCAGGCGTCCGGCGATGCGCGGCGTACCGCGCGCCCGCCGTGCGATCTCGTTGGCGCCGTCGGGTGTCATGCCGATGCCGAGAACGCGCGCGCCACGCGTGACGATCTGCTCAAGCTCGGCCTCGGTGTAGAAGTTGAGCCGGATCGGGATGCCGAAACGGTCGCGCAACGGATTGGTCAGGAGCCCGGCGCGCGTGGTCGCGCCGACGAGCGTGAAAGGCGCGAGGTCGATCTTCACCGAACGGGCCGCCGGGCCTTCGCCGATGATCAGGTCGAGCTGAAAGTCCTCCATCGCCGGATAGAGGATTTCCTCGACCGCCGGATTGAGCCGGTGGATCTCGTCGATGAACAGCACGTCGCGCTCTTCGAGGTTGGTGAGCAGCGCCGCGAGGTCGCCGGCCTTGGCGATGACCGGGCCCGAGGTGGCGCGAAAATTGACGCCCAGTTCGCGCGACACGATCTGCGCCAGCGTGGTCTTGCCGAGCCCCGGCGGGCCGACGAACAGCACGTGGTCGAGCGCTTCGTTGCGGGTACGGGCCGCTTCAATGAACACCGCGAGGTTGGCGCGCGCCTGCTGCTGGCCGATGAACTCCGACAGCCGCTGCGGCCGCAGCGAGGTTTCCGCCGTGTCTTCCTCGCGGCGCTCGGCGCTGACCAGGCGGCGGGGCGACGTTGTCACGCGACATCCTCCGCTCTGGATGCTGACTGTCGCTCGCGAGCCGTGCGTCCCCTCCCCCGCTTGCGGGGGAGAGGATAGGGAGGGGGCACGCAGAAAGATTCGTGCAAGCTCGCCCCCTCCCCACCCCTCCCCCGCAAGCGGGGGAGGGAGCAGACCGAGCGTGCGGCACGCGATGGCCCTCATCTGAATTCACAGCGTGCGCTCGCGGCTGTATTTGTTCGGCAGAAGCTCGGCGATGGTGACGATGGCGGGGCCGTTCTTGCCCGGCACGATCACGCGAGCATTGCGGTCGTAGTCCCAGATCATTTCCCGGCAGGCGCCGCACGGCGACACCACCGCGATGGTATGGTCGGCTTCGGTCGGCTTGGGGTGGCGCACCGCCACGATGGTGTGGATGCCGGTTTCTCCGAGATCGGTGACGGCGCGGCCGAGCGCAACCGCCTCGGCGCACACCGCCATCCGGCCGAGATAAGCGTCGAGATTGACGCCGGTGAGCAATTGTCCGGAGCGCGTCCGCATCGCCGCGCCGACCTCCTGCCAGTCGTTACGATAGCGCCGCCGGATGGCCTCGCGCGCCGCCTCGATCAACTCGTTGTCCTGCTCACTCAACATGAAACCACGCCCGTCACGATCACTTCGCAAGCTCCTTCAAGCCCAGACGGATGAGCCTCGGCGTATCCGCGCCCTCCCCGGCCGCGCGCGCCGCCGCCGCGATCGCGGCGGCCGCCTGCGGCTGACCGTAGCCGAGATTGATGAGCGCGGAGACCGCATCAGCGACCGGCTGCGGCGCGCGCCGGTCCTCGAACTGTCCGGACAAGCGCACCACCGCTGGATCGATGTTGGCATAGGCCGGCGCCTTGTCCTTGAGTTCGGTAACGATGCGCTCGGCCACCTTCGGCCCGACGCCGGGCGTGCGCGCCACCGTCGCCTTGTCGCGCACCGCGATAGCGGAGGCGAGTTCGCCCGGATTGAGCGTCGACAGCACCGCGAGCGCGACCTTGGTACCGACGCCCTGGACGGTCTGCAGCAGCCGGAACCACTCGCGCTCGACGTCGGACAGGAAGCCGAACAGCCGAATCTGGTCTTCGCGCACATGCGTCTCGATCGCCAGCACGGCCGGTTCGCCCGGCGCCGGCAGCGCCTGCAGCGTGCGCGCCGAGCAGTGCACCAGATAGCCGACGCCGTTGACGTCGAGGATGATGGCGTCCTCGCCGTAGCTGTCGATGATGCCCTTGAGCTTACCGATCATCGCAGCACCACCCTCAGCATCGCGCTCTGCCGGTGGTGGGCGTGGCAGACCGCGATCGCCAGCGCGTCGGCGGCGTCGTCGGACTGTGGGTCGGCCTTGGGCAGCAGAACCCCGATCATCATACGGATCTGCGCCTTCTCGCTGTGGCCGGCGCCGACGATGGTCTTCTTCACCAGATTGGGCGCGTATTCGGCGACCGCGAGTCCCGCCAGCGCCGGCACCAGCATGGCGATGCCGCGCGCCTGGCCGAGCTTGAGGGTCGCGGTGGCATCCTTGTTGACGAAGGTCGATTCCACCGCCGCCTCGTCGGGCACGTGATCGGCGACCACCTGGCGCAGGCCGTCGTGGATGGTGACGAGCCGAACCGCGAGCGCCGCCTTGTCGTCGGTCGCGACCGAGCCGCAGCCCAGGAACGTCAGGCGGTTGCCCTCGACCGCAACCACGCCCCAGCCGGTGCGGCGGAGCCCGGGATCGATGCCCAGAATGCGAATCGGACGTGCCATCAAGGCACCTTGATAGCGCCCCGCCGGTATGGCGGCCAGCGCGAACGGTCGGGAGGCGCCGAGCGGTCGCGGCGTCTCAGCCTCCCCCCGCCGCCTCGAATTCGGCGAGTTCGGCGCCTTCCTGGACGAAATCGCCGACGGCGCATTTCAGCGCGGTCAGCCGGCCGTCGGCCGGGGCGCGCAGCGTGTGCTCCATCTTCATCGCCTCGATGACGATCAGCGGCGTGCCGCGCGGCACGTCGGCGCCAGCCTCCACCAGCACCCGCGTCACCGTACCGGGCATCGGCGCGACGATACGGTCGCCCAGGTCGGCGATGCCGAGGTCGGCCGCGTAAGGATCGATCCAGTGCAGTTCGAGATGTCCGCGCGGTGTCACCAGAGCGAGTTCACGTCCGTTCCACGATGCGGAGACCCTTTCGGTGACATCACCCAGCGTGACGTCAAACGCCTCGCCATCGCGCGCCGCGTAGCGCAGTGACTGGCTCACGCCCGATGTCTCGATCGCGAGCCCGTTGCGGCCATAGCGTAGCTGGCACCGGCACACGCTCGTCGCCATGTTGGAAGCTCAAGCGGCGCGTGCGTCCATCACCCATCGTCCAGCCGTCACGGCGATCCCACGGCGAAGCAATTTCATCGGTGGCGGTTGCTGCCGCCTCATGCAACAGCACGGCGGCGGTGGCAGCGGCGAGGTCGAGCGGCAGCAGGCCGGGTGTCGCGGTCAGCACGGCGAGCTCGCGCTCGATCAGCCCGGTATCGATGTCGCCTGCCCGCACGCGCGGATGGTTCACCAGCGCCTTGAGGAACGTGAGGTTGGTCGTCACGCCGGCGATCGCGAAGCCGCCGAGCGCCTGGCTCAGCCGATCGAGCGCGGCCGCACGATCGGGCGCCCAGGCGATCAGCTTGGCGAGCAGCGCGTCGTAGTACGGCGTCACCGCGTCGCCCTGGCGGAATCCGGTGTCGACGCGAATCCCCTCGCCGTGCGGTTCGCGCCACGTCGCGATCGTGCCGATCGCGGGCAGGAAACCCTTGGCCGGGTTCTCGGCATAGATGCGCGCCTCGACGGCGTGGCCGCTGGCGGCGATCTCGTGCTGGGCCAGCGGCAGCTTCTCGCCAGCCGCGACCCGCAACTGCCATTCGACCAGATCGAGGCCGGTGATCATCTCGGTCACCGGATGCTCGACCTGCAGGCGGGTGTTCATCTCGATGAAGTAGAAGCGCTCATCGTCGGCGATGAACTCGACCGTGCCGGCATTGACGTAGCCGACCGCCTGCGCGGCGGCGCGGGCGGCCGCGCTCATAGCCTCGCGACGCTCGGGCAGTCAGACTGATGGCGCGGCGCCTCCTCGATCACCTTCTGATGCCGGCGCTGCAAGGTGCATTCGCGCTCGAACAGCGACACGACGTTGCCGTGGCGGTCGCCGAACACCTGCACCTCGATGTGGCGCGGCCGTGGCGATGTATTTCTCGAGCAGCACGCGGTCGTCGCCGAACGCCGACAGCGCTTCGCGCTTGGCGCCCGCGACCGCCTCGGCGAGGTCGCCGGCGACGCCGACCACCGCGCATGCCGCGGCCGCCGCCGCCGGCCGAGGCCTTGACCAGCACCGGATAGCCGATGCGCTCGGCCTCCGCGCCGCAGCATCGCGATGTCCTGATCCGCGCCGTGATAGCCCGGCACGATCGGCACGCCGGAGGTTTCCATCAGCGCCTTGGCGGCCGACTTCGAGCCCATCAGCCGGATGGTCTTCGCCGGCGGCCCGACGAACGACGATGCCGGCCGCCTCGCAGGCTTCGGCGAAGTCGGCGTTCTCCGACAGGAAGCCGTAGCCCGGGTGGATCGCCTCGGCGCCGGTCTGGCGCGCCGCCGCGATGATGGCGTCGACGCGCAGGTAGCTGTCGCGCGGCGGGCGGCGGGCCGATGCGCACGGCCTCGTCGGCCAGCGCGACGTGCAGCGCGTCGCGGTCGGCGTCGGAGATACACCGCGACGGTCGCGATGCCCATGCGCCGCGCCGTGCGCATGATCCGGCAGGCGATCTCGCCGCGGTTGGCGATCAGCAGCTTGTCGAAGCGTCGATGCACCACCGTCACATCCGGAACACGCCGAAGCGCGTCGGCTCGGGCGGCGGCGCGTTCATGCCGGCGGACAGCGCAAGGCCCGAGCACGGTGCGGGTGTCGGCCGGATCGATGATGCCGTCGTCCCAGAGCCGCGCGGTGGCGTAGTAGGGATGGCCCTGCTGCTCGTACTGCTCGCGGATCGGCGCCTTGAATGCCTCGTCGTCGGCGGCGGTCCAGGCGCCGCCCTTGGCTTCGGCTGCCTCCTGCCGCAGCAGCCCGAGCACCGACGCCGCCTGCTCGCCGCCCATCACCGAGATGCGCGCGTTCGGCCACATCCACAGGAAGCGCGGCGCATAGGCGCGCCCGCACATGCCGTAGTTGCCGGCGCCGTAGCTGCCGCCGATGATGACGGTGTATTTCGGCACGTTGGTGGTGGCGACCGCGGTCACCATCTTGGCGCCGTCCTTGGCGATGCCGCCGGCCTCGTATTTCTTGCCCGACCATGAAGCCGGTGATGTTCTGCAGGAACAGCAGCGGGATGTTGCGCTGGCTCGCCAGCTCGATGAAGTGCGCGCCCTTGAGCGCGCTCTCGCTGAACAGGATGCCGTTGTTGGCGAGGATGCCGACCGGATAGCCGTGGATGTGCGCGAAGCCGCAGACCAGCGTGGTGCCGTAGAGCGCCTTGAACTCGTCGAACTCGGAGCCGTCGACGATGCGCGCGATCACCTCGCGCACGTCGTAGGGCGTGCGCGGGTCGGCCGGCACGATGCCGTACAGTTCGTCGGCGGGATAAAGCGGCTCGCGCGACGGCCGCAGTTCGAGATACGGACGCTTTACCCGGTTGAGATTGGCGATCGATGCGCCGCGCGATGCCGAGCGCGTGCGCGTCGTTCGCCGCATAGTGATCGGTGACGCCGGACTGCCGGCTGTGCACGTCGGCGCCGCCCAGTTCCTCGGCCGTCACCTCCTCGCCGGTCGCGGCCTTCACCAGCGGCGGCCCGCCGAGAAAGATCGTGCCCTGATTGCGCACGATGATGCTCTCGTCCGACATCGCCGGCACGTAGGCGCCGCCGGCGGTGCACGAGCCCATCACCACGGCGATCTGCGGGATGCCGAGCGCCGACATGCGCGCCTGGTTGTAGAAGATGCGGCCGAAGTGATCACGTCCGGAAAGATCTCGTCCTGCAGCGGCAGGAAGGCGCCGCCGGAATCGACCAGATAGACGCACGGCAGGTGGTTCTCGCGCGCGATCTCCTGGGCGCGCAGATGCTTCTTCACCGTCATCGGGTAGTAGGTGCCGCCCTTGACGGTGGCGTCGTTGGCGATGACCACGCATTCGCGGCCGCTGACGCGGCCGATGCCGGTGATGATGCTCGCCGACGGCACGTCGCCGCCGTACATGCCGTGCGCGGCGAGCGGGGAGAGTTCGAGGAACGGGCTGCCGGGATCGAGCAGCAGGTCGACGCGCTCGCGCGGCAGCAGCTTGCCGCGCGATGTGTGCCGCTGCGCGCGCCTCCTCGCTGCCGCCCTGCATCGCCTCGTCGAGCTTCGCGCGCAGGTCCTCGACCAGCGCCCGCATCGCCGCGGCGTTGCGCGCGAATCGGGGAATGCGGTCGATCGTGGAGCGAGCGCGGTCGATTGCGCCATGAGCAAGCGATGCTCGCGCGGCTCGACGGTCGGTCCCATTGGAAGGTGGAGCGATTCGCTGCATCATCGTCCCGCATCATCTCGCGTCTTGTTGAACAGTTCGCGGCCGATCAGCATGCGGCGGATTTCGCTGGTGCCGGCGCCGATCTCGTAGAGCTTGGCGTCGCGCAGCAGCCGGCCGGTCGGGTAGTCGTTGATGTAGCCGTTGCCGCCGAGAAGCTGGATCGCGTCGAGCGCGATCCTCGTCGCGTTCTCGGCCGCGTAGAGGATCGCGCCGGCGGCATCCTCGCGCGTGGTCTCGGCCGCGGTCGCAGGCCTTCGCCACCGAATAGACGTAGGCCTTGCAGGCGTTCATCGTCGACGTACATGTCGGCGAGCTTGCCCTGCACGAGCTGGAATTCGCCGATCGGCTTGCCGAACTGCTTGCGCTCGTGGACGTAGGGCATCACCACGTCGATGCAGGCCTGCATCATGCCGAGCGGTCCCGCCGCCAGCACCACGCGCTCGTAGTCGAGGCCGGACATCAGCACGTTGACGCCGCCGCCGACCTCGCCGAGCACGTTCTCGGCCGGCACCTCGCAATCCTCGAACACCAGTTCGCAGGTGTCGGAGCCGCGCATGCCGAGCTTGTCGAGCTTCTGCGCGGTCGAGAAGCCCTTGAAGCCCTTCTCGATCAGGAACGCGGTGATGCCGCGCGCCCCGGCATCCGGGTCGGTCTTGGCGTAGACCACCAGCGTCTCGGCCTCCGGCCCGTTGGTGATCCACATCTTGCTGCCGTTGAGGACGTAGCGGTCGCCCTTCTTGTCGGCGCGGGTCTTCATCGACACCACGTCGGAGCCGGCGCCGGGCTCCGACATCGCGAGCGCGCCGACATGCTCGCCGGAGATCAGCTTCGGCAGATACTTGCGCTTCTGCGCGTCGGTGCCGTTGCGGCGGATCTGGTTGACGCAGAGATTGGAGTGCGCGCCGTAGGACAGCCCGACCGAGCCCGAGGCGCGCGAGATTTCCTCCATCGCGACGCAATGCTCGAGATAGCCGAGCCCCGCGCCGCCCCACTCCTCCTCGACGGTGATGCCGTGCACGCCGAGCTCGCCGAGCTCCGGCCAGAGGTCGCGCGGGAACGTGTTGCTGCTGTCGATCTCGTCGGCGCGCGGCGCGATCTTGTCGGCCGCGAAACCGCGCACGCTGCTCGCGCAGCATGTCGGCGGTCTCGCCCAGATCGAAATTGAAGCCGCGGAAGTCGTTCACGAGCATTTGCGATCGTTCCTCGCAAAGCCTGAGTCAGGGCCGATGGTGAGGACTCATGCACGCCCCGATCAGCCGCGCAAGGTTCCGGCTTCGAAGACTCACGCCGGCAGGGTCAGGCGCTTGCGGCCGTACAGCTCCTGCCAGGCATCGACGTCCTCTGACATCGTCTGCGCCGTTGCAATCAGCAGTTCGGCGGTCTCTTCGAGGTCGATCCGGCGGCTTTCCGCCGTCCGGTATTCGTCCGCCAGCCGGTCGAGTTCCGCGAGCATGGTCTGCGAGCGCTCCCGCGATCCCTCGAAATCGCCCTGCACGCGGATACCCGCGAGCGCTGCGCCCAGCGCCGGCAGCCCTGCGGCCAGGAACGTCACCCACGGCTTCGCACACAGCAATGGATTTTCGTAGCAGCCCCCATGCGTCCCCGCCGCCGGCGTGGCGCCCATCATCCATTCGATTCCATAGGTCACCAGGAACGCCAGCAGAATGAGGAACGTGGCGACGAAGCAACCGACGCCCAGCCGGTGCAGCACGTGGTCGATGCGCTCCGCGTTCGCGCTGTTGGCGCGGTGATAGGCCACCTGGCCGTCGCGCCCTTCGATCTCATGTGTCAGCGTCGCGTTCAGCAGCCGCCACTGGTAGGTGCCGTCGAGCGTGGCGTTCGGCAGGCCGATCTCCCGCATCGTCGCGCGGATGTACCAGAGAAACCACGGCGGCTCGCGCTGCTCGCCTCCCGGCGGCGTGCCGTGGATGCGGCCGAATTCGCTGACGAATGCCAGGAACCGGCCGTGCCGCAGGTTTTCGGCCAGCGCGCGGTAGTCGAGCCAGCGTTCGTGCCAAAGCAGCCGCCGGCCGATCAGCACCATGGCCAGGATGGCGCCGATCACCAGCAGTTCCAGCGCCACCAGCAGCACCTTGGCGCGCAACGGATCATGACCGCCGTCGAAGAACAGGCCGCCGAGCGCGATGAACACGGCGATCGCCGACAGCAGATAGGCCGACACGTAGGCGCTGCGATAGAGATGCGAGAAGTGCACCGCGAGCGTGTCCGCCCAGATGAACCGCGTCAGCAGCACGTCGCGCAGGCGGCCATGCAGATTGGCGGCATCGGGCGTCGCTGCAAGGAACGAGTCCCACTCGCGGCGGCGAATCTCGAAAGCCGGCGCACGGATGATCGGTCGCGGCCAGCGGCGATTGGCGATCCGCTGCAACAGGTCGTAGGCGGAAAAGAAGAACCGCCCGCGCCAACGCTCCGCGAGAAAGCGCCCCAGGCAGTCGCGCGCCGATCCGCGGGCATCATCCAGCGCGGTCGGCGCCGGCGCGGCGAACACCGGCAGGAGCGCGTTGGCGAGCGGCCCGTCGGTGCAGTCGGCGTCGGGCGCCTGTGGATTGCCCGCGGGGTCGAAGCCGGTGATGAGCCGCGGCGAGCGGTCTTCGGTCGTCAGGAGCCACACCACCGGAATGCCGCCGTCGAACGCCTCGCGCGCGATCGCGCCGGTGCCGCCGGGCTTGGGCGGTTCGCCGTCCCATACCGCGATCAGGACATCGACCTGGCGCAGCAGGTAGCCGCCGGCATCAGCGTACGACTTGTTGCGGTCGTGCGGCCTGGGATCGGGCAGTTGGGTGACGGTCGTGGCCTTCTTCAGGCTGTCGAGAAGCGCCCCGGTCACATCGCGGCCGTCGCCGTTCGCAGACTGCTGGAAGTCCTTGAGATACTCCTCCTCCGGAAACGGCAGCAGCGCTTCGATTTGCCAGCCTGTCCGGACAGGCCGCGGCCGCCATCTGGTCGACGCCTTCCGCGAACCCGCAGACCAACCGGATCGCCGGAGGCTCGTCTGCGAAATAGGCGGCATTGTCCCGGAGGATTTTCGCCGCGGCCGCCTCGACCGCCTGGAACACCAGCGGCAACTGGCGCTCGACCCGCGCGGCGGCCTCGCCGGTCAACTTGTTGGGGCGGTGACCGGTGACGCCCACGCGCACCGTCAGACGCGGCTTCGGCGGGTGACGCGGCGTCGAAAAAGGTTGCGGCATGAGGCGATGATGGGCTTGCCACCTGACAAGGTGCTTGCGGTCCGGAGATTCGCATCTTGCTGGAAATTCATTTCCGCAACAAGACGGCCTGCCACGCGACACAAGACGGCGGCGCGAAGCGGCATTAAAGTGCGCACCTCCAACAGCCAGCCTCCGCCTCACCCGCCAGCAGAGCATCATCCGATGAAGATCAAGAGCGCCGAAGCCATTCACATCGCCGTGCCCTATCAGTACGGCGGATCGTCGGCGACCGACCCGCGCTGGCGGACGATGGACACGTGCATCATCAAGGTCGAGACCGACGACGGCATCGTCGGCTGGGGCGAAGGCTTCGGGCTCGGCACGTGCGCGACCACGAAGGCGGCCTTCGACAACCTCGTGCGGCCGCTCGCGGTCGGCCGCGATGCCGGCGATATCGCCGGCACGATGGCCGACCTGGCGCGCAAGCTCTACAATTCGGCGCGCAACGGCCCGGTCGCCTACGCGCTCTCCGGCCTCGACATCGCACTGTGGGACATTGCCGGTAAGGTCGCCGGGCAGCCGCTCTATCGCATGCTCGGCGGCTCGCCCGCCGAACGCGTGCCGGTCTATGCGAGCCTGCTGCGCTACGGCAAGGCCGATCTCGTGGAGCGCAACGCGGCGCGCGCGCTCGAGCAGGGCTACGAGCGCGTCAAGCTGCACGAGATCACCGAACCCGAGGTGGCGGCGGCGCGCCGCGCTATCGGCCCCAAGGTCGCCCTGATGGTCGACACCAATTGTCCCTGGACCGCCGACGAGGCGGTCGCGATGGCGAAACGCATGGCGCCGCACGACCTGCTCTGGCTGGAGGAGCCGGTATGGCCGCCGGAGAACTATGACGGCATGGCACGGGTGCGCTCGGAGGGCGGCGTCGCGGTCGCGGCCGGCGAAAGCGGTTGCACGATGGCGGACTTCGAGGCCCTGGTCGGACGCGCCAAGGTGAACTACGTGCAGCCGAGCGTCGCCAAGATCGGCGGCATCACGGCGATGAAGCAGGTCATTGCGCTGGCGCAGGCGAACGGCACCAAGGTCGCGCCGCATTCGCCGTATTTCGGGCCGGGCTTCGTCGCGTCGATCCACATCTGCGCGTCGCTGCCGGGCGAGGTTCCGGTGGAGCGGTTTTACTGCGATCTCGAGGCCTCGCCGCTGGGCGATCTGGTCGTCGCCTCGGAGCGGAACCATGCGGCTGCCGGACGGGCCGGGGCTCGGACTGGTCGTTGATAAATCGGTCATCGCCCGCTACCGTGTCGGCTAGCAACCGGGACGACCAACATGAGCGTCGCGCGCTTTCAGTCGCTCGCCCACTGGGGCGCGTTCACGGCGCTGGTCGAGGACGGCCGTCTCGTCGGCTGCGAGCCGTTCGCGCGCGATCCCGCGCCCTCCGACATGCTCAAGTCGATGCCCGACATGGTGCATTCGCCGCTGCGCATCGCGCGGCCGGCGATTCGCGACGGCTGGCGCGAGGGCCGTCCGCGCACCGGACACGACAGCTTCCGCGAGGTGTCCTGGGAAGAGGCGCTCGACACGGTCGCGGCCGAACTCACGCGCGTGCGCAGCACGTTCGGCGACAAGGCGGTGTTCGGCGGCTCCTACGGCTGGTCGTCGGCCGGGCGCGTGCATCATGCGCGCACGCTGGTGCGGCGCTTCCTGTTCCAGGGCGGCGGCTGCACCGACCAGGTCGGCAACTACAGCTTCGGCGCGGCGTATTTCCTGCTGCCGCGCATCATCGGCTCGCTCGGTCCGGTCACCGGCCGGGTGACCGACTGGCCGTCGGTGATCAAGCACACGAAGCTGATGATCGCGTTCGGCGGGATCGCGGTGAAGAACGCGCAGGTGACGTCCGGCGGCGCCGGCCTGCACACGCTGGAGTCCTGGCTGCGCCAGGCCAAGGACGCCGGCGTCGAGTTCGTCGTCGGTCAGCCCGCTCAAGTCCGACATGCCGGAATTCCTCGGCGCGCGCTGGATTCCGATCCGGCCGAATACCGATACCGCGATGATGCTCGCGATGGCCCACACGCTCATCAGCGAAGGCCGCCACGACGAGGCATTCATGGCGCGCTACTGCCATGGCTTCGATGATTTCCGGCGTTACCTGCTTGGCGACGGCGACGGCATCCCCAAGGACGCCGACTGGGCGGCGGACATCACCGGTGTCGACGCCGGCACCATCCGCGACCTGGCGCGCCAGGCGGCGGACGTCCGCAGCATGATCACCTGCGCCTGGTCGCTGCAGCGGTCGCCACCATGGCGAGCAGCCGTTCTGGGCGGCGATTGCGCTGGCCTCGATGCTCGGCGGCGTCGGGTTGCCGGGCGGCGGCTTCGCGTTCGGGCACGGCTCCGCCAACGGCGTCGGCATGCCGCGCATCGACGTGCCGGCGCCCGAAATACCGCTGCCGGCGAATCCGGCGAAGTCCGCCATCCCGGTCGCGCGCATCGCCGACATGCTGCTCGATCCGGGCGGCTCCTACGAGTTCAACGGCCGGCGCGAAACGTATCGCGGACATCCGGCTGGTCTATTGGGCCGGGCGGCAATCCGTTCCACCATCACCAGGACCTCAACCGGCTGCACACGCGCGTGGCAAAAGCCGGAGACTGTCGTCGTGCACGAAAGCTGGTGGAACCCGACGGCACGCCATGCCGACATCGTGCTGCCCGCCACCACGCCGCTGGAGCGGAACGACATCGGCGGCTCGTCGCGCGATCCGTTCGTGTTCGCCATGCACCGCGCCATCGATCCGGTGCACGACGCGAGAAACGACTTCGACATCTTCCGCGCGCTCGCCCGCCGGCTCGGCTACGAGCAGGCCTTCACCGAGGGCCGTGACGAATTGGGATGGTGTCAGTGGGTCTACGACGCCATGCGCGCCCAAGCCGAGCGCCAGGGCGTACCGCTGCCGGGCTTCCAGCAGTTCTGGGCGGAGGGCTTCGTCGAACTGCCGCCGCCCGAGCGTGACTTCGTGCTGTTCGAGGATTTCCGGCGCGACCCGGACAAGCACCCCCTCAACACGCCGTCGCGCCGCATCGAGGTCTCGTCCGACGCCATCGCGCGCTTCGATTACGACGACTGCCCGTCGCACCCGACCTGGTTCGCGCCGGCCGAATGGCTGGGCGGCACGACGGCCGAGCGCTGGCCGATCCACCTGGTGACGCATCAGCCCGGCGCCAAGCTGCACAGTCAAATGGATCCCGGCCCGGTCTCGAGCGCCGCCAAGATCGCCGGGCGCGAGCCGGTCCGCCTTCATCCCGCGGATGCCGCGCAGCGAGGCATCACTCGACGGCGACCTGGTGCGCGTATTCAACGGCCGCGGCGCCTGCCTGGCGTCGGCAGTGGTCGACGACAACGTGATGCCGAGCGTCGCCGTGATGGCGACCGGTGCGTGGTTCGATCCCGCCACGACGCCGGGCGAGCCGGAGCGGCACGGCAATCCCAACGTGCTGACGCTTGACATCGGGACCTCTCGGCTGGCGCAGGGATCAAGCGCACTCACCGCGCTGGTCGAGGTCGAGCGTTACGATGCACCGGCTCCGCCGGTGCGCGCTTTCACGCCGCCCGTCTTGACGGCAATGGGTTGAGTACGCGTCTCTCCAAGCGTAAGCGGGAGCCAGTTCTGCTGACACAAAGCCCTCGATCCCGCTTCCGGGAATGACCTGAGACAGGCTCGTGGCCTATTGAACTTCGGGCGGCCGTGGTAGCATAAGCGCAAATTCGCAATCGGAGACCGCAATGTCGCAAAAGCTGCTGACCGGTTCGTTCGTCGCGCTTATCACCCCATTCAACAAGGATGGCTCGGTGGATTTCGCGGCGTTCCGCACGCTGCTGAAATTCCACGAAGACAATGCCACCTCGGCGGTGCTGATCATGGGCTCCACCGGCGAGACCTCGATGCTTTCGCCCGAGGAGAAGAAGCAGATCATCGTCGAGACCGCGAAGCTGAAATCGCCGCGCATGCCGATCTTCTACGGCTGCACCGGCAACAACACCGAATCGACGATCGCCAGTGTGCGGTTCGCCAAGGACAACGGCGCCGACGGCGCGATCCTGGCGGCACCGGCCTATATCTGCGCGCCGGAGGACGACATCGAGCGTTTCTTCCTCGATGTGGCGGACGCCACCGACCTGCCGCTGGGCATCTACAATAACCCGCCGCGGGTGAAGAGCGACCTACACTGGGATCACCTGCTGCGCATCTTCAAGCACCCGAATTACGTGGTGCACAAAGAGTCGACCGCGCGTGTCGGACAGGTCGCACAGGTGCTCGCCGGCAAACCCAGGGTCGTCGGTCATGTGCTGCGACAGTCCGAACCTCGGCCTGGTAGTACCAACCATGTCGCTCGGCGGTCATGGCACCGCCAACATGACCGGCAATATCGCGCCGCGTGAGCTCGCGACCATTTCGACACCGTGGGCAAGCTACGCCGAAGCGGAGAATTTCAAGCAGGCCTACCTCAACACGCTGCCGCTGCTGCACTTCACTTACTCGGCGATCAACCCGGTCGCGGTGAAGTCGCTGATGAAGGCGATCGGGCTGCCGGCCGGCGACCTGCGCAAACCGCTCACCGGCCTCGCCGCCGACGCGCTCGCAAAAGGCGTGCGCATCGTGCAGGAACTCGGCCTCGATAAGACTTACGGCTACAAGGTGAAGGCATTGTCCGCCGTGGCGGCGTGAGCTGCTTCGTCATTCCGGGGCGCGCGCCAGCGCGAACCCGGAATCCATAGCTACCGCTGCGGAGTATGGATTCCGGCCCTCGCATCGCTCGGCCGGAATGACGCCGGAGTAGTGCGCTGGCGCAAAGAGCAACCGCATGGACCTCGGCATTCGCGGCAGGAAGGCGTTGCTCGTCGGGGCTTCAAGGGGGCTCGGCAAGGCATGCGCGCTCGCGCTCGCGCGCGAGGGTGTCGATGTCACGATCGTGGCTCGCAAGCGCGAGCCGCTTGAGGCGACCATCGCCGAAATCGGCGCAGCAGCACCCGACGTCAAGGTAACGCCGGTCGCGGCCGATATCATCACCGAGGACGGCCGGATTGCCGCGCTCAGGGCCTGCCCGGAACCCGACATCCTGCTCAACAACGCGGACGGCCCGCGGCCGGGCGACTTCCGTTACTGGTCGCACGCCGACTGGATCGCCGCTCTCGACATGATGATGCTCTGTCACATCGACATGATGCGGCGGACGGTCGACGGCATGATGGCGCGCGAGTTCGGCCGCATCCTCAATATCGTATCGCGCAGCGTGAAGATTCCGCAGGCCGAACTCGGGCTGTCGAATGGCGCTCGCTCCGGGCTGGTGGGATTCGCCGGGGGCCTGGCGCGACAAACCGTCGCCCATAACGTCACCATCAACAATCTGCTGCCCGGCATCTTCGACAGCGACGCACAGCGCGAGCATATTCTGGGCATTCTGCCGGAAAGTGGAAAGTCATTCGACGAGGTTTGGCAGGCACGCGCGGCCGCCAATCCGGCGAGACGCTACGGCCAGCCGGCCGAGCTTGGCGCCTATTGCGCCTTCCTTTGCTCGGCGCATGCCGGTTACATTACCGGCCAGAACCTGCTGATCGACGGAGGAAGCTACCCCGGGACGTTCTGAACGAACCCGAGTCAGAGAGGATCATCCGTGCAACGAACCGTATCTCTCGCCCTGGCGGCCGCCTTCCTCGCGCTCGCTCCGGCGCTGTCATTTTCCCAGACCTACCCTTCGCGCACCGTCACCGTCATCGTGCCGTTCCCGGCCGGCGGCTCGGTCGACGGCGTCGCGCGCATCCTGGTGCAGAAGCTCAACGAAACGGTGGGCCAGCACTTCATCGTCGAGAACCGTCCCGGCGGCGCCTCCGGCATCGTCGGCGCCAGCGCTGTCGCCAAGTCACCACCCGATGGCTACACGCTGCTGGAATCCGCCTCGGTCCACGTCATCAACCCGCTGCTGTACAAGAGCGTGCCGTATGACGTGGTCAACGACTTCACGCCGATCATGCTGCTGGCCGACGGCCCGCTGCTCGTCAGCACGCCGCCGAACGTACCCGCCAACAGTCTCAAGGAGCTGTTCGACCTCGTCCGCAAGGATCCGCAGAAATACACCTTCGGCACCACCAGCATCGGCTCTGCCAGCCACCTCGCGATCGAACTGCTCAAGCGCGAAGCCAATCTCGACACACTGGTGGTCGCCTACAAAGGTACGGCGCCAGCGCTGACCGACCTGATGAGCGGACAAATTCAGTTGCTTGCCGATCCCATGCTGTCGTCACTGCCGCTGGCGCAGGGCAAGAAGACCAAGGCTCTCGCCGTTACCAGCCTCAAGCGCGTCGCCTCGGCGCCGGAGATTCCGACGGTCGATGAATCCGCGGGCTTCAAGGGCTTCGAGTTCGTATCCTGGTACGGGCTCTGGGCGCCGAAGAACCTGCCGGCCGATATCTCCAAGAAGCTGCAGGCCGACGTCGCCAAGGTGCTGGCGCTGCCGGAGATGAAGGAGCGGCTCGCCAAGATCGGCTTCGAGGCGAAGGGCGGCACCGCCGAGGATTTCGCCAACTACATCCGCGTCGAAATGGCGAAATACGAAAGGATCATCAAGGATGCCAAGATCAAGGTGGAGTGAGCGCAAGGCTCCTCTCCCCATCACCGCTGGAGCGGCGTCTGCAACGAATGGCGCCGGCTGTCACATGGCGACAAAGACACGCACGCCGGTGTAGACCATGCCGCCGGCCGAGCCGAGCGCCGTCCCGACTGACTTCAGGATCGTCATCGTGCCGCCGATCCGTTCGGCGCGGCGGCGCAACGCTTGGCGCCCGACATTGGGGCCGACCATCGCGGCGATGCGGATCGCGGTCTTGCTTGGCCGTCCGTGTTCCAGCGCCTGCTGGTTCAGGATGTTGCTCACCAGGATCGCAAGCAGATAGCCCGTGAGCGTCGCCAGCGTAATGCTGGTGGCGTATTCGATCGTCTCCCGCCACTCCTGGGCGTTCTGCGGCATCACCGGAATTTCGTCGATGTAGCCGATGATTCCGGCCATGCCGGCGACCGCCACGACGCCGACGATCAGGCCCAGCCCTAAGGCGACGCGCCAGCCGAGATGCGCGATCCACGCGAGGCAAAAACCGAACGGCAGCGGGATCAGCATCGACACAAACCGCATGATCAACGGATTGACGTCGAGCTTCACGATCAGCAGCAGATGCGCCAGCAGCAGCAGCAGAATCGGCGGGACGACATAGACCGCGAGGTATCTGCCCCAGAAGGCGACCGGCGTGCGGCGCTGCGCCAATTCCGAGCGGAGGTGGTTAAGTTCGCGCTGCAACTCGCCGATTTTCCCGATCAGCTCGAGATTTTCCTCGATCAGCGGCTTCGGGATCTTCAGGTCGCGCCCGCAATGCTTGCAGACGATCGCCTCGTCCTTGACCTCCTCCGCGCAGAATGGGCACTCCATCGACGCCTCGCTGGAGCAGACACGGGCTCGATGTCCGGAGCGTGCTCCCACCCCTCCGACCGGGGCGTCATCCTACGCGAAGAACCGCAGCGCCGTCACCGCCACACTACGGCAGGACCTTCAGGGCAAAGTTCGCGCTCGACCGGCGCCCCTCGCTGTCCTGCACCGTGATGCGGATGTTGTGGAGCCCGGCAGGCGCCTCGGCGGCGACCAGTTCGAGACCGTCGCTCTGATTGATCTTGCCGAAACGATGGGTCAGGTCGACCGCCGGGTTCTTCAGGTAGGTGACCTTGACGGACGCCGGATCGATCTTGGCGCCGCCAAACGTCTCGAGCTTGAATCGCAGATGGAACGGCGACTTGACGCCGGCGCTCGCGGCCGCCGACACCATCACGATCTTCGGCCCGCGCGTGACGCCGGCGCGCGTCGTCAACGCTACGTCGGTCAGCGCCGGCAGGCTCGCCTCCTCTTCGGTAATCAGAACGACCGGCGCGGGAGGAGATTGCGTTCGGCCCGGGCTTGTCGTGGCAACCGCGATCAAGGCCAAGATCGCCGAGAGCACTCTGATCATCGTCATCCTCTCGCTCAACCAGCAAACGGACGTGAGTAGCGATACTCTGTGGGCCGCCGTCGCAGCCTTGGCAAGTTATGGCCCGATTGTTCGTCCGGAATTCGGGCAATCATCTGTCCGGGCCGCTAGTTTTTTGCCGCACCACTGTCGCCGATGATCGAATACGGCGCCCAGAACAGCGGATGGGCGTACGTGAACAACGTCTTGCCGGCTTCGTCGGTAAAGCCGACCCCGTCCATCAGGGCGACGGATGCCTGCCGGAGGGCTTCGCCGCGGCTCAAGGCCTGGTCCGCCGCCTGGCGCCGGAAGATGTCGGTGACGAGTTCGCGCGCGGACGCCGAATGCACCGCCCAGTTGGTGACCAGGACCGCCCGCGTGCCGGCATAGAAAAACGCCCGTCCCAAGCCCGAGGCCGCCTCGGCCCCGGCCCCCGCGCCCGCACCGGTGTTGCAGGCGGAAAGGACGACCCAGTCGGCGTCGAGCTTGAGCGCCAGGATCTCCTCCATGGTGAGCAGACCGTCGCCCTGGACGTTCGACACCGTCGGCGCCGAAAGCGCCAAGGCCGGCTGGGTGAGGCCGCTGAGTTCGCCCGGAACCAGGCCATGGGTGGCGAACACGATGACCCGGTACTTCGACAGGCTGGCCTTCTTCACCGTGTCTTCATTAGCGGCCGCGCCGAGATTCAGCACTTTCGACGGGTCGGTCTGCAGCGCGAGCGCGATCGATGTTAGCTCGCTGGCGGTGTCCGGTAGGCGCGGCAGCAGCCCGAGGTCGGCGTTCTCGACGTTGCGCGTCTGCGGGGAATTCCGCCGCACGAACGGGATGCCGCGCGTGGCGCTTGCCATCTGGACGGCCGCCGTGGGCGATGCGGCCTCGGCGGCCTGCTCACCGTTGAACAGCGGGTCGCCGAAGCCGATGAGCGGCTCGCGCTTAGGCGACGCCGCCGGCAGGGCGCGCAGCGTGCGCAAGGTCGCGGCCGACGGCACCGAGGTGACCGCATGGGTGCGCGCCAGCCAGGGAACGTCGCGGTAATTGGCGAAGATCGCCCCGCCCTCCGCGGCCTTGAGCTCTGTCGGCGCGGTCGGCAGCAGGCTCAGCGGCAGCAGCCCCAGGTCGCCATTCGCCACCATGATGAGGCTCTTGGCCGGCTTCCAGCCTGCTTCGACCGGCCGCAGCAGCAAGTCATAAAGCTCATACGCGAGCTTGAGATCAAAAGGCGGGATATCGGCGACCGATTCTGCCTGCGGCTCGAGCGCCCGGCGCAACTGCCGGACCTTGCCGTTCATGTCGCGCAAGTTGGTCTGTACGAACGCGAACCCGACCGGACCTTGCTTGGGCACGGCCCAGACGAAGCTGCCATAGCGTCCGAGGTAAACTGACAGGAACGCCTCATCCGGCTTCAGGTTCGACCGGATGTCGTCGATGGCCGCGGCCTTCGGCGCCACCAGGTCGGCGTAGCCCGGAAACCTCTTCTGAATGTCACGCTTGGCGTTGGCGCGTTGAGCCCGCAGCTTATCGATCGCGCTGCGCAGACCAGCGACCTCCTTCTCGTTGCGCTCTTCCGGCGGCAGCGAGAGCATCTCGTTGAGCGTATCGAACGCGCCGCCGATTTCCTTCTCGAGGTCCTGCTCCTTGCGGGCGAGATCGGCGAGCGCCGGCTCGCGCGCCAGAGCGCGCGCGCTCGACGCCGACAGCGCTCGTTTCGACCGAGCGGCCGCGGATCGCCTCGGCAAGCCGGAAGGTTTCCGCCTCGACATCCCTCACCGCGGCGCGGTTGCGGGACAACAGCGTCAGATACAATTCGACCACCACCTGCATGCGGGTCTCGGCCGCCGCACGCGCCTGGGCGTCGTCGTCGGCGTCCTCACGCGACGCCGCGAGCAGGATCGGCATCGCTTTGCGGTAGGCCGCGAGGGCCTCGTCATCGCGCCGCGCAAACGTCAGCCCGGCTCCGAGAATGGCCTGCGCCATCGCGGTATCGAAATGCTTGTCGCCGGCGCGTTTGGTTTCCCGGTCGATGAGCTGTTTGGCGGCTTCGATGCCGCTGTCGACGCGTCGGGTCGCATAGCTGGTGAAGATGCGCGAGTATCCGAGCCGCAGCCGCGCAGCGCGCGACGGCTCCCATTGCGCGGTGGCGGCGTCGATCCGATCGTAGACCTGCGCGGCCTCCTCCCATTTGCGCTGGGTGAACAGCGTCGAAGCGAGCTGATTGAGCGCGAACGCATGGGCCGTCACTTCTGCGGGGTACCCCAGCGCCTGATAAATTTCGACCGAGGTTCGCGCCAGTTGCTCGGCGTCGGCGAACTGCGATTGTTCCGTCATCAGATTCGACAGGCTGATGGTCACCTGCGCAGTGTCAGAATGATATTTTCCAACCGTCTTAAACCGGCTCAGCAAGGCGCGGCGAATATCGGCCTCCGCCTCCCGCAGCCTGCCCTGTTTGGACTTCGCTTCGCCCTCCTGCACGATCGCAAAATCGATCGCCGCTTCCATGAAGTCCGTCGGCGGCCGGTTCGGCCAGTTGGCCGACTTCGCGAGCGCATCGCGCAGCAGCCCCTGGCTCTTGCGGAAGGAGGCCTCGGCTTCGCGATATTTTCCTTGCCGCATCAGCAGTCGCGCACGCCCATTCTCTACGTTGGCCTCCCAAGACGATCGAAAGGGATCGACGTTCGGCCATTTTCGCGACTCGGCAAGCAGCGCGAGATTTTTGTTGAGATAAACCTCGGCCTGCCGCAAGTCGCCGAGCGTCAGATAGGCAATTTGCGTCCGCAGGTAGATGCCGAATAACTGCCCCTTGCCGCGCGGCGCTACCTCGACCTGCTTTGCCAGCGCGAGTTCGACATCGATCGCCGCATTGATCTTTCCGAGAACACGATATTGCTGCGCCAGAAGCTGAGAGTATCGGGCGATCTCGGTCGCTAGATCGCCACCGTACGACAAGGCCTTCTGCAGGTCGGCGATCGCCTCCTCGTTGCGGGCAAGCGCGGCCCGCGCCTGGGCGCGGCGGTAGTAGAATTGCCCGAGCTGTCCGCCGGCGGGGGGCTGAGCGTCGGCCGCCGCGCGATTGCGCTCAAGCCGCGAAGGGTCGGGCTTCTGCTGATCGAGGATCGCCGAAATTTCCGAACTGCGCGGCGGCGCCGCCGGCTGCGCGATCGCGGCGGATATAGTTGCGAGCGAGACGACACAGGCCGGGATGACGGCAAAGCGCAGGTTGAACATGACAGTCCCTCGCGCGCACGTAGTCGTGATTGTGTTACCCGGCTGACCGCGACCGCCGGACGAGGGCATTATCCTAGCACACGCCCCCGCTGGCGGCACACGGTTGCAATGCCGCACCGCTTACGCGAAATTGATCGCCAGCATGATGTCCAGCCTGAAAATCCGGGGCGGCGAGGTCTTCCTGGTGGCGCTGCCGATCCGCCGGCCGCACCACTGGGTCGGCCATACGGCGCGCATCGGCGAGGGCTATGCGGTTCTCCGGCTGGAACTCGAAAACGGCATCGTCGGGTGGGGCGAAGCCCAGGTGATCGGCACCTGGGGCGGCGATCATGGCACGCGCTACGGCGAAACGCCGAAAATGACCGCGATGGCGATCAAGGAGGTGCTGCTTCCCGCCATCGCCGGCCAAAACGTCACCGAGATCGAGCAGTTGCACCTGCACATGAACCGCGTCCTGCGCGGCTATCCCTACGCCAAGGCCGCCATCGACGTTGCGCTGCACGATGCGATCGGCAAGGTCTATGGCGTGCCGGTCTACCAACTGCTCGGCGGCAAGGTGCGGGACGGCACCGAGCTTGCGCACAGCATCGGCATTATGGATGCCGACACCGCCGCGCGCGAGGCCGCGGAGGTCGTGGCCGAGGGCATCACCACCATCAAGGTCAAGATCGGCCTCGAGATCGAGCGCGACATCCAGGTCGTGGCGGCGGTGCGCCAGGCGATCGGCAGCGCCGGCAAAATCAGGGTCGACGCCAACCAGGGCTACCGAACCTGGCGCGAGGCGGTGCGGGCGATCACCGCCATGGAGAAGTACGACTTGGTCTATGCCGAGCAGCCTGTCGAAGGCCTGCGCGCCATGGCCGAGGTCAGCGCGCGCATCAACGTGCCGGTGATGGCCGACGAAAGCGCCTGGAATGCCCAGGATGTGCTGGAGATCGTGCGCCTCAACGCCGCGCAGATGCTCTCGGTCTACTACACCAAACCAGGCGGGCTCGCGCCCTCCAAACGCCTGCTCGCGGTCGCGGGCGCGGCGGGCCTACCGTGTGACATCAACGGCTCGGCCGAAATGGGGATCGGCGTCGCCGCCGACCTTCATCTCGCGGTTTCGTCGCCGGAGATCATGCTGCCGGGCACGATCCCGGTGACCTCGACGGCCGAGCATGAAGTCACCAAGGTGGCGGGCCGCAAGTATCTCGACGATCTGATCAAGACGCCGTTCCGCTTCGACAAGGGCAAGGTCTACCTGACTGACGCGCCGGGTCTCGGCGTCGAGGTCGACGAAGCCAAGATCGCGCAAGTACCGCATCGGATAATGGCCACACCGATCCGCACCATCGCCATCATCGGCGCGGGCAACGGCGGCTGCGCGGCGGCGGCCCTGCTCACGCAGCGCGGATTTGACGTCCGGCTCTACGGCCGCAGCCGCGGCACCACCGATCCGCTGTCGGCAATCGGCGGTATCGAATACGAGGGCGCGCTCGGCGAGGGATTCGCAAAACTTACGACGATTACCAACGATGCAGGCGCAGCGATGGCTGGCGCCGATCTGGTGCTCATCATGGCGCCGACGCATGCGCACGAGGATGTCGCCCGGACCATCGCGCCGCACATCCGGCAGGAGCAACTCCTGATGGCGGCGCCCGGCCACACGGTGCTGCTGATCCCGAACGCGATCCGCCGGCACGGCGGCGATCTCGGAACCTACTGCGACTCGTCCAGCCTGCCGTTCATCTGCCGCAAGAGCAGCCCGAGCAAAATCCGGATCACGCGCGTTGCGCAGGTTCTCTATTTCGCCGTCTTCCCCGGCGATGAGCTCGGCCCGACCTGCGGAGCGCATCCGGCCGGTTTTTCCGCACATCCAGCCGAGGCCATCGCTGCTCCACACCGTGTTTCCTTACACCAACGCCATTCACCATCCGCCGGCGCTGCTGCTCAATGTCGGCCGCGTGGAATTCGACCGGCGGCGACTATCACCACTATTACGACGGCATTACCCCGAGCGTCGGCCGCCTGATCGACGCGCTCGACGCCGAGCGGGTCGCGGTCGCGATCGGCTCTGGGCGTCGAGATCGAACGGCTGCCGGACTTCTTCTTCCGCATGGGCTACACCGATGCCGCCGGGCGCGACGGCGGCACCGCCTATGACGTATTCCACAACAGCGAGCCGAACCGTTTCATCAAGGCGCCGGCGACCATCGACCACCGCTTCTTCAACGAAGACGTGCCGTACGGGCTTGTGGCAATCGCCGAACTCGGGCGCGCGGCCGGGGTGACGACGCCGTGCGCGGACGCCGTCATCGATATCGCCTCGATCGTCGCGGCCCGTCCGTTCCGTGAGCACGGCCTGACGCGCGAGCGCATGGGAATCGCCGGCATGACCGCCACCGAGGTCACCGCCCTGCTGCGGACCGGGCGCGGGCTTGAGCCTCTCTTGGACTGATAATCGGCACAGTCGCGCGCCAACCGGCATCGCCCATGCGCTGTGCGCAAGCCGCGCCGCCGTGGGTTTTGTTGACAACGATCCCGCCGTCATCATGATTGTGGGTTGAATTTCGGCGCGGAACATCAATGGCGGTGAAATCGGTTGCGGTCCTGGGCGCCGGCCACGGCGGCTTCGCGGCGGCCGCCGACCTCGGCAGCCGCGGCTACTCGGTGCGGCTGCAGGCGCGCAATGCCGAGCGGCTGGCGCCGTCTGCGCGCGCAGCGGCGGCATCGAGGCGCGCGGCATCGCTGCAGGGCCTCGTGCCGATCGCGCTCACGACCACCGACGTCGCCGAGGCCGTCACGCGGCGCCGACCTGATCATGCTGGTGGTGCCGTCGGTCGCGCACGAGCACTATGCGCGCGCGCTCGCGCCGCTGCTCGACGGCAGCCAGCCGATCTTCCTCAATCCCGGGCCACACCGGCGGCGGGCTGCATTTCCTGCACGAGCTGCGCAAGGCCGGCTATCGCGGGCCGGTGCAAGACCTGCGAGACCGTGTCGCTGACCTACGTCACCCGCATGGAAGGGCCGGCGACCGTCGGCATCTACAGCTACACCAAGCAGCTCGGCTTCGCCGCGCTGCCGGGCAAGCACACCGACGAGCTGTTCGACGCTGATCAAGCCGCTCTATCCGGAGATCCGCAAGGCCGACGAGCGTGATCGAGACCGCGCTCGTCCAACATGAACGCGGTGTTCCATCCGCCCGGCATGATCATGAATGCCGGCTGGATCGAGCACACCGACGGCGACTTCCTGTTCTACAAGGAAGGCATCACCGACGCGGTCGGCCGCGTCACCGCGGCGGTCGATGCCGAGCGCATGGCGGTCGCGAAGGCGCTCGGCGTTCCGGCGATGACCGTTCCTCGATGTCTTCTACAATGCCGGGCTGACCACCAAAGCGGCGCGCGACAGCGGCGACATCGCGCGCGCCTGCAAGGAGAGCGCGCCGAACAAGACCATCAAGTCGCCGCCCTCGCTCGATCACCGCTACGTGCACGAGGACGTCGGCTACGGCCTCGTGCCGATGGCGGCGCTCGGGCGGCTCGCCGGCGTCGCCGACGCCGACATCGACGCGCTCGATCGCATCTCGCCGGCCTCGCGGTCGGGCATCGACTACGCGCGCGACGGCCTCACGCTGGAGAAGCTCGGGCTTGCCGGCAAGTCGCCGGCCGAGCTGTCTGAACTTCGTCGACGAAGGCGCCTGAAGGGACAGACCGATGGAACATGAAGTTCTCGGCAAGCTGCGCAGCCGCGATGAGGCAGGCGGGCTACGACGCGCTGGTCGCGTTCTCGCAGGACAACGTCACCTACACGGCCGGCTTCCTGGTGCCGAGCCACGCCAGCAACCGCTTCCGCCGCACCATCACGATCCTCGCCGGCGACACGCTTCGCGGCGCAGATCGTCGTCAACGTCGAGGAGAACCTGGCGCGGCAGCGCTCGCGCTTCTCGCGACATCCGCGTCCTACAACCAGTTCACCCAGGACCCGGCCGACGTGCTGGCCGACGCGCTGCATCGAGGCCGGCGTCGGCGCCGGGCCGCATCGCGATCGAGCTCGATTACATGCCGGCGCAGGACTACATCCGGCTCAAGGAGCGGCTGCCGAAGGCGACCTTCGTCCCGTGCAAGCGACCTCTACTTCAACGCCCGCATGATCAAGACCGACGAGGAGGTCGCGATCCTGCGCAAGGTCGGCGCGCTCACCGACCGCGTCGCCGGCGAGGTGCTGCGCGAGATCAAGCCGGGCATGACCGAGAAGGCGGTCGGCCAGATCATCGGCAACAAGATGATGGAAGGCGGCTGCGACGGCCTGAAGATCCAGGTCGGCTCCGGCGTGCGCAGCGGCATCACCAATTGCACGCCGACCGACAAGGCGATCGAGCAGGGCGACGTCATCCGCGTCGAGATCCTCGGCGACATGAAGCAGTACCGCTCCAACGTCACCCGCACCGCCGTGCTCGGCGAGCCGACCGACGAGCAGAAGCGACATCTGGGACGTGATGATCGGCGCGCGCGAGACCTGCAAGGCGATGCTCAAGCCCGGCACTCGCGGTCGCCGACCTCTATCGCACCTATGTGAAATATCTGCGCGACCGCAACATCGAGCCGACGCTGAAGTTCCTCGGCCACGGCATCGGCCAGACCATCCACGAGGAGCCCTACATCACCGACACGCGCACCGTCGTGATGGAGCCGAACATCACCTTCACGATGGAGCCGCTCTACATGATCCCCGGCCGCATGGGCTTCCATGTCGAGGACATGTACCTGATCACGCCGGCCGGCTTCGAGCCGATCACCGGCATGATCACGCCGAACGACGAGCTCATCCGAGATTGGTTGATGTGCGCTTTCGTCATTCCGGGGCCGAGCGAAGCGAGGAGCCCGGAATCCATTTTTGCAGCTCCAGCAAATGGATTCCGGGTTCCGGCCTTCGGCCGGCCCCGGAATGACGAGGAAAGGACCGTACCAAGAGGAACACGATGACGGTGCGTGTCGGCGTGGCTTTCGACGGCTTTGTCACGACCCGCGAGGCGATCGCGCTGGCCGAACGTTCGGTCGCGGCGGGCGCGCAAAGCCTGTGGGTGGCCGAGCATCTCGGCTATCGCGAGGCGATCGCCACCTGCATGGCCTTCGCGCTGAAGGCGCCAGGGCCCGCTGCTCGTCCCGACCGCGGTCAGCCCCTATCTCTGGCACCCGACGCCGACCGCGATGGCGATGGCGACGCTCGACGAGGTCGCGCCCGGCCGCGCCGCGATCGCCATCGGCATCGGCAATCCGCTGTTCCTGCAGGAATCCGGCCACGCGGCTCGACAAGCCCGTGCGCGCCATGCGCGAATTCACCGAGGCGCTGCGCAAGCTCTGGACCGGCGAAGCCGTGCACATGGACGGCGAGTTCGTGAAGCTCGCCGGCGCGCGGCTGGCGTTCAAGCCGAAGCGCACCGATCCCGATCTATATCGCCGCCATGGGGCCGGACATGCTGCAGCTTGCAGGCCGCATCGGCGACGGCGTCGTGCTGTCGGCCGGCCTGTCGACCGACTCGGTCAAGCAATCGCTCGCGCTGTGCGCGGAAGGCGCGGCCAAGGACGGCCGCGATTTGAAGCGACTTCGGCGCGCCGGCTATCTGTTCTTCGGCACCTCGCGCGACCCGAAGGAAGCCGTCGACGCGGTGCGCGCAGAAGCTCGCCTTCGTGATGCGCAACAAGTTCCTCGCCGCCAACATCAAAGCCTCCGGCATCGCGGTCGACCAGGAGGCGGTCATGGCCGCCATTGCCCGGCGCGACATCGCCGCCGCCGCCGCGCTCGTGCCCGACGAGGCGGTCGAGGCCTTCGGCATTGCGGGCACACCGCAGCATTGCAACACGAGGTTGCGCGACTTCATCGATGCCGGGATCAACGAGCCGGTGCTCGGCCTGTTGGGCAGCGCGGAGAACTGCCGGCTGGCGCTCGAGGTGATGCGAGAATTCGCCACATAGCGTCAGAGCCGGCGCCTGGGGCCTCGTTCCCGGCGCACCCAGTGCCCCGAACCCGAAGTTCGCGCACATCGTGCGGCAAAATCAGATCGCGAACTTCGGGTTTAAAAGGGGCACTGGAATCATAGAGTTGCTAGTGGTCCTTGGATTCCGAAGTTCGCAAACGAGGGTGCCGCACAATGATGCGAACTTTGGAATCGGACCACTAGCTTGTCTTGCACGGAAATTGCTTCATGCTGAGGCGACGCTTCGGGGCCGGCTCAACCGAACACAGACGGAGACCAGAGATGAAACGAAGGGCACTTCTGACACTTGCCGCCGGCAGCCTCACGGCCGCGGCCATCGTAGCCACGGCGCCGAACCTGTTGGCGCAGACCTTCCCGTCCGAGCCGATCACGTTCATCGTCGCCTGGCCGCCCGGCGGCGGCAGCGACATCAGCATGCGGCTGCTGGCCGATGCGCTGAGCAAGCAGTTCAAGGTCCCGGTCGTCGTGCTCAACAAGCCCGGCGCCGGCGGCGCGATCGGGCACCGCGAAATCGCCAATGCCAAGCCCGACGGCTACACCATCGGCATGTTCAGCTCAGGCGGTATCGCGTTGCCGTACATGAACGCGCAAGCCAACACGATCGACGAACTGCAGCCGATCGCCTTCTTCGGCGAAGACCCGAACGCGCTAGAAGCCAGCATCGCGAGCGGCATCGGCTCGCTCAAGGAATACGTCGAGCGCGCGCGCGCCAATCCTGGCAAGCTGAGCAACGGCAACGACCAGCCGGGCGGCTCGTCCTATATCGCCGTCGCGCGGTACGAGAAGCCGATGGGCATCAAGGTCACGCGCGTGCCCTACGGCGGCTTTGCGCCGACCGTGACCGCACTGATGGCCGGCGAGGTCGATTCCGCCACCGTTCCGATCCCGGACACGATCGAGCAGCACAAGGCGGGCAAGCTCGAAGATCCTCGGCGTGTCGGCGACCGAGCGCCACTTCATGGCGCCGGACGTCCCGACCTTCAAGGAGCAAGGCTTCGACGTCGTCGTCGGCTCGTGGCGCTGCATCATCGGTCCGAAGGGCATGCCGGCAGACCGCCTGCGCATTCCTCGAGACGAACCTCATCGCGGCGATGAAGGATCCGGAATTCCAGGCAAAGGCGAAACAGGCCGGCTTCATCGTGCAGCCGGGCGACGGCAAGGCGACGCTCGATCGCTGGAAGTCCGATGACGCGGCGCTCTATCCGATCCTGCTCGAGGCGGGCCTGGTGAAGGCGCGCCAGAAATAGCGCGGCAGCGCGGCCGCGGCCGGAACCGTCGCGAGGCGGAAAGGAGCCGCGGATGGGCCGCGCCATCGTCACCAAGGATTTCCTCGCCGGCCTGATGTTCGTCGCCTTCGGCCTGCTCGGGCTCTGGCTCGGGCGGACGCTTGAGGCCGGCACCGCGAGTGCGATGGAGGCGGGCTACTTCCCGCGCCTTGTCTGCGGCCTCCTGATCGCCGTCGGCGCGGCCCTCGCCGTGATCTCGTGGCTGCGCGGCGATGACGACGCGCCCGAGCGTGGGACGTGGCGGCCGTTCGTTCTCATCACGTTCTCGGCGCTCGCCTTCGCGCTGCTGCTGCAGCCGCTCGGCCTCGTCCTGACGCTCGCTGATCAGCATCGCGCTGGCGCGCGCCGCCGCCGGAGGCTTGCGGCCTTGTCCCGCTTGCTGCTCGCCTGTGCGGTGCTGATCGCCGCAATCGTCGGCATCTTCGTGCTCGCGCTGCGCATGCCGATCCCGCTCTGGCCGGCGGTGTTCTGAGCATGCCCGACCTCGCTGTCGAACATCGTCGATGGGGTTCGGCGTCGCGCTGACCTGGCAGAACATCGGGCTCTGCCTGTTCGGCTGCCTGCTCGGCACGGCGATCGGCGTGCTGCCCGGCATCGGGCCGCTGACCACGATGGCGATGATCCTGCCGGTGACGTTCTGGCTGGCGCCGGTCGGCGCGCTGATCATGCTGTCGGGCGTGTTCTACGGCGCGCAGTATGGCGGCTCGACCACCGCGATCCTGGTCAAGATTCCGGGCGAGACCTCGTCGGTCGTCACGATGCTCGACGGCCACGCGCATGGCGCAGCAGGGGCGCGCCGGTCCGGCGCTCGCCATCGCGGCGCATCGGCTCGCTGTTCGCCGGCTCGGTCGTGACGCTGCTGATCGCGGTCGGCGGGCCGCCGCTCGCCAAGATCGCGCTGCTGTTCCACTCGGCCGACTATGTGTCGGTCATGCTGCTCGGGCTGGTGTCGGCGGTCGTGCTGGCGCATGGCTCGGTGCTCAAGGCGGTCGCGCATGATCGTGCTCGGCGTGCTGTTCGGCGCTCGTCGGCACCGACGTCTCGACCGGCGAGTATCGGCTGACGATGGGTCTCGACATCCTGTTCGACGGCGTCGGCTTCGTGCCGATCTCGATGGGCCTGTTCGGGCTGGCCGAGATCATGTACAATCTCGAGAGCGGCGAAGCGTCGCGTCGATGTCGGCCAAGCCGGTCAGCGGCCTGATGCCGACCCGCGCGGACCTGCGGCAGTCGCCTGCCGGCGATGATCCGCGGCACCGCGGTCGGCGCCGGCCTTCGGCATCCTGCCGGGCGGCGGGCCGACCATCGCGGCGTTCTCCGCCTACACGCTGGAGAAGAAGGTCTCGCGCACGCCCGAGCGTTTCGGCAACGGCGCGATCGAGGGCGTCGCCGCGCCGGAAGCCGCCAACAACGCCGCCGCGCAGGCCAGCTTCATCCCGATGCTCAGCCTCGGCATCCCGCCGAACGCGCTGATGGCGCTGATGATCGGCGCCATGATGATCCACGGCATCCAGCCGGGCCCCGACATCATCACCAAGCAGCCGGAGCTGTTCTGGGGGCTGATCGCCAGCATGTGGATCGGCAACGCTGATGCTGGTGATCCTCAACCTGCCGCTGATCGGCATCTGGGTGCGGCTGCTGCAGGTGCCGTACGGCTATCTGTTTCCCCCATCCTCGTGTTCTGCTGCATCGGCACCTACACGCTCAACACCAGCACCGGCGATGTCCTGATCATGACGGTGTTCGGCGTCATCGGCTACGTCTTCCGCAAGCTCGACTGCGAGCCGGCGCCGCTGCTGCTCGGACTGGTGCTGGGGCCGATGCTGGAGGAGAACTTCCGCCGCGCCATGGTGCTGTCCGACGGCGACTGGTCGGTGTTCGTGCGCCGGCCGATCAGCCTCGGCTTCCTGCTGCTGGCGGCGGGGCTCCTATTGGCGACGGCGCTGCCGAATGTGCGACGAAGGCGCGAGGAGGCGTTCCGCGAGTAGCCGCGTAGACTTGGTCGCGCTACCGCGCAGCCTCGGCGAGCAGTTGCGCGCGCAGCACCTTGCCGTAATGCGAGCGCGGCAAGCTTTGCACGAAACGCACGGCGCGCGGCTTCTTATACCCGGCGAGCCGGGCGCGGCAATGCTCGATCAGATCGTGCTCGCTGACCGGCATTCCGGCGCGCGCCACCACGAACGCGGTGACCGCCTCGCCCCATTCGACATCCGGCAAGCCGAGTACCGCCACCTCGGCGACCGCGGGATGCATCAGCAGCACGTCCTCGACTTCCTTCGGCACGATCGTGCTGGCTGCCTGAACGGATCACTTCCTTGAGCCGGCCGACGATCGACAGAAAGCCTTCCGCATCGAACTGCCCGATGTCGCCGGTGTGCAGCCAACCATCGCGCAGCGCGGCCTCCGTGGCGGCGTCGTCCTGCCAGTAGCCCGCCATGACGTTGCCGCCGCGGATCAGCACTTCGCCGGGCTCGTTCGCCCGTCCATCTGCCCCGTCGAGCCGCACCTCGTAGCCGGGCAGGACGCGCCCAACCGACTCGATCAGCGCGTTGCGCCCACCGGCCAGCGTGCGCGGCGGCATGTAGCAGGTCACCGGCGCTTCGGTGAGCCCGTAGAGCACGCCGATCTTCGGCCCGAAGATGTCGAGCGCGCGTTCGAACACGTTGGGCGGAATGCGTGAGCCGCCGACATAGATCGCCTCGAGCCGCGCCAGCCGCGGGTCGAGCGCCGGGACGTGATCGAGGCAGCGCACGAGTTGCGTCGGCACCAGCGAAGTGCGCGTCGCTCCGGTTTCCTCGACCATCGCCGCGAGCCGCTCGGGATCGAAACGCCGCAGCACCACGGTCGCGCCGGCGAACAGATGCGACATCAGGATTACCTGTGCGATCGGCCACAGCGGCCGCACGTTGAGGAACACCGCGTCGCCGGCGATCTCGAAGCCGCGCACCGTGGCGGCTGCCACCGCCTGCAGATTGCGGTGCCGCAGCATGGTCGCCTTCGGTGCGCCCGTGGTGCCGCCGCTGAAGTTCAGTGTCGCCAGCGCGTCCGGGTCGGGGTCCGGCAGCGGCGCTCCGGACGCCCGCGCCAGCAGTTCCTCGTAGTCGTGACCATCGCCGCCACCAACGACGACGATATGCGCAAGACTTTCGACCTCGCGGCTCAGGCCGTCGAACGCGCCGGCAAGCGAGCGATGGGTGACGAGTGCGCGGGCGCCGGCATGCCGCAGCAGCGCCACCAGGTCCGCGCGAGTGGAGCGCGGGTCGAGCGGCACCCGCACCAAACCGGCGGCCATGATCGCGTAGTCGGCCTCCAGATATTCGCGCACGTCCGGCATCAGCAGGGCGACGCGGTCGCCGGCGTTCAGCCCGAGGCCGCGCAGCGCATTGCCGAATCGGACGATGCGCTCATAAAACTGGCGGTACGTGCAGGCGCCGGTTTCGTCGACAACCGCGGCGCGGTCGCCCTGCAACGCTGCCAGTTCGCGCAACCTGGCTCCGATCGCCATGGTGTCGCTCACCAGCCGGAGAGCACGACGCGGCCGGTAACGTCGCGCCGCTCCATCAAGGCGTGGCCTTCGGCCGCTTGCGGGAAGGAAAGCACGCGGCCGATGAACGGCTTCACCGCCCCGACTGCCAGCAGGTGGAGCGCGGTGTGCACGTCGCCGAACGTCGCGTTGCCCGAACCGGTGATCTGGATGCGCCGCATGATGACGAGGCCCGGATCGATCTCCACCGGCCGCGCGCCGATGTTGCCTAGCACCACAACGCGCGCGTTTTGGGCGCACGAGCGCAGGCTTTCGCCGAACGTGCTGGTGACGACATTCTCCAGGATCACGTCGGCGCCCTGCTTGCTGGTCAGCCGCCAGACATCGCCGCTGAACTTCAGGTCCGGCCGCACGACGATCTCGTCGGCGCCCGCCTGCCGGATCGCCGCGACTTTGTCGTCGGAGCTGGTGATCGCGATGACGCGCGCCTGCACGCTCTTGGCCACTTGAATCTCATGCAGGCCGAGCCCGCCCCCTGCCCCGGTGATCAGCACGGTCTCGCCCGGCCTGGTGTTCGCCACGCCGAAGGTGGCGCGCACGCTGGTGCCGACCGGACAGACCGCCAGCGCCGCAGCGGTCAAGTCGACGCCGTCCGGCACCCGGATGGCGTTGCGCGCCGGCGCGCAGACGAACTCCGCATAGCCGCCGCTGCCGTGTTCGCCCAGCACGCGGCTGTTGCGGCACAAATCCTGCCGGCCGGCGAGGCACTGGCGGCAGTTGCCGCAGAACAGACGCTGGTAGAGCACCACGCGCTCGCCAATACGCTCGGGCGCGACATTCGCTCCCGCGGCGACGATCTCGCCGGCAATCTCATGGCCGAGGATGCGGCCCGGTTTGCCCGGGATCTTGCCGGCGCGCGACAGCACGTCGTGATAGCAGATGCCGGCCGCATGAATGCGGACCAGCACGTCGTCCGGCCCGGCAACGCGGCGTCTCGACATCGATGGCGTGCAGGACCTCAGGTCCGCCAAATTCGCGAAACGTAATGGCTTTCATCGATCCCGCTATTGGGTTGTTTGGCGTGAGTGCGGTCAGCGACGGCCGGCGAAGGCCGCGGCGCCCTCCTTGTAATCGTCCTTGGTCTCGACGAAGGCGCGCGCGGCCTCAATCTCGGCGCGCTCGGCCGCGGTGAGACGTGCTCCGAACGTCGCGAGGCGCTTGGTTGCCTGTACGGCGGCGGGCGAGCAAGCCGCGATCTTCGCCGCCCAGGCCTCCGCTTCGGCGAACACGTCGTCGACCACCGCATTGATGAGGCCCATGCGCAGCGCCTCGTCTGCCTTGATGTTGCGCGCCATGAGCAACAGTTCCATCGCCTGTGCGGTCGGCATCACGCGCGGCAGGTGCAACGCGCTGACCGCCGAGATCATGCCGTGCTTGACCTCCGGATAGCCGAGCACCGCGTCCCGGGCGGCGAGCCGCAGGTCGCAATGCAGCGCGAGGCTCATGCCCATCCCGATGCAGTAGCCCTGCAGAGCCGCGATCACCGGCTTGTCGAGCGCAACGCCGACACCGGGCAGCGCCCGGATCAGCGCGTCGGTGGTCACCATCCGGCCAGTTCGGTTGATCTCCTTGATGTCGGAGCCGGCGCAGAACGCCTTGCCGCCCGCCCCCCTGAGCACCGCGACGCGCACCTGGGAGTCGGCGGCGATCTCCTGCCAGATTTCCCCGAGCCGCTCCTTGGCTGGCACGTCGAGCGCATTGAGCACGTGCGGCCGGTTGAGCGTGACGATCGCCACCCCGTTGGCGCGCTTCTCCAGCAGAACCGACATCGCATCTCCTTCGACCGCGCAGCCTAGCGCCCGGCGACATTATTTGCTTTCCTCCCGCCGGTCACCGCCCGCTTTTCTCATGGCTCCCTCCCATCGACATGCTGGACGTCTTCAACCACTTCGTGCCGAAGGCCTATCTCGACCGGCTCGCCGACCTTATTCCCGGCCAGCCCGCTGTGACCGCGTTTCCGCGAATCAAGCCGCTGTGGGACCTGGACGCCCGCCGTGCGCTGGTCGGCAGGTTCGACGGCTTGCAGCAGATTCTTTCGCTGGCCAACCCACCGCTTGAACTGGTGGCGCCGCCCGACGTGACGCCGGGACTGGCGCGGCTCGCCAACGACTTGCTGGCCGAGGTCTGCCATCGGTATCCGGACCAGTTCCCGTCGTTCATCGCCTCGCTGCCGATGAACAACGTCGACGCGACGCTCGCAGAGATCGACCGCGCGATCACGACGCTCGGCGCCTGCGGCATCCAGGTGTTCACGAATGTTGCCGGCAAGCCGCTGTCGGCGCCCGAATTCCGGCCGATTTTCCAGCGCATGGCGCAGCACGACCTGCCGGTGTGGGTGCACCCCATGCGCGGGCCGAACTTCTCAGACTACGCCAGCGAGCAAGCGTCCGAGAATGAGATCTGGTTCATGTTCGGCTGGCCGTACGAGACCACCGCCTGCATGACGCGGCTGATCTATTCGGGGCTATTCGATGAGCTTCCGGAGCTCAAAATCATCACTCATCACATGGGCGGAATGATCCCGTTCTTCCACGGCAAGATCAACCTGACCTTCAGCCAGATATTCTACGGTACGGCGGAGCGTGGCCCCCTGGCCGAGAAAGCGGGCCTCAAGCGGCGGCCGATCGACTACTTCAAGACGCTGTATGCCGACACCGCGCTCGGCGAGGTCGCGCCGACGCGTTGCGGCCACGCGTTCTTCGGCACCGAGAAGTGCCTGTTCGCGACCGATGCGCCGTTCGACACCGAGCAGGGCCACAAGCTGATCCACGACACTATCGTGGCGGTGAACGCGCTGGAGATTTCGCAGGCGGAGAAGGACGCGATCTTCGACGGCAACGCGAAGACGCTACTACGGCTATGACGGTGCCGACTCCCCTCCCCCGCGAAGCGGTGGGGAGGGGTCGGGGGTGGGGGGCTTCGCGCGCAGTTGCAATACCCCCCACCCCGGCGAGCTTCGCTCGCCGACCCTCCCCACCGCTTCGCGGGAGGAGGGTAAGAACGCGGCCAGACTTCGTCGACCAAAGGAACAACTCGATGCGGACGGAAAACATCAAGGTGAAGATGCGAGACGGTGAGATGGGCGCCTACGTGGCCTATCCGGACAAGACGCCAGCCGGCGCCGTCATCGCCATCATGGAAATCTGGGGCGTCAACCACACGATGCGCGAGCACGCCCGCGAGTTTGCCGAGGCCGGATTCGTCTGCCTCGTGCCCGACCTGTTCTGGCGGCAGGAGCCGGGCGTCGAACTCAGCGATCACAATCCCGAGGACGTCAAGAAAGCGTTCGATCTCTACTACGAGTTCGACTACGACCTCGGCGTCCAGGACATGGAGGACATCCGCCAATTCCTGAAGACGCTGCCGGAATGCAACGGCAAAGTCGGTGCCGTCGGCTACTGCCTCGGCGGCAAGCTCTGCTACCTGATGTGCTGCCGCACCGACATCGACTGCGCGGTGGCGTACTACGGCACCTATATCGAGCACCGGATCAAGGAGGCGAAGAACCTGCACCGGCCGTTCGTTCTGCACATGGCGATGAAGGATCGCTGGGTGCAGGCCGAGGTCAACGACCTCCTGGAGCGGCGGCTCTCGCCCAATCCCATGGTCACCATCCACAAGTACCCGGGCGCCGACCATGCCTTCGCGCGCCACGGCGGCCGCACCTACTCCAAGCCGGAAGCCGATCGGGCCCTGGCGCTCTCGGTCGACTTCTTCAAGCAGCACCTGTCCAGGTAGCACCCGGAGCTGCGCGGCCCGCTGGCATCTGGAAGTTTCCACGCGGCTGAGCGAAAATGCCGCCTCGCGGCTGCGACGAGGAGGAACAAGAATGGCATACGACCTCGATCAATTCATCGCCGATTGCCGGACCATCCTGGCGCGCGATCCTGGAACGGCCGGCCGGGAGGATGTTCGCGTCCACCTCGAGCGCCTGCTGCAAAACCAGGACTTTATCCGCGAATACTGTGGCGACGGCGTCCAGCGCGGCCTGAAGGTGCTGTACGAGGATCCAAATCTCGGTTTCCAGGTCCTGGCCCATATCAACGACAAGGCGCGCAAGTCGCCGCCCCACGACCACGGTCATTCCTGGGCAATATACGGCCAGGCCACGCACTACACTGAGATGACCGAGTGGGAACGGCTCGACGACGGCAGCGATCCGAACGGCGCCAAGCTCAAGCCGGCGAAGACCTACCGGCTCATGCCCGGCCACGCCGGCATTTACCAGGACGGCAAAATTCATTCGATCGACTATCCGGACAATGCCCGCTTCATCCGCGTCACCGGCACCAATCTCGACCGGATCAACCGCGTGCGCTTCGATCTCGCCAGCGGCAAGGTGCAACAGATGACGCCGCAACAGGCGACGTGACACGCCAGGGTCCGACGCAATTTGTGCAAGTCTCTCAGCGACAGCAGTGCGCTCCCTCTCCCACAGGGAGAGGGGTGGTGAGGCGTTTAAGTCTATCAAGAGAGCAGTAACCCCCTCTCCTCAAAAGGGGAGAGGGAGCGCACCGCCGTTGCGGCACAAACGAGGCCAAAATGCTGACAAGAGCAGCCGCGAAGCCGGTAAGTCCCGCGGCCGTCAAAGCGATGCTGACGGACGGCCAAGAACTCGCCCTCGTCGACGTGCGCGAAGAGCTGATTTACTCCCAGTCGCACCTGCTGTGGGCACGTTGCGTGCCGGTCAGCCGGCTGGAACTTCGGTTCGCCCAACTCGTGCCGCGCAAAGCCACGCGCATCGTCCTCGTCGACGATAGCGACGGGCTGGCGGAACGCGCTGCCGCCGTGCTCACCCGCCACGCCTATTCGGACGTCACGATTCTGGACGGCGGCAATGCGGCCTGGGAAGCCGCCGGTTACGAGCTGTTTTCCGGCGTCTACGTGCCGAGCAAGGCATTCGGCGAGTTCGTGGAGCACGACTGCGACACGCCGAACATCTCGGCCGACGAACTCGCAGCGCTGATCCGCGAGCGCGCCAATATGGTGATTCTCGACAGCCGGCCGCTCGACGAGTTTTCACGCGTGTCGATCCCGACCGCGACCAACGTGCCCGGCGCCGAGCTGGTGCTGCGCGCGCGCGACATGGCGCCTTCGCCCGACACCCTGGTGGTGGTCAACTGCGCGGGCCGCACGCGCAGCATCATTGGTGCGCAGTCGCTGATCAACGCCGGGCTGCCGAACAAGGTGGTGGCGTTGCGCAACGGCACCATGGGCTTCACGCTCGCCGGACACACTTGCGACAACGGCCAGCACCGGCAGGCGCCACCGCCCTCGCGCGATGCGCTGGCCTGGGCACAATCGGCCGCCACCGCGGTGGCGCAGCGTTATGGCGTCATCCGCATCGATGCCGCCGTTTTGGCACGGTTTCGCGAGGAAGCCGAGGTGCGGACGCTCTACGTCTTCGACGTGCGCGATCCGGCCGAATACGCCGCGGGTCATGTCGCGGGCGCCCTGTCGGCGCCGGGCGGCCAGCTCGTGCAGGCGACCGACCAATATCTCGGCACGCTGGGCGCGCGCATTGTGCTGGTGGACGACCTCGAGGTGCGCGCCGCCATGACCGCATCGTGGCTTCGCCAGATGGGCTTTCGTGACGTCTTCGTACTGGTCGAAAAAGGCAGCGAACGTGCAGCGCCGCCCGCGCCCGTGCTCGCGGCCGAACCGGCCGCCGACCTGGGCATCGATGCCGCGCAGCTTGCGCAACTCCTGGCGCGCGACGCGGCCACCGTGGTCGACCTGTCGCCGAGTCGCGATTACCTCAAGGGTCATATTCCGGGCGCCTGGTTTGCGATCCGCTCACGCCTGCCCGCGGCGCTCGCGACGATCGCGCCAACCGGTACGCTGGTGCTCACCACGGAAGACGGCGTGCTCGCCGGCATCGCGGTGAGCGAAGCCGCGGCTATCACCGCCGTTCCGGTGCGCTATCTCATCGGCGGCAACGCTGCCTGGCAGGCGGCCGGGCAGCCGGCATCCACCGATGCACGTATGGCGGATAAGCAGGTGGATACCTGGCTCAAGCCCTACGAGCGGGCAAAGAATACCCGCGAGGCGATGGACGAATACCTCAAATGGGAAGTGGACCTGTTGCCCGCCATCGCACGCGACGGCTCGGCCGATTTCGCGCAGTACCGCCCATGAGGTGAGGCACTCTCGGTCGGAACCTCCGGGAGTGGTTGGCGTTGGCCCCTCACACTGAGGAGCCCGCGCATGAGTGACCCATTCAACAACCCACCAGGCACCAATCCGCCCCGCCATGTTCGGCCGGCCAACGCGACGGTATGGACCATTGTGGCGATCGCCACTGCCGTCATGTTGGGAGTGGTACTTTGGGAGGTCAACAATCGGGAGGATCGCTCTGCGAGTTCCGAACTTGATTCAACCGTTGGCCGAAGCGAACGCGCCCCGATACCTCTCCCGGTCAACCCAAACACCACCCGCCCCCAGCCTGAGGCTCGGCCTGATCCGGTGCGACCAGCGCAGCAATAATGCCTGGTGTGCCGGTAAACATTTGAGCGGGGATTTAGACTAGGCAGGCGGCCAACCGATGGGAGCGGCCTGCTGGACCAGCTTTGCGATCGACAGGATTTTCGGTTCGTCGAACCGCGGCGCAATGATCTGTAATCCGACCGGCAAGCCATCGGCGGTTTTGCCGGCCGGCACGCTGCCGGCGGGCAGGCTGACCAGCGTCACGAGGAACGCCGGCGCGATCCAGTCGACGTAGTTCTCGAATGTCCGGCCATTGATCTCGGACGGGAAGTTCATCGTGAGCGGATAGGGCCGCACCGGCGCCGCGGGCGTGATCAGAATATCGAAGCGGTCGAACAGCTCACGAAAGCGATGGAAGACCTTGAGCCTGGTCTGCTCCGCCTTGGCGAGATCGAGCGCCGTCACCTTGAGACCGGCCTTCACGTTGCCCTTGCAGGTTCGCCCCGAACTCTTCGAGCCGGTCGAGGCGCGCGAACTGCTGTCCCACCATCCACGCGCCACGCCAGGTCTGATAGGGATCGCGGCCGTCGGACACATCGAACGACACCTGCTCGACGCTCGCGCCGTTGTCGCTCAGTCGCCGTGCGGCGCACTGACAGATCGCGTCGATCTCGGCATCGACCCCGATGCCGGCGATGTCGGACGCGTAAGCGACCCGCAGGCCCTTGCAGTCCTCGGCCCGCTCCACCACCGCAAGCGCGCTCGGCCACGGCGGCGCGACCGACATCGGCGAAAGCCGGCTCAGCCCGGTCATGGCGTCGAGCATCAACGCGGCATCCTCGGCGGTGCGCGCCAGCGGCCCATGCACCTGGCCGAAATCCCACGCCAGCGGCATCGGATAATTCGGCGTCAGCCCGGGCGTCGGCCGGATGCCGACGATGCCGCAGAACGCAGCCGGAATACGGATCGAGCAGCCGAAATCGGTGCCCTGCGCGAGCGGCAGCATGCCGGTCGCCACCGCGACCGCCGAGCCGCCCGACGAACCGGCCGGGCTCAGCTCCGGATTCCAAGGATTGCGCGTCGCGCCGAACACCGGGTTGACGGTGTTGGCGCCGGTGGCGAATTCCGGCGTGTTGGTCTTGGCCAGCACGATGGCGCCGGCCGCTTTCAGGCGGCGGACGACTTCGGCGTCCTCCTGCGGGACATTGTCCTTGTAGAGCGGCGAGCCGAAGGTGGTGCGGATGCCGGCGGTGAGTGTGATGTCCTTGATGCCGATCGGCAGCCCGTGCAGTGGCCCGGCCGCCTCGCCGCGCTGGATCGTCTGCTCGGCCGCACGCGCCGCGGCGCGCGCGCTCTCCTCCGCAAGCGTCACAATCGCGTTCAGCCTGGGATTGATCCGGCCGATTGCCGCGAGGTGCGCGTCCAGAACCTCGACGGGACTCACCGCGCCGGTGCGGATCAGCGCAGCCAGTTCGCGCGCGGACTTGCGCGTCAGGTTCGCATCGCTCATGAGGCTTATTTGCCCGACCAGTGAACGAAGTAACGTTCGATGGCGAGAAACATCAAGTTGAGGCCGTAGCCGAGCGCGCCGGCGGCGAAGATCGCCGCATACATCTCGGGCATGTTGAAAAGCTGCTGCGCCTCGAAAACCCGATGGCCAAGTCCGTCCTGCGAGCCGATGAACATCTCGGCCACGACGATAATGACCAAGGCAAGCGACACCCCATTTCGCAGCCCGACGAAGGTCTGAGGCAGCGATTCCAGCAGCATGACGTCGGACAGCACGCGCATCCGGGATGCGCCCATCACCTTGGCGGCGAGAAGCCTGGTCTTGCGCGCGTTCATGACGCCGTAAGCGACGTTGAACAGAATCACCAGCATGGCGCCGAACGCCGCCACCGAAATCTTCGCCTTGTCGCCCACGCCGAACAGGACGAGGAACAGCGGGAACATCGCGGAAGCCGGCGTCGAGCGGAAGAAATCCACCACGAATTCGACCGAACGATAGAGCCGTTCGGACGAACCCAGAAAGATGCCGAGCGGGATCGCGATCACCGACGCAATCGCAATCGAAACGACAGTCCGCTTCACCGTTTGCAGAAAGTCGATGCCGAGCTTGCCGCCGTTCATTCCCTTCCACAGGGCGGCGGCCGCATCGGTCGGCGACGGCAGGAGCACCGGGTCGACGACCTTGTTCCAGACCGCGAAGTACCACAGCGCTATGAGGCCGACCACGCCGACGATCGGCAGGAATGGATCGAGGCGTCTCATGCCCTGCGCACCTCGCGTTGAAAGATATCGAGGCAGTGCGCTTTGACGCGGACGAATTCCAAGTCCGACAACGTGTCCGACGATCGCGGACGGGCGGCGTCGAACGGCACGAAATCGGCGACGCGCGCCGGATGCCGCGACAGCAACAGAACTCGGTCGGCGAGATAGACCGCCTCTTCGAGGTCGTGCGACACCAGGATCGTGGTGGTCTTGGTCTCGATGAATATCCGTTGGAGCTGTTCGCGCATGAACAAGGTCATCTCGTAGTCCAGCGCGGAGAACGGCTCGTCGAGAAACAGAATCTCCGGCTCGACGACGAGCGCGCGCATGATCGAGATGAGCTGTTGTTGCCCGCCCGACATCTCGTAGGGGTAGCGGTTGAAATCGAGCTTGACGCCCAGGCGTGCAATCAGCCGCTCCACCCGTGCGCGCCGCTCCGGCTTCGGCACCTTCATCAGCTTGAGCGGGTAGGCGACGTTGTCGAACGCCCGCATCCACGGGAACAGCGCCTCGCGATAGTTCTGAAAGACATAGCCGAACTTGATCTCGCTCAGCAGCATGCCGTCGAACAGGATCTGGCCCTCGTCCGGCGGGGTAAGCCCGGCCACCATGTTGATGAGCGTGCTCTTGCCGCAACCGTTCGGGCCGAACACCGAGATCATCTCGCCGCGCGGCAGGTCGAGGTCGAACTTGTCGTAGATCACCGCCCGGTCGAAGCGCTTGCTCAAGCCGCGGATGGTCACATGCGGCCGCAACGGCGACGGCGCGTCGTCCGCCGGCATTTGCACGCCGGCGGGGCCCGTCCGAAGCAGCGTCTCGGCGGTCATCGTCAAGGTCGTCAGAACGACTTGGTGAACTTCGAGACGTCGATCTTTTCCGGCACCACCCCGATCTGAACACCGAAATCGGCGAAAGCCTGCAGCTCCGAGCGCTGCTTCGGCGTCATGTCCTTGACCATGATGTAGCCGAGCATCGGCACGACATCGACGAGATCGTCAGGCGTCAGGGTGTTCTTGGCGAGATGCTTGCGCGCCGCCGCCGGGTTGGCCTTGATGTACTCGATCGCCTTTGCCCAGGCGGCCGCGAAGCGCCTCGCGACGTCCGGCCGCGAATTGATGAAGTCCGTGGTGAATGCGCAGCCCGCCGCATAGGCGTTGGCCATCGGATCGCCCAGGATGTATTTGGCGATCACGCCCGCCTCGACAACCTTGCCGGCGCCGATCTGCTGAATGATGGTGGCGCTCGGTTCGAGCGTGTAGCCGCCGTCGAAGGTACCGGCCTTCATCGCGTTCACATGCTGGCCCATATCGAGTTGATCGATGGTGTAGTCGCCGTCCTTGAGTCCGACCTTGGCGAGGATGCCCTTCGCGGTGTTCAGGTTCGCCGGCCCGGGCGCGGACATCAGCTTCTTGCCCTTGAAGTCGGCAAGCGAGTTGATGGTGACGCCATTGCGCGCCACGAACTGCTCCATCTTGTATTCGACGTTCTGGCTGTGCATGGCGATGTACATGGCGACGCCAGGCTTCTTCAGGTCCGCATTCAGGCCTTCGAGCGTGACCAGCACCGCAGAGACTTCGATCTGGTTCGTGATCATGGCCGCCACGTTCGGCGGGCCGCCCATGAGCCTGATGGTCTCGGGCTCGATCTTGAGTTCCTTGAAGTAGCCGAGATCGAGCGCAACGAAATACGGCAGCGACGAACTGATCGGGAAGACGCCGACCTTGACCTTGTCCTGCGCCGCGGCGGGCATTGCCATGCCGGCCGCAACCAGAACTGCGGCGAGCATTCGCCAAACGGCGCGTTCAAGTCGTTTCATGATCCAACCTCCGGTTTATCCTTGCGAGCGATGTATTCGTGTGGCCGATGCGACCGCCTTGTTCATGCCTGATGCAAGCAATTCCCATGCCGCCACGCGGCTTAGACCAGCGCCTTTGCCTCATTCACCCATATCGACAATGGCGATGACCGGCCCGCCGCCGTGTGGGCCCTGGTGCATCGCGTCCACCGATACGAACACCGCGGCATCGCCGATCGCCATTGCGGCGACGCCGCCCACCGCCGCCTTGATGTGGCGGTGCCAGGAGACGTCGGAATCGTCGAGCATGATCTGGCGCCGGCCGCGCAGCGTGCCGCGGCGGTCGGCTTCGCATTTCATGAAGCAGTTGACGACGCGGCCGCCGAGGTCTTCCGCGCGCGGGCGGTCGGGCAGTTCCAAACCGGCGTCGCGGATCGAATCGTAAATGCCGTCGACATCGAGTGCGTCCTTCATGACGGCATGGCCGATGCTGTAGCGCCCGCCGGCGCCCGGACGGTTGCCGAGCAGCACGATCTGCGCCTGCGTGAGCTCGACGCCGGAGGAACACGAAGCGACCGACGAATAGAGGTCGAGGTCTTTGCAGATTTGCTCCGCCCGCGGCATCTTGATCTCGCCGAGCGCGACCGCGATGCCGAGCGCGGTCGTGCCGTTCGACACGCCCATCGACTCGTGCACCTCGCAGGCGACATCGTGCCCGCGCTTCTCGGCATCGAGCACGGCGTCGATCGTCAGCAGCGGCGTCTTGGTCTGGACGTAGTGCACGTCCTTCGGATCGGCGATGCCGGCGTCCTTCATGGCGGCCTTCACGGCGTCCGCGACCTTCTCGACCATGGCGGGCCGGCCGATGTCCTCGGGCATGAGTTCCACGCTCATCGCCGTGCCGATCGCGAGCCGCGATTTCGTTTGCGGCCCGGTCTTGGCGTTCGCGGCGAACACCGTGGCATGCGGCGTGATCACGCCGTCGCAGCCGCCCGACCACACCATCGGGATTTTCGCGACGTCGGCCTCGCCGCGCTTGCCGTGCTTCATCAGCACGCGCCGGAACGCCTCGTCGGCCAGGATGCGGGTGAAGTCGTTGACGCCGCCATTGCCTTCGGTCTTGCCGATGACCGCGACGATCTCGTCGGCGGTGAACTGCCCGTTGGCGATGCAGGCTTCGAGGCCCGACGCATCCTTGACCGTCTTCAACTCGATCTTTGCGACTTCGATCGCCATCGTCTCAAACACTCCCCATTCGCGGCTTGGCTTCGCCCCGCAGCATGATCTGGAATCCCGGACCGCGATCGATCATCGTGGGCGGCGTCCGGGCCGCGCGCATCTTGTCACGCAATCCGGCCGTTTCCGCCAGGTCGATCTCGTTGCCGGAGCCCACCAGCACAACGCCGTAATCGTCGCGGGCCGCGGCGGCCGACACCTTGCCCTCGATCACGTCGCGTTGCACCAGTTCGGGCTCGCGTTCCAGCGGATCGCCCCAGCCGCCGCCGCCGGTCGTGACAACCTGAACGATCTGTCCGGCCAGCACCGGCTCGCCGTCGACCAGGCCGCCGAGATCGCGCCCGGCGCCGCCGTGATCGACCGTGACGCAGAACGGCTGACCGGCCTTGCCGCCGTTGAGGCCGTAGCAGCCGAGCCGCACCCGGTCCGCCGTGACGATGGTGCGGCAATCGACAAGGGCGCGATAGTGCTTCTCGTAGCCGAGCCCGCCGCGGCGCTTGCCGGCGCCGCCCGAATCGGTGCGCAGCGCGAGCTTATCGACCAGCAGCGGAAACCGCGTCTCGGTGAATTCGGCCGGCTGGTTGCGCGAGTCCGGTACGATGTGGATGGCGTCGTTGCCGTCGGCGTAGTAGCGCCCGCCCGAGCCGCCGCCCAGGACTTCGCGCGACAGAAACGGCTTGCCGCCGGCGTCGACGCCGAAGAACCCGGTGTAACGGATCGTCTCCTGGTCGGCCGGCATTCGCCCGTTCACCGCCTGAGCCACCACGCCGGCCAGCAGGCCCAAGCAGCGCAGCAGCACGAAGGAGCGCGCGTTGGTGGCGGCCGGCCATTCCGGCGTAATCAGCGTGCCTTTGGGCGGAAACACAATGTCGAAGATGTCGCAGACGCCTTCGTTGACGTGAATTTCGGCGGCGCGCTCCGGCGTGTCGGCAAGGTTGCGCAGGATCGGCGCGATCCACTTGATCAGGAATGCGCCGCCCGCGTAGTCGGCCGGCCAGTTGATCGGTCCGGTGGACTGCGGATCGGTGCCGGTGAAGTCGAGCGTGATGCGGCCGTCGCGCTTGGTCATCTTGAGCGCAATCTTGTGCAGCTTCGGGTCGGTGACGCCGTCGTGCTCGACGTAGTCCTCCCAGACGTATTCGCCGTCGGCGATCTTCGGCAGCAATTCGTTGCGGTAGATGTCGCGGCACTTGTCGAGGATGGCCTGGAAGCACGCTTCCACCGTCTCGGCGCCGAAGCGCTCGAACAGCGACGCCATGCGCTGCGCGCCCATGATGCAGGCCTGGATCTCGCTGTCGAGGTCGGCCGCCAGCATGTCGGGCACGCGGGTGTTGCGCTTGATGATGGTGAAGACCGCCTCGTTGCGCACGCCCTCGCTGTAGAGCTTGACCGGCGGGATCGCGAGGCCTTCCTCGAACACCGTGACGGCGGTGCCCGGCATCGAGCCCGGAACGCGGCCGCCGATGTCGTCGTGATGGCCGAACGCCTGGATATAGGCCACCACCTCCCCGGCATGAATGACCGGCACGGTGCTGCAGAGATCGGGCAGGTGGCCGATGCTGCCTTCGGTGAGATACGTGTCGTTCATCAGGAACACGTCGCCCGGCCGCATGGTCTCGGGCGGAAAGTCGCGCACGACCGCGTTCGGCATCGCCGAGTAGGAGCGGCCGGTCAGCTTGCGGCAATAGCGGTCGAACAGGCCGACGCGGTAGTCGTGCGCCTCGCGGATCATCGGCGAGCGCGCGGTGCGCTCGATGGCGTATTCGATCTCGGCCTCGATCGAGTTGAGCGTGCCCTCGACGATCTGCAGCACGATCGGATCGACCTCGCGCGCGGCGCGCTGCGGGGCGGTCGGCCAGGGATGCTTCAGCGCGGCGGCGGGCGGCGTCATGAGCGGACCTCGCGCGGCCGGCGGTTGGAGCGGACGATCAGCATGCCGTAGCTGTCCACGTCCAGGGACTGGCCGGGAAAGACGACCGTGGTCGAGCCGAATTCCTCCACCACCGCAGGGCCTTCCAGCCGGACGCCGGACGACAGCGCCGCGCGGTCGTAGACCGGGCGTGTCGCGGAACGCGCCGTCGAAATAGACCGGGCGCATCTCCTTGCGGGCGGGCGTCGCGCCGGAGCGGGCCGGCAGCTTCGGAATGTCCGGCCGCTCGATCAGGCCGAAGCCGGAGACGCAGAAGTTCACCAGTTCGACCTTCTGCTGGCCGGCATAGTTGTAGCCGAACGTGCGCTTGTGCGCGGCGTGGAACGCATCGATCAGGCCGCTGCAGGAAATTGGCATCGACCGCGCCGCCCGGCGCCGGCACCCGCACCTCCATCGACTGGCCGGCGTAGCGCACGTCGGCCTCGCGCACGAGCCGGATGCGCGAGCGCTCGATGCCGTCGCGCGTCAGCGTCTCGACCGCGTCCTGCTCGAGCCCGGCGTAGATCGCGGCGACCGCCGGAAGGTCGACGGCGTCCTGGTGCATCACCTTGGTGAGGATCCGGTCGGTGCGCCAGTCCACCGCCAGCAGCCCGAACGCCGACAGGTTGCCCGGATTGAGCGGCACGATGCAGGCCTGCATGTTGAGCAGGTCCATCACGGCCGGCGACTGCGCCGGGCCGGCGCCGCCGAACGACAGCAGCGCAAAGCCGCGCGGATCGATGCCGCGCTGGATGGTCATCTGCCGGATGGCGTTGGCCTGGTTCCAGTTGGCGATCTCGATGATGCCGTGGGCGAGCTGCTCGGCGCTCATCTGGCCGGGCAGCCGCGCCGCCAGCGCCGCGATCCCGGCGCGCGAACGCGCCACGTCGAGCGCGATGCCGCCGCCGATCAGCGCCGCCGGAATCCGCCCGAGCACGAGATTGGCGTCCGTGATGGTCGGCTCGTTGCCGCCGCGCGGGTAGCACATCGGCCCGGGCTCGGCGCCGGCGCTCTTCGGCCCGACCTTCAGATGGCCTTCGCGCGTGATCCAGGCGATCGAGCCGCCGCCGGTGCCGATGGTCTCGATGTCGATCATCGGAATGCGCACCGGGAACGCGCCGACCGCGCCGCTGTTGGTGACATGCGGCCGGCCGTTCTCGATCAGGCAGAGGTCGGTCGAGGTGCCGCCGGCATCGAGCGTCACGACATTGGGAAAGCCCGCCATCTCGGCGACCACTGCGCTGCCGAGCGCGCCGGCCGCGGGGCCCGACAGCGCGGTGGTGATCGGCTTGCGCACGACCTCGGCGGTGCTCGCAACGCCGCCGCTCGACTGCATCACCAGGAACGGCTTGTCCCTCAGCGCACCGAGTTCGTCGTGCACGCGCCGCAGGTAGCGCGCCATGTACGGTTTGACGAACGCGTCGACCAGCGTCGTCACCGCCCGCTCGTATTCGCGATATTCGGGCAGCACGTCGCACGACAGCGACAGCGCGCAATCGGGATATTCCTCGGCAATGATTTCGGCGGCCCGCCGCTCGTGCGCCGGATTGGCGTAGGAGTGCAGCAGGCAGACGCCGACCGCGCGGATGTTCCGGTCGCGGAAGAACCGCGCCGCGGCGCGGACGCTGTCTTCGTCCAGCGGACGCAGTTCCTCGCCGCGAAAGTTCAGCCGGCCGCCGGCCTCGCGTACGCATTGCAGCGGGACGATGCGCTCCGGCTTCACCCAGAAGTACGAGTTGCCGTAGCCCTCCGGCACCGACTGGCGGGCGATCTCGAGAATGTGCCGGAAGCCTTCGGTGACGATCAGGCCGAGCGAGTCGATCTGGCCTTGCAGCAGCGCGTTGGTCGCGACCGTGGTGCCGTGCGCCAGGCCCGCGACGTCGCCGGCACCCGCGCCGATCTGACGCAGGATCGCCTCGACGCCGCGGACGAGGCCGATGGCCGGATTGGCTGGCGTGCTGGCGACCTTGGTGACGCTGACGGCGCCGGAGCCGGTATCGACGGTGACGATATCGGTGAAGGTGCCGCCGGTATCGATGCCGATCCGGTAGGGGCCTCGCCTGGTCGTGCCTGCCATCGTATCGCGCTCGAAGCTGAAGAAAGATGGCCCATTATTGGGAGCATCCGGTCCGGGCGACCGGCGACTGCAATCCCGAACGACAAAATTATGGGCGGGCCGCTTCGGCCAAGTCAAAAACCGATTGTCGATGCCATTATCGGAATTTCCGATGGGGGCCTTGGCGGGCCGCATCAATCCTTCAGCGCGTCGCGCAGCGCGGTCAGGAAGCTTTCCTTGCGGCGCGAGAGCGGCTGGCGGCGGCGGAACAGGCTCAGCATCACCGTCCGCTCCGGGGCGATCGACAGCACCTTCAGCGTGCCGAGCGCGGCTTCGTTGTCGGCGCAGGGGCGCGGCACGATCGCGATGCCGCCGCCGGACTGCACGATCACCTTCATGGTCTCGATGTTGTCCGCCACCGCCAGGATATTCGGGCGCATGCCGAGGTCGGTGAACAGCGACAGCACCACCTGACCGTATCCGACCGTGAGTTCGCTCATCACGATCGGCTCGGCCACCAGCTTGCCGATGTCGACCGGCTGCCGCACGCAAGCGAGGGGATGCTTCGGATGGACGATCAGCGCCATGGGAGCACCGGTCAGCCGGTCGAACAGCAGGCCCGACGGCACCCGGTCCGGATCGGACTCGATCGCGATGCCGGCGTCGATCCTTTCTTCATGCAGGTCGTCGAAAATATTCTTGGTCGGCGCGGTGAGGATTTCGAGCCGCACACCCGGCAGAATCTTTTGCAGGTCGCCAAATAGACGCGGCATGAAAATCTGCGCCATGCCGGAGCCCATCCCGAGCGTCAGCGTGTCAAACGGCGCGCCACGTAATCTTCGCGCGGTGTCCGACAGGCTAAGGACATCGCCGACCACGCGCTCCGCTTCGTAGAGAAATGTGCGTCCGCGCTCCGTGATCTCGATCCCGCGCGGCGTCCGGCGGAACAGCGCAAATCCGATCGCGTCTTCCAGCAGTCGGACCTGCTCGCTGACCGCGGATTGGGAAATATTGAGACGCGTTGCCGCCTTGGTGAAGCTTCGCTCCTTGGCAACCGAGAGCGCGTAACGGATTTGGCGAAATTCCACGTCCGCCTCCCTGCGGCTCCCTTCGGAGCCAACCATGATGGGAATCAGGCGGAAATGAAAGACTCAGGCGAGCGGCTGCCCGGTCAGGCTTCGTCGCGATCCTGCATGGCCGCGCCAGGCGGAATTTCGGCCGGCATGACGCCCGATATCGCGCGCCTCAAGTCACTCGGCCGCGCGCGCTTCCGAAGTATCCGCCACAGGGCCCGGACGGGCGGCGCGGGCGCTGCTCGTAGGTAGAACTTCCGTGATGCCCCGCCACGGCGCGATGGTCTCGATGATGATGTCGATTCCAGCCAACGCGCTCTCGATGTCGCGCTCCACCCGCTCAACCTCGGCCTTCAGAAAGTCCTGCAGTTCCTCAAGTTGGGTCGTAAGCCCTTTGAGTTCGGCGATCGAACTCGACGTCAAGCGTCCGACGGAAGACCTGATCCGTTCCGCATGATCGGTCTGCGGGACCAGTTTCGGACTCTTGGGCTAGTTTCGGGCTTTCTTGCTTCGCCAATTGTGTGACCAGACTGCTGATTTCAGCCTCGACGATCGATTCCACTGAAAGCGTTTTCTCAGCGGCAACCGGAGAAATTGGAGCGTTCATCGGCTTCTCCTATGTGGTCCCAGTCAGGTTAACAATCTGTTGAGGATGGGCGCCGCGGCGGGCCGGTCACGCCAGAGCGCTCGGCAAGCCCGTACGTTTCGCTTGCAACTCGTGACAGCTTCCACCTCGCAAAGGAGACCCTGTCTCCGCCATCTCGATCATCTGATTCCGGTTTTGAAACCGTCGCGCGGCGATGTCTTCATCGTCTCTCCGCGCAAGATCGCAAGCGGCGACAATTGGTTAAATCTGTTAAAATCCACTAAAACAACGCTTGGCCATGGATTTGGTGGTTAAACTTCCCTGACCGAAAATAACGTGGCGGCTTGCTTCAAGCGCCGATCATCTGTGACTTCCAGGCAAATCCCGGCCCCATGACCTACGACATTCTCATCCGTAACGGCCTGCTGTTCGACGGCAGCGGCAATAGCGGTAGTCCGCAGGACCTCGCCATTTCCGGCGATCGCATTTCCGCCATTGGCAAGGCGTTGCCCGGCAAGGCGGCGAAGACCGTCGACGCCACCGGCCTCGCAGTGGCGCCGGGCTTCATCGACATCAAGACCCATTCCGACTTCACGCTACCGATCAATCCCAAGGCCGAGAGCAAGGTGCGCCAGGGCGTGACCACCGAGATCATCGGCCATTGCGGGTTCTCGGTCGCGCCGTGTCTGCCGGGCAAGGTCGAGTTGCTGCGCGACTATCTGAGCCCGAGCGCGCCTTGGCTGCCGTTCCGCGAGCTGACATTTCCAGATTACCTCGAAACCTTCCCGGCAACCGCGGTCAACGCCGGCATGCTGGTCGGACACAACACGCTGCGGCTGATGGTGATGGGGATGAAATCCAGGCCCGCCGTCGGCGGATCAGATGCGCCGCATGATCGAACTGCTCGAAGAAGGCCTCGACGCCGGCGCCCTCGGGCTGTCGTCAGGGCTCTTCACTGCGCCCGGGTCGTACGCGCAGCCAGACGAGATGATCGCGCTCGGCCATGTGGTGAAGCGCCACAACGCCGGCTACTTCACCCATCTGCGCGACGAATCGAACAAGGTTCTGGAATCGGTCGCCGAGGCTATTTCAGTCGCCGAGACCTGCGGCGTCCACGTCGAGATCGTTCATTTCAAGTGCTCGGGCGTCGACAACTGGGGCAAGACCGCGCAGGCACTCGACCTGATCGCCCAAGCCCGCGGCCGCGGCGTCGACATCGACTGCGACGCCTATCCGTACACCGCCGGCAGCAATCCGCTGAAGAACCTGCTGCCGCAGTGGGTACAGGCGGGTGGCGTCGATGCCATGATCGAGCGGCTGAGGCTGCCCGAAACGCGTGCCCGCATCCGCGATGACATCGCGCGCGACGGCCTCAACAACTGGGGCCGCATCGAGTCGTGGGAGGCGGTGCAGATTTCGGTGTCGCCGCATCTGCCGCAGTTCGCCGGGCAGACGATCGCGCAACTCGCCGCCGGCCGTGCCCAGGACCCGATCGACGTACTGTGCGACTATCTGATCGAGGACCGCGCCGCGACCCGCGTGCTCGTCACATCGATCTCGGAAAGCGACGTACGCGACCTGATACGTTCGCCGGACGCCCTGGTGGGCTCCGACGGCAACTGTGTCGCGACCTACGGCACTGTAAACCAGGGGATGCCCCATCCCCGCTTCTACGGTACGTTCCCGCGCATCATTGGGCACTATGTGCGTGAGCTCGAATTGTTGCCGCTCGAGCGTGCGATCCACAAGATGACCGGCGCCACCGCGCGTGCCCTCAAGCTTGCAGACCGCGGGCTGCTACGGCCCGGTTATCGCGCCGACGTCGCGATCTTCGATCCGGCCGATTTCAAGGATCGCGCCACCTATGCCGACCCGCACCAGTACCCGAGCGGCGCGCGCACCACCGTGATCGTCAATGGCTCGATCGTGGTCGAGAACGCGACCCACACCGGCGCCCTGCCCGGCCGGGTGTTGCGCCGCGACCCGGACGGTCGCGTGCATTGACGTTCGGCTACTCGGCAGCCTCGCGCCAGGTATCGCCGTGGCCCTTGGGCTTCGCCTTGAGCTTCAGCTCGCGCAGGTCCTCGCGGTCGCGCACGCAGTTGCGGAAGCTCTGGTCCTTGCCGGCGAGATATTGCGGCGGACAGTGGATCGCCGGCGCGCCGTACCAGGCCGCCGACCGCATGGTGAAGTATGGATCGACCAGATGCGGGCGGGCGAGCGCGACCAGATCGGCACGGCCCGCTGCGATGATGGTATTGACCTGGTCGGCGGTCGTGATAGCGCCGACGCACATGGTGGCGAGCCCGGCCTCGTTACGGATCTGCTCGGAGAACGGCGTCTGGAACATTCGGCCGAACATCGGCTGCGCGTCCACCGTGGTCTGGCCGGTCGAGACATCGATGAGATCGCAGCCGGCCTCCTGGAATAACCGCGCGACTTCGACCGCGTCGTCACCGGTCAGGCCGCCGTCCACCCAGTCGGTCGCCGAGATGCGCACCGACATCGGCTTCTCGCCTGGCCACGCCGCGCGTATCGCGCGGAAAACTTCGAGCGGGAAGCGCATGCGGTTCGCGAGTGAGCCGCCATACTCGTCACTGCGCTTGTTCGTGAGCGGCGAGATGAAGCTCGCCAGCAGATAGCCGTGCGCGGCATGCAGTTCGACCATGTCGAAGCCGGCACGGCCGGCGCGCTTCGTCGCCTGCACGAAATCCGCGATCACCTGCTCCATGTCGGCGCGCGTCATTTCCCGCGGGATCGCGCTATGCGGAAAGTACGGCAGCGGCGACGCCGACACGATCGGCCAGGCGCCCTCCTCCAACGGCTCGTCGATGCCCTCCCACATCAGCTTGGTGGCGCCCTTGCGTCCGGCGTGGCCGAGTTGCAGGCAGAATCGGGTCTTCGACTGCGCGTGGACGAAATCGACGATGCGCTTCCACGCCGCCTCGTGGGCATCGTTGTACATGCCGGCGCAGCCGGGCGAGATACGCGCCTCCGCGGACACGTCGGTCATCTCGGTAAACATGAGGCCGGCGCCGCCGATCGCGCGCGAGCCGTAATGCACCAGGTGCCAGTCGGCCGGCAGGCCCTCGACCGATGAGTATTGGCACATCGGCGAAACCACGACGCGGTTCTCTAGCGTCATATTGCGCAAGCGAAATGGTTGGAACATCGGCACAACCGGTCGCTCGGCATCGACCGGGAATCCCAGCGCCTGGGTGTCGCGCGCTACCACTTGGTCGGCCTGCTGGACGAATTCGGGCGCACGCAGCGCGAGGTTATCGTAGGTGATCGCTTTCGACCGCGTCATCAGTCCGAAGGCGAAGCGCGTCGGATCCATGTTCCAGAATCGGTTGACGTGCTCGAACCAGACCAGCGATACGTCGGCCGAATGCTGCGTGCGCTCGACCTCGTCGCGGCGCTGCTGCTCGAAATGCGCCAGCGCTTTCTTGACCTCGCGCCCGCCGGTGGCGCGGAATGCCTCGAACAGCGCGATGCCGTCCTCCATCGCGAGCTTGGTGCCCGACCCGATCGAGAAATGCGCGGACGCCTTGGCGTCGCCCAGCAGCACGATGTTGTCATGCACCCAGCGTTCGCAGCGAATGGTCGGAAAGTTTCGCCAGATCGAGCGGTTGATAATGAGCTGGTGGCCCTGCAGCTCCTCGGCGAACACCTCTTCGACCAGGCGCGCGGAGCCCGCTTCGTCGAGCTTGTCGAGGCCGGCCCGCGTGAAGGTTTGCGGATCGACCTCGGTAATCCAAGTCGAGCGTCCGGGCTGATATTGGTAGCAATGCGCGATAAAGATGCCGTGCGGCGTGTCGCGGAAGAAGAACGTGAAGGCGTCGAACGGCCGCGTCGAGCCCATCCATGAAAACTTGTTCGGCCGCAGATCGATGCTTGGGCGGAACTGCTCGGCGAACGTCTCGCGCACGTGCGAATTGATGCCGTCGGCGGCGACCACCAGATCAGCGCCACGGATGTTGGGCGCGGTCGGCGAGACATCGGCCTGGTACTTGAGCTGGACACCCAGCGAACGCGCTCGCCGGCTGAGAATCTTCAGCAGCGTGGAACGCGGGCAGCCGCAAAAGCCGTTGCCGCCGACGCGGTGCGTCGTGCCGCGGAAATGAATCTCGATGTCGTCCCAGTAGGCGAAATGGCCGATGATCGCGCGGTAGCTCTCGCGATCGTAAGCCTCGAACCGATCCAGCGTCTGGTCGGAGAACACCACGCCGAAGCCGAAGGTATCGTCCGGACGGTTGCGCTCGAACACCGTGATCTGAGTCTGCGGCCAAGCCTTCTTCATCAGGATCGCATAGTAGAGGCCGGCTGGGCCTCCACCGATGACGTGAACCTTCATGCTCGCCTCCGCGGGCTGCGACCTAGGTACTTGAAGCCTAGAAATTTTAAGCCTAAAGTAATTTTCGGACAAGAGGCAAAGCGATGGCCTTGCAGGGACGGCACGCTCTCGTCACCGGCGGTGGACGCGGCATCGGCCGCGCGATCGCGGCCGCGCTTGCCGGCGCGGGCTGCACCGTCACCGTCGCCGGCCGGACCGAAGCGCCGCTGCGCGAAGCGGTGGCCGCCGGCCACGCCGCCGGCTCCGTGGTCGCCGACGTCACCGATCCGCAAGCGATGACCGAGCACATCGAGATCGCCGTCGCGGCGCACGGCGCCATCGACATCCTGGTCAACAATGCCGGAACGGCGATCGGCAGCCCGTTCGTCAAGGCCGATCCGTCCTTGTTCCAGGACATGTTGAACGTTCACGTGATGGGCGCGGTCTATGCGAGCCAGGCGGTGCTGCCGGGCATGATCGAGCGCGGTTTCGGCCGCATCGTCAACATCGCCTCGACCGCAAGCTTGCGCGGCTACACCAATTTCAGCGCCTATTGCGCGGCCAAGCACGCGCTCGTCGGCCTCACCCGTGCGCTCGCGGTCGAGACCGCGAAGACCGGCGTCACCGTCAACGCGGTCTGCCCCGGCTACACCGACACCGATCTGGTTCGCGGCGGCATCGCGCAGATCGCCGCCCGCAGCGGCCGGCCCAGCGAAGAAGTGCTGGCCGAATTCGAACAGGTCGCGCCGATCGGCCGCCTGATCCGGCCGCAGGAGGTCGCCGCCGCGACGCTCTATCTGTGCTCGCCAGACGCTGCGGCCGTCACCGGCACGACGCTCGCCATCACGGGCGGGGAGTTGTGATCGCGATGGAAGAGCGCGCCATACCGCTGGATTCCGAGACCAAGGTCGCCGAGCGCCCTGACGACCACAAGAACGAGCTGCGGCTGTGGTTGCGCATGCTGACCTGCACGACGCTGATCGAGGGCGAGGTCAGGCGGCGGCTGCGCGAGCATTTCGATGTCACGCTGCCGCGCTTCGACCTGCTGGCGCAACTCGACCGCGCGTCCGACGGCATGACGCTCGGCGAATTGTCGCGCCGCATGATGGTCACCAACGGCAACATCACCGGCCTGGTGGACCGCCTCGAAGAACAGGGCCTGGTGAAGCGACGTCCCTCGCCGCACGACCGCCGCGCGCAGTTCGTCAGCCTTACCGCCGCGGGCCGCCGTACGTTCCGCACCATCGCGCGGGCGCATGCCGACTGGGTCGCCGAGCTGTTCGCCGACCTGTCGGATGCCGACCTCGAACCGCTGATGCGCCTGCTCGCCAAAGCCAAGACCTCGGCCGGCAAGGCGGTCGGCAACGGGGCCTCGCGATGATCCCGGGCCGCCAAGTCGCAGGGCAACTCGAGATGTCGTGGAAGCCGACATGAGCCTCGACGAGACGCTGAGCTGGCCGTTCTTCGAGGATGGGCATCGCGACTTCGCGGCGGCGCTCGCGCGATGGGCGGCCGCGACGCTGCCGACTCTGCCGCACGACGACGTCGACGCCGCCTGCCGCGCGCGCGTCAAGGCACTGGGCGAGGCCGGCTTCCTCAAGGCGGTCGTGCCGTCGGAATACGGCGGGCTGCATCCGCGGCTCGACGTCCGCACCCTCTGCCTCGCCCGCGAAATTCTGGGATGGCACGACGGACTTGCCGATTTCGCCTTCGCCATGCAGGGGCTCGGCACCGGCTCGATCTCGCTCTATGGCACAGACGAGCTCAAGGCGCGCTACCTGCCGCCGGTGCGCGACGGCCGCGCGATCGCGGCATTCGCACTGTCGGAGCCGGAGGCCGGCTCCGACGTCGCCGCGCTCGCCACCACCGCCAAGCCGGACGGCCCCACGCACGTCCGCATCGACGGCCGCAAGACCTGGATATCAAACGGGGGCATCGCCGATCATTACGTGGTGTTTGCCCGCAGCGGCGAAGGCCCCGGCGCGCGCGGCCTGTCGGCTTTCGTGGTCGATGCAGACACGCCCGGCCTGCGCGTCGCCGAGCGCATCGAGGTGATCGCGCCACATCCGCTCGCAACGCTCGCCTTCGACGGCGTGCGGGTGCCGGTCACCCATCGTCTCGGCAATCCGGGCGACGGCTTCAAGGTGGCGATGGCGACGCTCGACATCTTCCGCTCGACCGTCGGCGCCGCCGCGCTCGGCTTCGCGCGCCGGGCGCTGCATGAAACGGTCGAGCGCGCATCGACGCGCAAGCTGTTCGGCGCACCACTCGGCGACCTGCAATTGACGCAGGCAGCGATCGCCGACAGCGCCAGCGATGTGGATGCCGCAGCCCTACTGGTCTATCGCGCGGCCTGGACCAAGGATCGCGGTGCTGCGCGCGTCACCCGCGAGGCCGCGATGGCGAAGATGTTCGCCACCGAGGCGGCGCAGCGCGTGATCGACCGCGCCGTGCAGCTTTTCGGCGGGCTTGGCGTCACCAAGGGCGTCAAGGTCGAGGAGCTTTACCGCGAAATCCGCGCGCTGCGAATCTACGAGGGCGCCACCGAAGTGCAGAAGATCGTGATCGCACGCGAACTTCTGCGCAGCCGGAGCAATAGCGCGGCACGCGCCACCGCGTAAGGCGTGAGACACGCCGACATTGCGGCGTGACGAACGAGTCTTGCAGACTGAGAGGAGCGACAGCCATGATTCCTTCGGCACATCGCGATACCTTCTCGCGCGACAACCTGCCGCCGCCATCGGATTGGCCCGGCTTTTTGTTCGATTTGCCGGGCCTGCAATATCCCGATCACCTGAATTGCGTGACCGAACTGCTCGACCGCTGGATCGCGTCGGGTGACGGCGACCGCCCGTGCCTGATCTCGCCGGCGGAAAGCCTCAGCTATGCGCAGCTCGGCGAGCGGGTGAACCGCATCGCCAACGTGCTCACCCGCGATCTCGGGCTGGTCCCGGGCAACCGTGTGCTGCTGCGTGGTCCCAACAGCCCGACGATGGTGGCGGCCTATCTGGCAGTCATCAAGGCGGGCGGCGTGGTGGTCGCCACCATGCCGCTGCTGCGCGCCAAGGAGATCGCCTATCCGATCAGCAAGGCCAGGATCGCCCTGGCGCTGTGCGACCATCGCCTGTCCGACGAGATGGAAAAGGCGCGCGCGCTCGCACCCGCCCTTGGCCGCGTCGTCTACTGGGGCGGCGGCGCGCCCGACAGCCTCGAAGCGATGATGCAGAAGCCAGGCTATGAACGCTTCACCGCCTGCGATACTGCCAGCGACGACGTCTGCCTGATCGGCTTCACGTCCGGCACCACGGGCGAACCGAAGGGCACGATGCATTTTCATCGGGACATGCTGGCGACCTGCGACAGCTATGGCCGGCATGTCCTGCGGGCGCAGCGCACGGACCGATTCATCGGCTCGCCGCCGCTCGCATTCACGTTCGGCCTCGGCGGGCTGGTGCTGTTTCCTTTGCGGGTCGGCGCATCGACCGTGCTGCTCGAACGGGCCGGTCCCGACGACCTGCTCGGCGCTATCGCGCAGTATCGCGCCACGGTCTGCTTCACCGCTCCGACCGCCTACCGCGCCATGCTCGGCAAACTCGCCGAGCACGACATCTCGTGCCTGGCAAAGCCGGTATCCGCCGGCGAAGCGCTGCCGAAGGCGACATTCGAAGCCTGGCTGGCCGCCTCCGGCCAGCGCATCCTGGACGGCATCGGCGCTACCGAGATGCTGCACATCTTCATCGGCTCGCCGCAGGACGAAATCCGCCCAGGCTCGACCGGCCGGCCGGTGCCCGGCTACGAGGCCCGCGTGGTCGGCGACGACGGCCGCGAATTGCCGCCCGGCACGGTCGGCCGCCTTGCCGTGCGCGGCCCGACCGGCTGCCGCTATCTCGCCGACAAACGCCAGCACCAGTATGTGCGCGGCGGCTGGAACATCACGGGTGACACCTACCTGATGGATGTGGAGGGCTACTTCTGGTACCAGGCACGCTCCGACGACATGATCGTATCGGCCGGCTACAACATCGCCGGGCCGGAGGTCGAATCCGCGATGCTCGCCCATCCTGCGGTGGCGGAATGCGGCGTGGTTGGCGCGCCCGACCCCGACCGCGGGCAGATCGTGAAGGCCTATGTGGTCCTGCGGCCGGGCCATACGGGCGATGCCGCAACCACCAAAGCCTTGCAAGATTACGTCAAGGAAACCATCGCACCGTACAAATATCCGCGCGCCATCGAATATGTCGCAAGCTTGCCGCGGACCCAAACCGGAAAGCTGCAGCGATTCGAATTGCGCCGCATGGCGAGCGAAGATGCCACGCGCGAACTTGCCTCCTGACTAAACGAGGAACCCACCATGTCGACTGCCAAGTCAAAGCCGGTCCCAAGCCTGTTCGAGGAACGCGACGAGACGCCCCGCACCCTGCAGCCGCACGGCTGGCCCCGCCCGCACGGCTACGCCAACGGCATGAGCGCCAGGGGCCGCGTCATCGTCACCGGCGGCATGATCGGCTGCGACATCATGGAAAACGTGGTCGAGGGGTTCGTGGCGCAGGTGCGGCTCGCGCTCCTCAACATCCGCGCGGTATTGGCCGAGGGCGGCGCCGGCCCCGAGCACATCGTGCGGCTGACCTGGTACGTGCTCGACATGGAGGAGTACCGGAATAGCCGCAGGGAACTCGGCCGCGCCTACCGCGAGGTAATCGGTGCGCACTATCCGGCGATGGCCGTGGTTGGCGTCAAAGAGTTGTTCGAGCCGAAGGCGCGCGTCGAGATTGAAGCCACCGCCATCGTACCGTAGAACGAAGTTCGGTCTCTGGGCTCCGCTCGTCCCCAGGCAAGCCGGGAGCCGGCGCCCTACTCTGTCGCCTATTTAAGACGAAGACTGGATTCCCGCTTGCGCGGGAACGAGCGGAGCGCGGCTTAACCTGTAATTCACGCGCGCGCAGCCGCCCTCGCCGGACTCACACCATCCTGAAAAAACCGGCTCTGATAGCTGTGCTCATCGACGTCGGAGGCAAGCGCCCAGTGCGCCAGTTCCTCGTGCCGCGCAAACCAGACATCCGGAAACTTCTGCATGTACTGCAGCGCTTCCTGTAGGACTGCCGTGATCAGCGGGCGGCCGCCGAACTGGCAGTGGATGGTGAAAACCAGGAGCCCCATCGGCTCGTTCTGGTGCAGGTAATCGAACGTGCCCTTGTAGGCGTCGAACAGATCGCGCGGCGAGGCGCGCATCACGCGGTTGTCGGAAAAGTCCGTGGTCGGCACGCCGGCGATGACTCCGTGCGGCGTATGGATTTTGATCGGCAGATCCGCATAGGTCACGTCCGTCGTCCAGCTAAGGCCGGCTTTCGCCAGGAAACCCGCGGTCTCGGGGGTAAACGCGACAACGGGACTTCCCCACCCGGTCACCTTCTTGCCGCCGCAGGATTCGAGCATGTCGATGCTCTTCCGGATCGTGGCTTCCTGCTGGTCGAGCGGCAGATAGGCCAGCAGCAGGTCCTGAGTGATCGAATGTGCTGCGAGGTCGTGGCCGGACCTGACGATCTGCTTGACGGCGGCGGGATATTCCTCGGTGCAGCGGGCGCTGGTGAAGAACGTGCCCGGAATGCCGAGGCGGTCGAGCATGTTGATGGTCCGCCATACGCCGACGCGGCCGCCATAGGTAGACCACGCCTTGCTGGCATGATCGACGGTGCCGGACTTGAGATGAGTCGTCTGCACCGAGTAGTTCGGCGCGTTACCTTCCGACCACGTCTCGAACATGATCGTCACCGAGACGGCAATCTTTTTGCCGTTCGGCCATGTGACCGAATTCGCCATGCCTGAGATGCTCCCCGTTCTCAATCGTCGATTGCGATACCCATAGCCGGAATGATCTGCGACCATTTCCTGGTTTCTTCCAGAATGTAGCTCGCGAACTCCGCCTGCGGCTTCCAGGCGACCGCACAGCCGATCTTGAACAGCTTCTCCTCGAACGCCTTCTCGTGCACCACCTCGTCCATCGCCCGCACCAGGCGGGCGGTGACCGCCGGCGGCAGATTGGACGGACCGATTACCCCGAACCAGGTGTCCATGCGCACGTCGGGCAGGCCGGCTTCGGCTGTGGTCGGCACATCGGGCAGCATCGGATGCCGCGTCGGGCCGGTCTGCGCCAGGATGCGAAGCTGGCCCTGGTCGGCGATCCGCGTCGAAGCAAGTCCCATCGAAGCCATCTCGATCTGGCCGGAAATCGCATCGGTCGCGACCTGCGACCCGCCGCGGTAGGGAATGTGCACAAAGCCGGCGCCGGTCTTCAGCTTCAACATCTCGACCGCGATGTGCAGCGCGCCGCCCACGCCACCGCTGCCGTAGCGGATCGCTTTAGGGTTGGCCTTGGCGTACCTCACGAGTTCCGGCAGCGTCTGCGCCGGCACTTTCGGATTGACCGCGAACACCGTCCACGACGTCGTCACCAGCGCGATCGGGGTGAAGTCCTTGACCGGGTCATAGCGGTAGTTCTTTTTCAGAAACGGCAGGAACGCCATCTCGCCGGTTCCGAACATCAGGGTGTAACCGTCCGGCGGCGAGCGCACCAGCGCATCAGTCGCGTTCAGCGTCATGCCGCCGGGCCGGTTGTCGACAATGATGTTCTGGCCCAGACGCGCCCCGAGGTCCTGCGTCAGGATGCGGCTGAGCACATCGACCAGGCTTCCGGCCGGACTCGTCACCAGCAGCCGGATCGGCCGCGCCGGGTAGTCTTGAGCGTGGACGGACGTTTGTCCCAAGGCCAGCGGCGATGCGAAGGCGAGCAGGAGAGCGAGGCTTCGGCGATGCCGCATGCGACCTCCGTCATCTCTCGAGGACAACCGGTGAACTATGAGCGAGCCCATGGTGGTTGGCAACGCATGCCGCGCGGCGGCTTCTGGTGCGCTGCACGCGGTTTGTTGATCCTCCCGCGAGCCGTGCTGAGATGCCCGCACCTGACTGCCGTCTCCGGGCGGCACGCGCAATCTCGCTGTGGGATTTTTACAACGGTCGGCATTTATTTGATTCGAGCCACGGTGCTGTGCAGATTTTCTGCTTCGATGTGACTCGGCGGCACTAACGGGGGTTCACATGAATGAGACTGCGGGGATCGCGTTACTCTATCTGATGTTCGGACAATTCTTGGTTTTGTCGTTTGGCATTTTGGTTCTGTGGTGGATGAGCGAGCCTGGGGCCGCGTGGAACCAGTCAAGGGCGGATCGCAGAGCGCGGGCCAAGGAGACAGCGCTCGCCATGCCTGAGGCCAGTGTGCAAGCGGGCACCGGCGCGCAAGTGGTCCGCCTGCAAACCGAGGTAAACGCGCGACCGGCGGTCAGTGTTCAACCGAGCACGGGCAGCGCTCTGTTGGCGCTGGCGCGCGATCATTCGGTCGGGCCGGAGCCGGCGAAGGATCGGTCCGAGAAAGACCACGCGACCGCCGATACGCGCGATCACGCGGTTCAGGCCTGATCAGTTACGGACGCAAACCGGCGGATCGGTTCAGTCGGGCCAAATGAAAAGCCCGCCGCGTTTCCGCGGCGGGCTTCCCGGGCGATCGATGCAAGCGTCGGGGGGGTCGGGGCTGTGCGCCGATCGGCCCATCGCGTCCCGGACCGGATGCAATCGCGCAACAAACGCAGCGCGCCGCACCGCACAATCCAGAGTCGCGAATTGATAGTCTCCGTACCCTTATCCGCTTGCTGACTTAGGTACGCCCGCGGCGCGGTACAAGGGTCAGCCCGGCAGCAGCACGGTGTCGACGACGTGGATAACGCCGTTCGACTGGTAGACGTTCTGGATGGTGATCCTCGACGTGTGCCCCTTGCTGTCCCAGACCGTCAGCATGTTGCCCTTGCTTTCGACCGTCAGTTCTTCACCTTCCACGGTCTTGAGCTTGGCCTTGCCGCCATTCTTGTTGGCGGCCTCCATCAAGTCCTTCGCGGACAGGCGGCCCGGCACAACGTGGTAGGTTAGAACCTCGACCAGCTTACCCTTGTTGGCGGGCTTCAGCAGGTTGTCGACGGTGCCGGCTGGCAGCTTGGCAAAGGCCGCGTTGGTCGGCGCAAAGACCGTGAACGGCCCAGGTCCGGAGAGAGTTTCGACCAGGCCCGCCGCCTTGACGGCTGCTACCAGAGTGGTGTGGTCCTTCGAGTTGACCGCATTCTGGACGATGTTTTTCGACGGATACATCGGAGCGCCGCCGACCGAAACCGTCTGCTCCTTCTTCTGGGCCAGCGCCGGCGTCGCGGCCAACGCCGAACAGGCAAATGCCACGGCCGCGAGCGCGGCCGGCAACGTCTTGCGTGACAGGTACATGAATGTCTCCCGTTGTTGACGTGCGCGCCCGACGATCGGGCTGCGGATGAGTTACGGGAGACGGTTGCGGCAGATGCGGCGGAGCCGTTGGCTAGGCCTCACGGCTTCTCGCGCGCGCGGACGAGGATTTTCACAAGGACGTGAGCTTGCCGCTTGCGATCACCGGCCCGGTCGGCTGCCCGGTCGGCGAGCCGCCTGGCGGTTCGAGTGAGACCGCAAGCGTCGCTTCCGGCGTGAGGCGGCCGACGAGTTCCGGCGGGATGACGAGCCGGATCGGCGATCCGGGCTGGATCAGCCCCAGCGAGTGCGGCCGGCCGCCCTGCGGAATCAGCCAGAGCTCGATGGCGCGCGGATCGTTGGTCAGCAGCGCCGCCGGCACCACCGTAATGCTGGTGCCGTTGGCGCTAACGGCGGCGACGAAGTTCGGCTGACCGCTGGCGCCGCCGAGCGTAGCCATCAACGGCGCGCGCGCCGACGGCACCATGCCGATATAGGCGAGCGCCGCGATGCTGGCGGCCGCGAGTGCCGCCGAGCCGATTCCGACCACGCGCCAGAATGCGAGGTTCTGCCAGATACCGCCCCTGGCAGGCGCCGCCGGCGCGGCGATCGCGGTGTCGATGCGTCCCCACAGTTCGGGCGGCGGCGTTACCGGGGCCACCGCATCGGTGAGGCTGCCGAGCCGCTCCTCCCAGAATGCCACTTCGGATGCGAGCCCAGGCTCGGCCGGCAGCCGGCGCTCGACCTCGCGCCGCTCTTCCGCGCCCAGCACGCCCAGCACGTATTCAGCGGCGAGCAGCTTGCCGCCGTCGGCTGGGGATATGGTGTCGTCGTCGCTCATCGGTCGAGACAGGCTCGCAGCTTCAACAGTCCGCGCCGGACCCAGCTTTTCATCGTGCCGAGCGGCACGCTCATGCGCGCCGCAAGCTCCTCGTAGGTCGCACCGTCGAGAAAGGCCGCGCGGATCGCCGCCGCGTGCCGCATCTCCAGTTCTCCCAGGCAGTCCGCCAGCCGTGCCTGCTGCTGCGTTCGCGCCAGTACGTCCACCGCCCCAGGCGCCGGGTCGCGCACCTCGTTCGCGGCATCGATCGGCTCCATCCGCCGGCTCACGGCGCCTGCCCGCAGTCGGTCGATCGCCCGGTTGCGGGCGATGGTGGTGAGCCAGGTGATCGGGCTCGCCCGCCCGGGATCGAACACAGCGGCCTTCTGCCACACGGTCATGAAGACCTCCTGCAGCACATCTTCAGCCTCGGCGTTATCCTGCAAGATACGAAGGCAGACGCCCAAAAGCTTCGCAGCCGTATCGTGATAAACGACACGCAAGGCCGCGCGGTCGCCGCCGGCCACCCGCGCAAGGGCGGCGGTCAACTGGCTGCGGGCGGCATCTGCGTCCATCGGTCGAGGATCCGGGCTTCGCACCGAACCGCCAAGCCTGCGGCCGGCGCGTGTTCGGCGCGACATTTGCCATATTCGGGGGCCGCCGTCATCTTCCCGGCGGCCGCAAAGGCTCTTCGCCAGAAACGAAAACGCCCGGCGTCATGGACGCCAGGCGCTTCCAGATTCTCAGTCCCAACCGAGCGATCAGTCGGCCTGCAGATTCGACGCGGCCTCTTTGCCGCGCTCCGTAATCACCTCGTAGCTGACCTTCTGCCCCTCGACGAGCGTCGTCAAACCGGCGCGTTGCACAGCGCTGATATGGACGAACACGTCCTTGGAGCCATCGTTCGGCCGGATGAAGCCGAAGCCCTTCTGGGTATTGAAGAACTTCACAGTGCCTGTGGCCATTAAAGGCCTCCTTGCGTTGTCACTTCCGAGAGCCGGGCACGCCACCGCGAACACCGGGGTTAAACATCCGAGTTTTGGGAGCTAACTTGAGAGCACCCTAGAAACGGGAGCGAGCAAGGCAGGCCGAAAACTGGTTGCGCACCGCGATATATAACAATGGCACAAACGGGTCAATTCCGCACAACCTATGCGTTTACTCCGCATTGGCGGCCCGCCGCATCAGCGGGTATTCTTCACTCTCGTAGAGCCGTTGGATGGCATCGCCGTCGAACCGGTCGTCGCCCACCTGCATCCAGGCCCCCAGCGTGCGGACAGCCGGAAACTCTTCGACCGCGAAGCGGATGGCTTCGGCCGCGCTGGCGAACCGCCGATAGCCCAGCGGCTGGCGAGCGCCGCCCTTGCGCTTCGCCATGAACAGTTCAGCCGGGTTGTCGTAATCGAATTTCATCGCTGTCGTCAGCTAGTGTGGCGGTTTAGAAGTCCGCATCATTCTTGCCGCGAGTCCAACATGCGGACTTCTGAACCAAGCCACACTGGACTAATGGGTTGCTAGTGTCCTTCGATTCCGAAGTTCGCAAATGAGGTTGCCGCAGAATGATGCGAACTCCGGAATCGGAACACTAGCGGGCGCGGCCGACACACGGCCCGCCTGTTGCGAACCGCTACGGAGTTGCGTGCGCCGCTCAGGCCACCCGCGCGAGCTGACTCTCCTTGACGACACGTTCGTGCGGTTCGCTCGAGCTCTTGATGCGGTACTGCCGGTCGTCACCCTCCTGCGGCAGCAACTGGGTGATCTTGTAGACGCCGCTTGAGCCGCCTCGGCCGTAGGGGCCTGAGGTGTAGCTGACGGTCTGGCCGATCTTGAATTGATGATCGCTCATTGAATCTCCTCAAGTAAAAAAAGCGCACAGCCCGCCGTCACCGGCGGTCGCGGTCACTTCTGGTTGTCGGATTCATGAGTAAAGCTACCACGGAAACCGCGGCTCCGGGGCCTTAATCGCGAAATATTGTTAAGCCTAAGAGGGCGCGCCGCAGGTCAGAATTTCTCCACCCAGGGCCGCAATTCCACTTCCAGCGACCACGCGCTGTGCGGCTGATGGATGACATGCAGATAGCTCGCCGCGATGGCGTCCGGATCGAGCATGCTGGCGGGCTTGTCGGCGGGCTCCGCGCGGCGCGCGCTCTTGATGCCGCCGTCGATCACGATATGCGCGACGTGGATGCCCTGCGGCGACAGTTCGCGCGCCATGCTCTGCGCCAGCCCGCGCAGCGCGAACTTGCCCATCGCGAACGGCGCCGACAGCGCATAGCCCTTTACGCTGGCGGATGCGCCGGTGAACAGAATCGCGCCGCGATGCTTCGGCAGCATGCGCCGCGCTGCCTGCTGCGCCACCAGAAAGCCGCCGAACGCCGACACCGCGATCGATTTCTCGACCTCGACCGGATCGAGTTCGATGAGCGGACCGCGCGTGCGGTAGCTCGCGTTGTAGATGACGATTTCGGGCGCACCGAACCCGGCATCAAGCTCACCGAACAAGCGGTCGACGTCAGCCGGTTTGCTCGCATCGCAGGTGAATGCCAGACCGCCAATCTCCTTGACCAGCACGTCGAGATCGTCAGTGCTGCGCGACGCCAACGCAACCTTGATGCCTTCTTTCGCCAGCACGCGGGCGAGCGATGCCGAAAGACCAGAACCGGCGCCGACGATCAGCGCAGTGTTGAAGCGGGTGTAGGTCATCGCAGTTCCTTGCAGATGCAGGGCATGAGCCACTCTATTCAGTTGTCAGGATGCCACAAGAGAATGTCGTGAGATCGAAAGCGCGGCGAACACGCTAGATCAACTTCAACAATACCGAAATCATTCGAAGCACGGCGCGTGCTGCGGAATTATCTCCCCTGAAAGGGGGAGCATAGGCGGCCTTCGGCCGCCGTTCTTAGGCGCTAAGCACGCCGATGCGAAGGATCGGCTATGCACCGACGCGGAGCGGAGGCGGTCGGGTGGGGGTCATCTTCGGCGAGCGCAATGATCCCCACCCCAACCTCCCCTTTTCAAGGAGAGTAAGTGCACCACCCATGCCTCGAACTCTTCGCGACACTGAAATGAAACGTCTATCGCTCGCCTGACGGGGCCGTTCACCCGCTGGGCGAACCGCTCGACGCAGGACGGCGCCCGGAATGCATCATTCAGATTTTATCGATTCGGGAGGGATCAGGACGGCAAGAATTTTGAAACGCCCCCGTGGCGATCGGAGTGACCGCAAGGGGTTGGTGAGCAAAATGTTAAGACAAGTTACGACAGTGTTACTGCCGATACTGCTGAATGCGCGTCGTGCGCAGGCCGGCAAGGCCGTGCTGGTCGATTGAATATTGCCAGGAGAGAAACTCTTCGACCGTCAGCGTGTAGCGGCTGCAAGCCTCTTCGAGCGAAAGCAGGCCACCACGGACGGCCGCTACGACTTCGGCTTTACGCCGAATGACCCAGCGTTTCGTACCTGGCGCCGGTAGATCGGCAATCGTCAAGGGACTGCCGTCCGGCCCGATAACGTACTTGGCCCGAGGTCGCAGGGGCTCTGTCATGAAAGACTCACGCACTCACTCTGACCAACGTCCAACTAGGTCTACACGCCGCAGCTTAAAATTTGCCTAAGCACATATGAACAATTGGGAAATTCTGACCGCTGCCGTCTTGACCGTTTGGCGCATGCCAACCAGGGCCGAGCGGCGCTGCACGACCCGTCGTTTTTTTACCGTCGACAAGGGGACACGGCCCGGTCGATGCCGTACCCATGCTCACGTTGCTGTCTCCTCGTTTGCGGGCGATGTCTCAGGTACAGAGACCACGCGTTCACATCTGGATTCAGGCGTGGGACGGCGCAGGGCTTCTTGCGGTATTCGCTTCGCCCGGTAATCAGGTCCGCGCAACGCCGCTGCTGGGACTGACACAAAGCACAGGGAGCAACCATCGCCGAAGGTCGGGCCGTCGACGTGAAGAAGTATGCGGGCGATGCGAAAGCAAAGGCGATCGCATCGCGCTACTGCGGAATTGCGTTGCAGAATCGCAACTCGTCGCTGGTGTCGTTCGGCGACATGGAAAAGTGGATCGCGTCCGCGCAAATTTTCTGAAGAACAAGCTCGGGGTGACGAACCCTGATGACGAACTCGATGTGGCGATCAAAGCGGTGGCTGACAAAATGATGGGCGACCACACCAAGAACCGGATCACGGTCCATTTCTGCTGGCTCAGCACTTCGGAAAGTTGTCCATCTGATTACGGAGTGACGCCGCCTCTGGTTGCCCGGGGGTAGCGCCGGGCGACGGCGTCCGGCGCCCACCCCTCTCCTGCCCATCCGGATGAGGCCGTGGAATTTGGCGGCGCGCGACATGGCAGCCCTTCGGATGCCAAATTGAATCCGGAGCCCCGGTGCCATCGGCGGGTCAATGCTGGAGCCGCTCCAAGCTTCGCCGAAATCACCATATTTCCAACATGTTGGGCAGCCGCCACGGGCCCCGGCCGCTGTACGATCGCCGGTTCGACACGCCGGCAGAACCGGCAACCACGGGATTTGCGTGGGACGGTGCGGTCGCGCCTGCGCGTGCATATGTTACCCATTGCATGTAGAAGACGCTTGGAGGAGCGGTCCGCCCCGCAGTTCATGATGCGCAATTCCCTCGATATCGAAGGCCAGCCGTCGTCCACCCGCGTCGTCGTCGCGATGTCGGGCGGCGTCGATTCCTCGGTCACGGCCGCGCTGTTGAAGGCCGAGGGCTACGATGTCGTGGGCGTCACGCTGCAGCTTTACGATCACGGCGCGGCAACCCACCGCAAGGGCGCCTGCTGCGCCGGGCGCGACATTCACGATGCGCGCGCGGTCGCCGAGCGCATCGGCATCCCGCACTACGTGCTCGACTACGAGAGCCGCTTCAAGGAAATGGTGATCGACCGCTTCGCCGAAAGCTATGTGGCGGGCGAGACGCCGGTGCCGTGCGTCGACTGCAACATGTCGATCAAGTTTCGCGACCTGCTCGCCACTGCGCGCGAGCTGGGCGCCAAGGTTCTGGCGACCGGCCACTACGTCGCCTCGCGCGCGCTGCCGGGCGGCGGCCGCGCGCTCTACCGGGCGCGCGAGGAAGAGCGCGACCAGAGCTATTTCCTGTTCGCCACCACGTCCGAGCAGCTCGACTTCCTGCGGTTCCCGCTGGGCGAGCGCAGCAAGCCCGAAACGCGCGAGCTCGCCCGCCGCTTCGGCCTGTCGATCGCCGACAAGCAGGACAGCCAGGACATCTGCTTCGTGCCGTCCGGCCGATACACCGAGGTGATCGAGCGCCTGAAGCCCGGCGCCGCCGAACCCGGCGACATCGTCGACGTCTCCGGCAAGGTGCTGGGACGTCATCAGGGCATCATCCATTTCACCGTCGGCCAGCGCCGCGGGCTCGGCATCGCGGCCGGCCACCCGCTTTACGTCGTGCGGCTCGAAGCGGCGTCCCGGCGCGTGGTGGTCGGGCCGCGCGAGATGCTGCGCACCTTCCGCATGACGCTGCGCGAGGTGAACTGGCTGGGCGAAGGCACGCTCGGTGAGGCGCTCGCCGACGACCGGCGCGAGGTGTTCGTCAAGGTCCGCTCTACGCGTTCGCCGCAGTCCGCCTGGCTTTCGCAGACCGGCGGCCAGATCGAGATTGAACTGATCGGCGGCGAGGACGGCGTGTCGCCGGGGCAGGCCTGCGTGTTCTACGACGCGCCGCAAGGCCAGGCGCGCGTGCTGGGCGGCGGCTTCATCCAGAGCGCGGGCGCCGCGGCAAAGCTCCACGACGCCGGCCAGGTAAGCCTCGCGGCTCCGAACGGGTGACGCGGCGGGTTTTTCGTTGATCAAAGGCCGGCATCGCCGGCCTTTGTAGTGTGTGCAGCGGACGCGGCGGGCGGGATATGGCAAACGAAATCGACATCGGCACGGTCGCCAAGGCGTATGCGCGCTGGGCGCCGATCTACGATTTCGTCTTCGGCGCGGTGTTCGATGCGGGGCGCAAAGCGTCGATCGCCGCCGCCGAGCGGATCGGCGGACGCATTCTCGACGTCGGCATCGGCACCGGCATCTCGCTGCTCGACTACGCGCACACCAACCGCATCGTCGGCGTGGACTATTCCGAGCCGATGCTGCGCAAGGCGCATGGACGCGTAGCCGGGCACAAGCTCACTCACGTCGAAGCGCTGGCCGTCATGGATGCGCAGCATCTCGGCTTTCCGGACGCCAGCTTCGACGTGGTGGTGGCGCAATACGTCATCACCACGGTGCCGGACCCGGAAGCGACGTTGGACGAGTTCGTCCGTGTCACCAAGCCGGGCGGCGAAATCATTTTGGTCAATCATCTCGGCGCCGAAGCCGGACCGCGGCGTCTGTTCGAGCAAGGCTTCGCGCCGGTCGCACGGCGGCTCGGCTGGCGGCCGGAATTCCGCTGGCAACGCCTGGCGCAATGGGCCGAGCGTCACGGCGGCGTCCGCCTCGTCGAGCGCCGCGCCATGCCACCGCTCGGGCATTTCTCGCTGATCCGGTTTGCGCGCGCCGATGTGGAAGCCGCCCCGGTCCGCCGCATCGCGTGATGCCGCATATATCGCAGCGAACGCCGCGGCTAACAAATCCGTAATGGTCAATGACAGTTCTTTAATTTGGAAACCGGCCCCGCGTCACCTAACTAGAACATCAATTGACGCGCACTCTCGATCCCCCTGCCCCCCTCCGACGGTTTGCGCGACAAATAATAAGAAGCCCCGGCACGTTCAGCGTTCGCCGGGGCTTCCATTTCCGCGGGTTGCCGATGACCAAGCAGTTCACCCCTGTCTGGCGCGTGTATCGCATCAACGGCCGCAAAGCGGTCGTCGTGGCAACGCTCAAACTGCCGGATGCCGACAGCGCCTTGAACAAGGTTCTTGACGATCTGGGCGTGACCGACGCGCAGGAGAAAGAGCGCTTCTTTGTGCGGCAGGACGACTAGACATAATCCGTTCGAGTTGACGCTGGCCCTATCTCCATTCGTTCTCGCGTAAGCGGGAATCCAAGGCAAAGCATTCGGTGCTTGTGGCACTGGGTCCCCGCTTGCGCGGGGACGAGCGGAGAGCATCGATTCCATTGCAACGCTAGAGCGCCGTCCGGTTCACCGATTCGATTGCATGTTCGGTCGCGGGTAGCTCAAGCGGCCGCCGGCGAAGCAAGCCGCAAAAAAGCGAAGAGCCCCGCTCGGGGAAAGCGGGGCTCTCAAAGGCGATCGCTTGGGGGGTATCGGGGGGATTAAGCGACCACCCTATGCCTGAGTGTCAGCTATCGCCACTGCCCTCAGGTATTGTCGAACCTACTCCTTTTTGGCTTGCGGATAAATCCGGTCACCTTGCCGCAGTGGGCCGAAATCTTGGGGCCGGCACAGCTCGTGTTTCCATGCGTCGATAAGAACAAAACACGAACTATTAGTCAAGGCGCTCCGGCCGGGATGGTTAACAGTCCGTTAACCGCGCAGCGCTTGCCGTCCCGCCCCGCTTGGCTTATGTCCTGCCGGCCGAACGCGGGAAGCCTTAGGACTTCTTCGAACAATTTTCGGCGTAGCTGGCCGTAGCTATTTAGGTCGGCTGCTACTAAGTCGTTGAAGAATTGCAGTTTGGCGGGGTAGCTCAGATGGTTAGAGCGGCGGAATCATAATCCGTAGGTCGGTGGTTCGATCCCACTCCCCGCTACCAGCAATCCAATAGTTCCGACTGATGTAACGGCTCGCGTGACGGGAGACTTGCGGTTGGATTTCGGACAATCCGACGAAGCATGACCTCCCATGAGACCTGGGGTGATCAGCTTCACTGTCCCCGGGGCGCCGGGGGATTTTAGCAAGCAGGAGCACGGGATGGGGATGGCGGAGATCCATGCATTCGTCGACCATCTCGCAAAGGTGCTCGAACTGGTCGGAGTTGCCATCATTATTGGCGGGGCTTCGATCGCCTCGGTTTCCTACCTGCGCAGCGGCATACGTGCTGGAAATTGGCGCTCGGCCTATGATCAGTACCGGTCCAACCTGGGACGCAGCATCCTCCTGGGTTTGGAAATGCTGGTTGGTGCAGACATCATCACGACCATCACCGCACCGTTGACGGTGGAGAGCGTGGGATTGCTGGCCGGTATCGTGGCGATTCGGACGTTCCTCAGCTTTGCGCTGGAGACCGAGATCGAAGGCTGCTGGCCCTGGCAGCGGGCGGCCAAGGACGCCGGTTCATCAGCCGCCCCACGGTGAGACCTCACGGGCTGCGTGGACTTGGCGCCTGCGGGATCGCCGGCAACGGAACGAGTGGCGGGGTCGGCTGCACGGGGCCCGGCGCGGAGCGCGTCCCCTGCCCGCTGGTCTCGGGTACGGCCGGGCGGCTCGCGACGATCTCAGGCGAGGCGCCGCTGAGATAAATCATCAGTCCAACAACTGTTGCCGCGCCGACCAGTGCCGCGATCACTAGGGGTACCGCATTACGCGCCAGGGGCACCGCATTACGCACAGGCCTGACGCCAGCGCCGGCTTCACCGGCCAATTGTTCCGGCTGGTCCGTGCGGGGTACCGGCCTTTCCAGCGGGGTCTCGGACATGCCCATCTTGCCTTCGCTGATGACCGCTGCGGTCGGTCATCTGTCTGAGAACAACCAGGCAAGAACCACGCTGTTCCATTGCGCAGTCGCCGAGAGGATGCCGAGTTCCGCAACAGCGTGCCGAGTTCCACAAACCGCCAACGGGATCGTGATCTCGGTTCAACTACACGTGTCTCCAGGAACGCTTGGCCGAGGCGGGGAATTGACGCGTGGTTAAGCCTCGACAAAGGAGGAGTTCCAACGTGAAAACCATTCTCAGCACAACGATCGTCGCCCTTCTCGCCGGCACCACGCTGGCAGCGGCGCAAAGCCAGCCGACCTACCCGCCGCAGGGCGATGCGTCGCAACCGCGCAACGATCCGCAGGTGCAGGAGCAGTATCGCAATCCGAGCACGCCAACCCAGCCGCAGGGCCGTATGGGAACAACCGGACAGGGCGGCATGCAGCAGGGTGACGACAATGCACCCCGCAAGGCCGATCCGAATCAGCAGCCTGGACGACCGAGCCGCTAAGTCGGTTCGCGAAATCGGCGGCGCACAGTCCGTGCGCCGCCGATTGCGTTTCAGCTTGCGTTGTTCAGTTCACGTCTTGGCTGATCCGGTTCACCTCTTCGAGCGTTTCAGCCGACAGCCGCCAGTTCGCGGCGCGAATGTTCTGCTCGACCTGTTCGGGACTGGTGGCGCCCGCGATCACGCTCGCGACTTCGGTATGGCTCAACAGCCAGCCGAACGCGAGTTCGATCAGTGCACGATCGTGTTTCCGACTGAAGGCTGTCAGGCCTTCGATCACCTGCCAATTCCGATCGGTGATGAAGTCCGCGGCGTGACTCGCGTTTCGCGCAAGGCGCGACCCCGGCGGCATGGGCGCGCCACGCCGGTATTTGCCGGTGAGCAGCCCGCTGGCGAGTGGAAAGTACGGCAACAGCCCGAGCCCGCGCCCGACGATCACAGGCAACAGCTCCCGCTCGATGCCGCGTTCGAGCAGGCTGTATTCATCCTGGCAGGAGACGAAGGCCGAGAGGCCTCGCGCTGCGCGCGATCTCCTGTGCGGCCACGAGTTCGCTCGCCGGCAGGTTCGAGCAGCCGATGTACCGCACCTTGCCCTGCTGGACGAGTTCATCCAGCGCACGCAGCGTCTCGTCGATCGGCGTGCGCGGATCGGGCCGGTGCAATTGATAGAGGTCGATCCGGTCGGTGCGCAGCCGTCTCAGGCTCGCCTCGACCGCCTGCATGATGTAGCCGCGCGACGCGCCCTTGAGCAGGCCGGCGTCGTCCATCTGCAGGCCGAACTTGGTCGCCAGCACGATGTCGTCGCGGCGCGGCCCGAGAATGCGGCCCAGCGCCTCCTCCGAACCGCCGCGGTTGCCGTAGCTGTCGGCGGTGTCGATCAGGTTGACGCCGAGGTCGAGCGCCTTGTGCACGACGGCGCGCGACGCAGCGAAATCGATGCGGCCGCCGAAATTATTGCCGCCCAGCCCGACGACGGAGACATGGAGATCGGAATTGCCGAGCTTGCGGGTTTGCATCGCGCAGATTTTCAATGTTGTCAGCCGGGCGCGCCAAGGAGAGCGGATGCCCGCTTGTGGCTCATGACGCGACCGTCACAATGCGGCCGGTCCGCGCCGACTTCACGATCGCATCGAACACCGCCATGCCGTGCAGAACATCGGAGACCGGCACCGGATAGGGCCTTCGCTCGACGATCGCTTGTGCGAATGCGTCCATCTCGGCCCGCAGCATGTCGAATGTCGGATGCTCCACGGTCTGGTCCGGCGGCGCGGTGACGGGGCCGGTCGGGGCCACATCGGACGTCGGCACGAAACGGAAGCTCTGCAGGTTCGGCTTGCTGATCTCGGCGAGCCCCTTGCTGCCGTAGAGCGTGAAGGCGAAATCGGTGGCGGTAGCGACCGAGCAGAACAGCAGGCCGGTCGCGCCGCTCTCGAAGTGCAGCATCACGCTGGTGGTATCGTCGGACGGCCCGGGAATATAACGGCCGGTAACGCAGCGCACATCGCGCACGCGGCCGGCGAATTCGATCATATGGTCGAGCGAATGCACGCCGACGGCGGTCAGTGCGCCGCCTGGCGCCTCCTCGGGCGTGGCGCGCCAGTTTTCCGGCGGGATGAACTGGCCGGTGCTGGTGGTGTGCCGCGCCACCATGGACAGCACGCGGCCGAGCCGCCCGTCGGCGAGACGCTGGCGGATCTCGACGACCGACGGATGAAAACGGCGACAAAACCCGACCGCCAGCACGACGCCGGCGTTTTGCGCGGCGGCGGCGACCGCCTGCGCGCTGACGTAGTCGAGCGTGATCGGTTTCTCGACATGAATGTGCTTGCCGGCGGCGGCGGCCTGGCGCACCTGCGTTTCGTGCTGGCTGTGCGGAGTCGCGAGCACGACGGCGTCGATGTTCGGGTCGGTCAGGATCTCGTCGTAGCTCGCGGCGAGCGGCACGTTCTTCTCGCGGCAAAACTCCTCCGCGCTGCCACGTGTGCGCGTGTAGGCGCGCGTGAACTGGATCGCATCACTCTTGCCTTGGACGGAGTTGACGAGCGACCGCCCCCAGCGTCCGAGCCCGATGATGGCCGCGCGGATCATGCGACACCGTCAAACGGCACGGGTGGTCGGCTCCCTCTCCCATAGGGAGAGGGGTGGGGTGAGGGGTTAAGGTCTATCGAGAGATTGGTAACCCCCTCACCCCAACCCTCTCCCCAAATGGGGAGAGGGAGCGCACCGACATCACGGCGCGGCCCTTGGCACAATCCGAGAATGAGTGAGGCAGTTGTCATGCCTTCCTCGCAGGAATGACCGGCAGCAGCACGTAGGGCGCCATGCCGTCGCCGAAGTGCAGCGTGTTGGTGCCGCCGAAGATCGCCGGCGGGCGGTCCTGCGGATGGGTGTGCGTGAACGGCCCAACGCCCTTCATCGGATAGGGCGCGTGCGGCAACGCCGCGTCGGTGCCGTCATATTCGTAATCCTTGCCGCGCACCGAGAGCGCGATGCGGTAGCCCGGCGGCACCACGATCGAGGTCGGCCAGATTTCGATATCGAGTTCGACCGGCTTGCCGGGCGTGAGCGGCCATTCCTCATCGTGGGTGTGCCAGGGACGGTACGGCAGCGTTTCATTCGGATCGAGCTTGCGGTGCGAGGCGCGCAGCCAGCCGAGACCGACCGGCACGCGCGGGTCGTTCGAGCCGACGAACACGACCTCCCGGCCCTGCGGATCGAACACGCGCAACACCAGAAACAGGTCGGCGTCGGTGGTATCGGACGAGACGAACAGCTTGGCGGCGACCGGGCCGGTAATCTCCATCTCGGCGGTCGAGCGGCGGCGTCGAGAACGTCAGGCCGTCGCCGGTGGTCTCGTAGGCGAGCTGGCCGGCGGCCGTTGCGGCGGAGCGGCGCGCAGGCTGCGGTCCGGATGCAGATAGAACTTGGTCCATTGCGTGCGCGCCAGCGGCCATTCGTTTTCGGCGCGCGGCACGAACTTCTCGCCCGGATGACGGACGTTGAGCAGCACCTTCGGCTGCTGTTGCCAGCCATTGTCCTCGCCCTTGAGGAAATGATCGAAGAACCGCTTCTGCAAGTCCTGGCCGTACTTGGCGTAGAACAACGTGAAGTGGGTGTCGCCGTGCACCTCCAGCCACTTCTGCTCGGAGCCCGCGCGCAGATAGCCTTCGAAATTGCCGCGCGGATGCAGGCCCATGCCGCCCCAGTTGGCGGACGAGAGGAGCGGCGTCTCGATGTCCTCGAATTTCGGCAGCCGCGCGCGGTAGTAGTCGTCGATCAGCCGGTGGCGCAGCGCATCGCCGTCGCAGTCGGCGCGGTTGCGCTTCGAGTTCCTCTTCCGGCAGCGTCGCCGGTCCAGCGACCGTTTCGCCGGTCACGGCGCTCTTGAAGCCGCGCTCGCCGACGCCGTGCTGCACGGCCGTCACCTGGCGTGTGTACCAGCTCGCGAAGAAGTCGCTGAGGATGCCGCCGTGGCGGCAGAGCTCGCGGTAATAGTCGGACGACCCCTCCCAGATGCACAGCGCCGCGAGATGCTTGCGGCCGCAGCGGCGCCGCCTGCCACTGGTTCATCGAGTAATACGAAATGCCGTGCAGACCGACCTTGCCGTTCGACCAGGGCTGCGTGCCGGCCCAGTCGACGCACTGCGCGATGTCCTGCGCCTCGCGCGGCGACCACACCTCAAGATATCCAGGAGAACGCCCGGCGCCGCGGGAATTGACCCGCACCAGCACGTAGCCCTCCGGCACCCACTTCTCGGGGTCGAACAGCTCCCAGTTCTGGTATTTGTTGCTGGAGCCTTCGAGCACCTCGGGGGCCGACTTGACGATGCGCAGCCAGGCGCTCTTGTAGCCCTCCTGCATGGCGAGCCCCTTGGCGTAGGGGCCGTAGCTCAAGATCACCGGATAAGTGCCCCCATCGACCGGCCGGAACACGTCGGCGCGCAGCACCACGCCGTCGTCCATCGCGACCGGCGCGTCCCAGTCGATCTGCATGCCGTCGCGGATTTCGGATTTCATCGGGGATGTACGGAAGGGAGATGCTGGAGGCGCGAACGCTAAATCTAGCATCGCGAGCGCTCCTTCTCAACGCACGTACGTCCACAATTCGTCATGCCAGCCCTTGTGCCGGGCATCCACGTCTTGCTTACTTCGCGCAAAGACAGACGGGGATGCCGGGACATCGGCGGCGCGAAGCGACGCCGTCCTTCGGACGGCTATGCCCGGCCACGACGCGGAGACCGCATGTTCTCGAACGCCACCATCATCGGCACCGGCCAGTCGGCCTATGCGCGGCGTCCGGAGCCTGGCCAGTCCACGCACACCTTCATCCGCGATGCCGTGGTGGCGGCGCTGCAGGATGCCGCGGTCGACGCGCGCGATATCGACGGCATGGCGGTGGCGTCGTTCTCGCTGGCGCCCGATACCGCGGTCGATCTCGCCTGGAAGCTCGGGCTCAAGCTGCGCTGGCTGCTGCAGGACACCAACGGCGGTTCGTCGGCGATGAACATGCTCGGTCACGCGTTGCGCGGGGTCGAGACCGGCGCGGCGTCAACGATCCTCGTGGTCGGCGGCGACGCCACCGGGCTCGCGGGCTACGGCAAGATCGCCTCGAACTACAACATCGCCACCCGCGACTACCTGGCGCCGCTCGGCCACGGCGGCCCGAATGGCGTCTTTGCCCTGGTCACCGCCCGGCAGATGAAGAAATTCAAGCTGCGGAAATCCGACTACGGCTACCTCGCGGTCGCGCAGCGCGATTGGGCGGCGAAGAACCCGTATGCGGTCTACCGCACGCCATTGAGCATGGACGAATATCTGGCGGCGCCGATGGTGGCCGATCCGCTGGCGCGCTACGACTGCGTGCCGGTGGTCGCCGGCGCGCAGGCGATCGTGGTGGCGCATCCCGAGCCGCGCACCGCAAGGCCGCGCCCCGGTACGGGTGCGCGCCCACCGCGCGAGCTTCAACTACGACAATCAGTCCGGCGACGGGCTCGCCACCGGCATCAGCACCTTCGCGCGCGAGCTGTGGCAGACCGCAGGCGTGCGGCCGGACGACATCGACCTCGCCTCGATCTACGACGACTATCCGGCGATGGTCCTGGCGCAGCTCAACGATCTCGGCTTCATCCGCGGCAACGACCTCGCGGGTTTCGCGCGGCGCGACGATCGGCGAGGAGCGCTTTCCGCTCAACACCTGGGGCGGCATGCTGTCCGCCGGGCCAGCCCGGCGGACCGGCCGGCGGTCTCAACGGCATTTCGGAGGCCGTGCTGCAGTTGCAGCATCGCGCCGGCGAACGGCAAGTACCGAACGCGCGGCTCGCGGTCGTGACCGGCTACGGCATGACGATGTACCGCTACGGCGGCACCGCCGCCGCCGCGATCCTGGAGCGGATGGAATGAACAACGGAGTCGGTACCTGGCGCTGCGGCGACTGCCGGAGGTCTTTTATCCCGAGCGGCTGCTCTGCCCGAATTGTCACGGCCAGAGTTCATCGCGGATCGCCTTCACAGGCGGTGGTCGAGGAAGTGTCGGTCATCCGGCACATGGTCGGCCAGAGCGACTGGCAGCCGCGGCGCATTGCCAGTGTCCGCACCGCCGGCGGCCTGCGGTATGACCGTGGGATTGACCGACGATTCCGGCCTCGGCGCGGTGGTCGAACTGTGGGAGGACGGCGCCGCGCCGTTCGGCAAGGCGAAGCGAGGGCGGTAAGTGCTCGGTGCGCCACTGGCGCCATGCGCTACGTCATGCGCGGCGGTCGCGAGAGCCGAACGACTGCGTTCACTCGGCGCGCGGTCGGTCGTGCGATGCGTCCGCTGACGACACCACCCGCGTGACGCCCGATGCGACGAACGCGCGGATCGCGTCCGGCGCATAGCCAAGCTCGCGCAGCACCTCCTCGGAATGCTCGCCCAGCATCGGGGAGTGGCGCTCGATATCGGGGCCGTCGCGGTCGAACAGGACCGGGTTGCGGGTCGCGCGCATCCTGCCGAGCCGGGGATGCTCGATGTCCTTCACCACGCCGCGCGCCACGATGTGCGGGTCCGCGAACACCTCCTTGAAATTGTTCATGCGCGCGCACGGCACGCCCGCCGCCATCAGGGCCTGTTCGAGTTCCTCGGCGTCGCGCTGCTTGACCGCCGGCTCGACCAGCGGCAGCAGCGCATTCTCGTTGGCCTTGCGTTGGCATAGGTCGCAAACCGCGGATCGCCGAGATGTTCCGTCGAGGCCGAGCACCTGCATCAGTTTGGCGAACAAGCCGTCGTTCGGCGTGCCGATTGCGAGGTAACGGCCGTCGCGAGTCTCGAACAACTGGTAGGGCGCGGTGAGGCGATGGCGGTTGCCCATCGGCTGCGGCGCGTTGCCGGTTTCGAGATATTCGGCCGCCTCCCAGGCCGCCGCCGCGATCGAGGCTTCGACCAGCGAAACGTCGGCGATCCGGCCCTCGCCGTGGCGCGCCGCGCCGACGAGGCCGGACAGCGTCGCATAGGTCGCAAACAGCGCGCCGAACACGTCGGCGGTCTGCACGCCGGGCCGCACCGGCATCTGGCCCGGCTCGCCATTGACCGACAGCGTGCCGGAGAATGCCTCGATGATCAGGTTGACGCCGGCGCGGCGGCGGTAGGGCCCGGTCTGGCCGAAGCCCGACACCGACGTGTAGACGATGCGCGGATTGATCGCCTTCAGGTCGGCGGCGCCGAGCCCGAGCTTGTCGAGCGCGCCCGGCCGATAGGCTTCCAGAAAGACGTCGGACGTTTGCCGCGAGCTTGCGCACGATCTCGATCGCTTCCGGCCGCTTGAGGTCGAGCACCAGGCTGCGCTTGTTGCGGTTGAGCGCCGTGAAGCTCACGCTCTCGCCGTTGCGGATCGGCGGCGTGGCGCGGCCATGTCGCCCTGCGGCGGCTCGACCTTGATGACGTCGGCGCCCATGTCGGCGAGCAGCGTGCCGGCGAGCGGGCCGGCGATGAAATTGGCCAGTTCGATGACGCGGATGCCGGCAAGCGGTTTCGACATTCGGCCTTCCCTCGCGGCTGATTATGGCCGGCGTCGTTCTGCTGCGTGCAGTATGGCAGCCACTTGCGCTGCGGCGTCATGCGCGCCGGCAGGCTTTGCGGCTGCGGCCTGACATGCTTCAATCGCGCGACAGGCGGGCGCAGGTATAGTGCCAAACAAATGGACAGCAGTTACGACACCATCATCGTCGGCGGCGGCGCGGCCGGCTGCGTGCTCGCCAACCGGCTGTCCGCGCATCGAGCCGCCACGTCCTGCTGCTCGAAGCCGGACAGGATACGCCGCCCGGCCGGAGCCGGCCGACGTGCTCGATACCTACGCCACCTCCTACTACAACGACGCCTATTTCTGGCCCGGCCTGAAGGTGCACTGGCGGCGCAAGGACAACTCGCCGCTCACCGGCTTCTCGCAGGGCCGCATCATGGGCGGCGGCTCCTCCGTCATGGGCATGGTGGCCTATCGCGGCACGCCCGACGACTACGCCGAGTGGGAGGCGCTGGGCGCGACCGGCTGGGGCTGGAACGACGTGCTGCCGTTCTTCCGCAAGCTCGAGACGCGACCTGGATTTCGGCGGCGACCAGCACGGCAAGGACGGCCCGGTGCCGATCCGCCGCACCCGGCAGGACGATTGGGCGCCGCTGTCCAAGGCCGTGCATGCCTACGCGCAGGAGCGGCAAATTCCGTTCATCGCCGACATGAATGCCGACTTCCGCGACGGCTACGGCGCGGTGCCGATGAGCAACTGGCCGGACAAGCGCGCCTCGGCGGCGATCTGCTATCTCGACGCCGCGGTGCGCGCGCGCCGCAACCTGACGATCGTCAACGGCGCGCACGTCACCGGCCTCATCGTTCGACGGCCGCCGCGCCACCGGCGTCGATGTCACCATCGGCGGCGAGCGCCAGCACTTTTCCGCGCGCGAGATCATCGTCTCGATGGGCGGCATCCATTCGCCGGCGTTCCTGATGCGCATGGGCATCGGGCCGGCGCGGCATCTGCGCGAGCAAGGCATCGAGGTGCGCGCCGACCTGCCGGGCGTCGGCGAGAACCTGTCGAACCATGCGATCGTGTTCGTCGGCCTGCTGCAGAACCGCGACGCCCGGCAGGCCGAATGGCTGCGCCCGCATCCGATGACGGCGTTCCGCTATTCGTCCGGCCTGCCGGGTGCGCCGCCGCTCGACATGTACATCAACGTGCAGTGCAAGACCTCGTGGAGCCCGCTCGGCTTCCAGGTCGCCAATCTCGCCCCGACCCTGCTCAAGCCGATGGCGCGCGGCCGCGTCTCGCTGCAGGGCGCCGGCGCGCCGCCGCTGGTCGAGTTCAACTTCACCGGCCACGACCTCGATCTGCGGCGCTTCATGCAGGGGTTCCGCCGGGCGGTGGATGTGCTGGCGCACGAGCAGGTGCGCGCCATGAGCAGCGTGACGTTCCCGGTGAAGTTCAACGACCGCCTGCGGCGCCTCAACCGCATCAACACCAAGAACAAGGTGCAGAGCGCCGTGATCGCCAAGCTGATCGATCTCGTCCCGGCGCTCGCCGGCCCGATCTTCTCGACGCTCGCCGACCGCCGGGTCGATCTCGCCAAGCTGGTCGAGGATGACGAAGCGCTCGCCGAGCACATCCGCGAGAACGTCGCCGGCACGTTCCATCCGGTCGGCACCTGCCGCATGGGCGCAGCCGACGACCGCGACGCCGTGACCGACATCACCGGCCGCGTCCGCGGCTTCGAGGGCCTGCGCGTGGTCGACGCCTCGCTGATGCCGACGGCGCCGCGCGGCAACACCAACATTCCGACCATCATGCTGGCCGAGAAGATTTCCGCCGCCATCGACGAGCAGGCGTGAGTCGATACACCGGTTTGCGGCGGCCGCGCTGCACGACAGCCTGCGGTCGCTCCCGCGGGAAGAAACAAGATCGTCGAATCCGCGATCGTTTCCAGTTGACTGTTCGCAGCCCGGCTCTTCGCACGTACGCCGGCTGCTGCGCGCGGATCTGAGGGCAGCGGCTTGCACCGCGTCACGCACACTAAGCTCCGACAATTCGGGCTCGGACGCGGAGATATCGCGGTGACGTTCAGACTCGATCACCCGCCGTCGACCCTTCTCCTATCGGACATCGCAGGCCCTCACCTAGTTGTTGCTCAGCGCCGCTGCAGTAGCACGCTCCTCGCTCGATCATCCGGGCATAGGAGCGACGATGTGGCGACAGATCCGCAGGCGACAACGACATATCGAAGTTCAATCCGAGGCTGCCCCGTCGTGTCCGATGGATCCGTCACCCAGCGATTGCTGCTCAGGCGCGCGCCGCTGACAGCACGTCCGGGTTCACCACGTTGATCGGCGCGCCGGCCGCATAGGCGATGATCTGGTCGAAGATGTCGGTGAACTGAATTTCGTATTCGTCGCGAGAGACGTAGCCGAGATGCGGCGTGCACACCACGTTCGGCATGTTGAGCAATGGATGGCCGGTGTCGCGCATCGGCTCGTCCTCGTAGACGTCGACGGCCGCCATGCCGGGCCGGCCGGCGCGCAGCGCATTCACCAGCGCGCCCGGTTCGATCAGCGGCGCGCGGCTGGTGTTGACCAGCAGTGACGTCGGCTTCATGCGCGCGAGGTCGGCCGCGGTGACGATATGGCGGGTGGCGTCGACCAGCCGCATGTGGAGCGTGATGACGTCGCAAGCTTCGAAGAACTCAGCTTTGCTCCGGGCGGTGGCGTAGCCGTCGGCGCGCGCCTGCACCAGCGTCGCCTCGCGCGCCCAGACCAACACGTTCATGCCGAAGGCCTTGCCGTAGCCGGCGACCGCGCTGCCGATACGGCCATAGCCGTAGATGCCAAGCGTCTTGTCGCGCAGTGTCGTGCCGACGCCCATCTGCCACTTGCCGGCCTTGAGCGATGCCATCTGCTGCGGAATCTGCCGCATGGCGGCGATGATCATCCCCCAGGTCATCTCGGCCGTGGCGTAGGATGGCGTGCCGGGATGCTGGCTCGACGATACGACGATGCCGAGTCGCGTGCAGGCATCGATGTCGATGTGCGGATAGACGCTGCGCTGGCTGATGAGCTTGCAGCTTGGGCAGGCGCTCCAGCAACGGCGTGCGGATCTTGGTGCGCTCGCGGATCAGCACCAGCACCTCGGCATCCGCCAGGCGATCTGCCAGCGCGTCGACGTCCTGGACGTGATCGTTCCACACCGTCACATCGTGGCCGGCGAGCTTGCCGAAGCACGGCAGGGTCCGCAGCGTGTCGAAATAATCGTCGAGAATCGAGATTTCATAACGGTGATACTCACGTTGGCACGCCGGTGTCGCTCTTTGCGCACTGCGCCGCTTCGCCGCAACCAGCCAATCCGGCGTTGGGCCGAATGGACGCTGCGCCGGGTGCGGAGTAGCGTGAGCGACAAGAAACATCAAATCGGGAGGAAACAACAGTGAAGCAATCGATCCCTACCGTCGCACTCGCCGGTGCGTTGCTGGCAGGCCTTGCGGCGCCCGCATATGCGCAGGAATGGCCCCAGAAGAGTATCCGCATCATCGTGGCATTCGGGCCGGGCGGCGGCAGCGACATCGTCACCCGTATCATCGGGCAATCGTTGCAGGAGAAATTCGGCCAGCCGGTCGTGGTCGAGAACAAGCCGGGCGCGGGCGGCACGCTCGGCAACGAAATCGTCGCGCGCGCGGACAAGGATGGCTACACCATCGGCATCATGACCGCCGGGCAGATCATCGCGGCGGTCATGAACAAGTCGCTGCGCTACGACACGCTCACCGCATTCGACCCGATTGCGCAGGTGGCGACGGCCGGGCTCCTCATGTCGACGCGTCCAGACTTTCCGGCGAACGACGTGAAGGAACTGGTCGCGCTGGCCAAAGCCAGTCCCGGCAAGCTCTCGTTCGGCACCGCAGGCTTCGGCGCGACCCAGCATCTCGCCGCCGAGATGTTCAAACAGGTGGCCGGCGTCAACATGCTGCATGTGCCGTACCGAACCTCGCCCGAGACCGTCACGGCGGTGCTCGGCAAGCAGGTCGACGTGATCATCGACACGGTGTCGGCAGTGCTGGGGCAGGTGCAGTCCGGCCAGATCAAGGCGCTCGCGGTCACCGGCAAGGACCGTTTCCCGGCGGTGCCGAACGTACCGGCGGCGATCGAATCCGGCGTGCTGCCCGGCTACGACGTCACCACCTGGTACGGCTTCTTTGCGCCGCGCGGAACGCCGCCCGCGGTCATCGCCAAGCTCAACAAGGCGATGAACGAGATCATCGCCGAGCCCGCGGTACGCGAGCGTCTGACCAAGGCCGGCGTGGTGGTGAAAGGCTCGACGCCAGAGGCGTTCGGCGGTTTCATGGCCGACGAATATGCGCGCTGGAACAAGGTTCGCGAAGCCGCCGGCCTCGCCCAGCAGTAGCCGGCGCGGCAACCGCCGTAGTCAAGCCGAACACACCATCGCTTGAGTTGCAATCATCTCGCCGCGAACTCCGTGACCCTCTCCCCCTGCGGGAGAGGGTGGCGAAGACGAGCGCAGCGAAGTCTGAGCCGGGTGAGGGGTCTCTGGGTCAAATCGCGCTGATCGATACTCCTCACCGCCTCGCGCCTTCGGCTCTCGGCACCCTCTCCCACAAGGGGAGAGGGTCACGGAGTGCGCGGCACTTTTGATCCCGGAACAACGGCACGATAGTTACTTCGCGATCCCCATCGCCTCCTCGAACGCGCGGCGGACCTGCGGCGGCTGGCCATAGCAGTGCCGGAACGCGTTGAGCCGGGCCTTGAGCAGCGGATACTTCTCGTGCTCGGCGAGCGTGAGGCCCTCGGTGCTTTCCTTCTTCTGGAAGAACGGCAGCTCGACGCAGCGCGCCACGTTCGGATTGCGGATCACGCCCTTCGGCTCCTCGCCGCGCGCCATGGCGTCGATGTCGTCGAAGAAGCGCTTGCGGATCATCGCGATGCCGAGGTCGCTCGCGCGCCAGCGTCTCCTTGGTGCGGTCGGCGATCGTGCCCTGCCCGACCCAGGCGATGATGTCCTGGTTGATGACGTGGCTCGAGATCCAGCGGCCGCTCTCGTCCTTGATCGGGCTCCACCAGGTCGGAACCTTGTCCTGCACGTAAGGCTCGCGGCCCTTCGGCACGCGCATGAAGAACCAGCAGACGCTGAGCGTGTTCTCGTCGTCGATCGGCACCCGCCATTCGAAGTGATTGCCGAGATAGAAGCCGTTCGGCCAGAGCGCGACGCGTCCCGATGGTCCAGATACGGATCGCTCTCGTCGCTGGTCCTCGCGCACGCGCTTGTAGATGAAGCCGTGCTCGAACTCCTCGAACTTGAGCTTGAGGTGCTTGGCTGGCATAGGGGCCGTTCTGGCCCTTGAGGCGCAGCGATCCAGTTGTCGTGCATCCATTCGAAATGCACCGGATCGCAGGAGTTCTCCTGGCACTGGAACCAGTTGCAGGGAATGTCGGACAGCACCACCTCGCGGAAGCCGTTCTCCCAGGTGAACGGCTCCCAGACCGGCAGTTCGGGCACCGGCTGCGGTCCCATATAGGCGAACAGCAGACCGGCGCATTCCTTCACCGGATAGGCGGTGGTGGTGCAGCGCTCCTTGGCGCGCGAGTTCGGGTTGACGGTGTCGTCGTAGGGCTGCTCGATGCAGCGGCCGGCTTCGTCCATCAGCCAGCCGTGATAGTTGCAGCGGATGCCGGTCTCCTCGACGAAGCCGTAGGAGAGGTCGGCGCGGCGATGCGGACAATGCCGGTCGACCAGGCCGTAGCGCCCGCCCAGGTCCTTGTAGAGCACGAGGTCCTCGCCCAGCAGGCGGATCGCCTTGATCGGGTTGTCGTCGAGTTCGCTCGCGCCGCCGATCGGCTGCCAGTAGCGGCGCAGATACTCGCCCATCGGCGTTCCGGGGCCGACCTGGGTGAGGATCTGTTTTTTTCGGCAGAGAGCACGTTGTCTCCCTTGATTTGTCAGCCGCCATTCGGCATGCTGGATTGCGCGGTCAAGCCGGGCGATCATCCTGCTCAGCTCTCCAATCCGGTCGGGACGTTCTTGTTCTCGCTCGTCGAGCTTCATGCCGGCGGCGAGCGCCATGGTCTCCATCAGCGCGGCGAAATCCTTCTGCAGGTATTCCTCCGGATTCTTCTGCAGCGTCGCGGCGCCGAAATGCGTCTGCAGCACCTCGCGCGTCGCCGCCGTCACCGGCATCGGCACGTCCCATTCGCGGCCGAGCTCGAGCCCGAGATCGAGGTCCTTGCGCAGCAGTTCCGGCGTGAACGTCGTGGTCCAGTCGAGATTGACCAGCGCCGGCGACTTGTAGCGCGTGAACATCGAGCCCATCACGCCGTTGTTCATGAAGGCCAGGAAGGCGTGGCGCGGGCACGCCCATCTTGTTGGCGAGCAGCGTGATCTCGATCAGGTTCTCGATCACGACGCCGAGCATGACGTTGTGGGCGATCTTGCAGATGCGCGCGAGCTCGCCGTCGCCCACGTAGGAGACGCCCTGCGGCGCGACCACCTCCATCATCGGCGTGACGGTCTTGCAGGCGGCCTCGGGGCCCGGACATGCACGGCGGAGAGCTTGCCGGCCTTGATCACCTTGGCGTTGCCGGAGACCGGCGCGGCGACGAAGTCGGCGCCGAGCTGCTTGAGCTTGTCGCGGATCGCGGCGGATTCCTCGACCGCAGATGGTCGAGCAGTCGACGAAGATCTTCGGCAGCTTGCCGCCGTGGCCGGTGACGCTGTTCTTGCCGAAATAGACCTGCTCGACGTCCTTGCCGGTCGCGACGATCGAGAACAGCACGTCGACGTCCTTGAGTTCCATCAGGTTGTCGACCACCTTGGCGCCCTTGGCGGCAAGCGGCTCGGCCTTGGCGCGCGTGCGGTTCCAGACCGAGACGTCGTAGCCGGCCTTGATGCAGGCGTTCCGCCATGGGGTAGCCCATGCGGCCCATGCCGATCCAGCCGATCTTCTGCTTGCTTGCTGCCATCGAATGCCCTTTCTCAACCGTCTCGCGCGCTGCGACGTCGGGGTTTCCTAGCACAGCGCAAACCGCTTTGTCGTCAATCGCGCGAGTGTCATCTGGCTCCCGGCGGCGCCTTGCCGAACGTCCAGTCGGCGAGCCGCTCGAACAGGATGAGCGCGGTCCGGCACCAGATCAGCACCACGATGATGCGGGTCAGCTGGAAGCCGGTGATGACGGTGGCGTCGAGACCGAGCAGCTTGCCGGTCAGCACCATCTCGGCCAGCCCGGCGGGCGCCATCGCCAGGATCATCGTCGGGATCGAGTAGCCGATGGCCCACGCGATGCCCGCTCGCCATGAGCGCCATCGAGCCGCCGGAGAACAGCAGCACCGCGCATGCCGCGCGCAGCATTCCGAACAGCCGCGTGAGGAACTCGGGCCGGAACTGGGCGCCGAGCGAACTGCCGATGACGATCTGCGCAGCGATCAGCAGCAGATCCGGCATGCGGCCCTCGATCCACCCGAGCCCGCTGCACAGCGTGGCGATGAACAGCGGCGGCAGCAGGAAGGCGCTCGGCGAGCGCGTGCGCGACAGCAGCGCGCCGACGGCCGCCGACACCGCGAGCATCGCAAGCACCGGCAGCCAGGGCGCGACCGGAATGGCGAGCAGCGGATTTGGTCCGCCGGCGCCGACAATCGAAATCACCAGGAACGGCGCGAATACCACGATCAGCGCGACCCGTGTGGTCTGCGCCACCATGATCGGCTCGAGCTGGGCGCCATAATGCGGAGCAAGCGTCGTGGTCTCGACCACGCCGCCAGGCACGGTCGCGAAGAACGCCGTGCACCGGTCGACGCCGGTGAGCCGCATGTAGATCAGGCCGCCGACCAGCCCGATCAGCGTCGACACGAAGGCGGCGCCGATCATCAGCGGCAGCAGCGTCACCAGCTTCAGCAGGACGGCGGTGGTAAACTGCAGGCCGATCGAAGCACCGACCACGATGGTTCCGGCCGGTCGCCCCCACGGGATCAGCCTGATCGGCACGCCCGCGAGCGACAGCGCCATGATCGCAACGAGCGGACCGAGCAGCCACGGCAGCGGAAGGTGGGCGAAACGTGCCGCGAAGCCGCCCGCCACGCCGGCCGCAAGCGTGCCCGCAATCGCGAGTGCCGCGATCACGCCTTTGGGCAGCCGCTGCGGTGAGGCCGTTCCGTGCATGTTATCGGAGCGGCTCGTACCAGCCTCCGCGCGTGCAAATCCATGCCTCGCGGCGCAAGCCACATCTGCAAGGCCGCACCCGAAACACGGTGGCTGAACCCGGCTTGTCTTTACGGCGGGGATGGGCGACGATTCGGACAAGCGTGCAAAGCGCAATGGCCGTAAACGGTCAGATTCCGGGAGGACATCGATATGCAGCCGAAGCGTTGCCCGGCATTTCCGTCGCACGCCCAACGTCGCCGCGCGCTCGCTCGCTGCGACAGGCGTTCTCGCACCGGAATGACGACTACGTCATGGCGCGAGGGCTCGCGCTATTCTCCTGGCGCAGCATGACCGACGCGGCTCCCACCGTCTCGATCCCTGCGCTCGGCGCCGCCGGATCGGCCGCCGCGGGCGAAAGCCGCTGGCGCGTCGTTGCGCGCAACGCCTTCCCGTTCCTCGTGGTGGGTGCGATCTGGGAGATCGTGGCGCAGCTCGGCATCTTTCCGCGCAAGCTGTTTCCGCCGCTCGAAGAGGTCGCCGCGGCCTTCATCCGGCTGACCGCCGACGGCATCCTGCCGCACCACGTGTTCGATACGCTGCTGCGGCTGACGGCCGGCTTCGCGCTCGCCGCCATCTTCGGCGTGGCGATCGGCATCGCGATGGGGCGCTGGCGGCTGGCCGAGGATATTTTCATGCCGCTGGTCAGCATTGGCGCGCCGATTCCCGGCATCGCCTATGCGCCGCTGTTCCTGCTCTGGTTCGGCCTCGGCAACAGCACGACCGTTCTTCTGGTCGGCTTCGTCTCCGCCTTCCCGATCATTTTCAATACCTGGACCGGCGTGAAATCGGTCAAGGAAATCTGGGTGCGCTCGGCGCAAGCCATGGGCGCCGATAACCGTCGGCTGTTTTATCACGTGATCGTGCCGGGCTCGCTGCCCTACATCCTGACCGGCCTGCGGCTTGGCCTGGCGCAATCCTGGCGCATCCTGGTCGGCGTCGAGATGCTGGCTGCCGTGCCGTGGGGCCTCGGCTGGATGATCTTCGGCGCGCGCGAATTCCTCAACACCGACGTGATGCTGGCCGGCGTGTTCGTCATCGGCGTGATCGGGCTGGCGCTGGAGAAGCTCGTGTTCCAGCGCATCGAGCAATACACCGTCGTCCGCTGGGGCATGATGTCATGACCGCCGCCGGCATCAACATGGATCGCGCTCGTTCGGCGTACCGCGCCGGGCTCACGCTGCTGATCGCGGCCGCGATCTACGAAGCGGTCGCGCGCAGCGGGCACTTCCCGCCCGCGCTCTTGCCGACGCTGCCCAAGGTGGCGAGCACGCTGATGACCTCGCTGCTCGACGGCACGATGATCGAGCACGCCGCCTATACGATGTACCGGGTACTGTTCGGCCTCTCGCTCGCGGTCGCGGTCGGCCTGCCGCTCGGCATCCTGATGGGGCGATTCAAGCCGGTCGAGAATTTCTTTCTGCCGCTCGCCAGCGCACTGATGCCGATCCCGTCGCTCGCCTGGGTGCCGATCTTCATCCTGTGGTTCGGGCTCGGCAACACGGTCGCGATCCTGATCGTGTTCTACGCGGCGCTGTTCCCGATGCTGCTCAACGCCTGGTCGGGCGTGCGCGCGGTCAATCCGCTGTGGCTGCGCGCCGCCGGCGCCATGGGGGCCGACGAGCGGTCGCTGTTCTGGAAGGTGATCATTCCCGGCGCCTCGCCGTTCATCATCACCGGTCTGCGCCAGGCATTCCTGCGCGCCTGGATCGCAGTCGTGGGGGCCGAGATGCTGGCCGCCTCCGACTGGGGGCTCGGCTGGGTGATCTTCGACGCCAAGGAATTCCTCAATGCCGACATGATGCTGGCCGCGCTCGCCGTGATCGGCGCGATCGGATTCATCTTCGAACGGCTGGTGTTCGGCTCGATCGAAAAGGCGACCGTGATGCGCTGGGGCATGATGCGCGCCGCCAAAGGATAATGCCCCGCTCAGGAGGCAGTCATGCAGCGTTCGTTGGCCTTGCTCGGCGTTGTGGCGAGCGTCGCTCTTGCCCCTCAATCATTAGCCCAGGACTATCCGGCCCGCCCGATCACCATCGTGGTGCCGTTCGCGGCCGGCGGCGCGGCCGACGTCGGCGCGCGCCTGTACGGACTGAAACTGGCCGACCGGCTGGGCAAGGGCGTGGCGATCGAAAATCGCGGCGGCGGCGGCACCTCGATCGGCGCCGCGGCGGTCGCGCGCGCCGCGCCTGACGGCTACACGATTCTGATGGGCGGCAGCGCCTCGCTCGCCGTCAACGCCACGCTGCACAAGAAACTCGCCTACGATCCGGTCAAGGACTTCGTGCCGCTGGCGCATGTCGTCGGCATTCCGTTCACGCTCGTGGTGCAGCCCTCGCTGCCGGTGCGCTCGGTCGCCGATCTGGTCAAGCTCGCCAAAGAGAAGCCCGGACAACTGGCGTTTGCGACCAGCGGTCCCGGTTCGCCCGCGCATCTGCAGACCGAACTGCTCAAGAGCATGACCGGCATCGACATCGCCATGGTGCCCTACAAGGGCAGCCCGCCGGCCGTTACCGATTTCCTGGCGGGGCAGATTCAGGCGATGTTCGTCGAGTTTCCGGCGTCGCTCGCCTTGATCAAGGACGGCAAGATGCGCCCGCTCGGCGTCTCCACGACCACGCGCGTGCCGGCCGCGCCCGACATCGCGCCGCTGGCGGAAGCCGGGCTGCCCGGGTTCGAGGCCGGCGGCTGGCTGATGTTCGTGGCGCCCGCCGGTACGCCGAAGGATATCGTCGAGAAGCTGCACGCGGAATTGAAAGCCATCGCGGCGCTCCCCGAGATCAAACAGAAGATTGCCGGCATGGGCATGGTTCCGATCGACCCGCCGAGCGTCGCCGACCAGCAGCGTTACATCCAGACCGAGATCGACCGCTGGGGCAAGGTGATCCGTGCGGCCGGGATCGCCGGCTCGGAGTGATTCAGGCACGGCGCACCGGAAGCGACGCACCCGGCGAAATCTGCTAGGTGGTCCCGACCATCCGCAGGACGCATCCATGGACCTCGAACAGTTTCGCCTCGACGTCGCCGACGGCATCGCCACCGTCACCTTCGACCGCGCCGCCGGTCAACGCGCAGAACCGCCGCACGCGGGAAGAGCTGATCTATGTCTTCGACACGATCAGCGACCGCGACGACGTGCGGGTCGCAATCCTGACCGGCGCCGGCAAGATGTTCTCCGCCGGCGCCGACCTCAAGGAGCGCGTCGGCATGGTGCATGAGCCGGGCGACTACGTCCGCCACAACCGGCTGGTGCGCGAGTTCTTCTACGCCGTGACCGACTGCTCGAAGCCGGTGATCGCCGCGGTGAACGGACCGGCGCTCGGCGCCGGCTTCGTGCTGATGCTCGCCTGCGACATCATGCTGGCCTGCGAGGAAGCGTATTTCTCGATGCCGGAGATCAATGTCGGCCTCGCCGGCGGCGCGCGCTTTCTGATGGAGCAGGTCGGCCGCTCGAAGACGCGCTCGATCTATTTCACCGGCCGGCGCGTCCCGGCGGCCGAGCTTTATCGCCTCGGCGTCATCGAGGCCTGCCCGCCGCGCGACAAGCTGATGGAAGCCGCGCTCGACATCGCGCGCGAGATCGCCGTCGAAGAGCCCGCTCGCCGTCGCCAAGATCAAGCGCACGCTCAACGCCATCGAGGAAATGCCGGTGCGCGACGCCTATCGCTTCGAGCAATCGGTGACGGTCGAGCTGTCGCACACCGAAGACGCGCGCGAGGCACAGCGCGCCTTCGTCGAGAAGCGCAAGCCGGTGTTCAAGGGCCGCTGACCTGCGGCCGCACGCGAGGATAGCGCCGCGGCGTGACCGCCGTCACAGCAGGCCGTCAGCGGCTCCGGCAGACTGCCCGGTACGTGAGCAAACCGCTCTGCCGGAGACCGACCATGCCGATCATGCTGTTCTTCATCTATCCCGCCGCCATCCTGCAGGCCTGCTTCATGCCCGCCGATGCCGGCACCCGCTGCACCGCGCCCCGCGGCCGAGGACGCCAAGCCGGTCGACTGACGCCGCGAAGGCACCCTTGATCGTCATTCCGGAAGCCGCGAAGCGGCTGTCCGGAATCCATCTTGATCTTGAAAGGATATGGATTCCGGGCTCCGGCCTTCGGCCGGCCCCGGAATGACCGAGGAGAGTGATCCGGCTACTGCTGCGCCGGCACGCGGCGCATCTCGAAGACGTTCTCCACCACGGCGAAATCCATGTAACCGAGGCGCGAGATCGGCCGGATGCGCGCCATATCGATCATGCCGTCGACGATTACGCTGTCGTCGATGTGCACGCGCACCACTTCGCCGAGCACCAGCGAGCTTGTATTCTTCTTGCCGTCCGATGACACCAGCTCGATCGTCTTATTGTAGAGGCATTCGAGCGTGATCGGCGAACGCTTGACCCGCGGCGGTTTGACGGTCTTCGACGGGACCATTTCGAGCCCGGCGAGATCGGCCTCGCTGATGTCCTCGCGGTGATCGCTGCCGGTGATGTTCATCTCGGTCCGCAGGTCCCAGGTCGCAAGATTGAATACGAACTCACCCGACAGCTCGGCATTGCGCTGCGAATGCTTGCGGCCGCTCGACGAGAACAGCACGAACGGCGGCTTGGTCGAGACGATGTTGAAGAAGCTGTAGGGCGCGAGATTGACGACCCCGGACGGGCTGATGGTGGTGATCCAGCCGATCGGCCGCGGCACCACCAGGCAGGTGCCGGGATCGTGCTTCAGGCCGTGCGGTTCGCTGCGGGGATCGTAGTCCATGCGTATTCCGTTTCTGGTCAGTTCAAGAGACGTCGGAGTTTGGCCGTTACCTTAGTGTCGCCCCCGCGAAAGCGGGGACCAGCGGTGGAAAGTACTGGATTCCCGTTTGGGCGGGAAAGACCGGCGAGGTCGATGCGCTCGACATCGATAGACCGGAATGGTAGCCCGAAGGTGCTCCGGCCGCCAACCGCGGGTTCCTGCCCACTGGACCGTCCATGAAGCTGCACTGGTCGCCCCGATCGCCGTTCGTGCGCAAGGTGATGATCGTCGCGCATGAACTCGGCCTGACCGAACGGATCGCCCGCGTTCGCACGGTGGCGGCCACCACTCGGCCCCATCCCGAGCTGATGCAGGACAATCCGCTGTCGAAAATCCCGACGCTGGTGCTCGACGACGGCACCGTGCTCTACAACTCGCGGGTCATCTGCGAGTATCTCGACGGCCTGCACGGCGGCCGGACGTTCTTCCCGGCCGACACCAAGACCCGCATGGTGGCGCTACGCCGGCAGGCGCTGGGAGACGGCTGCCTCGATTTCCTGCTGTTGTTGCGCAACGAGCGCGAGCGCGCGCAGTCCTTCGGACGCGCATCTTTCGGCCTACACGGCCAAGAAGCAGAGCGTACTCAAGTCGCTGGAGCGCGAGGCCGACGATCTCGCCGCCACACCGTTCAACATCGGGCATGTGGCGATCGGCACCGCCCTCTCCTATCTCGATTTCCGCTATGCCGACGAGGATTGGCGCACCCCGCACCCGCGCATCGCGCGGTGGCATCGGGATTTCAGCGCGCGTCCTTCCGTGCGCGCGACGGAGCCGGTCGATGACAGCTGATGTTCCCGTGCTGAACGGCGCTCTCTCCCCGGTCATTCCCGCGCAAGCGGGAACCCAGCTCCTTCTTTCATTTCGCTGCAAGACTGGGTCCCCGCTTTCGCGGGGACGACCAGAGAGAAGTAGATTGTGGGATCGAGCGGAATACTGACATGCCCGGGCCGCTGTCACACATCCGCGTCCTCGACCTGAGCCGTATCCTGGCGGGGCCATGGGCCGGGCAGATCCTCGCCGATCTCGGCGCCGACGTCGTCAAGGTCGAGCGCCCCGGCGCCGGCGACGACACGCGCGGCTGGGGCCCGCCGTTCCTCAAGGACAAGGACGGCCGCGACACTCGCGAGGCCGGCTACTACCTCGCCGTCAACCGCGGCAAGCGCTCGATCGCGCTCGACCTCGCCGACGCCGGAGGCGCAACGCATCGTGCGCTGCGCTCGCCGCCAAGGCCGACATCGTGCTGGAGAACTTCAAGGCCGGCACGCTGAAGAAATACGGCCTCGACTACGACGCGCTCAGCGCCATCAACCCGCGCCTGATCTACTGCTCGATCACCGGCTTCGGCCAGGACGGGCCGCGCCGCGACCAGGCCGCCTACGACTTCATGATCCAGGGCATGTGCGGGCTGATGAGCGTCACCGGCGAGGCCGACGGCAAGCCGGGCGGCGGCCCGCAGAAGGTCGGCGTGCCGATCGTCGACATCATGACCGGGATGTACGGCGCGATCGCGGTGCTGGCCGCGCTGGCGCGCCGCGACGCCGAGACCGGCCACGGCGAGTACATCGACATCGGCATGCTCGACGTCGGCGTGTCGTTCCTCGCCAACCAGGCGATGAACTACCTCGTCTCCGGCAAGCCGCCGCGCCGCGGCGGCAATGCCCATCCCAACATCCAGCCGCAGGACGTGTTCCGCGCGCGCGACGGCTACCTCGTGCTCGCGGTCGGCAACGACGAGCAGTTCGCACGATTTTGCGGCGTGCTCGGCCGTCCCGACTTGGCGGAGGACGAGCGCTTCGCAAGACCAATGCCGGACGGGTCCGCAACAACGCGATCCTGACGCCGATCCTGACGGAGGCGCTGGCGGCGCAGGACCGCGACCATTGGGTCGAGGGCTGCGCGCGCGCCGGCGTGCCGTGCGGGCCGATCAACACCATCCCGGAGGCGCTCGACGATGCGCAGGTCCGGCATCGCGGCATGCGGATCGACATCGCCGCATCCCGCTTTCCGGCACCGTGCCGCAGATCGCCTCGCCGATGCGGTTCAAGCACGCGCCGCTGGCGCACGACCGTGCGCCGCCGCTGCTCGGCCAGCATACCGAGGAGATCCTGCGCGAGCTGGGGTGGGCGTCCGACGCCGAGCGTCGCTCACAACGAATGAGCGCCAACCTTAGACGGCTACGGCTCGACCGGCGACGGCGTCACCTGCAGCGTCACCAGATACATGCCGGCGCGCGGCGCGTCGGGCGCGTCGTCCTCTTCCGGCACCTGCACGCCGCGCGTGCCAGAGGACGCCACCGCGGCATCGCTGAGCGCGCTCATCAGCCAGCCGGCATTTCCGGGCAGCACGTTGCCGCCGCGGGTTCGGACATCGGGGCCGCCGCGCACCGCCTCCTGAATGAAGCAGAGGTTGGTCTGCGACACGCCTTTGCGTTCGACCGCCGTGATCACGACGTGCTCGCGGCCGACGCTATCGGGCGCATTCTTCTGCCGGTCCCAAGTCGTGACCCACAGCGAGCGCACCAGTTGTCCGCCCGGCGGCACCGTCACGGTGCAGTCCTGGCCGAGCTTGGTGATGCCGGCGCGCGCGTCGATGTAGGAGATATTGAGATCGACATCGCGGTTGCCCGTATTGCGCACCGTGATCCGCACCAGGTCGCAGTGATACACTGGCTCCGGCAGCTTGAGATCGAGCGATTTGCCCTTGAGCTCCTGCTCCGACAAGCGGTTGATGTTCGGACAGGCGCGCTGCGGATGCTTATCGTCACCGGGCGCCACGACACGTTCGGCCGACACCTTGAGCGCGTTCCAGGGATTCGACGCATGGCGCGACGGGTCGGCCATCTCGGCGAGCCGGACCATGTTGCGTGCCCGCGCGATCTTGTGCAGCGCGTCCGCGACGTGTCCGACGCTTGCGCTCGACGTCATCGGATAGGACGGCGTCAACGGATGGGCCTTGAGCTTGGGAACGTCGCGCCGTGAATCGTCGCGAACCCATTCGCCGTCCGTCGGAAGGAGCCAGAGCCGGCCGTCATGCGCACGCAGCCGGACGTCGGCGTGATCCTTGGCGCCGACCCAATCGATGGCGCCCTGCCGCGAACGCGCGGCATGCGCCTTGGTGTCTTCGAGCAGCCGCCGCGCGTCGGCGTCCAGGTCGTGTGCCGGGGGCTCGGCGACCTTGAGGGCGAACGAGACGCCCGGCGTGGCAACACGCGCCCACAGCACCGGGGGACGCGAGGCCGGCACCCGGCCATCGATTTCGGCGATCGCGCTGATCGGATCGGCCCGGCTCACGGTCGCCTGCGCCCATTGCGGGGCATCCGGCGCGGGCGACGCCGACAGCTTGAGGACGGTCTTGTCGGTCAGGCCGTGCAGCGAGCCGGCAGGAAGCTCGACCGTGCTTCCGGCGAGCGTGACCTCCCAGGCAGCCGGCGGCGGCGCCTTGCCGATGCTGAGCAGCGGCCGGTCGAGCGCACCGCCGAACGTCGGCATGGCGGGCGGCGCGATCTGTGACTGCTGCATCTCGCGCACGACGTGATGGGCGAGGTCGCGGTAGCTGGCAACGCGTCCGCTGCTGTCGGTGAGCGCGCGATAGAGGAAGTAGGTGAACACGCCCATGCGCCGGTCGCTGCCCTTGCCGACCATCGGGCGGTCGAACTCATCGAAGCTGCGCTCGATCGCCTCGCGCGAACTGTCGACTGCGAAGAACTCGACCAGCGAACCTTCGGTAGGCGACGACGGCTTGGTGAGGAACCGCGACGATTTGCTGGCCGTGCCGCGCGTTGCAGCAACGGGCCGCGCCGCCGGCACGCCGAGCCGCGACAACTCGATCCCGCGCACCGCGAGGCCGTCGAAGACGCCGCGCGTCATCGAGCCGGCATGACAGGCATCGACGATCATCCACACGTCGGCGCCGCGCTCGCGGATCTTGTCGAGGGCCGCGCCGATCTCGTCGTCGACGATGCCGTTCTTGACGGTCTCGGTCGCGCGGTCGTAGCCGCCTGCGTCGATCGGCAGCATGACCTGGTCGAGATTGCCGCGCTCCGGGTCCTGGTTGGTGCTGCGGACCGGCTGCTCGGTGCCGTGACCGGAAAAGTAGATCAGCACGAGGTCGCCCGCGGCGGCGCGCCGGCCGAGCGCGGCGAAGGCGTCGAGAATGTTGGCCCGGGTCGGATCGCCGGCGCTCTTGGGGAACTCCGGCCCGGCGACAAGCCCATCGGCCAGCACCGTCACGTCGGAAAAGCCCCGCTTGCCCAACGCCCGCCACATCAGCGTGACGTCGTTGGCAGGCCCCTTCAGCGGCGTAATCTCCTTGAAGGTGTAGTTCGATACTCCGATCAGGAGCGCGTAATTGGCGGCCTGGGCAATGGTGGGCGCGGTGAGCGCGGCCAGCAGAGCGGCGAAGCCGGCCACCGCACGCCGGACGCCCAAAATGCCGCGAGCTTGTGCAACCGGAAGACAGTCGTTGGCCATGCTACCCTCTTGCCACCACATGCCGCCCGCCGCACACAACCGCTATGATAGCACAAGTCAGGCCACATTAAGGACGGCCACCGGAGACACCGGCTCATGACCCTGTTCCGGAGCGCACTGACGGGCGCCGCGCTGCTCGCGATGGCCGTACCGGCGTGCGCCGAGACTCGTGCGCTGCTGGTGGGCGTCGCGGCCTACCGGCACCTCGACGAGAGCCAGCATCTTTCAGCGCCGCGCAACGACGTGATCGAGATGCGAGAGCTTTTGATCAAGCGCGGCGTGAAGCGTCAGAACATCACGATCCTCAGCGACCCCGGCAAGCCGGCCGACCGCCTGACCAACAGCGAACGCGAGCGGCTGCCGACCCGTCGCAACATCATGGCCGCGCTCGAGACCCTGACGAAGAGCTCCCAGCGGGGCGATTTCGCGGTCGTCTACCTGTCGGGCCACGGGTCGTTTCAGCCCGACCAGCCCGACGGACCGGATCGCGACGAGGAGGACGGGCTCGACGAGGTCTTCCTGCCCTATGACGTGGAGGTGAGTTCGCCCGACGGCCGCGCGACCGTCATCACCAACGGCATCGTCGACGACGAGCTCGGGAAATTCGCCGCCACGATCCGCGACAAGGGCGTCGATCTCTGGTTCACCCTCGACAGTTGCCATTCCGGCACCGGCATGCGGGCGAGTGGCGAGGTGCGCGCCAAGTTCATCGATCCGGCGGCGCTCGGAGTCGCCGCCGAACGCGACCTGACGCGCCCGGCGGCCGTCGGGTTCGGCGACAAGACGGCCGGCGATCAAGCCTCCCGGTCGGGCGCATCGAATCGCGGCAAGGCGGCGTTCTTCTACGCCGCACAGGCGAGCGAAAAAGCCGCCGAGCTGCCGCTGCCGCTCTCGGTGCCGCGCGCCAAGGCGACGTGGCGATCCGCCTTCACGCACGCGATGACGATGGCGCTCGCACGCCAGCCGAACCTGTCCTATCGGGAGCTGCTGGCCGAAGCCAATGCGCTCATGCGCGACATGGCCGGACGGCGGATCACGCAGACTGCCGGCCACGACGGCGATCTCGTCGACGCGCCGGTGATCGGCGGCAGCACTGCCAGCGCATCGCCGCAGCAATGGCCGCTCTACGATAGCGACCGTATCGCTGCGGGCGTCCTGCATGGCCTGGAGAAAGGCTCGATCGTCGCGCTGTTCGCCGACCCGCGCATGCCCGCCTCGCAGGCCAAGGGCCACGCCGAGCTGCGCGAAGTCTCGGCGACCGAATCCGTGCTTTGGCCGATTCGGGAATACCCCTGCCCGTTCGTCAACGGCACACCGGAATGCCGCGACGGCGGATCGGACGTGCTGGACGGCGCGCGTTACGCACGCCTCGTCGCGCCGCCGCGCGACTTTGCGCTGACCGTCTCGTCGCCGCGGCTCGCGAAGGGCGCACCCGCGCTGCAAGCGTCGATCGCCAAGCAAACCCACGCAGCGATCGCCAATCCGCCCGAAGACCGCAAGGCCAAGCAACATCGGTTGCGCTTCGAGGATCAGGATCCCGACCTGATCTGGTGGGTCACGGCACAGGGCTTCCGGCTGGCGCCCGCCGGCGTGGACGTGGCAGCGTTCCAGACCGGCGCAGGCGTCGCCATCGCCGAGACAACATCAGCCGACGACACCAGGGCGGCGACGGCGCGGGCGATCGAGCGGGCCTATCGGGTGGAGCGTTTGCGGCGGATGGCCGCGCATGACGCCGCCGGCACGGACGAACCTCGCGTCGAACTCAGCATCAACGCGCGCACCGATGTGACGCGTTCGGCCGACTGCCCGGCCGGGAGCGGCGCGAACGTGGACACAGCCGATGGGCCGCGCGCCCAGCCCTGCTCGCAGATCATGGTGCGCGTGACCAACACCAGCGCGTCGCCGCGCTACGTGCACGTCTTCCTGATCGACAGCGACTGGAACATCCGCCAGGTGATGAACCGCGAGTCGAACGTCCGCCTCGGCTGCACCACAGACACCAGCGGCACCGGCGCGATCCTGGCGGCGCGCGAGACCCGCGACTGCGAACTGATCCGGTACGGCCGCGCCGGCGGAACGGAGGATCCCAACGTCGCTAACGTGTCAGGCTACAGTGTTCTTGTCCTCTCGACGCCGGCACGTCCAGGCATGTCGCCACCGGCCTTCGATAACATTAGCGATCTTAATAATGCGGCACCCGGAACTGCGCGTAGCACGTCGGGCGGCTTCACCTTCGACGACGAACTGACTGGCGAGGCCAGCGCCCGGCGGGGAACGCCGGCACCGGCGCTCCCCACGATCGCGATCGTGGATTGGCAGCTCGATCAATCGGCGCGCAAGTAAGGCCACATCAAGCCAATCGTCATGCCCGGCCTTGTGCCGGGCATCCCCGTCGTTGCTGACGACAAGACGTGGATGGCCGGGACAAGCCCGGCCATGACGAATGGATGGATCGAGTCAATGCCAAATGCCGATAGTACAATATAAACGCCGACGCGATTCAGCTTTCCGCAGACTTGCGCGGGATGCGTCCCACATAACCGGACAGCAGGATCAGCCCGCTCTGCCGGTCGCGAAGCGCGAAGACGAACGGCTTGTCGACGACGATCTTGACCGTCCGGCTCGGCACGGACGTCCGGCTCACGGTAACCGAGGTCGTGGCCGCGGCCTCCGTGCCCTCCTCGTCCACCCGTAGGTACGTCTGTTGCACAATCCTCGACAGCGTTTGCGGCACCGGCGACAGCGGCGCGAAGGAGGTCGGAGACATGCGGCCTGCCTTCAGGCCGGCCGCGTCGAGCGCGTCCAAAATGTCGGCGCCTTCTGTCATGGTGAAACGCGGCAGCGAGAGATCGACCCGGCCCGGGTCGAACGCCTCGCCGGTGAGCCAGTCGCCGACCGAGGCGAATTCAGCCGCCGATGCCGGACTATCGTTGGTGGTCGCGACCACGAGCCCGAAGCGCTCGTTCCGGTACGGCAGGTCGACCGCGACGAACCGGCCGTCCTGCCGATGGCGATAGTTGCCGATCCGCATCATCAGCGGGACGTCGCTGCTGCCGCCACCGACGAGATGAAACGGCCGCGCCTGGGTGAGCTTCACATCGAAGCGATCCTTCCACAGGCCCTTGAAGTACAGGGCGTTGACGCCCGCCAAGCCTGCGGCGGGCTGCGGGCCGTCGAACACCTTGCGGATGAAGCCCTTGGTCTGGCCGGTGACCCACGCGTTAATCCGATCGACGGTCGCGAGCTTCGACAGGTCGTCGACGACGACTTCGGCGCCATCGCGAAACTGATCGACCACCGGCATGTTCGGCTGAGACTTCGGATCGATCACGATGAGATTCGCCAGCGTGAAGGTCGCGCCCTGCTCTTCCCGCGCCAGGCCGACGCCGCGAAGCTGCGATCGCAGCGCTTGCAGGTCGTCGGATGCCGCGCCCGGTGAGCCATCAAGGCCAAGGCACTTTTGGATCGCGGCCTGCATCTTGCCGTCGGCGCCCTGCGCCAGCACGGCCAGGATGGCGGTGAGGCTCGCGGGCGAAACGACGATGTTCTCGCCCTTGCCGCGCGCAGCCTGCAGGTGGCCGACTAGGATGGCGTTGAGCCTGGCTTGCGCTGCCAGCAACCCGGTCTTGTCGGAGACCTTCGCGAAGGAGGCTTGTGGCAGGCCTGAGAGCAAGAGCGCACCTGTGCCGGCAATGAAATCGCGTCGACGCATTGAGTTCCTCACGGAAGCGATGTTGCCCGACCACCCTCGAACAATCATCGCCGCCGATGAGGGCGCGCATACGGCCCGGTGTGGGCGCATCTGCGGCCGCAACCTTAACTAAAGTTTAGAATACAGGCTTGGTAACCGGCGCGGCGATACTTGCCGCGCCGTCGTGCGCGTGAGGCCGCCGATCAACGTGCGTTGGTTTTGACCCAGTCGCTGAACTTGGCGAGACGGGTATAGACGCCGTGCACGCTCGGAATGCCGCAGCCGTCACCCCAGCTCACGATGCCGACCTGCACCGGCTTGCCGTCCGGACCGGTGGCGATCAACGGGCCGCCGCTGTCGCCCTGACACGTATCCTTGACCTGCTCGGCGGCCGCAGCCGGTGCGGGTTCGCCCGCGCATATCATGCTGTCGGTGATCAGCGTGCCGGAATTCTTGCTGACGGCGGCGACGATCGCCTCGCGGACATTGGACAGCTTGTCCTGCGGGATGCGGAAGCGCCGCTCGATGACCTCCAGATCACCTCTCGAGATCCTTGGTGCGCTTGACCAGCAGATTCTGGTTACAGACGCCGCGTTCCACCATCTTGATCGAAGCATGCTGCAGCGTCTCGGCTCCCTGATCCAGTTCGGTGGTGCCCCAGCCCATGATCGTCACGTTGGTGCCAGGCGCCGTCAGCTTGGACTCGCTGGCCGGCTCGACCAGATCGATGGCCTGAAACTTGGTGCCGGCCTTGGGCGCGCGCACAAGCTGCAGCAGCGCGACGTCGTTCTCAAGATAGTCATCGGTGAACTTCGGATGGCGGAAGACTGCCTTGACGGGAATGCGGTCGCCGTTCTTGAAGTTGTTGGAGCCGACATAGACATCGATCGCCTTCGCCTGCGCAATCTTGCCGTCGACGGTGACGCAGTGCGCCGCGGTCAGAACCCAGGTCGACGAGATGAAGCTCGCGCCGCAGAAATGGCCGTCGAACTCTTGGCCCCGCTTGACGGTGGCGTCGAGCATGGAGACCTGGAACGGGTAGGCTCCCGCCGGCGCCGGCTTGCCGAGGATGACCTTCTGACGGATCAGCTTGTTGTTGACCCGCTCATGAATCAGATCGAGCGGCGTCTTCGGCATTTTCGATTGCTGCGCCGTACTGGGATTAATTCCGGCGATCGTCATCGCAGCAGCAGCAGCGACAGCAGCAGCAGCAACTCGGTAGGCGGCAGCGTTGGTCATGCGGGGTTCTCCGTGCCGAGATTCGGCACTTTCCATGGGGCGCTATGGGATGTGCGACCGCCTCCAGACTAAAATGTGGCGGCAACCGCCTGCCCACCTGCGACACGTGGGTGCCGGGCCCGGTTGCATCGGGGGTGACGGCGGGAGCGCGAGACAATCTCACGCTAGCAGCCGCGGCTGATGCTCTCCAGCAATTCCGCAAAGCCCGCGCCCAGACGGACGCCGTACGAGACCGTGGTGTCGTCGCCGCGGTGGTGCGACGTCACGCTGATCACCCGGTTGCCGTTGCCGGTCGCCGAGCGGCTGAAATTGCCGACCCAGGCGCCGCCGCTCGAGCCGCCGGCATTGCGCGGGTTGCCGTGCCGCAGCGAGAGCATGTCGCTCTCCCCCGGCACGTCCACGAGGGGACCGGTGTCCATCTGGATCACCTGGCCGTTGAGAATATCGGACGGGTAGCCGACCTTGGGCACGCGAAGGTAGGTCTCGGACGGCCAGTTGATATGCCAGCCGAAATGCCCGGTCTGGGAACGGCCCTGCACCCGGATCAGGCCATAGTCGTAGGCCCATTGGCCGCCGTCCGCGACCACCCAGCCGTGCTTGGTCATGGCGCAATCGTACCCGTAGGCGGCCGCCGCACGGCCCTTGTCGTATTGCAGCCGGAAACTGAAATCGTCGAACCAGGCGCCAGTCCGATCGTCACGCAGGCAGTGCGCGGCGGTCACCACCACGTTGTAGGTGACGAACTGCCCTGAGCACACGTAGCCGCCCTCGGGTTGGCGGTAGAACAGCTTGCCGGCCCATTTGAGCGGTAGGCCGCTGACGTCGCCCGAAATCCTGGCATCGCCCCGCCCGGCATCGCGGGCATTGCCGGTCGCCGGAAGCCCGGCGCGGGAGATGCCACCCTTCTTGATCGTGTTGGGATCGACCTGCGGCAACGGCTTGGGCCTGGCGGTGAGCATGCGCTCCTGGCTCCAGGTCGAGGACCGCTGGCTGCCGGGCGGCGCCTTCTTGGCCACGTTGGCGTTCGGGTCGGTCGTTTGTGCCTGCGCATGCGCGACCGGGCCATCGAGGGTCGCGGCCAACGTCAGGCCGGTCAGGACAATGACAAGACCGCCAAAGCCGGCCGTCGAACTCAAACGCATGCGCGTTTCCCTTCTCGTGCGCCGCCCGACGGCGCCGGCATTAAATCGCAAGCCAAATCCGGGGTCCAGACGGTTCCAGTTATGAGCGGGCCACCGACTGCCACCGTGACACGGGATCGTCATCCGCGCCCCGTACCGTACCGAAAACGAAGCTTGAAGCACCGAGCGGGCTGCCGGGAGAGTGTCCATGAGATTTGTCGCATTGGCCGCCGCCGCCATCGGCGCCATCGTTCTCGCGCTGCTGACCCCGTATCACATCACCTTTGCTCTGCTGTCCATCCCGTGCCTGGTGTTGTGCGGCATCGGCACCTGGGACCTCATCCAGTCGCGGCACAGCATCCGGCGCAATTATCCGATCCTCGCTCACATCCGTTTTGGTCTGGAGAAAATCAGGCCGGAGATCCGGCAATACTTCCTGGAGAGCGAAACGGACGGCACACCTTTCAACAGGTCGAAGCGCGCCGTCGCCTACCAGCGCGCCAAGGGTGCGCTCGACAAGCGGCCGTTCGGCACGCAGCAGGACATCTACCGCGATAATTTCGAGTGGATCAATCATTCGATCGCGCCGCGGCACGTCGAGAACGGCGACCTTCGCATCACGGTCGGCGGGCCCGAGTGTCGCGCCCCCTATGCGCTGTCGCTCCTCAACATATCCGCCATGAGCTTCGGCTCGTTGAGCGCCAACGCCATCCGCGCGCTCAACAAGGGCGCCAGGCTCGGCGGTTTCGCACACGATACCGGCGAAGGCGGCATCAGCCGGTATCATCGCGAGTTCGGCGGCGACCTGATCTGGGAGATCGGCAGCGGCTACTTCGGATGCCGTACCGGCGACGGTGATTTTTGTCCCGACCGCTTCGCCGCGCAGGCGCGCGAGCCGCAGGTCAAGATGATCGAGATCAAGCTGTCGCAGGGCGCCAAGCCCGGCCATGGCGGCGTGCTGCCCGGCCCCAAGGTGACGCCCGAGATTGCCGACGCACGCGGCGTTCCGGTCGGAGCCGACTGCATCTCGCCGGCGCGCCATTCGGCTTTCGGCACGCCGGTCGAGATGATGCATTTCATCGCGCAGCTGCGCGACCTGTCCGGCGGCAAGCCGGTCGGCTTCAAGCTGTGCATCGGCCATGCGTGGGAATTCATGGCGATCTGCAAGGCCATGCTGGAGACCGGCATCCGCCCGGATTTCATCGTCATCGACGGCTCGGAAGGCGGCACCGGCGCGGCGCCGCTTGAGTTCGTCGATCACGTCGGCACGCCGCTGCGCGAGGGCCTGGTGCTTGCGCACAACTGCCTGGTGGGAACCGGGCTGCGGCAGTTCGTTCGTCTCGGCGCGAGCGGACGCGTCGTGACGGGCTTCGACATCGCTCGGCTCCTGGCGCTCGGCGCCGACTGGTGCAACGCGGCGCGCGGCTTCATGTTTGCGCTCGGCTGCGTCCAGGCGCAGACCTGCCATACCGACCGCTGCCCGACCGGCGTCGCGACGCAGAATCCATGGCGGCAGCGGGCCTTGGTTGTCGAAGACAAGGCCACGCGCATCTCTCAGTTTCATCGGAACACCCTGGCGGCCCTGGGGGACCTGGTCGGCGCGAGCGGCCTCGCCCACCCGAGTGAGTTGCGGCCGATGCACATTCTCAAGCGGATATCGCCGAGCGAGGTGAAGAGCTTCGCCGAGGTCTACGCGTTCCTCGATCAGCGCGAACTCCTCGCCGGAACGAGCAACTTGCACTATGCCGAGCAATGGGCGCTCGCCGACGCGCACGGCTTTGCGCCGCTGCCGCGGATGCTGTCGGCGGCCTGATATCGCCGCTGACGCCGCGCATCAGCGTCAGGCGCGGAAATGCTTCGAGAGCTTGAGGCCCTGCGCCTGATAGTTCGAGCCGATGCCCTGGCCGTAGAGCGATTTCGGCCGGTCCAGCATCTGCTCGTAGACCAGCCGGCCGACGATCTGGCCGTGCTCGAGGATGAACGGCACCTCGCGCGAGCGCACTTCGAGCACGGCGCGCGCACCGCGGCCGCCCGCGCCCGCATAGCCGAAGCCCGGATCGAAGAAGCCCGCATAGTGCACGCGGAATTCGCCGACCAGCGGATCGAACGGCACCATCTCGGCGGCGTAGTCGGGCGGCACCTGCACGGCCTCCTTCGAGGCCAGGATGTAGAACTCGTTCGGATCGAGGATCAGGCTGCGGTCCTTGCGCGCTGCGGATCGGCTCCCAGAAATCGGCGACGTCGTAGCCGGCGCGCCGGTCGACGTCGATCACCCCGGTGTGGCGCTTGGCGCGATAGCCGACGATGCCACCCGCGGTTCCCTCGCTCGCCACCGCCGGCGACAGATCGACGCTCGACCGCGACGCCGTCGCCGACGTCGGCGTCGTCGTCATTGACCAGCCGCTCGCGCGCATGCAGCGTCGCGCAGCGCCTCGGCGTCGAGCAGCGCAGTTGCCGCGCCGGAAGCGGATCTGCGACAGGCGCGAGCCCTCGCGCACCAGCACCGGAAAGGTGCGCGGGCTGATCTCGGCATAGAGCGGGCCGTGGTAGCCGGCGCTGATCTGGTCGAAGCCGCGGGTCTCGTCGGCGATGACGCGGGTGAAGACGTCGAGCCGGCCGGTCGAGCTCTTCGGATTGGCGGCGGCCGCGATGTCGCCGCGGCAGCGCCAGGCTCTCGATCAGCGGCACGATGTAGACGCAGCCGGTCTCCAGCACGGCGCCGTCGGCGAGCGCGATCTCGTGCAGCTTGAGGTCGTCGATGCGCTCGGCGACCGTGGTGCGCGGCCCGGGCAGGAAGCTCGCGCGCACCCGATAGGCCACCGTCGCCGAGCCGCAGGTCGAGGCTCGCCGGCTGGACCTGGTCGTGGCGCGAAATCGTAGGCCGCCGGGATGGCGCCCGCCTCGGCCAGCGCCGCGATCATGTGGTCCGGCAGGATGCCTTTCTGATCGATGCAAAGGCGAGCGGCACGGGAACGCGTCCTCCGTCCTCATCCTGAGGAGGCAGCGAAGCTGCCGTCTCGAAGATGGAACAGCCACGGCCGGGCCTCATCCTCGGACGCACCCTGCGGGTGCTCCTCAGGATGAGGACGAAGCGTTAGCCGATGGCCGACTTGACGGAAAGACGTCAGCCGCGCTACAGGGTCATTATCCCGTGGTCATTTGAGCCGGCCGGCTTGCAGCCACGTAAAACAAATTGCTAAAAGGCCGGGGACGCGTGAGCCCGGCCGAACATCTTTCCGGCCGGTTTTTTGTTGGCTGAAGGAGGCCCGCATGTCCGCGTCCACAGACTCGCAAAGTACCGCCCCGAGACCCGACTCGTGCACGCCGGCACGCTGCGCTCGCAGTTCGGCGAGACCTCCGAGGCGCTGTTCCTCACCCAGGGCTTCGTCTACGACAGCGCCGAGCACTGCCGAGGCGCGCTTCAAGAACGAGGAGCCGGGCTTCCATCTATTCGCGCTTCTCCAACCCGACCGTGACGATGTTCGAGCAGCGCATGGCGCGCTCGAAGGCGCCGAGGCCGCGCGCGCGACCGCGACCGGCATGGCGGCGGTCACCACCGCGCTGATGGGCCAGGTCGAGGCCGGCGACCACGTCGTCGCCGCGAAGGCGCTGTTCGGCTCCTGCCGCTACGTGGTCGAGGATCACCTGCCGCGCTACGGCGTCGACCTCGACGCTGGTCGACGGCACCGACCTCGACCAATGGCGCGACGCCGTGCGGCCGAACACCAAGACGCTGCTTCCTCGAAAGCCCGACCAACCCGACGCTCGAGGTGCTCGACATCGCAGGCGATCGCCGAGATCGCGCACGCGGCCGGCGCGACGCTGGTGGTCGACAACGTGTTCGCGACGCCGCTCTACCAGAAGCCCGCTCGAGCTCGGCGCCGACTGCGTGGTCTATTCGGCGACCAAGCACATCGACGGCCAGGGCCGCTGCCTCGGCGGCGTCATCCTGGCGTCGGAGAAATTCATCCAGGACCACGTCCATCAATCTGATCCGCCAGACCGGCCCGTCGATGTCGCCGTTCAACGCCTGGGTGCTGCTCAAGGGCCTGGAGACGCTGCCGGTGCGGGTGCAGCGGCAGACCGAGACGGCCGCGACCGTCGCGGTCGCGCTCGCCGAGCACCCGAAGATCACGCGGCTGATCTATCCGGGCCGCCCGACCATCCGCAGGCCGAGATCGTGCAGCGGCAGATGGCGGCGGGCTCGACGCTGGTCGCGTTCGAGGTCGAGGGCGGCAAGGCCGGCGCGTTCCGCTTCCAGGACGCGCTCAAGCTCGTGCGATCACCAACAATCTCGGCGACGCCAAGAGCCTGATCACGCATCCGGCGACGACCACGCATCAGCGCCTCACGCCGGCGCAGCGCGCCGAGCTCGGCATCACGCGACGGGCTGGTGCGGCTCTCGTGCGGGCTCGAGCATCCCGACGACCTGGTCGAGGATCTGCTGACCGCGCTGGAGCGAAGCGTGATCGTCAGATTGCGGCTTGAACGTCCGCGCTTGCGGCGTGGCCTGAATCGCAAAGACGGCGTACGGATGCGGTTAGCGCGCGCTACGGCGCGGCGTCGCGCAGTCGCGTCGGCGCGCGCGATCGCCTCGGCGATCGCGATGCCGAGCAGCCTTGGCGAGGCAGCCGTAGCTCCAGTCGTTCATGTGCAGCCCGTCGGCGACACGAACGTCTCGAACGGCAGGCCGTCGACCTCGTGCCAGTGCCGCATGAGCGCGAAGCGGTGGAACAGGCCGACCTTCTCGGCCTTGGCGGCGGTCGCGATCAGCGACACCATGCCCTCGGCGTCCGGCTTGGCGAGCACCTTGGGCGCATATTGCGGATCGATCAGCACGACGTCGGTGCCGGTCGCCTTCAGCCGCGCAGCCCTTCATGCAGCAGCGTGGCGTGCGGCATCGACGGCATTGTCGCGCAGCACCGAGTTGGTGCCGACCTGCCAGAGCACGAGGTCCGGGCTTCTCGGCGATCACGTCGGTCTCGAAGCGCGCGAGCATCTCGGCGGCTTCCTCGCCGTTGACGCCGCGGTTGATCACCGTGATCAGTCGTGTCCGGGAAGCGCGTCGCGCAGTTCGACCGCGAGCCGGCTCGGATAGGAGCGCTGCCGGCGAGCTCGCGCCGGCGCCGGCGGTCGACGACGAGCCGATCGCCACGATCTTGACCGGCTCGCCGGCGGCGAGCGCGCAGCGCGATGCGCGGCGAGCGGCAGATCGAAGCGCGGCCTTGCTCGGCCGGCACGGTGCAGGTCGGCGCGCGCGGCGCGGCTGCGGATCGGCAGTCGAGCGGCCTGGCGACTGCGACCGGCACGGCGTCACAGAAGGTAATCCGCCGCCGCGACAGCAGCGATCATGGCCGCGCGGCGCGAACGAAATCGCGGTGCATGTTACGTGTTTCGTCCCTGTCGGAAGCTGCCTGTTGTGTCTATTGCGCCGGCCTTGAGTCTCGACCGCCTTGCAGATGCGCCGCGTCGATGATCGAGCGCGGCGATGCCGCGGCCGATGCAGTCGTGCACGCGCTGCGCCAGCACGTTGTCCTTGCCGGCCGCGTAGAGATCGAATGCGCCGATCTCCGACCCATGCCGCATGATGCCGAGCCGGTCGAACAGCGGCACTTCGTGCTGCTGGGCAACGACCCGCATGGCGTCCGCATACGGCCCGAGAGCGATCATGGATTTCGGTCCGCGGGCTGTACTGCATGTTCATCAGGATGACGTCGGCCCCACCTTTGTGCAGTTCGTCCAGTCCCTGTCGAGAGCGCGTCCCGAAATGCATCCGGGTCGATCCGGCGCATGGCGTCGACGGTGCCAGTCTGCCAGATCACCAAATCGGGCTTCTCGTCGGCCAGCATTTTGTCATGCCCTTGGCCAGTCCTCGGCGGTCTGGCGCGTCCGCACCAGGGTCACGACCTTGACCGCAACGCCCGGCAGCCGCTGGCGAGCGCCGCCTCCAGCCGCGCCGGGTAGGCCGACGTCGGCCCGTCGGGCCGGCGAGGATCGAGGAGCCGGTTCCGACCACCACGATGGTCAGCCGCTTGTCGCCGTTCACGGCCGCGGTGACGTGCTTCAACTCATTGCTGCCAAACAGCAAATAGCCCGGAATAGCGCACGGTTCCGCGGCGAGCGTCGGCCGCAATGAACCACATGGCGGCCAGCAATGCCGCGATCGGCATCTTCATGCCTCGCCTCCCGCGAGGTCCGCGTCGCGCTGTTTGGCGGGCGCGATCCTGGACTTCGCCCTTCTACCCTCTTATACCACGTTATCAGGGCCGCTGCCGCAATCATTATCAAAATGCCTAACAGGCTGACCAGAATCTGCACCCAGATGGCCCCGGAAATCTCCACCATGGCGAAATGTGCGGCAAACGACAGAAACACGCCAAGGCAGAAGATTTCGAGCGAATGCTGGCCGCACAGGATCACCGGCCAGGCCGCCCAGCGATCTTGAGCACCGGCCAGTCGCGCGGGATGAACCGCACCGTCACGGCCGCCAGCGCCAGGAAATGCGCAAAGCGCAGGACGTCCAGGTTGGTCTTGTCGATCGGGTAGATCACCTCCTCGAGCCAGTGCGGCACGATGCCGGCCAAGCCGGGCACGTACCAGGTCAGCGCGATGACGAAGGCGAACAGCATATAGGCCAGCGCGATCGCCACCGTCACCTGCGACTGCAGCACCGCGGACGAGCCGCTGCGCGCCGCCGAGCGCGCACCAGGCGCCGAACACGAACAGCAGCTGCCAGGCGAACGGATTGAAGTACCAATGGCCGCACGGATAGGCCGGCAGGTTCCAGTCGAACTGCCAGGCCAGCGACATACAGCACCACCGAGGCGCCGAGCGCCAGCGTCGGCCGGCGCAGCAGCAGCCACAGGATCGGCGGAAACAGCAGCAGCAGGACGATATAGAGCGGCAGCACGTCCATGTTGGCCGGCTTGAACTTGAGCAGCAGCGCCTGAATGATCGTGACGTCGGGCTGCTTGAGAAAATCGAGGATGTCCATTTCCTCGGCGTAGAGCGGGTTCTCGAAGCTGGTCGCGACATAGGAGATCTCGGCCATATAGATGGCGAACAGAAAGATGTGGGCGACGTAGATCTGCCAGGCGCGGCGCAGGATGCGGGCGCCGGCGACCAGGAAGCCGCGTTCGCTGCATCGCCCTGCCGTAGACGAACGCCGCGGTGTAGCCGGAGATGAAGACGAAAATTTCGGTGGCGTCGCTGAAGCCGTAATTGCGGATCGTGATCCAGGCTGACCACGTTGGACGGAATATGGTCGAGGAAGATCAGCCAGAGCGCCAGCCCGCGAAACAGGTCGAGCCGCAGATCGCGTCCAGCGTCGTCACCACGGGGGCGTGCATCGGGCGGGCTTTCGCTGCGCGTTTCGGCTGCACGACACGTCTACCGCGCTCCAGGCCGGACCGGGAATCAAGTCGTCGCGACCATTGCTGGCACCGCACGCCGGCGAATTTCTGACGCGATCATATGCGCCACCTTGCCCGCGAGCCAGCAAGAGCCGCGGCCATGAACGTTCCTCGGACCGATATACCGCACCGTCACCCGCCAGATCGAGGTCAAGGTGACCCCGGAGTTCCTGCCGGACCGTTCCTCGCCGGAGAACGGCTATTTCTTCTGGGCCTATACCATCAAGCTGACCAATCTCGGCCAGGAGACCGTGCAGCTCAAGACCCGCCACTGGCGCATCACCGACGCCAACGGCCGGCTGCAGGAGGTCGCGGCGCCGGGCGTCGTCGGCGAAGACCCCGGTGCTCAAGCCCGGCGAAGACTTCGAATATACCAGCGGCGTGCCGCTGCCGACCGCCGTCCGGCTTCATGGCCGGCACCTACGGCATGGTGACCGCCAGCGGCGAGCCGTTCGACATCGACATCCCGGCGTTCTCGCTCGACATCCCGGAGGAAGCGCACGATCAATTGACCGGCGCATCTCGGCTACTGCGGTTCTCCGCCGTCGACCTCGTGCGGCTCGAACACATAGGTCGAGCTGCAGAACTCGCAGGTGACCGTGATCTTGCCGTTCTCGACCATGTGGTCGCGGTCGTCCTGCGGAAAGCTTCGCAGCATGGTCTCGACGCCGGCGCGCGAGCATGAGCAATCGGCGTTGCAGCTCGGCCGCCCGGAACACCCGCACGCCGCGCTGGTGGAACAGCCGGTAGAGCAGCCGCTCGGCCGAAACCGCCGGATCGATCAGCTCGACATCCTCGACGGTGGCGACCAGCGAGCGGCCTTCGACCCAGGCATCGTCCTCCGGCAACCTCGGGCGGCTTCATGCCTTCCGGCGCGTCGCCGGGATCGAGATCGGGCTGGCGCGCGCGTTCGGGCGCCAGCGGCAGGAACTGCAGCAGGATGCCGCCGGCGCGCCAGCGATGGCTGGCGCCGCCGGCGCCGGCCGCGATCTCCTCGCCGACCGCGAGACGCACCCGCGTCGGAATCTGCTCCGAGCGCAGGAAATATTCGTGCGCGGCGTGTTCGAGATCCTTGCCCTCGAGCGCCACCAGCCCCTGGTAGCGGCCCGTGTCCGGTCCCTGGTCGATGGTCATGGCGAGATGACCGCGGCCGATGAGCCTGCCGGGCTCGGTCCGGCCCTCGGCCATCGCGGCGGCGACCCGGTCCTTGTCGAAGCGGGCGAGCGCGCGCACGTTGCCGGGCGTCCGGTAGTCGACCACCAGCATGCGCACCGGCCCGTCGGTCTGGGTCTGCAGGATGAACCGGCCCTCGAATTTCAGCACCGAGCCGAGCAGCACGGTGAGCACGATCGCCTCGCCCAGCAGCTTGGCGACCGGCGCCGGATAATCGTGCCGGGACAGGATGGTGTCGACCGCCGGCCCGAGCCGCACCACGCGGCCGCGCAGGTCGAGCGCCTCGACCTGGAACGGCAGGATGGTGTCGTCGGCAGAGGTCGCGGCGGGCTCGCGCACCGGGATGGCGAGATCGGGATCGGTCATGGCGGCATATATAGGGCCTCCGCGCGACGAAATGGACCCCTCGCGACGCGGCTGCTCAGCGGCCGCCGGCGTGCAGGCACCAGGCCAGGATGCCCTTCTGGGCATGCAGGCGGTTCTCCGCCTCGTCGAACACCACCGACTGCGGCCCGTCGATCACCTCGTCGGTCACCTCCTCGCCGCGATGGGCGGGCAGGCAATGCATGAAGATCGCGTCGGGCTTGGCCCGCGCCATCAGCCGGGCATTGACCTGATAGCGCTTGAGCAGGTTGTGCCGGCGCGCGCCGTCCTGGTCGCCCATCGACACCCAGGTATCGGTGACGACGCAGTCGGCGCCCTTCACCGCCTCTTCCGGATCGGTGCCGATGCGGATCGCGGCTTCGCCGAGCCTTGACCCAGTCGGTGAGCCACTTCTTCGGCGCGAGCTCCGGCGGGGTCGCGACCCGCATCTGGAAATCGAACCGCTCGGCGGCATGCATCCACGACGTCAGCACGTTGTTGGCGTCGCCCGTCCAGGCGACGGTCTTGCCGCGGATCGGACCGCGGTGCTCCTCGAACGTCATGACGTCGGCCATCACCTGGCAGGGATGCGAGCGCCGGGTGAGGCCGTTGATCACCGGCACGGTCGCGTGCTCGGCAAGCTCGGCCAGCGCGTCCGGGATCGAGGATGCGGATCATGATGGCGTCGACGTAGCGCGAGAGCACGCGCGCGGTGTCGGCGATGGTCTCGCCGCGGCCGAGCTGCATCTCCTGCGCCGGTCAGCATGATGACGTCGCCGCCGAGCTGCCGCATCGCGACGTCGAACGAGACGCGCGTGCGGGTCGAAGGCTTCTCGAAGATCATCGCCAGCGTCTTGCCGGCGAGCGGACGGTCGGCAGGCGGGCCCTTGCGCTTGACGCTTCGCCTTCATGGCGCAGCTCGCCTCGATCATCCCGCGCAGTTCGGCCTTCGGAATATCGGTCAGGTCGAGAAAGTGGCGGACGCCCTTGGCGCTCATCCGGCCACCCCCTGCTCGCTCCGCCTGCGCCGCAGCCAGCCGGGCGCAGGCCCGTTCGAGGCGCCGCACGCCTTCGGCGATCTCCGCTTCGCTGACGATCAGCGGCGGCAGCAGCCGCACCACATTGTCGCCGGCCGCCACCGCCATCACCTTCTCGGCGCGCAGCGCGTCGACCAGCTCGCCGCTCGGCACGACCGCGCGCAGGCCGACCAGCAGCCCTTCGCCGCGCACCTCGGCGATCACCGACGGGAAGCGGTCCTTGATCTCGGCGAGCTTCTGCTTGAGCAGCAGCGACATGCGGCGGACATGCTCGAAGAAACCCGGCGCCAGCATCACGTCGAGCACCGCGTTGCCGGCCGCCATGGCGAGCGGATTGCCGCCGAAGGTCGAACCGTGGGTGCCGGCGGTCATGCCCTTGCCGGCCTCGGCGGTGGCGAGGCAGGCGCCGACCGGAAAGCCGCCGCCCAGCGCCTTGGCGAGCGACATGATGTCCGGCGTCACGCCGGTGTGCTGGTAGGCGAACAGCTCGCCGGTGCGGCCCATGCCGGTCTGCACCTCGTCGAAGATCAGCAGCAGGCCGTGCTGGTCGCAGAGCGCGCGCAGCGCGCGCAGGAACTCGGGCGGCACCACGCGCACGCCGCCCTCGCCCATGATCGGCTCGATCAGGATCGCGGCCGTCTCAGGACCGATGGCGCGCTTCACCGCCTCGAGATCGCCGAACGGCACCTGGTCGAAGCCTTCGACCACCGGTCCGAAGCCGTCGAGATATTTCTTCTGTCCGCCGGCGGCGAGCGTCGCCAGCGTGCGGCCGTGGAACGCGCCCTCGAACGTGATGATGCGATAACGCTCGGGCTTGCCGTTCACCGCCTGGTACTTGCGCGCCATCTTGATCGCGCATTCCATCGCTTCGGCGCCCGAATTGGCGAAGAACGCGTAGTCGGCAAAGCTTGCCTCGCACAGCCGCGTCGGCGAGCCGCTCGGCTTCCGGGATGCGGAAGAGATTGGAAACGTGCCAGAGCTTCTTGGCCTGCTCGGTGATCGCTTCCGCGAGGTGCGGATGCGCGTGCCCGAGCGCATTCACCGCCACGCCGGAGGTGAAATCGAGATAGCGCTCGCCGTTGGTCGCAATGAGCCAAACGCCCTCGCCGCGCTCGAACGCGAGGTCGACGCGCGCGAAGGTCGGCAGCAGATGCGATGTCTGAGCGTCGCTCATCGCCTTCCCAATCCTGCACCGAAATGAAAGTGCCGCCACGACGGGCGGCACGATTGCGGTATTCTATTGCGGCGCACAGGCCTGTCAACACGCTCGCCAGTGTGGCGTTCGAAGCGCATCATTCTCGCATTCAGCATGCGGATCGAACCAAGCCACATGATCAATAATGCAAGTGCCTCGACGAAGTTCGCAATGTCCGCAGATGTGCGATCGGGACCGCCAGACAGTCTCGACTGGCAACGCATGACACCTTCAGCGCGGACAGAATACGTGCAGCGAATAAGTGTGGACGCACGCAGCTTTCCACATCGGAACATGTGGACGCGCGGTCGAGCCGACTCTTGCGCCCGACTCCCGCCATAATATAGTTTTCGATTGTTAAATAGACATTTCGTGCGGCGGACTGTCTCTGAGTATATCGGTCTCGAGATGTGAGTGGAGTACGCGTCGGGCCAACAGCCGTTGCCCGAGCCGCGATTGGATTCTGTCGAACCGTCCCGCCGCGACGACTGCCCGGGGACATGATGGCATGAGCTGGACTGACGAACGCGTCGAGACGCTGAAGAAGCTGTGGGGCGACGGCCTCTCCGCTTCGCAGATCGCCGGCGGAGCTGGGCGGCATCACCCGCAATGCGGTGATCGGCAAGGTGCACCGGCTCGGACTGTCCGGCCGCGCCAAGTCGCCAGACATCGGCAGCGCCGCGCCCGCGCAAGCCACGCTCGTCCCAGCACATGATGCGGGTTTCGCGCCCGGCGATGCGCGGCAATACCGCGCTCGCTCAAGCCTTCGATTACGAGGTCGAGGCCGAGCCGGAGCTGGTCGAGAACGTCATCCCGATGGGTCAGCGCCGTACGTTGCTCGAGCTCACCGAGGACACCTGCCGGTGGCCGATCGGCGATCCTGGCGCGACGGATTTCTTTTTCTGCGGCGGACACGCGATGACGGCGGGGCCTTACTGCGCTTTCCATTCGCGCATCGCCTATCAGCCGGCCAACGTCCGCCGCGACCGGCGCCCCCCCTTCCGGGGATAACGATCAGCCTGAGCTGCGGCGCGCGTCTGGAGCGGCGCGGGTCGCCGCCTCGAACTGATCGTCGAGCGCATAACCCGAACCGCGCACGGTCCGGATCGGATCATCCTCATGGCCGCGGTTGAGCGCCTTGCGCAGGCGCCCGACGTGGACGTCGACGGTGCGCTCGTCGATATAGATGTCCGAGCCCCACACGCCGTCGAGCAGTTGCTCGCGCGAGAACACCCGGCCGGGCCGCTCCATCAGAAACTCGAGCAGCCGGTACTCGGTCGGCCCGAGATCGACCGACCGGCCGGCGCGCGACACCCGCTTCTTTTCGCGGTCGACGATGATGTCGCCGAACGACAGCACGTCCGCCAGGCGTTCGGGCGCCGCACGGCGCAGTAGCGCGCCCACCCGGGCGATCAGCTCGGGCACCGAGAACGGCTTGACCACGTAATGATCGGCGCCGGTGACCAGCCCGCGGATGCGCTCGCTCTCCTCGCCGCGCGCGGTGAGCATGATGATCGGCAGGCTCTTGGTATCGGGGCGCGCTCGCAATCGGCGGCAGAGCTCGATTCCCGACAGGCCGGGCAGCATCCAATCCAGGAGCAGGAGGTCGGGAAGCTTTTCCTTCAGCCGCAGGTCGGCATCGTCGCCGCGCGCCACGGTCTCGACCTCATAACCTTCCGCTTCGAGGTTGTAGCGCAGCAACAGCGCCAGCGCTTCCTCATCTTCCACGATCAGGATGCGGGCCTTCATTCAGCCTCCTCAGTTCCCGACGAGGGCGGCGATCGTCGTGGTGTCACCTTTCGGTCGCTGGTCGGTGATCGGCCGTCCTTCGATCAAATAATGCACGGTCTCGGCGATGTTGGTCGCGTGATCGCCCATCCGTTCGATGTTCTTGGCGCAAAACATGAGATGAATGCAGAACGTGATATTGCGCGGGTCTTCCATCATGTAGGTGATCAGTTCGCGGAACAGCGAGGTGCAGAGCGCGTCGACCTCTTCGTCGCCGCGCCACACCGCGAGCGCCTTGCCGAGATCGTGCGCCGCGTAGGCGTCGAGCACCTCCTTGAGCTGCGCGAGCACGAGCGCGGCCATGTGTTCGACGCCGCGGATGAGCTTCTGCGGATGGAAATCGCCGGTCAGCTCGACCCGCTTGCCGATGTTCTTGGCGAGATCGCCGATGCGCTCGAGATCGTTGGCGACGCGCAGCGCGCTGACGACCTCGCGCAGATCGACCGCCATCGGCTGGCGGCGCGCGATGGTGAGCACCGCCTTCTCCTCGATTTCGCTCTGCAGCGCGTCGATGCGCTCGTCCGCCACCACCACGCGCCGGGCGCGCTCGACGTCGCGCTTGGTCAGGGCGGCGACCGATTCGGCGATCTGCTTCTCGGCAAGTCCGCCCATCTCGGCCACCATGCGGTCGAGTTCCTGGAGATCGAGATCGAATGCCTTGGTGGTATGTTCGGTCATCGTCTGCTTTTCCTTCCGGCTCGGGGACGGCGCGTCGCGCAACTCAGCCGAAGCGGCCGGTAATATAGTCTTGCGTGCGGCTGTCCCGAGGAGCGGTAAACATCTTGCTGGTGGAGTCGAACTCGATCAACTCACCGAGATACATGAAGGCGGTGAAGTCCGAGACGCGCGCCGCCTGCTGCATGTTGTGGGTAACGATCACGATCGTGTAGTCGACCTTCAGCTCGTCGATCAGCTCCTCGATCTTCGCCGTCGAGATCGGGTCGAGCGCCGAGCAAGGTTCGTCGAACAGGATGACCTCGGGCTTGACCGAGACGGTGCGCGCGATGCAGAGCCGCTGCTGCTGGCCGCCGGACAGCGAGAGGCCGTTGGCGTTGAGCTTGTCCTTGACCTCCTCCCACAGCGCGGCGCGCCGCAGCGAGTGTTCGACCCGCCCGTCGAGCTCCGACTTCGGCAGCTTCTCGTAGAGCCGGATGCCGAACGCGAGGTTCTCGTAGATCGACATCGGGAACGGCGTCGGCTTCTGGAACACCATGCCGATCCGGGAGCGCAGGAGGTTGAGGTCCTGCTTCGGCGACAGGATGTTCTCGCCGTCGAACAGCACGTCGCCCTGGGCGCGCTGGTGCGGATAGAGGTCGTACATGCGGTTGAGGACGCGCAGCAGCGTCGACTTTCCGCAGCCCGACGGGCCGATGAAGGCCGTGACCTTGTTCTCGTAGAGCGAGATGTTGATCGACTTGAGCGCGCGGCTCTCGCCGTAGAAGAATTCGAGGTTACGGATCGAAATCTTCGTGTCGAGAAGAGCCGGATCCTCGCTGGCGTGGGAGGCGACCGGGACGGCGACGCTCGGTTGCGACGGGCGGCAGATACGCTGTTCATGACTGCTTCCTCGACGAAGACAGGGCCCGCGCGGTGATCGACAGCGCGAGCACGGTGAAGGTGATGATGAGAGCGCCCGTCCAGGCCAGGGCTTGCCAGTCCTTGTAGGGCGAAAGTGCGAACTGGAAGATGACCACGGGCAGGCTGGCCATCGGCGCGTTGAGGTTGGTCGACCAGAACTGGTTGTTGAGCGCGGTGAACAGCAGCGGCGCGGTCTCGCCGCTGATGCGGGCAATCGCCAGCAGCACGCCGGTAATGATGCCGGCCTGGGCGGCCCGGTAGGCGACCCGCATGATCATCAGCGAGCGCGGCAGCCCGATCGACGCAGCCGCCTCCCGCAACTGGTCGGGCACCAGGATCAGCATGTCCTCGGTGGTCCGCACCACGACCGGCACCACGATCACGGCCAGCGCCACCGCGCCGGCGATGCCGGAGAAATGCCCCAGCGGCGCGACCATGACCTCGTAGATGAACAGGCCGATGACGATCGACGGCGCGCTGAGCAGGATGTCGTTGATGAAGCGCACCACCGAGGTCAGCCATTCATGGCGTCCGTACTCGGCCATGTAGGTGCCGGCCAGCATGCCGATCGGTGTCCCGATCAGCACGCCGAGCACGGTCAGGATCAGGCTGCCGATGATGGCGATTGAGCAGACCGCCGGACGAGCCCGGGGGCGGCGTCATTTCGGTGAAGACGCGCAGCGAAAGGCCGCTGAAGCCCTCCCACAGCAGCGTGCCGAGCACGAGCACGAGCCAGCCCAATCCGAACAGCGTCGCGGCCAGCGACAGGCCTTGCATGATGACGTTGCGGCGCTGGCGGCGTGCATAAAGCGGGTTCATGGCGGTTATCCGATCCGGCGCTCGATGCGCATCAGCATGTAGCGCGCGATCGCGAGCACGATGAACGTGATCACGAACAGGATGAGGCCGAGCGCGATCAGCGACGAGGTGTAGATGTCGCCGACCGCTTCGGTGAATTCGTTGGCGATGGTCGCCGAGATGGTGGTGCCGGGCGCCAGCAGCGAGGCCGAAATCTTGTGCGCGTTGCCGATGACGAAGGTCACCGCCATGGTCTCGCCGAGCGCGCGGCCGAGTCCCAGCATCACGCCGCCGATGACGCCGACGCGGGTGTAGGGCAGCACGACGTTGCGCACCACCTCCCAGGTCGTGCAGCCGACGCCGTAGGCCGCCTCCTTGAGCACCGGCGGCACCGCGTCGAACACGTCGCGCGAGATCGAGGTGATGAACGGCAGCACCATGATGGCCAGGATCAGGCCGGCGGTGAGCATGCCGATGCCATAGGGCGGGCCGGCGAACAGCGTCGACAGCACCGGGATATCGCCGAAGACCGCGGATCAGGAACGGCTGCAGGGTGTCCTGCAGGAACGGGCGCGAACACGAACAGGCCCCAGATGCCGTAGATGATGCTCGGGATGCCGGCGAGCAGTTCGATCGCAATGCCGATCGGCCGCCGCAGGAACATCGGGCAGAGCTCGGTCAGGAACATCGCGATCAAGAGGCCGATCGGCACCGCGATCAGCATCGCGATCAGCGAGGTGACGATCGTGCCGTAGATCGGCGCCAGCGCGCCGAACTTCTCGGTCACCGGATTCCAGCTCTGCGAGATCAGAAACTCGAAGCCGAATTCGCGCAGGGCCGGCCAGCGCGCCGATCGACCAGCGACACCAATCACGCCGCCCAGCAGAAGCAGGACGCCGATCGCAGCAGGTACGCGTCAGCGCGCGGAAAAGGATGTCGCCCAACCGCATTCGACTGATCGCACGCGCGCGGCTTGCGACGGCATCGGCAGGCAGGGCATGTCCCGGCAACACGGCGTCAGTCATAGCGTGATTCCACCGTAATGTCCCGCAGGATGACGCGCGGCGACCTGGGGAAGCGGCAACAAGCGAGAGCCGCACACGCGCACGTTCGCTGCGAAGAAACGCATCCGCGCAGGACAAACGAGAGAAAGGCGCCGAGGCCGGCGCCTTTCTCCGTGCGATCAACGTTAGTTGCGTGAACAGCGGCTTGCCGCTGCCGTCCTTGACCTCGGCCTGCCCAGGTCTTCTTGACGCTGGCGACGACGTTGGCCGGCATCGGGATGTAGTCGAGGTCGTCGGCCATCTTGTCGCCCTTCTCGTACGCCCAGGCGAAGAACTTGAGCGCGGCAGGTGCTGGCGGCGACGTTCTGCGGCTTCTTGTACATCAGGATCCAGGTTGCCGCGGTCATCGGCCACGACTGCGTCGCCGGGCTGGTTGGCGAGGATGACGCCATAGCCGGGAACCGAATCCCACTTGGCATTGGCGGCCGCAGCCTGGAAGTTGGCGGAGGTCGCATCGACGGTCTTGCCGTCCTTGTTGATCATCTTGGTGTGCGTCAGCTTGTTCTGCTTCGCATAGGCATACTCGACGTAGCCGATCGAACCCTTGGTCTGGGCGACGTTGTTGGCGACGCCTTCGTTACCCTTGGCGCCGATGCCGACCGGCCACTCGACCGAGGTGTTGTAGCTGACCTTCGACTTCCACTCCGGGCTGATTTCCGACAGGTAGTAGGCGAAGTTGTACGTCGTTCCGGAGCCGTCGGAGCGGTGCACGACGACGATCGCCTGCGCCGGCAGCTTGGCGCTGGGATTGAGCTTCTGGATCGCGGGATCGTTCCAGGTCTTGATCTTGCCGAGGAAGATGTTGGCGAGCGTCGGGCCGTCGAGGGTGAGTTCGCCCGGCTTGATGCCTTCGAGATTGATGACCGGCACGATGCCGCCCATCACCATCGGGAACTGGATGAGCCCGATCTTCTCGAGCTGCTCGCCCTTGAGCGGCGCATCGGTCGCGCCGAAGGTCACGGTCTTGTTCTGGATCTGCTTGATGCCGCCGCCGGAACCGATCGACTGGTAGTTGAGACCGATCCCGGTCTCCTTCTTATAGGCGTCGGCCCATTTGGCGTAGATCGGATACGGGAAGGTGGCGCCGGCTCCGGAGATGTCGGCTGCGGCAACCGGTGCGACTGCAACCGCGGCGAGGAAGCCGGCCGTGGTCAGGGTCTGAAGAAATCTCATGCTCTCTCCTGTTATGAAGGACGAATGCGCAAGAGGCGCACGGGCTCTCGCCCGCGGCTCGATCGCGTCCTTGAGTTGCTTGGTATTGGCGTTCGAATAAGCGACGCGCCGCGGAACACGGAAGTGCTTGCGTGTCGACCAGTTCCAGCGGCTGCGGAACACATCTAAGCGTCTCTTGTCTTCCTTGTATGATCGTTTCGTGACACTAAAATGACACCTTAAGTCTTTGATGATAACTCGCAAATTATCAGAAGTCGCCGGACTTCGCCAGCGGCAGGTGGGAAATGAAGGTGGCCCCCTGCCCCAGCGCGCTTTCGATCGTCAGCCGGCCGCCGTGGCGATTGAGAATGTGCTTCACCAGAGCCAGTCCGAGTCCGGTGCCGCCTTGGGCGCGGCTCTCGACCACATCGACGCGATAGAACCGCTCGGTCAGTCGCGGGAGATGTTCGGGCGCGATCCCCGGCCCGTAGTCGCGCACCGCCACGCGTGCTTCGCGCCGTGCGCCTAGACCTTCGCCGATCGCGACATCGATATCGACCCGCTTGCCGGAGGAGGCATATTTGAGCGCGTTCTCCACCAGGTTCTCGAACACCCGCAGCAGTTCATCGCGGTCGCCCTGCACCAGCAGCGGCTTCGCAGGCGCCGTCACCTTGAGCTCGACGCCCCGGTCCTGCGCGAGCATCTGCAAACCGTCGGCGACCTGGCGAACGATGGCGGCGAGATCGACCTCCCGGTCCGGTCGCAGATGCGCATTGAGCTCGATCCGCGACAGCGAAAGCAGGTCGTCGATCAGGCGGGCCATGCGGGTGGCCTGCGCCTGCATGATCTTGAGAAACCGCTCGCGGGCAGCCGCATCCTCGCGGGCCGGCCCCTGCAGCGTCTCGATGAACCCCGACAGCGTGGCCAGCGGCGTCCGCAGTTCGTGGCTGGCGTTGGCGACGAAGTCCGCCCGCATCTCCTCGGCCCGGCGCAGCGGCGTCAGGTCGTGGAACGCGACGAGCATCAGGCCGCCCGCCGCTGGCGGCGTGGCGACCCCGGCGATCGGGGTGACGATGACCTCGTACCAGCGATCCACCGGCACGCGGTCGAAGATTTCCACGCGGTGCGCGATGCCGTCCGCGCGCGCCCGCCGGATGGCATCGACGATCTCGGGATTTCGCAGGGCCGCCGAGACCGGCTCGCCGCGGCGCAAGCCCGGCGCGATCATGCTGGCGCCGGCATTCATCGCCAGCACGCCGCCGTGACGATCGAGCGCAATCACCGGGTCGGGCAGCCCCGCCAGCACCGATCCGATCAGTCGCTCGTCGACCCGTAGCGCCGGACGTTCGCCCGGCCGCAGGGCCGACGGCAATGCGTCACCTCCGGCCGTCGCGAGAACGGCCGCGACCACCGCGCCAAGCGTCACCAGGGCGGCCACCGTACCGAGCGCTCCGCTCAGCCAAAAGCCACCGACCGTGACGACGGTGATCGCCAATCCCAGCCGCGCACGCTTGAGCCTGCCGAGCCAGAGCTCGCGCCGCCCGGTCTCGCCGCTGCCCTGAGGTACCGTCATGATCGCCGTGGTGAACGAGCCGGTGCCGCCCTGCGCCGATGCAACGCACCTGTCGGCATCAGCGAATCTCTGTCGCGGTCGTCGCAAGGTTCCGATGCAGCATCTTTCTGGGCGACCGAAGCAGGCGCGAGCGGGGGCGCAACCGGCATGCCCCGCGACGTGCTCAGCGCGAGCACTAGTTCACGCACGCCCAGGATCAGCAGCGAGAGCGCAAACGGAACGATGTAATAGAGCAGGCGGAACAGCAGCAGTCCGGCGAGCAGCTCTTCCTTGTCGAATTGCCAGAGCGCGACCAGCATCGCGGCGTCGAACACCCCGAGCCCGCCCGGAGCGTGGCTGGCAAAGCCGAGCAACGTCGCCGCGACGAAAATCACCGCCAGGGTGACAAAGCCGACATTGGGCTCGGCCGGAACCAGCATGTACATCGCGAGCGCGCAGAAGCCGAGATCGATGATCCCGATGCCGATCTGCAGCAGCGTCAACGGTCCGCCCGGCAAAGTAACGCTCCAGCCGTCGCGGCCCACCGTCCGCGGCCGCTGCCAGACCCAGATGATATAGAGCGTAAGGATCACCAGGATGAGGATCGCGCCGGCGCGGTTGACCCACTCCGGCAACTGATTGATGGCGGAGGCGGCCTGCGGCGCATAGGCGATCCCGAGGCCCAGCACGGTGGCATTGCCGAGCCAGAAGGTCAGACCGGCGACGAAGCACACCTTCGCCACCTCGATGGCGCTGACCCCCCATGCCGAATAGACGCGGTAGCGCACCGCGCCGCCGGTGAAGACGCTGGCGCCGACATTGTGCCCGACCGAATAGCTGGTGAACCCGGCGAGCGCGGCGATCCGATAAGGGACGTCAAGCCGCCCGATCGTCCGCAGCGCGAACAGGTCGTAGAATGTGAGCGTGAAGTAGCCGCCGGCGACGCATGCCGCGGCGAGCGCGATGTCCCGCCACTTGGTGGTCACCAGCGCCTCGATCACCTCGTGAAAGTCGATATTGCGGAGGATGCGATAGAGCACCACCGCCGCGACCGCGATGATCGCGACGCTCAGCACGAAGCCGATGCGGTTCAGGCCAACTCTGCGGTCACAGACGTGCGCGGCGGCACGCAGACAGCCCGAGCGCGCCTGGCTCACGATAGGGTGACTTCGCATCCATCAGTCGATCCGCACGAGGGCAGCTTCCGGCATTCTGCTCATATCGACGTTGCGGCGCTCGATTTCCATGCCGTCCTGGTGCCGTCTCGATTTATGCCGTCCAGGCAGCGGCCGGTATATGGCGGAAACAAGGTCCGAACCGATGGCTAGTGGTCCAATTCCAGCGATTTGCACATTCGCTTTGGAATTGGACCACTGCGCCTGGATTTGACATTCGCTTGACCGCGCTAATGGGTAGCGAATGTCAATTCCACTCCACCGGCAACGCTTAGCAAAAGTTCGGGAATGGCGCGAGAGCGCGTTTGCGTCAATGCTGCCGGATCAAGAGGCAGGCCCCTGCCGGGCGCCGCGCCGACCTGATAAGGTAGCGCCGGCTCGCGCGCCAGGCTCGGTCGCGCCGTGAATTGCCGACTTAACGGTAACCACAAGAAAACTCGGAGGACCCCATGACCGGAGATTTCGAACCCGCCGACCATCCAGTGCCGCGACGCGCCGTACTGATGGGCGCCAGTCTGGGCGTAGGAGCAGGACTTGTGACTGGTCTGGCGCAAAGCGCGCAGGCGCAAGTTCAACCGGCCGCGCCCGGCAATGACACGCCGATCTGGAGCGCCGAGTACTGGGCCAGCAAGGGCAACGTCCGGCTCAACCTGTGGCGCAAGCGGGTCGGCGCCCCCCGGCCGGGCGAAGCGCCGCTGCCGGTGCTGTTCCTGGTTCACGGCTCGTCCAATTCCACGCGCTCGTCCTACGACCTGACGGTGCCGGGCAAGGGCGAATACTCGTTCATGAACATTTTCGCCCGCCACGGCTATGACGTCTGGACGATGGACCACGACGGCTACGGCCATTCCGGCAGCTCCGGCAACAATTCGGATATCGCCAGCGGCGTCGAGGACCTCAAGTCGGCGATCCCGGTGGTCGTGAAAGAGACCGGGCAGCAGCGGATGCACTTCTACGGCACCTCCTCGGGTGCGATCCGCGCCGGAGCCTATGCGCAGGCCCAGCCGGAGCACGTCGGAAAGCTCGTCCTGTCCGCCTTCACCTACAAGGGCAGCGGCTCTCCGGAGATCGCCCGGCGCAATGCGCGGGCTGCCGAGCTGCGCGCCAATCCCCGGCGCAAGCGCGACGCCACCATGATCCGCTCGATCTTCACCCGCGACGGCCATGCCTCGGCCTACGATCCGGCGGTGACCGAGGCGATCATCGCCCAGGAGATGAAGTTCGGCGATACGATCCCGAGCGGCACCTATCTCGACATGGCGGTGAACCTGCCGCTGGTCGATCCGAAGAAGGTGCGCTCGCCGGTGCTGATGGTCCGCGGCGAGCACGACGGCAACTCGACCAACGACGATCTGCTCGAGTTCTTCCGCGACCTGCCGAACGGCGACCGGCAATTTGTCATTCTGCCGCATACCGCGCACAGCATCGGCTATAGTAACAATCGGCACCTGCTGCACTATGCGGTGAAGAACTTCCTGGCCTCGCCGGCAGCCGTGCAGTCGTAGCGTTCGGAATTTGTGACAGGCGATCCAACACTGTGTCCCGGGCGCGCTGCAGCATGAAATGCTGCTGCGCTGACCCGGGACCGCCAAAAAAGAACGGTGTTCGTTACGGTCCCGGGTCCTGCAGCGCATCACCAAGGGGCGCTGCGCAGCGCCCGGGACACGATCCTAACCCCGACGCATTCGCGTCACCGCTATCTGGAGGACGCCATGCGCGGCCGATTGTTTCTCATTGCGTTGATCGCTGTCATCGTGGGCGCTCAGCCCGCCCGTGCTCAACTGGAGAAGCCGAACCTCACGCTCGCGGTCGGCGGCAAGACGCTGGTGGCGTATCTGCCGCTGACCATCGCGGAACGGCTCGGATTGTTCGAAAAGGAAGGCCTCAAGGTCACGATCAACGACTTCGCCGGCGGCTCGCGCGCCCTGCAATCGCTGGTCGGCGGCAGCGCCGACGTGGTGTGCGGCTCCTACGAGCACACCATCCTGATGCGGGCCAAGGGCGTGAACATCAAGTCGGTCGCGCTGCACAACAACTCGCTCGGCACCGTCATCGGGCTGACGCCCGAGAAGGCGAAGTCCTACCGCGCGCCCAAGGACCTCGCCGGTTTCAAGATCGGCGTGACCTCGCCTGGCTCGGCGTCGAGCCTGGGAGTAGCCCTGCTGCTCGCCAGGGGCGGCCTGACGCTCGACAAGGTCGCGATCATCGGCGTCGGCACCGGCGCGAGCGCGGTAGCGGCGATGAAGTCCGGCCAGATCGACGGCATGTCGAATTTCGACCCGGCGATCCTGCTGCTGGAGCGCGACAAGCTGCTCGTTCCGGTGGTCGACTCGCGCACCGCCAAGGGGCTCGACGATCTCTACGGCGGCCCGATGGCCGGATCGTCGTTCTACTTCACCGAGGACTTCATCAAGCGCAACCCCCGCACCACGCAGGCCTTCGTCAATGCGGCGGTGAAAGCGATGCACTGGATCGCCAAGGCGTCGGTCGACGAAATCGTCGCGGCCGTGCCGACGGAGTACCATGCCGGCGGCGACCGCGCGGTGTACGCCAGGATGATCGAACTCAACCGCGGCGCGTTCACCAAGGATGCGCGGATCGAGCCCGCATGGGCCGAGACGACCTACCGCGCCGTTTCGGCCCACGACGAGGCGTTGAAGAACGTCAAGGTCGACCTCAAGGATACGTACGACAACAGCTTTGCCGACAAGGCCAACGCGGCATCGCGGTGACATCGTCACAGTGCAGCAAGCGAGGTTGATGTCCGTTCAGTCCCCAACAGCGGCGCAGAACGGACATTGCGCGAGCCCTGAGAAGGGCCAGTGGGAAACTCGTGCGCCGCAGCGAAATCAGAGTGCGGATGTCCAGCCCTATTCGATCACCTCGTCGGCCCGCAACAACACTCCTGCGGGGATACTGAGGTCAAGCGATTTGGCGATCTTCTGATTGAAGGCGAATTCGAACACCGTCGGCAGCTCGATCGCGACATCGCCGGGTGCGGTGCCGCGAAGTATCTGGGCGACCTGCGCGGCCATTCGCTTGCGTAGCGCGACGCGGTTCGGGCCGTAACCGATCAGGCACCCCGCGTGCGCCATTTCCGCCCATTCGCACACCGTCGGCAGTCGGGCCTCAAGCGCGAGTGCCGCGAGCTGTTTGACGTCTCGATGGAATTCCGGTGTCGCACCGATCACCAGGGCTTGCGCGCCCGCTGCCCGCATCCTCACGAACGCGGCCGGATAATCGGCAGGCACGGCGACGGGGAAAGCGAGCAGTTCGACGCCGAGGCCCGCCGCAGCCTTCCGCATTGCGGCCTCGCTACCCGCAGACGCGGGCGACGACGAAGAGATGAGCGCCGCCACCCGCCGCCTGTCGGGCACCGCCTCGTGCAAGATCGACAGCCGTTTGGCCTCGAGTTCGCCGGCCAGGATTACGACCCCGGTGACGTTGCCGCCCGGCCGCGCGTAGCTCTGGGCGAGCCCGAGTTCGATCGGATCGGGCCCGAATACTACGATCGGCACCGTACGTGTGGCTGCGCCGGCAGCAATCGTAGCAGCAGGGCCGAGTGCGATGACCGCGTCCGGCTGGGTGGCCAGCAGCTCACGCATCAGGACCGGCATAGCATCCGGCGCGCCAACACGCCCGTGGAAGACGAGGTTGCGTCCTTCGACGAAGCCAAGCTTTGCAAGTTCCGGCAGGGATACTTCGCGTGTAACGGTCTCGTTGAGCGCCGAATTCGCAAGGTGCCCGAGACGGTAGATCCGATTGGGTGTCTGGGCGCGCACCGGCCTCGTGCCCGCCACCAGCGACCAGGCAGTGGCCGCACCGCCAAGGCCTATTAGGAATTCGCGCCGCTTCATTGCGTACCTTTCACCGAATTGCTGGCCGACATCTCCGCCCAATCGTGTGCCTAGCCTACATCTTGCGCACGCCGAAAAAGAGTGGGCAAGCAACTTGAATGTCGGTTGTGGGTCACAAGCGGACAGGATCGAAGTGAGTGAATGTTTTCCGCTTTGCCGCTGAAAGCAGACTCCGACCTGCGATCAATGAGTACGCGCCGTAGTTCGTCTTGTTGATCGCTGCGCTATTTCAGTTCGCCATCGGCGAAGAAAGCGCGCAGTTCCGCGTAAGTCTCCTCCGGCGCCTCCTCGGACAGATAGTGCCCGCACGGCAGCGCCTTGGCGCCGCGAATGTCGGCGGCGTAGTCCTTCCACACCTCGGCCGGCCTGTGGTTGCGGCCGACCGCGCCGGTGGCTCCCCACAGCAGCAGCGTCGGACAGGCGATCTTCCGCCCCGCGGCGAAATCCTCGGTGTCCATCGCGAAGTCGACCGTGGCGGTGGCGCGGTAGTCCTCGCACATAGCATGCACGGTCGCGGGATTGCGGAAGCAGCGCTTGTAGTCTTCGAGCGCCTCCTTGCCGAAGAAGCTCAGCCCCTGCGCGGTCTTGGCGAGCTTCCTGGTGATGAAGAAGTCCGGGTCCGCGCTCATCAGCCGCTCCGGCATGTCGTAGGGCTGGATCATGAAGAACCAGTGGTAGGACGCCGTCGCCCAGGCCTTGCTCACGTGATTGAACAGATGGTGCTGCGGGATGATGTCGAGGATCGCCGCGCGTGCGACCTTCTCGGGATGATCGAGACACATGCGATGGAGGACGCGCGCGCCTCTGTCGTGGCCCGCCGCCATGAAGCGCGGAAAGCCGAGCGCCGCCATCACCTCGACCTGGTCCTGCGCCATGGCGCGGAACGAATAGCCGGAATGATCGTCGCCGCCCGGCGGCTTCTCGAAATCGCCGTAGCCGCGCAAATCGGTCGCCACCACGGTGAATTCCCGAGCGAGGCGCGGCGCAAACTTGTGCCAGGACAGGTGGGTGAATGGATTGCCGTGCAGCAGCAGAAGCGGCGGCCCCTTGCCGCCGTGCACGGTGACGATGCGCGCGCCCGAGGTGGCTGATTTCGGTGCGGGTGAAACCTTCCATCATTTCGTCGCCCCCCTTTTTTTCGCCTTGGTAACCGTCAATAGGTGTGCCCAAGCGTCGCACGCCGGCCCGAATTGTAGGCGGTGCGTGCAGAGGGCGTAACCCATCCTGCGATGGTGGAGGGCGACGGCGCCGACGGCGCAACCACCGCACGGGCTTGACGATGGAATTGGCTCCATTCATTGCAGTCTACGGCGTCTGGCTGGTCGCCGCATTCATCGCGTTCGAGACCATCGGCGCACCGCTGCCGGCCGAAGCCGCTCTGATCGCCGCCGCGGTGTTTGCAGCCACGACCGACGAGCTCGACATCCGCTGGCTGCTTGCGATCGCAAGCCTCGCCGCCATCATGGGCAACATCGCCGGCTACTGGATCGGCCGCCGGTATGGCTACCGGCTGCTGATGCGTTACGGCCACCGCGTTGGCCTGACCGAGGGGCGTATCAAAATCGGACAGTGGCTGTTCCTGCGCTATGGCGGGCGGTTCGTATTCGTCGCCCGCTTCCTGCCGTTCCTGCGGAACATGGCGGCCGTGCTGGCGGGCGCCCATCGCATGGCTCCGGCGAGATTTTTCCTTGCCAGCAGCGCGGCGGCCGTGGCCTGGGTGCTGACGTTCGGGCTGGCCGCCTATGCGTTCGGCGACGCGTTCGCGCATGCCTCTTCGCCAGCCACGATCGGGCTGGCGGCGACCGCCCTGCTGATCGTCGTGCTATTGCCGCTCCTGATCCTGAGGTGGGAGAAGCGCCTTTTGACGCAGGCGCAGCTTGGCGTTCCCGATTCTCCGCCCTCGCCCTCGGTTTGACGTCCGCCGGCGGCGTTAACAAAGCCCCAATTGCCTCGATCAGGAGTGCTTCCCGGAGTTGTGAAACCGTAACAATTGCCGGTATAAGTAGGCGGCGGGCGTCCGGCCTTGGATGATTGAATGATGCTTCGGCGAAGTCTCTGGGACCCATCCGCTATAGACGGCCACGGAACCGAAGGCGGGGCCGCGCCTGACGGCGGCATCCTGCTGCCCGACCATGGCGCGTTCCAATTCGACGCCGCTGCTCCGGCCGATACAGCAAACGATTGGTCCGGCGTTGGGATCGACGTCGACTTCGTCGACGACACGCTCACGTTCGGCGATACGACGACGGACTCGCCGGCGGCGCTCGATCCACGGCCGGTTGCGCCGTCGGAAGACAATGCGGGAATCGAGACGCAAGCCCCGGGGCCCGCGGGCCTCGACTGGCGGATCACGCCCGATTTCGACGACGATCCGGGCTGGGTTCCGGGCGTCATCACGCAGCCGCCGGCCGATACGACCTCCCGCACGACCGGCGACGGCATCGCGCCGCCGGATACGTCGTCGCGAGCCGATCCGGAAATCGCAGCGGTTCAGAATGTGGTGCCCGCGGCCCTCGACTGGCAGATTACGCCCGATTTCGATGACGATCCGGGTTGGGTTCCGGGCGTCATCTTTCCGCCGGCGACGACCGACGACGACGATTTACGGCCGGATACCGACGCAGTGGAGGATTCGGATTCCCCTTCCGGCGACCGCACGGACGCGCCGCAAGCGGTGTCCCAAGACGTGGAGCGGGCGCTGACTTACGACGAAGTCTCCGCGCAATATCCCGGCATCGTCTGGCCGGTGAACTGGTGGCTGCTGTAGGCGGCTCCACTCGACGGCCTTAGCTCGGCGGCCCGATGCGTGCGCCCGCACCGCTTGACCGCTTGCCGCGGTCCCTTACCAAGCGGAGACGCTGCTGGTAGACCTGTGAGCAAAGTTGCGCTCCCGGGTCGCCGCATGCCTCACATTCAAATTCGCGATGTATCGCTGACCTACGACACGCCGGCGGGCCGCGTCGCGGGCGTCGACGGCGTGAGCTTCGATATCGAACAGTCCGAGTTCGTCTGCCTGGTGGGGCCGTCCGGCTGCGGCAAGACGACGCTGCTCAACATCATCGCGGGCTTCCTGCGACCAAGCGGCGGCGAAATCCGCATCGGCGGCGCGCCGATCACCGGCCACGGCATGGACCGCGGCATCGTGTTCCAGGATTTCGCCCAGCTGTTTCCCTGGCGCACCGCGCTCGGCAACGTGTCGTTCGGGCTGGAGATGAAAGGGATCGCCAAGGCCGAGCGCGAGGAGATCGCGCGCCGGCAGCTCAAGCTCGTGAAGCTCGAGAAGTTCGTCAAATCCTATCCGCACCATCTCTCGGGCGGCATGCAGCAGCGCGTCGCCATCGCCCGCGCGCTTGCCTACAATCCGGCCGTGCTGCTGATGGACGAGCCGTTCGCCGCGCTCGATGCGCTCACCCGCGACGACATGCAGCGGCTCCTGGCCGACGTGTGGCGCGAAACCAGGAAGACCGTGGTGTACGTGACCCACAACGTCGCCGAGGCGGTGTATCTGGCGGATCGAGTGGTGGTGATGACGCCGCATCCGGGCACGCTGAAGGCGGTGGTCCCGATCTCGCTGGCGCGGCCGCGCGATCCGCTGAGCGTCGAATTCCTGGAATATCAGAAGCAGCTCCTGCGTCATCTCGGGCAGGACGCCGCCGCCAAGGATTGAGCTACAATCGGACGAGAGCCGCCCGGCAAGAGGCGGCCACTGGAAACCCGCAGCGCCCACGTCGGCCAGGAGGAAAGCCATGCGACAGCAGCCCGCACGACTCACGCGACGGCAATATCTCGCCGCAACCGGCGCGGCCGCGCTCACCGCCGGCCTCGGCTTTCGCCCCGCCTTCGCGCTCGAGACCATCCGCCAGGGCTACCAGACCAATATCTGGGGAATGCCGACCTACTACCTGATGCGTTCGGGCCTGCTCGAAAAGCGCGGCATCAAGTTCCAGGAATTCGCCGTGCCGTCCGGCAACCTGACCATGCAGCAGATGGTGGCGCGGCAGGTCGACCTCGGCACCTATGCGGGCCAGTCGTTCACCATCGGCCACGACAAGGGCGGCCTCGTCGCGATCGCGCAGATCGAATACGTCGGCAAGACCGCGCAGATCGTCGTGCGCAAGGACCTCAACCTCACCAAGGTCGAGCAACTGAAGGGGCTGAAGGTCGCGAACCAGACCGGCTCGTCGGTCGGCAACATCTTCGTCGACATCATCGCGCAGAAGGCCGGGCTGAAGAAGGGCGACTTCCAGGAAGTCCGCATGGACGTCAACAACATGGTCTCCGCCATGGCGGCCAAGACCGTGGACGTGATGGTCAATGTCGAGCCCTACAACGCCATCGCGGTGGACGAAGGCATCGGCACCTCGATCATGGACTTCTCGAGCGTCGACCGCATGCCGGTCTTCATGGCCGCGACGCCCGATTTCGCCGACAAGAATGCCGAGACCATCATCGCTTACCTGAAGTGCTGGCAGGAGGTCGGACGCGATTTCAAGGAACAGCCCGACAAGGTCGCGGATGTGATCTATTCGTTCTTCACCTCCAAGGGCTACAGCATGTCGCGCGATACGTTCGCCAAGGCGCTCGCCCGCGTCGAGGTCAGCCCGGGCTTCCCGTCCGACCTGCAGCCGCAATTGCAGCGCGACGCCGAGGTGCTGCTGCGGGAGAAGAAGATCTCCGCCATCCCGGACTGGAAGAAGGCGCTGCGCCCGGACCTGTGGGCCAAGGCCAGCGCGTAAGGCTTCGTGTCCCGGGCGCGCTGCAGCATGGAATGCTGCTGCGCTGACCCGGGACCTTCCCAAAGGCAGTATCGCTTGCGGTCCCGGGTCTGCAGCGCACCACTAAGAAGTGCTGCGCTCGATGCTGCCTGCGCCGGGACACACGGCGCACATGCACGATCACCTGATCAGGTAGCGTGCATCGGCCTTTCCATTGCCGGGGGAAACGCGCTAAATCCCGCGCATCGCCAAGCCCAAGGAGCACGCCCCAATGGCCGTCATCGACCGGAGCCCGTCACAAACGGGCTCGTACGAACCCGTCACCTGGAATTTCAAGCTGATCGGCCAGCACGCGCTCGACGGGTTCGGCGGCATGGGCGAAGGCATGTCGATCCAGATCGCGCCGGACGGCCGGCGCATCCTCTGGCTCGCGCACGAGAGCGCACCGAAGAATTTCACCGGCGTCGACGTCTCCGACCCGCGCAAGCCCAAGGTCGTGGTGCAGACCGACCTGCCGCAGGCGCACATGCGCTCCAACTCGCTGGAGACCTGCGGGAACATGATGGCGGTCGCCTACCAGACCCAGAAGAAGGGCCTGCAGCCGGCCGGCATGGAGCTGTTCGACATCTCGGTGCCGGAGAAGCCGAAGTCGATCTCGTTCTTCGACTGCTCGGGGCCGACCTCGCGCGGCGTGCACCAGCTCTGGTTCTGCGACGGCGAATACGTCCACTGCGCGTCGGGCGCGGCGGACTTCCAGCCGACGCATCCGAGCGACGATCAGTTCTACCGCTGCATCGACGTGCGCAACCCGTCGAAGCCGGTCGAGGTCGGCCGCTGGTGGATGCCCGGCACCCGGCAGGGCGACAACGTCATGCCGCCGCCGCGCCATCCGCTCGACAAGGGCTATCGCGCCCACAACTGCAACGTCTATCCGCAGCGTCCGGACCGCTGCTACCTCGCCTATATCGACGGCGGCATGCACGTCCTCGACATTTCCGACAAGGCGAACCCGAAGAAGATCTCGTCCTGGACCAACTCGCCGCCCTATACGGGCTTCATGCACACGGTCGTGCCGCTGTTCGACCGCGGGCTGATGCTGGTCACCGACGAGGCGACCGAGAACAACTGCAAGGACTGGCCGAAGCTGATCTGGGTTCTCGACGCCCGCGAGGAGACGAACCTGGTGCCGATCTCGACCTGCCCGGTGCCCGATCACACCGTCTACGCCAAGGCCGGCCGGTTCGGCGCGCACAACATCCACGAGAATGTGCCGCTGCCGACCTGCTGGCAATCCGACCAGATCGTGCTCGGCACCTTCTTCAACGGCGGCTTGCGCGCCTACGACATCGCCAATCCGTACCAGCCGAAGGAAATCGGCGTGTTCATCCCGCCGGCGCCGCCGCTGGCGCCGACGGGAACGATTCAGATCAACGACGTGTTCGTCGACGAGCGCGAGATCGTCTACTGCGTCGACCGCCACGTCGGCGGGCTTTATATTCTGGAGATGGATTTCTGAGCGCAGCTTTGTGTCCCGGTGCGCAGCGCAGCACGAAGTGGTGCGCTGCAGACCCGGGACCGCCACAGACACCGCCTTTGTAAAGGTCCCGGATCAGCGGTGCACCGCTCTGCAAGCGCTTCGCGCTGAACCGCGTCCGGGACACGAGCGGATAGATGATGCTCGATCTGTTTCCCTCGCGCGAGGCGGGCCTGTTCGGGCGGCGGCAGAAGCGCGCCCGCGGCGGGCGAATTCCCGTCACCGTCGTCACCGGCTTCCTGGGCGCCGGCAAGACCACGCTGGTGCGGCGTTTCCTGGCGACGCCGGAAGGCGAAGGCACCGCCGTCGTCATCAACGAGTTCGGCAGCGTCGGCATCGACGACGCGCTGGTGCGCGATTCCGCCGAGGAGATCACGCTGCTCGGCAACGGCTGCCTGTGCTGCAACACCCGCTCCGACCTGCAGAACGCGCTGCGCCGGCTGGTCGCCGAGCGCGAGCAGGGCACGGTGCCGCCGTTCCGCCGTATCCTGATCGAGACGAGCGGCCTCGCCGATCCCGGCCCGATCCTGCAGACCTTCGCGACCGACCGCGCGCTCGGCGGCGAATTCCACGTCGAGGTCGTGCTGGTCGCGCTGGTCGATGCGGTCGGCGGTCTCGCGACGCTCGAATGGTCGGCGGAGGCGCGCAAGCAGGTGATCCTCGCCGACCGGCTGGTGATCTCGAAGAGCGACCTGACGGACGGTGAGACCGTCGCACGTCTGACCAGGCGGCTGCGCGAACTCAACGGCCGCGCCAGCATCGTCACCGCCGTCGCCGGCGAACTCGATCCGCGCGCACTCACCGAAGCCGCCGACGAAGCCGAGCGCTCCACCGGCGACCATGCGGGCTTCGTCGCCGAGGCCGAGCACAGCGACGGCATTGCGAGCTTCGTGTGGACCGAGACTTCGCCGGTCGAATGGACGGTGTTCGCGCGCGCGCTCGAGACGCTGCTGGCGTTGCGCGGCCCCGATCTGCTGCGGGTCAAGGGGTTTCTCAACGTCGCGGGCTGCCGCGGCCCGGTGCTGGTGCAGGTGGTGCAGCATCTGGCGCATCCGCCGGTCGAACTCGCGGCCTGGCCGGACGGCGATCATGCCAGCCGGCTCGTCTTCATCACCCGCAACCTCACCGAGCCGCAGGTGCGCGCGCTGTTCGCGGCGGTGCGTGCCCTGGCGCCATCGTAGGGCGCAATAAGCGCAAGCTCATTGCGCCATTCCAAATCCGTCCGTCCCTCACGGTTCGGCGCAATGCGCTCCGCTTCGCTGCGCTTATTGCGCCCTACAAGTTCCGCGCTCGGCCCCTCATGTCAGAATCTACCGCAAGGCTGTTTCCAAGGGTGGACCATTGGACTAGCCTCCTGTTTGGAATTGCTCGCAACAAGCGACGCATGCGATCCGGACAAGCCAAATCGTCCCTGATCGCCAATCCTGGGAGACACGCACCGATGGCCCGAATTTCGCTCGACGTTAACGGCCAAGCCCACACCATCGACGCCGATCCGGACATGCCGCTGCTCTACGCGCTACGCAACGACATCGGCCTCAACAATCCGAAATTCGGCTGCGGGCTCGCGCAATGCGGCGCATGCACGGTGCATGTCGACGGCCAGCCGGTGCGTTCCTGCGTCACGCCGCTCTCGGCCGTCGGCAACGGCAAGGTCGTGACGCTCGCCGGGATCGGCACGCCCGAGAAGCCGCATCCACTGCAGACTGCCTACATCGAGGAGCAGGTCCCGCAGTGTGGCTACTGCATCAACGGCTGGATCATGACGGCCGCGGCGTTCCTGCGCGACAAGAAGAAGCCGACTGACGCCGAGATCAAGTCGGCGCTCGAAGGGCTCAAGTGCCGCTGCGGAACACATGTCAGCATCATGAAGGCGGTCAAGCGCGCCGCCACGATGATGGGTTGAGGGAGAGCGCCATGACCAAGATCGAAAAGACCTCCGCGTTCTCGCGCCGCGCCATCCTCAAGGGCGGCGGTGCCCTCGTGGTGTCGGTCGGCAGCCCGATCGCGCTCGACACGGTGCTGGGCCTTGGCCAGGCCTTCGCCCAGGGCGCCAAGCCGCCGCTCACGCCCGATCAGCTTTCATCCTTCATCGCGGTCAATGCCGACGGCACCGTGTCCGCCTTCTTCGGCAAGATGGACATGGGCCACGGCCTGTTCGTCGCCATCGGCCAGATGGTGGCGGAAGAGCTCGACGTGCCGTTCAAGGCCGTGACGGTCTACATGGGCGACACCGCCACCAGCGTGAACCAAGGTGGAGCTTCAGGATCAACCGGCATCCAGTTCGGCGGCAAGCAGATGCGCATGGCGGCGGCCGAAGCGCGCCGCGTGCTGGTCGAGATGGCGGCTGACCAAGCTCAATACGCCGGCGGACCAGCTCATCGTCGTCGACGGCGCGATCAGCGCCGCGTTCAACCGCGACAAGAAAACATCCTACGCCGAGCTGATCGGCGGGAAGTACTTCAACGTCCAGCTCGACTGGAACAAGCAGTACGGCAACCAGCTCTATGCCCCCGGCAAAGCGCAGCCGAAGAAGCCGAGCGAGTACAAGATCGTCGGCAAGTCGATCAAGCGCGAGGATGTCGCGCCGAAGGTGTTCTGCCAGGAGGACTTCTGCACCGACGTCAAGGTGCCCGGCATGGTGCACGGCCGCATGATCCGCCCAGCGGTCGCCGGCAGCGTGCCGGTCAAGATCGACGAAAGCTCGATCAAGGATATCCCCGGCGCTCAGGTCGTCTGGGACAAGGGTTTCCTCGGCGTGGTCGCCAACACCGAGTGGGGCGTCATCAACGCGGCGCAGAAGCTCAAGGTCGAGTGGTCGCAGGTCACCCCGCCGTTCCCCGAGCAGAGCACGATCTACGATCACATCCGCAAGGCCCCGGTCCGCAAACGGCAGATCGACAAGGAAAACGGCAACGTCGATGACGCCTTCAAGACCGCGGCGCGGGTGGTCGAAGCCGAATACGAATGGCCGTTCCAGTCGCACGCCGCGATGGGACCGGCCTGCGCGCTGGTCGAGATCAAGGACGGCAACGTCACCTGCTGGACCGGTTCGCAGAAGTCGCACTTCGTCCAGAACGGTCTCGCCGGCAATCTCGGCATCCCGCGCGACAAGATCCGGGTGATCTGGCAAAACGGACCGGGCTCCTATGGCCGTAACGACGCCGACGACTGCGCCATGGACTGCGGCGTGCTGGCGAAGGCGGTCGGCAAGCCGGTGCGGCTGCAATACACGCGCGACCAGGGCACCGGCTGGGACCCGAAAGGCCCAGCCTCGATCCATCGCGCCCGCGCGGCGGTCGATGCCAACGGCAACGTCATCGCCTACGAATTCCTCAGCAAGGGATTCTCGCGCATCGACGTCAACACGTCCGGCAACAATCCGATCGACACGCTCGCCGGCCAGACCCGCGGCATCGAGTTGAAATCCGGCGACGGCTTCGGCGTTCCGGCCGAATCCTACGAGTTCGCCAACAAGCGGATGGGGTGGGAGACGATCCCGCCGCTGCTCGACCGCGCCTCGCCGCTGCGTTCGGCGCATCTGCGCGACCCGGTCGGGCCGCAGATTCACTTCGCCAGCGAATCGTTCATGGACGAGGTGGCGGCGGCCCTGCGGGTCGATCCGATCGAGTTCCGGCTGCGTCACGTCAAGGACCCGCGCGACGTCGCGGTGATCAAGGCGGCGGCGCAGAAGTTCGGCTGGGACGCGCGGCCGTCGCCGCGTCCGAACCAGACCGGCAACAAGGTCTCCGGCCGCGGCCTCGCCTATGCGCAGCGCAACGGCACCCGTGTGGCGGTGATCGCCGAGGTCGACATCGACCGCTCGACAGGCCGCATCTTCGCCAAGCGGTTCGTGGTCGGCCATGACTGCGGCCAGATCATCAATCCGGACGGCCTGGAGAAGTGCATCGAGGGCAACATCGTCCAGGGCATCAGCCGGACGCTTTGGGAAGAGGTGACGTTCGACAGCAAGTCGGTCACCTCGGTCGACTGGATGACCTATCCGATCCTCGACATCACCGAGACGCCCGAGACGATCGAGTTCGCGCTGCTCGACAATCCGAACCTGCCGCCGACCGGCGCCGGCGAACCCTCGATGCGTCCGCTCACGGCCGCGATCGCCAATGCGATCTTCGACGCCACCGGCGTGCGCATCCGCCGCGTGCCGTTCTCGCCCGACCGCGTCAAGCAGGCGCTGTCGTAGCTGGCGACGACATCAGTGACGCGGCCGTAATGAAGGCTGGTGCCACGGCGTCCCTCCCCCGCTTGCGGGGGAGGGTTAGGGAGGGGGCAGGCAAGCGAGGATTCGAGCAAGCGCGCCCCCTCCCCACCCCTCCCCCTCAAGGGGGGAGGGAGCAGATCGAGTTCACCTCTGCATCTGTGATACTCTCTTAATATGATCGTCCGCTCCCTCGACGAAGCCATTGCCCCCATCACCGACGGCTGCGTGCTGGCCGTGCCGCGCGAAGTCTCCGGCGTCGCGATGGCGGCGACGCGCGCGCTGATCCGTCGCGGCGTCAAGCGCCTGACGCTGATCGCCTTGCCGACATCCAGCGTGCAGGCCGACCTGCTGATCGGCGCCGGCTGCGTCGAGACGCTCGAAACCTCGGCGGTCAGCCTCGGCGAGATCGGCCCGGCGCCGCGCTTCACCGCCGCCATGACGACCGGCACGCTGCGCATGAAGGACGCCACCTGTCCGGCGCTGCACGCCGCATTCCAGGCCGCCGAGAAGGGCGTGCCGTTCATTCCGCTGCGCGGGCTGATCGGCTCCGACCTGGTCGCGCAGCGCCCGGACTGGAAGGTGATCGACAACCCGTTCGGCAACCACGACCCGATCGTGCTGCTGCCGGCGATCGTGCCCGACGTCGCGCTGTTCCACGCGCCGATGGCCGACCGCGAAGGCAACGTCTGGATCGGCCGCGACCGCGAGCTTGCCATGATGGCGCATGCCGCCCGCAAGACCGTCGTGACCGTGGAGAAGTATCCACGACGGCAATCTGTTCGACGATCCGATCCTCGCGGCAGGCGCGCTCGGCGGCTTCTATCTCGACGCTGTCGCGGTTGTGCCGAACGGCGCCTGGCCGCTCGGACTGGCCGATCATTACGCAGCCGACACCGCGCATCTCGCCGAATATGCCCGCCTCGCCGCCACCGCCGACGGCTTCGCCACCTATCTCGACCGCTACGTGCATGCCCAGCGCGCCGCTTGAGCTCCGGCCGTGTCCCGGGCACAGCGCAGCACGCAGTGACGCGCTGCAGACCCGGGACCGTAAAGAGCTCGGTGTTTGTTGCGGTCCCGGATCAGCGGCGCAGCATTTCATGCTGCGCCGCGTCCGGGACACGGAATCGAGAGACCTCACCTTGATCGAAAGCAACTTCCGCACCGAGGAGTTGCTCGCCGATGCAATCGCCGGGCTGATCGGCGATGCGCGCCATGCCGCGATCGGAGCCTCCTCGCCGATCCCCGCGACCGCCGCGCTGCTGGCGCGCGAGCGCGGCCATGGCCGCCCTTATGTCTCGCTGCTCGGCAGCCGGCGCGACAGCTTCTTCACCGACGGCGGCCGCGAACTGTTCGACTGCGCGGGGCAAGGACGGATCGATGTCTTCTTCCTGTCTGGCGGACAGATCGACGGCGCGGGCAACGTCAACCTGGTCAGCATCGGCGACTACCAGCATCCGAAGGTTCGCTTCCCCGGCTCGTTCGGTTCGGCCTATCTCTATTACGTGGTGCCCAAGGTGATCCTGTTCAGGCTCGAGCACACCCGCCGCACGCTGGTCGAGAAGGTCGATTTCATCAGCGCGCCGGGAACGAGCCCGGACAACGTCTATCGTCCGGGCGGCCCGGTCGCACTGATCACCAACCGCTGCCTGTTCGCGTTCGACCGCGAGCGGCGCCGCTTCCGGCTGGCGAGCGTCCATCCCGGCCACACGCTGGCGGAGGTCGAGGAGCATACCGCCTTCGACTTCGACCGCCCGGCGGACGGTGCCGACGACGCCGGCGCCCTCCCCCGAGACGCTGCGGCTGCTGCGCACCGTCGTGGCGCCGCAGCTCGTCGAGGTCTATCCGAAGTTCGCCGCGGACGTGTTCGGCGTCGCGCAGGCCGTTTGAAGTCGGCCTCGGTCTAGTCCCCGCTCCGCTGTCATCATCCGCGAAAGCGGCATGATCCAGTCCTCATCAACCGCCGGGCGTGGCGCGACGATGCCACTTCGGATAGTCAGAGCGTTCTGGATGCCCGCTTTCGCGGGCATGACAGTCGAGTAAGACAGCGAAAGGGATTTGCTGTGAAGCAGGTCGAAGTCGGGGCAATCGGCGTGGGTTGGGTCGGGGGAACGCGGGTTGAAACCCTCTCGCGGACGGCGCTGGTGGACAAGCTTCACCTCTGCGACATCAAGCCGGACCGGCTGGCGGAACTGAAGGCGCGCTATCGGCCCGCGACCGCGACGCTCGACTATCAGGACATCATCAACAACGACAACATCTCGGTGGTGTTCATCTCGACCACGCCGGAATCGAACCACTATCCGATCGCGCGCGACTGCCTGCGCGCCGGCAAGAACGTGATGCTGGAGAAGCCGATCGCGCTGGAGCTGTGGGAAGCCGATGAGCTGATCATGCTCGCCAAGCGCAACAACCTGAAATTCACCATCGGCTATTCGCAGCGTTTCAACCAGAAGATCGCCTACGCCAAGAAGAAGATCACCGACGGCACGCTCGGCAAGGTGGTGTCGGTGCTGGTGAGCCGGCATCTGTCGCGGGCGCTGGGCAAAAAGATCGCCAGCCGCGTGCGGCTCTCGCCGGTGGTGATGGAATTGACGCACGACCTCGATTTCGTCATGTGGCTGCTTGAGCCCGCCAAGCCCATACGTGTCTACTCGCAGGGCGCCTACGGCTACATGGAGCCGATCAACGGCTCGCACGACGTGATGTTCACCACCGTCACGATGGACAACGGCGTGGTGGTGATGATCGGCGGCGGCTGGAATTTCCCGGAGAGCTTTCCGAACTACTGCTCGACCTGGATCGAGATCACCGGCACGAATGGCGCCCTGGTGCTCGACGACACCGCGCGCGACCACTGGCTCAACACCGAGCAGACCGGCCAGGTGTTCCCGATGTCGACGATGCCGGGCGAGCAGGTGGATCACGTCTTCGCCGGCGGCATGGGGCCGGAGACCATCCACTTCGTCGAAAGCTGCATCCGCGACACGCCTGTGATGGTGACGCCGGAGAGCGCGCGCATGGTGATGGAGACCTACACGGCGGCCGACCTCTCCGCCGACCGCAACGAGCCGGTCAACCTGCCGCTCACCAACGAGACCATCGCGGCGGTCGCCGACTTCAAGGCCAAGTTCCGCAAGGGCGACAACCCGGCGATGCAGAAATGAGAAAGCAAGCCGCAGAGATCGGGCTCGCCATCATCGGCGGCGGCCGCGTCGGGCTGTTCCGCGGCGAGGTGGCGAACCGCCATCCGTCGGTCGGCTGGATCGGGCTCGCCGAGAAGAACCACAACCGCGCCGGCGAAGTCGCGCCGAAGATCGGCGCTGATTTCGTCACCCAGAGCCACGTCGAACTGCTGAAGCGGCCGGAAGTCACCTGCGCCATCATCGCCACCGACGAGCACCTGCATGTCGATCCGATCATGGCGGCGGTCGAGCGCGGCATTCCGCTCTTGATCGAGAAGCCGCTCGCCACCGACCTCGCGCAGTCCGCCAAGGTGCTCAAGGCGATCAAGGACGCCAAATTGGATGCAGTGGTCGGCTACACCCAGCGCTTCCGCCGCAAATGGCTTGCCGGGAAGGAGAAGGTCGCGAGCGGCGCGCTCGGCGACGTCACGCTCGTCACCTCGCGTGCCTTCATGAATCGTCTCGTCGCGATCGACAACTACAAGCGCACCGACGACCCCAGGACGATCTCGCCGATGGTGATCTCCGGCACCCACGCGCTCGACATGTGCATGTGGTACCTGGAGAAGAAGACGCCGGTCGAATGCTATGCCCGCTCGATCGACAAGGTGCTGGGCCCGCTCTATCAGGGCATCGACGCCACCGCCGGCATGATCATGATGTCGGACAACAGCGTCTATCATCTCAACATCTCGTGGGCGTTGCCGGTGACCTGGCCGGGCGCGGTCTATTCGCTCGAGGTCGGCATCGTCGGCACCGAGGGCGTGCTCACCATCGACGACACCCATCGCGACATGGTGCTGGCGGTCTCCAAACCGCAGTCGGAAGGCTATGCGCCCGACCAGACCCGGCTGGTCGACTTCCTCGGCTCCTATCCGCCGGGCGACATGGCGCTCGGCGAACTGCGCGGCCCGATGGCGGAGGAAACCGTATCCTGGCTTAACCGCGTCGCGCTCGGACTGCCGACGCCGGCCGCAACCATCGAGGAAGCGCACAACCGGCTGATGCTCACCAAGGCGCTCGACCTGTCGGCCAAACGCAAGCAAGCGGTGAAGCTGCCGCTCGATCCCGACGACGTGCTGGCGGCTGCTTAAGTCAGCGCAATGCGGATTCCAGGCCGCCGCACTGGTTGACAACAAGTTTAGAATAATTCCAAGCTATCGCAGTTTCACCGGGGAAACTGCGATGCTGCGAAACACCGATGCCGTCTGGGGCTGGCCAGCCAAGCTGCTGCATTGGATCGGCGCCATTGCGATCCTGATCCTGCTGGGTCACGGCTGGTGGATGGTGCACATGGCGGATCGCTCGATCCGCTTCGCCAACTACCACTGGCATTCCGCGCTCGGCTACGACCTGCTCGCCCTGCTGGTCCTGCGGCTGCTTTGGCGATGGACCCATGTCGTGCCCGCCCTCCCCGATCGACTGCAGCCCTGGGAACGGATCGCCGCACAAACCGGACACGTCCTGCTTTATGTCCTGATGTTCGCCGCATCCCTGTCCGGATGGGCATTGGCCGGGACGTTTCGAACGCCGATCGTCAAGGACCTGTTCGGGATTCCGATCCCGCAGATCGTCTGGGACCGCTCGACCCACGACTTCTACGAGCTGGCGCATACGATCACGTCATATCTGTTGGCCGTGCTCGTCGTCGTGCACATCGCGGGTGCGCTACGGCACCATTTTGTCAAACACAATGACGTGCTGCGGCGCATGTGGTTCGGCGCCAAGGCCTGAGGTCTGCTGGCCGGTTGCTGATCACCCGACGCGGCTCGAGCGAGCACATTGATTGAGCCGCGCGCACTTCGTTCGAAAAACCTCGGGAGACAAACATGAAGAAGCTAGCCGTGGCATGTACGACGGCGATCGCCTGCACGCTTTCGCTTCACCTTGCCGGCGATGCGGGTGCAGAGTCCGCCGCGACGAAGGTCTACAGCCCGGGCGTCGCGGACATCATGATCGCCACTCAGGTCCGGCACGCCAAGCTCTGGCTCGCGGGCGATGCGCGCAACTGGGAACTCGCCGACTACCAGATCGACGAGCTGAAGGAGGGGCTTGAGGACATCGTGAAGTATTTCCCGGTCTACAAGGACATGCCGGTCGGCCAGATGATCGAAGCGACCGCGATGGCGCCGATCTCGGAAGTCGAGGCCGCCGTCAAGGCGCGCGACCGCGCGAAATTTATCGGTGCGTTCGACAAGCTCACCGCAGCCTGCAATACTTGCCACCAGAGTTCGAACCGGCCGTTTATCGTGATTCAGCGGCCGACCGGATCGGCGTTTCCGAACCAGTCGTTCGCGCCCAAGAAATAGCAACAAGAAACAACAAGCGTCGCCAGGGAGGCACAGGATCGAAATGACACCAGCGTTCGTGACACGGGCGTTCCTGGGACTGTGCATGGTCCTCGCGTGCGGGAGCGCGGCGATTGCGCAAGAGGATGTCGCCGCCTTCTACAAGGGCAAGACCATCCGCCTGCTCGTCGGCATCGGCGTCGGCTCGGGCTACGACATCAACGCCCGGCTGCTGGCGCGCCACATGGCCGCGCACATTCCCGGGCATCCGACGATCATCGTGCAGAACCAGCCGGGCGCCGGCAGCCTCACGATGACGAACGCGCTCTACAACAACGGCCCGTTCGACGGCACCGTGATAGGCGCATCGTTCAACGGCATGCCGACCACGCCGCTGCTGCAGCCGGCTGGCGCGCGGTTCGATCCGGTGAAGCTCAATTGGCTCGGCAGCACGAACCGCGAGACCCAGGTCAGCTACGTCTGGCACACCGCGCCCGTGCAGAAGCTCGAAGACGTCAAGACCACGCAGATCGTGATGGGCGCGCAGGCGCCTGGCTCCACCCAGTTCGACTATCCGGTGCTCGCCAACAGCCTGTTCGGCTTCAAGTTCAAGGTGGTGACCGGCTACGAGAGCACGCCGAAAATCCACCTCGCGATGGAGAGCGGCGAAGTCCACGGCACCATCGCCAACTGGTCGACGCTCAAGGCGATCAACACCAACTGGATCAACGAAAAGAAAATCCGGATTCTCGCGCAGTGGGCGCTGAAGAAGAATCCGGAACTCGGCGAGGTCCCGTTCTTTTTCGATCTCGCACAGAGCGATGCCGAGCGCGCGGCGCTGCGGCTGATGCTGGCGCGACTGGAATATGGCCGGCCGTTCTTCCTGCCGCCGAACGTACCGGCGGCGCGGGTCGAAGCGCTGCGCCGCGCGTTCGACGCCACCATGAAGGACCCGGCCTATCTGACCGAGGCCGACCGGCTCAAGATTGAGGTCGAACCGCTGACCGGCGAACAGGTCGCAGCTCTGGTCGAGCAGGTTTCCCGGACGCCGGCCGAAACCGTCGCGCGCGTGCGAACCGCGATGGAAAACCGGTAGCACGCGCGAAGGAATTCCACACTCGCGCGGCGAACGCGGTGCACTCCCTCTCCCCGGCGGGGAGAGGGTTGGGGTGAGGGGGCGTAAGTTCATCGAGAGACCGTAACCCCTCACCCCATCCCTCTCCCTCTGGGAGAGGGAGCCGAAGCGAGGTCGCGGCCCGATTTGCGACAAACATCAGTATTCAAAACCCACTCCCGCCCGCCGCCATTTGCGCTATAAACGGCGACCCCACAGGCTCCCCCACACCGGAAATCACCATGGATTCCAAGACTGCCGAAAGCCGCGCGCATTATACGCCACGTCTGGAGGACGACCCGCTGGTGCGCGGCCTCGGGCGGTTCGCGGCCGACGTCACGCTGACCGGTCAGGCCCAGGCCTATTTCGTCCGTTCGCCGCACGCCTTTGCGGATATCCGCTCGATCGACACAACCGCCGCGAAGGCGGTGCCCGGCGTGCTGGCGGTCCTGACCGCCGCCGACATGGAGGAGGCCAAGATCGGCAATATCTCCCAGCACCCGCCGCTGATGGGGCGCGGCGGCGCCAAGCTCATCGTTCCGCTTCGCCCGGCGCTCGCCGGCAAGACCGTGCGGCACATCGGCGAGGCCGTCGCCGTCGTGATCGGCGAGACGCTCACGGCCGCGCAGGACGCCGCCGAACTCGTCACGGTCGAATATGACGAGCGCACGCCGGCCGTCGACCTGCGCGAGGCGGTGCAGCCGGGCGCAGCCCAGGTCTGGCCGGAAGCTGCCGGCAACATCGCGGTGGACTGGCAAGGCCTGGCGCCCGATCCCGCGGCCAATGCCCAGGAGGTCGAGCGCATCATGTCGTCCGCCAAGCATGTGGCGCGCGTATCGGTCCTGCATCAGCGGATTGTGGTGGCCTCGATGGAGCCGCGTGGCGCCACCGCCAGCTACGATCCGGCCGCCGACAGCTATTTCCTGCGCTGCTGCTCGCAGAGCGCACGCGCGTTGCGCGACGGCCTGGCGCCAATCCTGGGCGTGCCCAACCCGAAGCTGCGGGTCGTGACCGAAGACGTCGGCGGCGCTTTCGGGCTGAAGACCGGCCCCTATCCGGAATATCTCGCCATCCTGGTCGCGGCGAAAAAGACCGACCGGCCGGTGCACTGGATGTCGAACCGCGCGGAATTGTTCGTCAGCGACAACCACGCGCGTGATGCCTACAGCGACGTCGAACTCGCGCTCGACGAGCGCGGCAAGTTTCTGGCACTGCGCATCCGCCACCTCGGCAGCATGGGCGCCTATATCGGCGCCGTCGGCGCCAACATCCAGACCGTCAACCTGGCGCGCTGCCTGCCCGGGATGTACGACATCAAGCTGATCGACATGGCGACCAAGTGCGTGTTCACCAACACGATCACGACGGCGCCCTATCGCGGCGCCGGCCGGCCGGAAGCGAACTACATGCTCGAACGGGTGATCGACGAGGCCGCCCGCATCACCGGCATCGATCCGGTCAAGCTGCGCCGCCGCAACCTGATCAAGCCGAAGGCCATGCCGTACAAGACCGCGGTCGGCACCACGATCGACAGCGGCGAGTTCGAGATCATCCTCGACAAGGCGCTGTCGCTCGCCGACTACGACGGCTTCAAACAGCGCCGCCGTGAAGCCGCAAAGCGCGGCAAGTACCGCGGCCTCGGCATCTCCTGCATGCTGGAGCACGCTGGCGGCTTTCCGCTCGAAGGCACGCAGATCAGTTTCCCGGGCGGTGACAAGCTGCTCTTCAACCTCAACGTCCAGTCGACCGGGCAGAGCCACGCCACCGTGTTCAATCCGATGGTGGCCGAACGGCTCGGCATCAATCTGTCGCAGGTCGAACACCGGCACGGCGATTCGGCGATGGAGATCGCGGGCTATGCCTCAGTCGGCTCGCGTTCCGCCATGACGGTGAGCCACGCCATGATCAAGACCATCGAGGCGCTGCTCGCCAAGGGCAAGAAGATCGCCGCGCACGTACTCGAGACCGCCGAGGCCGACATCGAGTATCGCGACGGCCAGTTCGGCGTGGTCGGCACCGACCGTCGTATCTCGCTGTTCGATCTCGCCGCCCGCGCGGCCGAGATGAAGAAGCGCGGCGAGATTCCCGAAGACCTGGACACCAAGGTCAACGCCGAGACCCCCTCACCTTCCCCAACGGCTGCCATATCGCCGAGGTGGAGATCGACCCGTCGACCGGTGCGCTCACGCTCGCCGGTTACGCGGCGGTCGACGATTGCGGCAAGGCGCTCAACCACATGGTGGTCGAGGGCCAGGTCCACGGTTCGATCGTGCAGGGCCTCGGCCAGGCGATGATGGAGCACGCCATCTTCGACCCATCGGGCGGCCAGCTCACCACCGGCTCGTTCATGGACTATGCGATGCCGCGTGCCGAGGACATGCCGGAGTTCAAGGACGCCCTTCACAACGTCCCGGCGAAGACCAATCCGCTCGGCGTCAAGGGCGCAGGCGAAGGCGGCACCACCGCGGCGATCGCGGCGCTGATGAACGCCATCGCGGATGCCATTCCGGGCGGCGCCGGCGCGCATCTCGACATGCCGGCGACGCCGCAGAAAATCTGGCAGGCCTGCCAGACGGCGAAGCAGGCTTGATCGATCGCGAGGCTTCCCCGCTCTGTACCCTCCCCCTCGTGGGGAGGGGTTAGGGGTGGGGTCTTCGACGAAGTGAGTTGGGAATTCCCCACCCCGACGCGCTTCGCGCGTCGACCCTCCCCACAAGGGGGAGGGTGAGCACCGAGCGCCCGGCGAGCACCGAAAACTGCAAGCTCATCCCTGCGAGATGAACTTGGTGTTGAGATAGGCGCCGAGACCTTCGACACCGCCCTCGCTACCGTGGCCGGATTCCTTGACGCCGCCGAACGGCGTCTCGGGCGTCGAGATCGCAATCGAGTTGACGCCGACCATGCCACTTTCGAGCGCATCGCCGACCGCGGCCGCGGTCGCGTTCGATGACGTGAACGCATAGGCGGCGAGGCCGAATTCCAGCGAGTTGGCGCGCTCGATCACCTCATCGAAGGTCTTGAAGGTCACGATCGGCGCCAGCGGACCGAACGGCTCCTGCGTCATGATCTTGCTGTCATCCGGCACGTCGGTGATCACGGTCGGCTCGTAGAAATAGCCCTGGTTGCCGCGCCGCGCACCGCCGGTCGCGACCTTGCCGCCACGGCTCTTGGCGTCGGTCACGAAGCCGTCCATGGCGTCGAGGCGGCGTGAGTTCGCCATCGGTCCCATGGTGACCCCCTTCTCCAGGCCATCGCCGACCTTGACCGCCTTGGCGTATTCGGTGAAGCGCGTGAGGAACTTCTTGTAGACGTTCTCCTGCACGTAGAACCGCGTCGGCGAGATGCAGACTTGACCGGCGTTGCGGTACTTGAACGCCGCGATGGTGTCGGCCGCCTTTTCCGGGTCGGCGTCCTCGAACACCACGACCGGCGAATGGCCGCCGAGTTCCATGGTGGTGCGCTTCATGTACTTCCCGGCGAGCGCGGCCAGATGCTTGCCGACCGGAATCGAGCCGGTGAACGAGATCTTTTTGATGGCGTCTTTTGGGATCAGATGCTCTGAAACCTCGGCCGGCACACCGAACACCAAGTTGAGCACGCCCGCCGGCAGGCCGGCGTCGGCAAAGCACCGCACCATCTCGACGCACGCGCCCGGCGTCTCTTCGGACGCCTTGAGGATCAGCGAGCAGCCGGCCGCAAGCGCGCCGCCGACCTTGCGAGCGGGTGTCAGCACCGGAAAATTCCACGGCGTGAACGCCGCCACCACGCCGACCGGCTCCTGCACCACCAGTTGGCGCGTGCCCTTGGCGCGGCCCGGCACGATGCGGCCGTAGCTGCGGCGGCCTTCCTCGGCGTACCAGTCGATGATGTCGGCCGAGGTCACCACCTCGGCGCGGGCCTCGCCATAGGTCTTGCCCTGCTCCTGCACCATGATCTTGGAAATGTTGTCGTGGCGTTCGCGCATGAGATCGGCGGCCTTGCGCATGATCTTGGCGCGGTCGTAGGCCGACGTGTTGCGCCAGATCGCGAAGCCCTTCTTGGCGGCGTCCAGAGCAAGGTCGAGGTCGGCCTTCGACGCATGCGGCAGATGGGCAAGGGGCTTTTCGGTCGCCGGATTGAGCACGTCCTCACCCTTGCGGCCTTTGCCATCGTGCCAGGCGCCGTCGATGTAGAGCGCGAGATCGGTGTACATGGGGGAATCCTCGTACCTTTTTCGTTGCAGGGTATTAGCAAGCGGGGCTCCGTCGCGGACCCGATTAGCACCTTTTATCGCCGGTTTCATCTCGATCGGCGCAGATCGGTTGCGTGGCGGCCTGTCGGTGGCCACCCGACATCTCAGCCTTCCGCTTCGATGGACGATGCCCGGGCAGCGGTGCGCGATCTCAAGTCGATCGCGGCCAATGAGGCGAACGGGGCGGCGCAGGCCGTCTTCCCGGAGCCTTTACCGCCGCTTAACCCTGCTTCGGCAATTTTGTCGTGGCCGTCCCTTGCCTTGCAAATCGCCCAAAAGACTGAGCGATAAATTAGCAACACCGGAGAGGAAAACACGCGCATCGCGTGACAAATCTGTCGTCAAGGATCGACATGCGATCACCACAGATTGTAGAAATAAGGGAAATCCTCAATCGCAAACTCGGGGGTGTGCGATGAAGTCTCGTTTCCTTGGCGCGCTTTGCGCTGCCGTCCTGTTGACCGTGACCAGCGCCGTTGCCGCGCCCGGCAACCGTGTCCCTCAGCAGCAGACGCAGAGCGGCGGGCCCGGGGTCAATCCGTTCTCGAATTTCCTGTCCATTTTCACCGCGGTGCCGCGCACGACGGTGGCATTCCCGACCAACCACGCGCCTGGCACGATCGTCGTTCGTACCAGCGAGCGGCGGCTCTACCTGGTGACGGCCAAGGGCCAGGCCATGCGCTACGGCATCGGCGTCGGCCGCGACGGCTTTACCTGGTCGGGCGTCGAGACCGTCACCCGCAAGGCCGAGTGGCCGGACTGGACTCCGCCGCCGGAAATGCGCCGGCGACGGCCCGATTTGCCCGTCCACATGCGCGGCGGCGCGGACAATCCGATGGGCGCACGTGCCCTCTATTTAGGCGATACCATGTATCGCATCCACGGCTCGAACGAGCCGCACACCATCGGCAGCGCGACCTCGTCGGGCTGCATCCGCATGACCAACGATGACGTCATCGACCTGTACAGCCGCGTGCGGGTCGGCGCGACGGTGATCGTGCAGCGCTAATCACTTTCGGATCGCCCGCAGGCAGAGCCCCGTCGTCAACGGGTCAGGCCCTTGCCGGCGAGTTCGTCCAGGTAGTCCTGCCAATAGGCAGATCGGTTCTCGCCGAGTTCGCGCAGGTATGGCCAAGCGAAGATTCCGGTCGAGTGCAGGTCGTCGAATACCAGCCGGACCGCATAATTGCCGATCGGCTGGACTTCCAGGATCGCCACATTGCGCTTGCCCCCGACGGTCTTGCGCTCGTCGGGTGAATGGCCCTGCACCTCCGCACTCGGGCTCTTGACCCGCAGGTATTCGGCATCGAGGTCGAACGCCGCTCCGTCGTCGAACGCGATGCTCAGCACCTTGCGGTCTTTCCGCAACCGCAACTCGGTCGGCCAGACGCCTTGGGGCGTGTCGTTCATCGGAGTTCCTCTGCGGTGACGTCATAGCTCGCCTGCGAATTCGGCGCTACGGCGATCACGAAATCGCGCGCTGCCTTGTTAGGGGCACGAACTGTGCAAGTATCCGCAGCATGAAGGCCACCATCATTGCTGCCGCGCTGGCGATCGCCTGCCCTGCGATCCCGATTGCCCAGGCCGAAGATCCGCAGATCAGCACGCGGCGCGCACTGGAGCGCAAGGCGTTCAGCGATTCGGAGATCATCGAGGGTTTCTTCCGCATCGCGTTCGGCGCCGAACTGGCGGTGGGCGCCGAGCCTCATCGCATCCGCCGATTCGAAGGTCCGGTTCGCGTCTACGTCGATAGCCGAGCCCGCCCTGACCGTAGCTCCGAGGTGACCGAGGTCGTCGAAAGAATCCGGGCCTCGATCCAGCATCTCGATATCGCGATCACCGACGACCGCTCCGCCGCCAATATGGTCGTCACGCTGGTACGCGACCGCGACCTGCCGCAGACCATCCAGAAAATCTTCGGCCGCGCACAGGCCCGGCAGATCGAAAGCTCGCTGACGCCTCAGTGCCTGTCGAGCTTCCGCAAGGATGAAGCCTACCGCATCATCCGCGCCGACGTGATCCTGGTGGCGGACGTCGGGGATTTCGTCTTTTACGACTGCGTGTACGAGGAACTGCTGCAGGCGCTCGGCCCGATCAACGACACCGACGCCGTGCCGTGGACCATGTTCAACGACGACGTCCGGATGGGTTTCTTCGACATTTACGACCAGTATCTCCTCAATGTTCTCTATCACCCGCGCATCAGGCCCGGGATGGACTTAGATCAGGTCCGCGCCCTGTTTCCCGAGGTGCTCGCGGATGTGAAGGCTTTCATCGCGCACCACAACAATCTCGCGCCGTAGCGGCCCGGTCGCGGGCCAACCCAGGCGAGATCGCCGGCCCCTGTATCGGATTCACAACACCTGTCGGCTCGTTCGTGGCCAAGGCCCGAATAGAGTTGAACTGTTACGGCCTTCTGCAGAATTCTGCCTCGCCGGGTGCGTGTGCGGGGGAGGCGGTCGTGGCATCGTTGCGTGAAACGTTACAGCGGGACTTCGAAGCATGGCGGCTTGAGCGAGAGGTCGTCGAAAAAGAAATGACGCGACTGATCACGGCCGTTTCCGCGGGATCGAAGGAAGATCGCGAGATTCGCAGGACTCAGTTCCAGGCGCTCATCCGGCGCCGCGAGGCCGCCGCCCGGAAGATCCTTCCGCCGATCGACTTGGCAAAGCGGCTGAAGGAAGCCTCGTAAGGCCGATAGGCAACCGCGCGGGACCTTCGACGCGTGGTTCAGGGCCGCGCGCGGTCCGCAGGCGGTGGGCAATTCTTGGCCGCAGGGTCGCACTTTTCCGCCGGCCGCGGCGTGGTGGGGAAATGGTAATTCACCCCGCCCGCCATCACACACCCCGACAGGACGATCGCGCAGAGCGGCAGGGCGACGAGCAGACGCGTTTTCATGTCAGTACCTGGTCATCGCAGCGGCATGGCGGCGGGCGAGTGCATTTTTGCAATTCATGTCTTATTTTATTCGCTCACAATTGGCGATTTTGACATCTGACTGACATTACCGCAATTGCAATCAAGCGGCAGCGTCCAGTCTATGCAAGATGGCCGGAGCCAGGCGTACTGGCCGAAGGCGTCCGTGCAATCCACAGAAGCAAGCGCGCGCCTGAACGCTTGCGCCCCTGGCGGGTTGTTAGGCAGCGACTACGTCAGCCAGGACGAACGAGGCACTTTTCTTGCTACCGACCAAGGCCGCCAGCCGTCACGAATCGGAGAATCGCATGGCTCTCACATCCTCACCGACCCCGGAGCATTCCGGCGCCGCCGGCGCTAACCGTCACGCTCGACATCAATGGCGAGCGGCGGACCCTGCAAGCGGCGCCCTGGACGACCCTGCTCGACGCCCTGCGCGACCGTCTCCAACTGACCGGGACGAAAAAGGGCTGCGATCACGGCCAGTGCGGCGCCTGCACGGTCCTGGTCGACGGCCGGCGGGTCAACTCCTGCCTGACACTGGTGGTGATGAAGGACGGCGCCAAGGTCACCACCGTCGAGGGGCTCGCTGCCGACGGCGCGCTGCACCCCTTGCAGCAGGCATTCATCGATCACGACGCCTTCCAGTGCGGCTACTGCACGCCCGGACAAATCTGCTCGGCCGCGGGCCTCATCGCCGAGGGCAAGGCCAAGACGCCGGATGAAATCCGCGAACTGATGAGCGGCAATATCTGCCGCTGCGGCGCCTACCCGAACATCGTCGCGGCGATCCAGCAGGCGATGACCGTGATGGGAGGCAAGGCATGATCAACTTCCAGTATTCGCGCGCCACCGATGTCGCCGACGCCGTGCGGCAGATCGCAGCCGATCCCAAGGCGAAATTCATCGCCGGCGGCACCAATCTCATCGATCTCATGAAGTACGAGGTCGAGCATCCGGCACGGCTGATCGACATCTCACGGCTTCCCCTCAACAGGGTTGAAGAGTTGCCGGGCGGCGGCCTCAAGGTCGGCGCGCTCGTGCCCAACAGCGACCTCGCGTATCACCCCGCCATACAACAGCGCTATCCGCTGGTGTCGAGCGCGATCCTCGCTGGCGCCTCGCAGCAATTGCGAAACATGGCGTCGACTGGTGGAAACCTCGTGCAGCGCACGCGCTGCTTCTACTTCTATGACGTGACCACCGCCTGCAACAAGCGCGAGCCCGGCGCCGGCTGCTCCGCCATCAAGGGCATCAACCGGATCAACGGCATCCTGGGAACGAGCGATTCCTGCATCGCGACCCACCCCTCCGATATGTGCGTCGCGCTCGTCGCGCTGGAAGCGAAGGTTCATGTGACCGGCCCGGCGGGCGATCGCGTCATCGCGATCGGGGATTTTCATCGCCTGCCCGGCGACACGCCCGAGCGCGACAACAACCTCGAGCGCGGCGAAATCATCACCGCGATCGAGCTGCCGGCGCGCGGCTTCGCCAAGCACTACAGCTACCTCAAGATCCGCGATCGGCTGTCCTATGCCTTCGCGCTGGTGTCGGCCGCAGTCGCCCTGGAAATGGACGGCGACCGCATCACGGAAGCGCGCATCGCACTCGGCGGCGTCGCCCACAAGCCCTGGCGCGTCCCCGAAGCGGAAGCCGCGCTGCGCGGACAGAAGGCGGACGAAGCTGCCTTTGCCCGCGCCGCCGACCTGCTGCTGCGCGGCGCGAAAGGATATTCGCACAACGACTTCAAGATCGAACTGGCGCGCCGGACGGCAATCCGCACGCTGAAGCAGGCGGCGAACGGCACGCCACAGGTACAGGCCAACAAGAAAATCGCGTGAGGCGGCGATGCCACGCAGCAGCTCTTCCGATCCATTTCGCCCGACAAGCGACATCAGCCGCCGGAGCGTCTTGCAGAGCGCTGTCGCGCTCGGAGCGCTTGGATACGGCGCGGGTGCGGAAGCTGCGCAGCAAGCCGCCATCGCAATCCAGCAGCACAGTCAAACGAGCAAGCCAATGACGCATTACATCGGCACCCCCACGTCGCGCGTCGACGGTCGCGCCAAGGTCACCGGCGCGGCGAAATATGCCGCCGAGTTCAACGCACCGGATCTGGCCTACGGCAGCGTCGTCGGAGCGACAATCGCCAAAGGCCGCATCACCGGCATCGATGCGAGCGAAGCGCTCGCGGTCGCAGGCGTGCTCGACGTCCTCACCCACACAGAACCGTCCGCCGATGGCGGACAAGGATCAAGACTACAAGGATGACGTGGCGCCGGACGGGTCGCCGTTCCGGCCGCTGTACGACGACAAGGTCATGTTCAACGGCCAGCCGATCGCGCTGGTCGTCGCCGAAACGTCGGAGGCCGCGCAATTTGCGGCGTCGCTGGTTCGCGTGGAATACGCCCAGGAAGCGCACGTCACGGACATCTATCGCCAGCGCGACGCTGCCATTCCGGTCAGGACTCCCACAACTCCGATGGAGGCCGCGTTCGCGCCGCCGAAGACGCGCGGCAATCCCGACCAGGCGCTGGCCGCGGCGGCAGTTCGCCACGAAGCGGAGTATTTCGTTCCGAACGAGTATCACAACCCGATGGAGCTCTATGCCTCGACGGTGGTGTTCGAGGCAGGCGGCAAGCTCACGGTCTACGACAAGACCCAGGGCGTGCAGAACGTGCAGAGATATCTCTGCGGCGTGTTCGGCATGAAGCCCGAGGATGTCCGCGTCATGTCGCCCTTCATGGGCGGCGGATTTGGCTCGGGCCTGCGTCCGCAGTTCCAGGTGGTGCTGGCGGCGCTCGCAGCGCGGGCGCTGCGGCGCTCGGTGCGGGTCGTGCTGACGCGCGCGCAGATGTATGCGCTGAGCTACCGGCCGGCGATGATCCAGAACATCGCGCTCGGCGCCAACACCGGCGGAACGCTCGACGTCATCACCCATGACGCGGTGACCGTGACCTCGCAATACGAGGAGTTCCATCGTCAGGAGACCGGCTGGTCCGGCCTGCTCTACAAAGCCGCCAATGCGAAATACGCCCACCGGCTGGCGCGGCTCGACCTCCCGACCTCGGGCGACATGCGCGCGCCGAGCGCCGCCACCGCGCTGTTTGCGCTCGAATCGGCGATGGACGAACTCGCGGTCGCGCTCAAGCTTGACCCGGTCGAACTCCGCCTGCGCTGCTATTCGGACCGCGACCAGAACGAAAACAAGCCGTTCCGCAGCAAGGCGCTGCGCGAATGCTACCGCCAGGGCGCGGAGGCGTTCGGCTGGGATAAGCGCAATCCCGCAGCCCCGCTCAATGCGGGACGGCGGCGATCTGGTCGGCTGGGGCATGGCGACCGGCGTCTGGGAAGCGTTGCAGGCGCCGATCACGGTGCGCATCGTGCTCACGGCCAACGGCCACGCCGAGGTGGCGTGCGCGACCTCCGACATCGGCACCGGCACCTATACCATCATGGCGCAGGTCGCGGCCGACATGCTGGGCCTGCCGCTCGACAACATCAGCATCAAGCTCGGCGACTCGAGCCTGCCGCAATCGCCGGTCGAAGGCGGATCGTGGATTGCGACCTCGGTGGCGAATTGCATCGCGATCACGGCCGACGCGGTCCGCGACGAACTGCTGCGCCTGGCCAAGCAGGTGCCGAACTCGCCGCTCGCAGACGCCGCCGCTGGCGAAGTCGCGCTCGCGGACGGCAAGCTCGTGAGCAAGCGCGACGCTTCGCGCACGGTGTCGATCGCCGACGCCATGCGGCAGGGCAAGCTCGACCGCATCGAGCAGGAGAAGTCCACCAACCCCGAGCATGACCAGACGCACGCCAACAACACGCACGCGGCGCATTTCGTCGAGGTGAAGGTGGACGAGCAGCTCGGTGTGGTCCGCGTCACCCGCGCCGTCAGCGCGGTCGCCGCCGGGCGCATCCTGAACCCCAAGACCGCGGGCAGCCAGATCCTCGGCGGCGTGGTCTGGGGGATCGGCATGGCGCTGCACGAGGAGGCGCTGATCGACGAAGCGTTCGGCCGCATCATGAATGCCAATATCGCCGAATATCATGTGCCGGTGCATGCCGACATTCATGACATCAAGGTGATCTTCGTCGACGAGCCGGACGACAGCAATGCGCTCGGCCTCAAGGGCGTCGGCGAGATCGGCATCGTCGGCGTCGCGGCGGCGGTCGCCAACGCGGTCTATCACGCCACCGGCAAGCGCGTGCGCCACCTGCCGATCACGCTCGACAAGCTGCTCGCGTGATTTGCGACGAGCCTGACGGAAGCTGCTAGAGTGCCGGCTTCCTCAGACTCGGTGACCTCATGACACAAGACGCGAATGCCCGGCCCGATCTGGTGATCCGCGGCGCGCTGCTGATCGACGGCACCGGCAGGCCCGGAACCTCTGGCGATCTCGCCGTCACGGACGACCGGATCGTCGCGATCGGCGACCTGACTCAGATCAAGGGCGCGCGAGAGATCAACGGGTCGGGCCTCGCGCTCGCGCCGGGCTTCGTCGACACGCATACTCATGACGACCGCGCGCTGCTGAGCGATCCGCTGATGGAATGCAAGATCAGCCAGGGCGTGACTACGGTCATCACCGGCAACTGCGGCATCAGCCTTGCGCCGTTGTCGATCGACCGCTACCCGCCGCCGCCGCTCGACATCATCGGGCGTGAACCGCAACAATTCTTCGAGACGTTCGAGGCCTATCTGGCGGCGCTCGATCGCGATCCGCCGGCGCTCAACGCGGCGTGCCAGGTCGGCCATACGACGCTCCGGGTCGGCGCGATGGACCGGTTCGACCGGGCGGCGACGCCGTCCGAGATCGACAGCTATGCGGCAAGCGCTCGAGACCTCGCTGGAATGCGGCGCCATCGGCATGTCGACGGGACTCTACTATCCGCCCGCCAACGATGCGCCGACCGACGAGATCATTGCGCTGGCGAAGCCGATGCGGGCCTACGGCGGCATTCACACCACCCACATGCGCGATGAGGCGTCGCATATCGTCGAGGCGGTCAACGAGACGATTCAAATCGGCAAGGCCGCCGATATCCCGGTCGTCATCTCGCACCACAAGGCGAGCGGCATCCCGAACCACGGCCTGGTGTCGGAAACGCTGAAGCTGATTGACGAGGCCCGCAAGAGCCAGAAGCTCGGCCTCGACGTCTATCCTTACGTCGCAGCCTCGACGATGCTCGATCCGCGGCGGCTGTCGCTGGCGAGCAAGATCATCGTCACGTGGTCGAAGGCTCGTCCCGAATTCGCCGGGCAGACGCTCGACGCGATCGCGCAACAGCTCGGCTGCGACATCGCACAGGCGGCGACGCAACTGCTGCCGGCCGGCGCCATCTACTTCATGATGAGCGAGGACGACGTCCGCCGTGTGCTGTCCTATCCGCACACCATGATCGGGTCCGACGGGCTGCCGCACGACGAGCATCCGCACCCGCGATTGTGGGGAACATTCCCGCGCGTGCTCGGGCACTACGTGCGCGACGTCAAGCTGTTCCCCTTGGAGGAAGCGGTCCGGCGGATGACCGCGCTGCCAGCGGCGCAATTCGGGCTCAAGGACCGCGGCAGCTTGCGGCCTGGAGCATTCGCCGACCTTGTGCTGTTCGATCCGCAACGCATCACCGACACCGCCACTTTCGAGCAGCCGAAGACACCGGCGGCCGGCATCGCGCTGGTCATGGTCAACGGCCGGGTCGTCTGGAAAGACGGCGCCGCGACCGGAAACCGGCCGGGCCGCGCGCTGCGGCGAAATGCGCTCGGCCCCATGGGCGGCGACATGTTAGTGGAGTGACGCCGCGAAGCGCTGGCCCAACTCTTGCTTTGGATTCTCCGTTCAAAAAATCGGAGTCACCTTGATGAATCGCGCGATCTTTCTTGGGTTTGCGGCATCCGTTCTCGCCGTGATGGCGGCAGCCACCGGCAGCGCCCAGGACAGCTACCCGACACACCCGGCGCAAATCGTCGTGCCGTTCCCGCCCGGCGGGAATACCGACATCCTCACGCGCATCATGGCGGATCAATTCACCACCGCGTTCAAGCAGCCGTTCTCGGTCGTCAACAAGCCCGGCGCCGGCGCGAATATCGGCGCGGCGTTCGTCGCCAACAGCGATCCCGACGGTTACACGTTGCTCATGGCGCCGCCCGCGACCCACGCGATCAACGCCTATCTCTACAATAGCCTGCCGTTCGACATGGAGAAATCGTTCGCCCCGATCACGCTGGCGGCGCGGTTTCCCAACGTGATGGTGGTGCATCCGTCGCTCGGCGTGAAGACGATCGAGGAACTGATCGCAAAGGCCAAGGCCAGTCCGGGCAAGATCGACTTTGCGACCTCCGGCGTCGGCTCGACCAGCCATCTCTGCATGTCGCTGTTCATGGCGATGGCGGGCGTCGAGATGAACCACATCCCCTACAAGGGCACGAGCCAGTCGCTACAGGACGTCATCACCGGCCGCGTCAGCGTGATGATCGACAATCTCGGTCCCATCCTGCCGCACATCAAGTCCGGCGCGCTTCTCGCGCTTGGCGTCTCGACGGCCGATCCGGTGTCGCTGCTGCCGGGGGTGCCGCCGATCGCCACGGTCGTGAAGGATTACCAGGCAAGTTCGTGGAACGCGCTGTCGGTGCCGGCGAAGACGCCGCGCGCGATCGTGATGAAGCTCAGCAGCGAAGCGCAGGCCGCGTTGACCAAGCCCGAGGTGATCGAGAAATTCCGTTCGATCGGCTCAGAGCCGGTCGGCGGCTCGCCGGACGACGTCGAGAAGTTCTTCGCCGAGGAGCGCGTGCGCTGGAAGCGCGCGGTTGAGGTGGCGAAACTTCCGAAGCTCTGACGGCTAACCTCGCGCGCGGAACGCCGGGCCAATATAGGCCATGCCCTCCGCGGCCGCGGGGCCGAAGAACGTCAGCGCCAGTTCGGTGACGCCGGCCGCGGCCCGTGTCGCCGCTTGCTCGCGGCAGTCTTCGACGGTGCCGGCAATCGCGAAACGCCATGACGTAGCGGTCGTCCAGCACAATCTCAGGTGCCTCGCCGGCCCTGAGGCGCGTCACGGCCGATTCAAACTCCGCTTCCGCGATGCCGCTGCCGTCCATCAGCGCCGCTTTCGCGTCCGGCAAGCGCTGTCCCAGCGTCCAGTACGCCGGCAGCATATCGGCGACCGCGCGTTTAGCTTCGCGGAAGGCGAGCTGCCGGTCCGCATGCGGAACGCACGGCGTGTACTGCACGACGGCCAGACCATCCGTACGGCCGGCGGCGTGAGCCGCGTCATGAAGACTTCGCACCGTCTTGGCGACGAAGTCCGCAGTGCACATGTTGGACACGATCAGGCCGTCGGCGGCCTCACCACAGGCCTTGATCGACTGCGGGCCGCGCGCCGCCATGTAGATCGGGATGCCGGCACGCGGGCGATAGTCGAGCTTGATTCCGTCGAGCCGGAATATCGTCCCGGAAAAACTGACCTCCTCCCCGCGCAGCAATCCGCGAATAATGGCGATCGCCTCCTTCAGCGCGGTCAGCGATCGTCTGGTGTCGAGCCCCATGCGTTCCAGCGGCGGCCGCAACCCCGAACCAAGGCCGAGCCGCGTGCGCCCGCCGGACAGTTCGTCGAGCGCGCCGATCTCCATCGCGATCTGCACCGGGTGACGGCTGAACGGATTGAACACGCCGGCGCCGATGCGTTGCGTCCGGGTCGCGACTGCGCAAGCGGCGGCCGCCGCCATGATGCCGCGCGCCAGCGGATTTTCCGCAAACCAGATGCTGTCGATGCCAGCGGCTTCGGCGGCGCACGCTTGCGCGACGCAGGCCTGCGGCGTCATTCCGCCATGCAGCCGGATGCTTAGGCTGGGGAACGCCGCCACGCGTCAGACCCCGCCCGGCCGAGGCCCCGAGTCCGCCGGCGAGAAATGCGCGTGGACCACGCGCCACTGGCCGTCCTCCCTGCGGAACACCATGGTCGAGCGCGAGATGAATTCGGTATCGTCGTAATTGATGTTGCGCGGCGGCGGCTCCTTGCCGGTCCATTTGCGCCGGGTCTTGCGATGGCACCACACCACGGCGAGGTCGCCGGTGACGGTGCCGCCGATGTCGAACGGTGTCCAATAGGTCGACGCGACGTTCTGGCCGTAGAACTTCCACAGCCGGAGCCAGTGATCGCGGCCGCGATAGGTATGGCCATTCAAGTTGAAATAGGTCGCTTCCGGCGACGGACTGTAGATCGGCGTAAGCCCCTCCCAGTCGAAGCGCGTGTTCACATCGATGTATTTTTCATGCAGCCGGAGAATTTCCTTGCGGTCGTCTTCGCTGCCGCCAACCAGCTTCGCCTCGTCCATGATGCAGGACCTTGTGTGTGCGTGACCTTGTGTGTGCGTGACGTCGATTGTTCAGCCGACCCCGGTCACGAACGATAGCTTGCGCGATGGCGCGACTCCAGCGCGTTGCGTGCGGAGCTTCCTGACAATTTTGCCGGGGGAGGTCTGGCGTGTTTCGCGGTCCGGTTCTCTGTGCTATCGTGGATGGATGACAATTGACGACATCGAGAAAGCGGTAGCGAAGCTTTCGCCCGACGAGCTTGCAAAATTCCGCGCCTGGTTCGAAGCATTCGAGGCGGAACGGTTCGATCGCAAGATCGAGCGCGACATCGGGGCTGGCCGGCTCGATCGGCTCGCTGACGAGGCGCTGGCTGAATACCGCACCGGCCGCAGCCGCGAACTGTGAGGCATTTCGCGAGCAGTGCATTCTGGCGGGCCTATACGCGGCTGCCGGACACTGTTCGGGGACTTGCCGATAAGAACTTCGCTCTGCTCAAGCAAGATCCCAAACACCCGTCTCTTCACCTGAAGCAGGTCGGCCGGTATTGGTCCGTGCGTATCGGAGCGCATTACCGCGCGCTCGGCGCCGATGTCGACGACGGCGTGCTATGGTTCTGGATCGGATCGCACGCCGACCATGATCGCTTGATTGGCTAGCTCTGCGTCTACCCTCAGATGCAGCGCAGAGCACGATCAAAGCGCCACCGATACGCTCTCAATCCCCCGTCGGGCGATGGCCGATGCCGTCGGAGCGGTCGGCGGGCGGCTCGATGTGGAAGTCGATCACGCAGACGCCGCCCGACTTGAGCACCGCGACGCCCTTGGAGATCGCCGCCTTGGCGTCGGCCACGCTGGTGACCGGGCCGATGCCGACCGCGCCCTGCGCCTCGGCGAGCTTGGCGATGTCGGGCACCGGGTTCTCCATGCGCAGCCCGATCCAGCGGTTCTTCATCTCGCGGCCGCGGGTCTTCGCCACCGACTCCTGGTGCAGTTCGTCGTTGAAGTAGGAGCGGTTGTTGTTGATCAGGATGAGCAGCGGGATGCGGTGACGCACCGCGGTCCACATCGCCGTCACGCCCATGCAGAAGTCGCCGTCGCCCAGCATCGAGATCGCGTAGCGGCCGCGGTCGGCGAGCGCGAGCGCGGAGCCGACCGAAAGCCCCGGGCCCGAGCCGAGCCCGCCGCCGCCGTCCTTGCCGAGATAGGCCATGCCGTTCTGGAACGGCCAGATGTCGATCGGCCAGCCGCGGCCGAGCGTGCAGAAGCGTGACGTTCTCCGGATCGTTGAACTCGGCGCGCAGCGCGCTGGCGACGTGCTCCAGCGTCAGCGCGGTGCCGTCGCCGGTCGGCGTGCGGCTTGGCGGGACGCTTGGCCTTCCACGGCTCCTTGTGTCCCGGCCCCAGCGCGGCGAGCAGATCGGCGACGACCGCGTCGGCGTCGGCCGCCATCGAGACGTCGAGCGCCGGCAGCGACTGATATTCCATGTTGGCGCCGGTGTGCAGGTTATGGTCGAGCGTCGCGCCGATGATCTTCGCCGACGGCTTGCCGGCGGTCCTGGCGAGCCGCAGCGCGCCGCCGAGATCGACCCAGTCGAGCGCGAGGATGACGTCGGCCTCGCAGAGCATTTCGCGCGCGCCCGGTCCCGGCACGTTGAACGGCGGCAAGGTATGCGCCGGATGGTCGGTCGGAAACACCGCGGCGAGCTTGAGGTCGGTCACCACGCAGGCGCCCGAGCCGCTCGGCGAGCCGCACGCGCTGCTGCCCAGGCGTCGGCATCGCGCGCGCCGCGGCCGAACATGATCAGCGGACGCTCGGCATTCTTCAGCAGCGCCGCCGCCTGCATCGACTCGCGCTCTGCGCGGGCCGCGCCGGCGCCGGCGGCATGAAGCGCGCCATGTCGGGCCAGTCCGGCTCCTTGTCGAGCCGCTGCTCCTGGAAGCCGGCGTCGAGACAGATATAGACCGGCGCGGTCGGCGCGCTGCGGGTCATCGAGATTGCCGCGGCACATCGATTCGACGAGCGCCTGGCCCGAGCTCGGCTGGTCGTCCCACTTGATGAACGAACGGATCAGCCCGCCCTGGTCGCGCGAGGTATGGATCCAGTCGATCCACGGCCGGCGCTTCTCGGCGTCGAGCGGGCCGGTGGCGCCGAGCACGATCATCGGCGCGCGGTCGCACCAGGCGTTGTAGAGGCTCATCATGCCGTGCAGCAGCCCGACATTGCTGTGCAGCACGCAGGCCATCGGCTCGCCGGTCGCCTTGGCGTAGCCGTGCGCGATCGCGACCGAATGGTCCTCGTGCAGGCAGAGCAGGATGCCGGGCTCGGTGTTGCCGAGATGATTGACCAGGCTGTCGTGCAGGCCGCGATAGCTCGCGCCCGGATTGAGGCTGACATAGCGGATGCCGAAGCGGCGCAGCATCTGCGCGGCGATGTCGCTGCCCCAGGCCACCTTGCGGTCCGGTGCGCCCTCCGGTCGATCGATCTGCATGCGATACCTCACAAAAAAGCGCGGACCCGGCGGACCCGCTGCGTCAACCGAGCCTCCCGGCGTGCGTGCCGATCGGCTATCCCGCGATGTAACTTCTGATTACATCAGCGCTTCAACGAGCGAAACAGGCCGGGCAAACGGCCGTCACCTCGGGAGGGAGGATAGGGGGAGATGGAGGGGATCGCCGGAGAACTCAGTTTCATGGCGACCTCGGCGGGGCAGGCCTTCCTGACCCTGATGGAGCCGCATCGCCTGATGTTCCTGGCGCTCGGCTGCGTCATGGGGCTGGTGCTCGGCATCGTGCCGGGCATCGGCGGCCTCACCGGCACCGCGATGCTGCTGCCGTTCACCTTCGGCATGGACCCCTACTCGGCGTTCGCGCTGCTGCTCGGCCTGGGCGCCACCACCGCGACCGGCGACCCGATCCCGGCGGTGCTGTTCGGCGTGCCGGGCGGCGCCGCCTCGGCGGCCACGGTGCTCGACGGCTACCCGATGGCGAAGCGCGGCGAGGCCGGCCGCGCGCTCAGCGCCGCCTACATGTCGTCGCTGATGGGCGGGCTGTTCGGCGCGATGCTGCTCGCCATCAGCATCCCGATCCTGCGCCCGGTGATGCTCTACATCGGATCGCCGGAGCTCCTCGCCTTCTCGGTCCTCGGCATATCGATGGTCGCGGTGCTGAGCGGCAACGCGCCGCTGCGCGGCGTCGTCGCCGGCTGCCTCGGCGTCATGATCGCCATGATCGGCACCGACCCGCAGACCGGCACGCTGCGCTGGACCATGGACAGCCTCTACCTGTGGGACGGGCTGCCGCTGACGCCGCTGCTGCTCGGCATCTTCGCGCTGCCGGAACTGTGCGACCTCTTGATCTCGCGGGTCGCGATCTCGACCGATACCAGCACCAAGAACATCTACAAGGGCCAGTGGCAGGGCGTGAAGGACTGCTTCCAGAACTGGTGGCTGATCATGCGCTGCTCGTGGATCGGCGGCGGCATCGGCTCGATCCCCGGCATCAGCGCCTCGGTGGTCGACTGGCTCGCCTACGGCCACGCGCTCAAGACCGAGAAGGGCGCCGCGCAGACCTTCGGCAAGGGCGACGTGCGCGGCGTGATCGCGTCGGAAAGCTCGAACAACGCCAAGGAGGGCGGCGCGCTGGTCCCGACCATCGCGTTCGGCGTGCCGGGCTCCGCCACCATGGCGATCCTGCTCGGCGCCTTCCTGATCCACGGGCTGGTGCCGGGGCCCGAGATGCTGACCAAGAACCTCAGCGTCACCTATTCGATGGTGTGGTCGGTAGCGCTCGCCAACGTGCTGGGCGCCGGGCTATGCTACGCGTTCAGTCCGCAGTTCGCCCGGCTTGCGACGCTGCGTTACACGCTGATCCTGCCGGCCGTGCTCGGCATCATCTACATCGGCGCGTTCGAAGCCACGCGGCAGTGGGGCGACCTGTTCACGCTGCTGTTCTTCGGCCTGGTCGGCTGGATCATGAAGCAGTGCAAGTGGCCGCGGCCGCCGCTCATTCTCGGCGTGGTGCTCGGCGACATGATCGAGCGCTACATGTTCATCTCGGTCGAGCGCTACGGCCTGAGCTGGATGCTGCGGCCGGTGGTGATGGTGCTGTTCGCGCTGGCGATCATCGGGCTGATGCGGCCGTTCCTGCAGGACATCCGCCGGCTCGGCGGCGCGCGCCAGTTGTGGCACAGCTTCCGCGTACCGACATTCCATCCCTCGCAACTGTTCACGATGTTCATGATCGCACTGATCGGCGGCGCGGTCGTGTTCGCGATGCGGTGGGACTTCAGCGCCAAGATCGTCCCGCTGGTCGTTGGCACGGCGGCGCTGACGGCAGCCGCTGTCAGTCTCTTCAACGAGTTGTGCCGCAAGACCGATGTGCCCGCCGCCGCGGGACTGGCCGAGCAGGCGCAGCATGACGTCGGCGAGCGCATCCACATGGACCTGACCTCCGATACCGGGCACCTGCCGGTGCGCGAGATCATCCGGCGGGCGATCCTGTTCTTCAGCTACCTGATCGGCTTCATGGGCGTGATGGCGGTCATCGGGCTCATTCCGACGGTGGCGGTCTTCGTAGTGTTCTTCATGCGCTTCGAGGCGAAGGAGCGCTGGTCGCTGGTGATCCCCTACGCGGTCTCGCTGATCTTGTTCATCTGGCTGGCGTTCGACTACTTCATGTCGGTGCCCTGGCCGCCAACATTCATCGGCCAGTGGTTCCCGGCGCTGAAGGTGATCCCGTCGGTGTAGCAATACGATTTTTTCGCGTTCCTCACATTCAGTGTCGTCCCCGCGGAAGCGGGGACCTCTCGTCACAACATGAAATTAAACTGGATTCCCGCTTGCGCGGAAATGACAACCGCCGGCGCGGCGCGCCGCCACCGCCATGCGGCCTCCGATCTCTCGCCTAGCCATCAGCATGCGCAGAATTGCATGCCGATTATTCGGGCAACGCTGCGATGTCAAAAACGTCAGGTCATCGCGGGATTTGCTGTTAGAATCGTCGAGCCGGGAGGTCTGGAGAATTCAATGCAACTTCTGCGTCGTCATGTTCTTGGTTGGATAGCGTGCGTCGGTACCTTGGCGATCCTCTCAGCGGCCGGACTGTCGCTGATCGACCGGCCGGCATGGGCCCAGGCACGAGCAATTCGCATTGTGGCGCCGGTGCCGCCGGGCGGTACGACCGACATCCTGGCGCGGCTTCTCGCCGATCAGGTCGCCCGCCGGCCCGGCGTGAGCGTCATCGTCGAGAACCGTCCCGGCGCCGGGACAGTGATCGGCAGCGAAGCGGTGTCGCGCGCGACACCCGACGGCAACACGCTCTTGATCAACACCACCGGAATTCTAATCAGTCCCTACCTGCAGAAGGCGAGCTACGATCCGTTGACCAGCTTTGAGCCGGTGTGCCAGCTGGTCAGTTCGCCGACACTTTTCATCGTCAACAGCGCGTCCCCGTACCGCACGCTGGCCGACCTCCTCGACGCGGCGCGCGCCAAGCCCGGCGAGTTGACGATGGGAAGCATCGGTCCGGCCTCGGCCTACCAACTGGGACTGGAGGCGCTCAAGCGGCTCGCCAAGGTCGACATCACCTACGTGCCGTTCGCGGGCTCCGCTCCAGCCATCAACGCACTGCTCGGCCAGCATGTGAGTTCCGCGTTCGCCGGCTACGCCAATGTCGCCGAACTGATCGCGTCGGGGAAAGTACGAGCACTCGCGGTTGCCTCGCGGACGCGGATCGAGCCGTTGCCGGACACGCCGACCGTTGCCGAGTTGGGCTACAAGGACTTCGAGGTGGACAACTGGTTCGGGCTCTTTGCCCCTGCAAAGACACCGCAAGACGCGACATCCCAAATCGCCGGCTGGTTTACCGAAGCCGTGAAGGCCGCCGAGATCAGGCCGAAGCTCGTGACGCTCGGACTGTTTCCGGTCGCCGCGTGCGGGGCTGACTTCGCGGCCATGCTCCGAAATCAGTACGCCGAGTACGGCCGCATCATTCGCGAAGCGAACATCAAGGGCAACTAGCGGCCCGGGTCTGCGGCGCACCACCGCATGGCACACTGCGCCGGGATAGGCGAGGTGGTAACCCGCCTCGCACATCTGCATTGCCCGCCCTGCACCCTCCGGGCCTTTGACCGGCGCGCGGCGAGGTCCTAAACAATCTGCCAAGCGGCCGCCGAAGCCGCCGCAACGAAGGACCTCCAGGGGAAACGGGTGACGGACAACAACAATCTATTCCGGTCGGCAGTCAGCACGCTGCAGGCCAAGTCGCTGGCCATTGTCGGGGCCTCCGAGCGCGCCAAGTGGCCGAGCGAGATCTACCAGAACCTGCGAAATTTCGGCTATCCGGGCCGCATCGAATTCGTCAACCCGCGGCAGACGCAGGTCTTCGGCCAGCGATGCTACCCGTCGCTGCGCGACCTGCCGGAACCGGTCGATCATGCGCTGGTGATCGTGCCGGCGCCGGGCGTGCCGGATGTCCTGACCGACGGCGAGGCCGCCGGCGTGAAGTCCGCCACCGTCTATTCGGCGATGATGGGCGACGGCGACGAGCCGGATTCGGTCGCGCGCGGCGCCTGGCTCAAGGATTTCGTCGCCAAGAGCCGGCTGCGGGTCGCCGGCCCGAACTGCATGGGCGGCTACTCGTACCGCGAGCGGCTGATGGGCTACCCCAACACCGACTTGTGCTCGCTCGAGCCGGGCTCGGTCGCCTGCCTGTTCCAGTCCGGCGGCACCATCATGTTCTGGATGCGCTCCGCCGCCGAGCGCGGCCTGCGCTATTCGTACTGCGTTACGTCCGGCAACGAGCCCGACCTCGGTCTCGAAGACTACCTGAACTTCGTGCTCGACGATCCGCACACCAAGATGGTGGTGCTGTTCATCGAGGGCATCCGTCGCCCGGAGGCGTTCATGCATGCGGCCGGCCGCGCGCTCAAGCTCGGCAAGCCGATCCTCGCGATCAAGACCGGCATCACGGCGAAGTCGCAGGCCGCCTCGCAATCGCACACCGGCGCGATCGCCGGCGACTATGCCTCCTACCTGGCGATGTGCGAGCGCTACGGCGTCATCAACTGCCGCTCGCTCGACGACATGGTCGAGACCGCGCTGGCGTTCGAAGGCGGCCGGCTGCCGAAAGGCCCGCGCATCGGCTTCATCACCACGTCCGGCGGCACCGTCGATCTGCTCTACGACTACGCGGAGCAGGAAGGCGCCGCCATCCCGGATTTCAGCGACGCCACCAAGGCGGCGATGAAGCCGATGATGCAGGACGGCATCGCGCCGAAGAACCCGCTCGACATCGGCATTCCGCCGCCCACCGAAGTCGCCGCCAAGGTCTGCCTCGCCGCCGCCAACGATCCCAGCATCGACATGGTGGCGTGGGCCTCGCCGATGCCGCTGCGCGCCAAAGCCTGGGGCGACATGTCGCCGTTCCAGCTCTACCTCGACGCGACCGACAAGCCGCTGGTCGCCTTCGGCCGGATGATCCACCAGATCAGCGAGCAGCACGTCGAAGCGCAAAAGGCTTCGGGTTTTCCGTTTCTGCAGGGCCAGGAAGCGACGCTGCGTGCGCTTAACGCACTGTGGTTCTATGCCGCGCGGCGTGGCCGCGCGCCGGAGCCGGTGCCGCCGGCGCCGAAGAGCGACATCACGCCCGAGACGCTCGACGCGACGCTCGCACGCTACGGCATCACGCTGCCGCAATCACGCGAAGTGGCGACCGCCGCCGAAGCAGCCGAGGCCGCGCAGCAGATCGGCTTTCCGGTGGTGCTGAAGATTCGCTCGCCCGACATCCTGCACAAGACCGAAGCCGGCGGCGTCGCGCTCAACCTGCGCGATGCGACCGACGTGACGGCCGCCGCCGAACGGCTGACCGCATCGGCGCGGAAGGCGTATCCAGGCGCCCGCATCGACGGCTTCCTGGTGCAGGAAATGGCATCCGGCATCGAGGCGATCGTCGGCGCGCGCAGCGATGCGCTCTATGGCCCGATGCTGCTGATCGGCGCCGGCGGCATCCTGGTCGAACTCGCCAAGGATGCGGCGCTGCGGATGCTGCCGGTGACTGCGGCGGATGTGACCGCGATGGTCGACGGCCTGAAACTCTCGAAGCTGCTCGCCGGCTATCGCGGCCGTCCGGCCGCCGACCGCGCGGCATTCGAGAAAATGGCGCTGGCGCTCGGCCGTTTCTTCCTCGATCACCGGTCCAAGATCGCCGACATCGAGATCAATCCGCTGATGGTGCGCGAGAATGGCGCGGTCGCCGTCGACGTGCGCGTGCTGTGGCGCGAGTGAGAACGCCTCAATGAACGTGATCTTGCAGGCCGTGCCTTGATCCAATCTCTCGCCACGGCGGCAGTAGGCTCCCTCTCCCTTGGGAGAGGGTTGGGGTGAGGGGTTACGGTCTATTGAGAGAGTTAGGCCCCCTCACCCCAACCCTCTCCCCTCCGGGGAGAGGGAGCGACCGCAGCTGCGGCGCTGACATCGATCGATCCGACGGAGCATTAGGAGCGTAGCAGATGGATTTCGAACTGCCCGAAGAGCTGCGGATGCTCAAGGCGACGGTGCGCCGCTTCGTCGACACCGAACTGATCCCGGTCGAGAAGGACACCTGCATCCTCGAAGAGATGAAGCCGCATTATCAGGAGCATTTCGAGAAGCGCGCCAAGGACCTCGGCATCTGGCAGTGCGACGTGCCGGTGGAATACGGCGGCGGCGGCATGTCGGTGCTGGCCCGCGTGATCCTGTGGGAGGAGTTCTCGCGCACCACGGCGCTGCCGGCGCGCGGCGAAGGCATCACCGGCCCCTCGCCGCGCCGCGCGCTCTACTCGCTCGAAGGCGAGTTGAAGGAGAAGTATCTCCTCCCGGTGCTGCGCGGCGAGAAGAAGAGCTGCTTCGCGCAAACCGAGCCCGACGCCGGCTCCGATCCCGGCGGCATGCGCACCACCGCCGTCAAGGACGGCAACCACTACGTCATCAACGGCGTCAAGCGGTTCATCACCGGCGCCGGCGAAGGCCGCGTTCTGCCAGCTCCTCGCGGCAACCGACCGCAGCAAGGGCTCACGCGGCGGCATCTCGATGTTCCTGGTCGACATGGACACGCCCGGCGTGAAGCTCGGCGCACAGTACGAGACCATGATGGGCGACAAGCCCTGGGAGATCGTGTTCGACAACGTCCGGGTGCCGGCCTCGAACCTGGTCGGCCAGGAAGGCCAGGGCATGGCGTTCGGCCAGGAGTGGCTCAACATCGGCCGCGTCAAGCACGGCGCGCACGCGCTCGGCGTCGCCGAGCGCTGCCTGGAAATGTCGTCGTCCTACGCCAAGCAGCGCTCGACCTTCGGCCAGCCGCTAGCGAACCGGCAAGGCATCCAGTGGATGCTGGCCGACATGTATGTCGAGCTGCAGTTGGCGCGGCTGATGGTCTACAAGACCGCCTGGCGCCTCGACCAGGGCGAGGAAGCGCGCGAGGACGCCTATGTCGCCAAGTATTATGCCGACGAGATGGCGTTCCGCACCGCCGACAAGTGCATGCAGATCCACGGCGGCATCGCGCTCACCACCGACATGGTCATCGAGAAGCTGTGGCGGCAGCAGCGCAGCTTCCGCATCACCGAGGGCGCGACCGAAGTGATGAAGATGGTGATCGCCCGCCACGTGCTGAAGACGTATGCGTGATCGGGCTGGATGATCACGCAAGGAGCGCGGATCGAAATCGTCGTTCGTGTCGCATTCCCCGACGCGCCCTTCCCGACTAGCGTTAAAAAATAAAAGCTTGGAGGAGCCCCATGACCGGTGTGCGAGCCAAAATCTGCACATTCATCCTGGCCGCCCTGCTCACGCCGTTGTTCGCGGCAGCGCCGGCATCCGCGCAGGCATGGCCGACACGGCCGGTCAAATTCATCCTGACGCTCGGGCCGGGAAGCGGCGCCGACATCGGCGCGCGGCTGCTGGCTGATCGGCTGAGCAAGAAATGGGACCAGCCGATCGTGATCGAGAATCGCCCCGGTGGCGACGGCATCGTCGCGATCACCACCTTCCTCGCCGCCCAGGACGATCACGTCCTGCTGTTCACGCCGAGTTCGTCGTTCCTCGGGCACCCCTACCTGCACGACAATCCGCCCTACAGGCAGAGCGACCTCGCTCCGATCGCGCGCGTTTCCAACACCGTGGTGGCGATTTCGGCGCCCGCCGACCTGCCGGTCACATCGTTCAAGGACATGGTCGAACTGATACGTACCAAGCCCGGCCAGCTCAACTGGGCCGGACTGACTGGCGCGCTCGACATGATCCTGGAAGGCTGGTTCAAGAGCGTCGGCCTCGACATCAAGAAGGTGCCATACCGCAATCCGGTCGAGGCCGCCACCGACCTCGCCGCCGGCCGCGTTCAGGTTTACGAGGCGGCCTACGCAATCGTGCGTCCGCAGGTTCAGGCCGGCAAGATCAAGACGCTCGCGATCACCAACACCGAGCGTGCCTCGGCAATCCCGGATGTCCCGACCATCGCAGAGGCCGGCTTTCCGGCGCTGACCATCGACGGCCTGGTCGGGCTGTTCGGACCGACTACGATGCCGATGAACCTGCGCGAGCGCATCGCCGCCGACATCAAGGCGGTGATGGACTCCGACCCGACGGTCAGGGAACGCCTGATCATGACCGCGCAGGTGCCGAACCCAGGCGGGCCGGCGGAATTCGCCGCGTCGATCGACCAGCAGCGCGCGGTCGTCGCGAAGGCGGCGAAGGAGCTCGGCATATCGGCGAAGTAGCGGCGGACCGCGAGCTCGTCACTCTCGCTCACCGGAATGGCTACCCATCTTGAAAGGTGAGTGGCGATTGGCGGTGCTTCAGAGCAAAAAGGACATGCAATGGCAAAGAACACGATCTGCGTTTGGTACGACAAGGATGCCGAAGCCGCAGCTCGATTTTATGCTGAAACCTTCCCCGACAGCGCGGTGGGTGCCATCCTCCGTGCACCCGGTGACTACCCCTCCGGCAAGAAGGGAGATGTGCTGACAGTCGAGTTCAAAGTTGCCGGCGTCTCCTGTATCGGCCTCAACGGTGGTCCCGCGTTCAAACATAACGAAGCCTTTTCGTTCCAGATCGCCACTGACGATCAATCCGAGACCGATCGCTATTGGAACGCCATCGTCGGCAATGGCGGCCAGGAGAGCGCGTGCGGCTGGTGCAAAGACAAGTGGGGCGTGTCGTGGCAAATCACGCCGCGTGTACTGACCGAAGCGCTGGCGGCCGGCGGCGATGAAGCAAAGCGCGCGTTTGATGCGATGATGACCATGAGGAAGATCGATGTCGCCGCAATCAAGGCGGCACGGCGCGGCTGAGCTTCGCGGTGGCGAGGTCTCCATGGGCTGCTTTAGGCAACGCCCTGGGTGAAGGCGGAGCCATCGCGCTCGGCGGCGCCAATCCAGACCGGCGTCATCGTGCAGGGCCGGGGCAGCTTTTGACAGCCCGCGGAAGTTTGTTTCACACTGCCGCGAATGAGCCCCGCACGACCGATCGCGTTCTGGATCACGATGCTGGCTGCCGTCATCGCGGCGGTCGTGCTGTTGCGCGAAATTCTGCTGCCCTTCGTCGCCGGCATGGTGATTGCCTATCTGCTCGATCCGCTGGCGACCCGGCTCGAGCGCATGGGCATGAACCGGCTGCTCGCAACGCTGGCGATCGTCGCCGTCTTCATCGTCGGGTTCGGTGCGCTGCTGGTGGTCACGACGCCGATCATCGTCCACGAGCTCGCCTACTTCATCGATCACTTTCCGCTCTACCTGAAGCAGTTGCAATCGCTCGCCAGCGATCCGCGCTACCCTTGGCTTGGCAAGATCGTCGGCGAAGGCATCGGCGCGGCCGAGAAGTCGCTCGGCGAATTGACCACGCTGGCAGCCGGCTGGTCGGCCGCGTTCCTGCATTCGGTGTGGACCGGCGGCCAGGCGCTGCTGTCGGTGTTCTCGCTCGCCGTGGTGACGCCGATCGTCGCCTGCTACCTCGTGTACGACTGGCCGAAGATGGTCGCGGTCGTCGACAACTGGGTGCCGCCGCCGCGGCGCGAGACCGTCCGGGCGCTGGCGCGCGAGATCGACGACACGATCGGCGGCTTCGTGCGCGGCCAGAGCGTGCTGTGCCTGCTCCTCGGCGTGTTTTATGCGGCGACGCTCGCACTGATCGGCCTCAACCATGGGCCGCTGATCGGCTTCGCCGCCGGCCTGATCGGCTTCGTGCCCTATCTCGGCTCGCTGACCGGCATGGTGGTTGCGACCTGCGTGGCGGTCGCGCAGTTCTGGCCGAACTGGGCGCCGATCCTCGCAGTGCCGGCGATCTTCTTCGTCGGCCAGTCGCTCGCCGACTACGTGCTGTCGCCCTACCTGGTCGGCCGGCGCGTCAACCTCAATCCGGTCTGGCTGATGTTCGCGCTGTTCGCGTTCGGCTACCTGTTCGGCTTCGTCGGCTTGCTGATCGCGGTGCCGCTCGCGGCGGCGCTCGGCGTGCTGGTCCGATTCGCGATCGCGCAGTATTACGCCAGTCCGCTCTACGAAACGGCGCCGCCGCCGATCTCCGGTGAGGCCGAAGCGCCCGCGAGTGAGCCCCGCGGCTGAGCAGCCTGTCCCTTGGCGTTAACCATCAGTTAACGACACTTCCCGCCGGTCGCGGCAGCCGCTAAAGTCGCGGCAGATGCGGCCGTGACAGCGTAGGCAGGGAGTGGGTGCAAATGACCCCTCGAATGTTGGCGGGCATTTTTTCCGGCGTTTTGAGCGCCGGTGCGATGTTGCTACCGGCCGAAACGGCGGCCCGGCCCGGCGGCATGGCGCCCGGACCTGCCGCGATGCCGGCGATGCGCGCTCCTCCGCCAATGGTCCGGCCGGCGATGCAGGGGCGCATAGCGCCGCTCGCACGCACCGGCCATCCCCATCCCGGACAATTCCTGCGCGACCATCACCGCCGCTTTCCGGGAGCCGCGTTGGCCGGCTGGTGGCCGCCGATGTCGTACGCAGATTCCTACGACGGCGCAGGGGCCTATTCGGCCGTGCCCGACAATTCACTCCCGCCGTACTCCTCCTCCAGCCCGGCGCCGGTCGCTCCGGCGCCGACGCCGGTCGTGCAATCGGTGACGCGGATCATCGTCCTTCGCGGCGGTTGTGAATCGAATGCCGAAACCATTCCGTGGCGGGACGGCAGTCTGCGCACCATCACGATGGTCCGCTGCTGATGTGTTAGGAGGTTCGGCGCTATTGCGCGAAGCCGACGTGAATGCCGGATTCCACCGGCAGGCCCGTCGGCTGACCGAACGCCTCGCTTGCCGTACCCGTCAACGTTTCGAGAAAGCTCTCACCCCACGCCTTGACGTCATTGCGTGAAATCGCGCGATAGAGGTCTTCGTGGCGCTGACGCCGCTCCTCGAGCGGCATCGCGAGCGCACGCGCGATCGAGTTGGCGACCCTTTCCGGATCGTAGGGATTGACCAGCAGCGCCGCCGTACACTCGTCGGCCGCACCCGCGAAGCGCGAGAGAATCAGCACACCCGGATCTTCGGCATCCTGCGCGGCGACGTATTCCTTGGCGACGAGATTCATGCCGTCGCGCAGCGGCGTCACCAGCGCCACGCGCGCGGAGCGGTAAAGCCCCGCCAGCGCCTGACGGCTGTAGGCCTGATTCACGTAGCGGATCGGCGTCCACGCCGCCTCGCCATACGTCCCGTTGATGCGCCCGGCCGCCGTGTTGACCGCGCGCTCCATGTCGACATACTCGCTGATCTCCGAACGGCTTTTCGGCGTGATCTGCAGGTACGTCACCTTGTTGCGCCAGTCCGGATGGAGCGCGAGGAACCGCTCGTAAGCGTCCAGGCGCTGTTCAAGGCCCTTGGAGTAATCCAGCCGGTCGACGCCGATGATCATCGCGCGTCCGGACAGGCTATCCACGACATTACGCACCATGGGAGAACGCACCGACCGGCGCGCCGCGCGGCTGAACGCCGGCGTCTCGATGCCGATCGGAAACACCCCGACACGCGTCTGGCGGTCCGGCGTCTGGAAACGGAAGCCGCTGAGCGGCCGGTAGCCGCATTCGTACTCGAAGTACCGGGCACAATTGTTGGCATCGCCCCTGGTCTGGAAACCCACCAGGTCGTAGTCGCCGAGCTGCGGGATCAGGCTCTCGTGATTGGGCAGCGCGGTGAGAATCTCGGGCGGCGGAAACGGGATGTGCAGGAAGAAGCCGATGCGGTTCTTGTGCCCGCGCTCGCGCAGCATCCTGGCGAGCGGAATGAGGTGATAGTCGTGCACCCAAACGACATCGTCCTCGCGCAGCAACTCGTGAAGCTGATTGGCGAAGTGCTCGTTCACCCGCCGGTAGCCGCTGAGATCGCGGCGATGAAACTCCGCCAGGTCGAGACGGTAATGCAGGATCGGCCACAGCACGCGATTGGCAAAGCCGTTGTAGTATTCCTGATAGTCGTTCTCCGACAGGTCGGTCAGAACGTACGTGAGATTATCGCGCTCGATGGTCGTGGCGGCGAGTTCCTCATCGTTCGACGTCTTACCGCTCCAGCCGAACCACACGCCCGGCCGCCGCTTCAGCAGCGAGCGCACCGCAACCGCCAGCCCGCCAGCCTGCGTGGAACCCGGCGTCGGCACGGCGACGCGATTGGACACCACGATCAGCCGCCCGGTTCCATTCGACGAGGACGCCCGGCCAGTTTCGGGTTCGGTTGTCGCATGCACCCCACCGTTGCGGCGGGTTCCGGCATCGCGAAGGTCGGCGGAGAATTGCTCCATGAGATCTCACGTTCCGCTGACTCGCTCGCGAGTCAGATACGCATTGTTGTCGCACAATGGGGCAGATGTTCGCGGTCATTGCGGACAACGTGCGACGCGGCAAAAAGTTCGCTCGCAAAACGCAGAACGGTTGCGCTGCCGCAACGTTTTCCGAAAAGTTCCACAAATGAAGCAAAGCGCATGCGCGCAATGAGATATGTACGCTAAGAGAGATGTGCGTGCTCGTCGCGCCGGCTGCCAGATCGAATCGACGATTCTCGCCGGCTCCTGCAGACTGAGAAAGTTCCATCAGCCAGCGGCGCACCGTCGGCGGGCCGTCGAAGTGATACGAAACGCCGGCGAGCCGCGCGCCGACCGAGATCGCGATACCGTCGTACTCGGGCGCGACTGTGAACATGCTTTCGTCGGTGACGTCGTCGCCGAGCAGAACCGGCCGCCGGCCCACGAATGGTGCGAACTTCATCAGCTCGCGCACGCCGGTGGCCTTGTCGAAGCCGGTTTGCTTGACCTCGATCATGAACTTGCCGGGCAGAAGTTCGATCGGGAACTCCGACAGCTCGGCGAACAGCGCGGTGGCAGCCCGGATGACCGCGCTCTCCTTGTCGGGCGCGAGGCGGTAGTGGATTGCCAGCGAGTAGCCCTTGTCTTCGAGAATGATGCCCGGGCCGATGTCCGCGATGGTGGCGAACCGCCGCTTGATCCTCGGATCGAGCGGCGGGAGCTCGGCGAATTTCGCGATCTTGCCGTCCGACACCGGCCGCAGTTCCGCGCCGTGGCCGCCGACCGCCGGTAACAGGAGCGGGGTGAAAATGAGATCGAGCTCACCGACCGGCCGGCCGCTCACGAACGCGACGGCGCCGCCGGTCCGCTGCCAGAGCCTGGTCAATGTCTCGCGCAACTCGGGTGGAACGCGCACTTCGCGCGGCGTCGGGGCGAGATCGAGCAAAGTTCCATCGACGTCCAGCAGGAACGCCAGCTTGTCGAAGCCTGCCGTCAGCGGCGGAGCGATGCTCGTCATGTAGGAGCCAAGGACCTATTGACCTGGGTCCGGTCCCGCTGATGCTGCGAATTCGACGCCGAAGCGGGATCGTGTGCGTGATCGACGTTCACTCGAGCGTCGACCCTAACATCAACATCAGACGGGACGTCAGCCTGACGTCGAGTGACCGATGCAGATTACAAATACTGCCTGACAGCGGGCCGGCCGCCGGTGTTGAGCGCGGACATGGCCCAGCGTCCCAGCCGAAGCGCATCGCGCTCGCCCTGCTCCACCCGCTCAAGGATGATGCGGGCCAGGCGGACGCGGGCGTCGCACGCCTGCTTCGGCGACAGCAAGCGCTTCGAGGAGCCCATCATTGCCCAGGCGGATTCGAACGCCGCACTCATGACTTCCGCGGCCGTTGCGTCTCGCGGATCGGCGGATGCAAATTTGATGGCTTCATGCATTGCGGTCGCTGCCTTGTCAGCCTGTGGTCCCGACTGACCAATAACCCGGATACGGGCGTTTTGTTCCCGCACTGCAATGCAGACCTGCGGACGACGAGCGCAGGCGTGACGATACCCCGCGCGAATTTCGGCTTACGCCGCCTCACGGTTGGTGAACCTGGCATTGCCGAGGCCCGTACCGATGGTCAGCACGCCCCAGCGCTTGACGTCCTGCATGAACGGCACCTCGCTGAGCCCCTGCACGACGGCGTCGTTGTGCAGCAGAATGGACGTCTCCTCGCCGGCGATCTTCGGCAAGGCCTCGACCAGCGCGGCCGGCAGACTGAAGGTTTTGCTCGCCCAGTTGCCGGGCAGGTTCTGCACGCCGCGGTCGATCGAGCCATCCTCGCGGATGATGCCTGGACAGCCGATGCCGATGAAGGGCGCGAGCTTGAAGCCCTCCTTCTCGGCGCGGCTCGCGAGCTTGTCGAGCATCTTGATCAGCCGCTCGACGGCTTCGCCGCGCGACAGCTTCTCTTCGTCGGCGTGCCGCCACATCTCCATCTTCCACACCGCGGCCTTCGACAGGTCCGCGGCGCGCTTCAGGTTGGTCTCGACCACGCCGGCACGGATATTGGTGCCGCCGATGTCGACCGCCAGGATGGCGTCGTGGCCTTTGAATATCCAGGATGGCGCGAGAAACAACGACCCGATCAGGCCCGCCTCATCGGGATCGCGCCGGACCGGAACCAGGTCGATGTCGATCTTCTCCGCCTTCAGGATCAAGCCGGCGCGGCCGATGGCGATCTCGCCGACGCGGCTCGCGCGGAAGCCGCCGCCGATCACCACCCGCTCGGTCTTCTGCCAGGCCTTCTGCTTCAGATAGCGCCGGATCACCAGCGCGAACTCCTGGGCAAACTCCTCGATCGCGGTATGCACCAGTCCGGCGGCCTCGATGTCCTCGCCGGTCAACGCCGCGTCGAGCGCCTGCTTGCTCAGATCCTCGCTCGGATCATCGCCGAGTGGGTCCTCGCCATCCTTGCGCACAAGCTTGCGCCAGTTCTCCAGAATAGCGCGAAACGCGCCCTTGCTGGCGCGGTCGCCGACAAATCCTTCGTCGTCGCGGGTTTCGATGTTGTAGCTGTCGACCTCGACCGCTGGCAGCACGGTTGCGCCGTGAGCTGCGATCGTCGGTGCTACCGTTGCCTGATCCGCCATGATGCCTCCCAGTGAGCCCCTGACAACGAGGAAGGGCGGTCAAAGTTTCCCGCTGCCGTTTGCGCCCCGGCGAAGGCTAAATAAACGAGGGCTGACGGCGCGCCAGAGAGCCGATCTCAATCGACCGGTCGGGCGAGGCGGAATCCGAGGTTGAGAACCTTGTGCACGGGACGCACCCGGCCACGGAATGCCGAGCGCAGGTAGTCCGGATCGCTCTCCCACGAACCGCCCCGCACGACGCGATCGCACCCCGGCTGCTCGGGCGCCGCGCTGCCATCCGCCGGCGCGCCCGCGTAGGTGTCGTTGTAGCAATCCTGGACCCATTCCCAGACATTGCCGTACATGTCGTGGACGCCGAATTTGTTCGGCAGCTTTTCGCCGACCGGATGCGTCTTGTCGCGCGCGTTGACGATGTACCAGGCATGTTGCGGCAACTGGGCAGCGTCGTTGCCGAACGAATAGTTCGCGGTGCTGCCGGCCTGGGCGGCGTACTCCCACTCGGCCTCGGTCGGCAGGCGGTAACGTTTACCGGTTTTGGCATTCAGCTTTTGGATGAAAGCTTGCGCGTCGTCCCACGAGACGTTTTCGACCGGCAGCGTGCGGCCCTTATTGTAGCTGGGATTGTCCCCCATCAACGCGAACCACTGGTCCTGCGTCACCTCGTGCTTGCCGAGCGCAAACGGCTTCAGCGTCACGCCGTGCTGCGGCTGCTCGTTCGGCGGCGGCTGGATGTTGCTGAACGGATCGGATTTACGGCCCATGAGAAAATTCCCTCCGGGGATCGCCACCATTTCGGGGCAGTCTTCGCAATCCCGGAACGCCGCGCCGGTGCTCTGAGCCTGTACCGGGGCGGCAGACATGCAGAGCAGCACCAGCAGGGCCGACACCCCGCCATAGGTCCTTCCGACCGCCATCGTTCCACCTCTCACTCGTGCCTATATGCACATTACCGGCGTCCAACCGCTTCAGTATAACGAAGATCGGCCTCTGCACATCCCGCCCCGGCGTGCCGAGGAGCCCGGCCCCGGAAACTTTCCGCCGGTAAGTTCGTTTGTCCAGGGGCGTTGGACCGGGCAGCTTGAGCGGAATCGGGCTCCCACGCCGATTTTTGTGGCAACCGCGTGAGCTGGAAGGACCGCGAACGATCCCTATCCTCATGAGGGCGACGGCGGGCACGGCCCGCGCGAGCGACCGAAACCGACAGCCGCGCGCAATCAGGCGGGCGCCAAGAGGCCATCCACGTGCCGCAGTCTCAATCCTCACGCAAGATCGCCTCCCGGCCTGACGTCACCACTTGGCGCACGGCCATCCTGGCGAAGCTGGTTTATGCCCTCGGCAAGGATCAAGCCGCCGCGACCGGACAAGACTGGTTTCTGGCGACATCGCTCGCGGTGCGCGACCGGATCATCGAGCGCTGGATTTTTCCCACCCAGGCGACCACCGCAGGACACAAGCGGGTCTACTACCTGTCGATTGAGTATCTCATCGGACGACTGCTGCTCGATGCGCTCAGCAATCTCGACGTGGTCGAGCCGGTACACGAAGCGCTGACGGAAATGGGCGTCGATCTCGATCAAGTCCGCGACATGGAAGCCGACGCCGGACTCGGTAACGGCGGGCTCGGACGGCTTGCCGCGTGTTTTATGGACAGTATGGCGGCGCTGGGGATTCCCGCGATCGGCTATGGCATCCGCTACCGGTACGGCCTGTTCAAGCAGCAAATCACCGGCGGCGTGCAGGAGGAACTGCCGGACGACTGGCTGGCGTCGGGCAATCCTTGGGAGTTCGAACGGCGCGAGATCGCCTATCCGGTGTCGTTCGGCGGGCGGGTGGATCATGCCGGCGCCGAGAGCAAGCACGACGTCTGGCACCCTGCCGAAACGTTGATGGCGGTCGCCTACGAGACCCCGGTCATCGGCTGGCGTGGCCGCCACGTGAATGCGCTTCGGCTGTGGTCGGCCCGCGCCAGCGAGCCGGCCGGGCCCACCGCGCAACGGCCTGGCGGTTACGACGAGGCCATGGCGGCGAACGCACAGGCGGAGGCGATCTGCGCCACGCTCTATCCGAGCGACGCCACGCCGGCCGGACAGGAATTGCGGCTGCGGCAGGAGTATTTCTTCACCGCCGCGTCGCTGCAGGACATCCTGCACCAGCACCTGCGGACCCACGGCGATCTCAGATCGCTGCCGTCGGCGGCCGCGATCCAGCTCAACGACACGCATCCGGCCATCGCGGTGGCCGAGCTGATGCGGCTCCTGGTCGACGAGCACGGCTTCGCCTGGGCGGACGCCTGGACGGTAACGACCGGGACGCTGAACTACACCAATCACACGCTGCTACCGGAGGCGCTCGAGCGCTGGCCAGTGGCGCTGCTCGAACGCCTGCTGCCGCGACATCTGCAAATCATCTACCAGATCAACTGGCTGCACCTCACCCAGTTGGCGGAACGCGGCTTCGTCGACCCCGCCCTCATTTCCGCGGTTTCGCTGATTGAAGAAGCCGGTGAGAAGTCGGTCCGCATGGGCCATCTCGCCTTCCTCGGAGCACACCGGATCAACGGCGTCTCGGGTCTGCACACGCAGCTCATGCGGCAGACCGTGTTTCACGCACTCGAAACCGTCAGGCCTGGGCGCATCGTCAACAAGACCAACGGCGTGAGCTTCCGCCGCTGGCTGTTTCAGGCCAACCCGGCGTTGACCGAACTGCTCACCGAGGCCGCCGGACGCCGGCTGCTCGACGACCCGGAAATGCTGCGCAAGATCGAGCCGTTTGCGACCGACCCCGCCTTCGTCGAGCGCTTTGCGCACATCCGCATGCGCAACAAGGAAAAGCTGGCGCGCTACGTGCACGAGCTGACCGGCGTTTCGATCGACCCTCGCGCGCTGTTCGACGTCCACATCAAGCGCATTCACGAGTACAAGCGGCAACTGCTCAACATCCTGGAGACGATCGCGCTCTACCAGGCGATCCGGGCCAACCCACAGGCGGACTGGGTGCCGCGCGTGAATATCTTCGCCGGCAAGGCGGCGGCCGATTATGTGCGCGCGAAAGAGATCATCCGCCTCGCGCACGATGTCGGCAGCGTGATCAACGCCGATCCTGTCGTCGGCGGCCGCCTCAAGCTGGTGTTCCTGCCGAACTACAGCGTGAGCAGCGCCGAACGGATCATTCCGGCGGCGGATATTTCCGAGCAGATTTCGACCGCCGGCATGGAGGCGTCCGGCACCGGCAACATGAAGCTTGCGCTCAATGGCGCATTGACGATCGGCACGCTCGACGGCGCCAACGTCGAAATCCGCGAGCAGGTCGGCGCGGACAACATCTTCATCTTCGGCCTGACGGCGGCCGAGGTCGCCGAGCGCCGGCGGACGCGGTTCCGCGGCCGCGACGCGGTCGAGGCATCGCCCATCCTGACGAATGTCGTCACCGCGCTGGCGTCCGGGGCGTTCTCGGGCGGGGCGCCCGGCGGCACGCAGGACCTGCTCGACGCGCTGCTGGGTGACGATCGCTTCATGGTGGCGGCCGATTTCGATGCCTACTGGCAGACGCAGCGCGCAATCGACGCGCTCTGGCGCCGTCCGCCGGACTGGTGGCGCAAGAGCATCCTGAACACCGCCCGGATGGCGTGGTTCTCATCCGACCGCACCATCCGGGACTACGCCGCCGATATCTGGCAAACTGCTGTGCCGGCGGCGCCGTGAACCCTGACGAGAGTTCGACCATGCATGCGCTGTTCATCGGTCACACGTATATCGACGTCACGCTGATCACCGACCATATTCCGGTCGGCGACGAGAAGAACGTGGCGTCGGACTATGCGGTCTCGTTCGGCGGCAACGCGGTCACGGCCGCGTTCTGCTGCGCCAAGCTCACCGCCAAGGTCGACCTGATCGCAACCTTCGCGCACGACTGGCTCGGCCGCATGTTCCTCGACATGACGGCGAAGTACGACATCGAGCTGCACACCCGCAAGGTCCGCTCGTCGTCGCTGTCGTTCATCATGCCGCATGCCGGCAAGCGCGCGATCGTGCGCTGCCGCGATGACGAATATCTCGCGCCGTTTCCGGTGCTCGAGGTGGCGGGATTCCAGGCGCTCCATCTCGACGGCCATCAGGCCGATGCGGCGATCTTCTATGCGCGGCGCTGCCGCGAAGCCGGCATCCTGACGTCGCTCGACGGCGGCGGGCTGCGCTCGAATACCCACGAGCTGCTGGCCTACATCGACGTCGCGATCGTGGCCGACCGCTTCTGCGAGCAGCTCGGCAAGTCGCACAGAGAGACGCTCGACTATCTCAAGAGCCGCGGCTGCCGGATCGGCGGCATCACGCTCGGCGAGCGCGGCATGCTGTGGTACGACGAGACCGGCCAGGTGCGCGCGGACCCTGCGCTGCCGGTGCCGAGCGACCGCATCGTCGACACCAGCGGCGCCGGCGACGTGTTTCACGGCGCCTACATCTACGCCTACCTGACCGATCCGGCCGGGCGCTGGGCAGACCACTTCGCGTTCGCCAAATTGGCCTCGGCGTTCAAGATTCAGCACCTCGGCAACGAAGCCGGCCTGCCCACGCTCGCCGACCTCGAGACGATACGGCGCGACTACGCGACGCCGCACGTGCGCGTCGTGCCCGCATCCGCCGGCCGCCGCCGTTGAAGGCGCTACAATTCAGCGCCAGCCAAGGCCGGGCGCGACATGCTTCAGGATCGCCTCGATGACGTGGGCGTTGTAGTCGACACCGAGCTGATTGGGGACGGTCAACAGCACCGTGTCGGCCTCCGCGATCGCCTCGTCCTGCTTGAGCTGCTCGACCAGCACATCCGGCTCGGCGGCGTAGCTGCGGCCGAAAATCGCGCGGGTGTTGTCGCCGAGCAGGCCGATCTGGTCGTCGTTCTCGTTGCCGCGCCCGAAATAGGCGCGGTCGCGGTCGTCGACCAGCGCGAAGATGCTGCGGCTCACCGACACCCGCGGCTCGCGCGTGTGCGCGGCCGCCTTCCACGCCTCACGGAACGCGCGGATCTGCTCGGCCTGCTGGATGTGAAACGGCTTGCCGCTCTCGTCGTTCTTGAGCGTCGAGCTCTGCAGGTTCATGCCGAGCTTGGCGCCCCAGACCGCGGTGGCATTCGAGCCGGCGCCCCACCAGATGCGCTCGCGCAGGCCCTCCGAATACGGCTCGACGCGCAGCAGGCCGGGCGGGTTCGGGAACATCGGGTTCGGGCTCGGGCGCGCGAAGCCTTTGCCGAGCAGCACTTCGAGCAGCACCTCGGTGTGGCGCCGGGCCATGTCGGCATCGGTCATCCCCTCGGGCAGGGCGAAACCGAAGTAGCGCCAGCCGTCGATCACTTGTTCCGGTGAACCGCGGCTGATGCCGAGTTGCAGGCGTCCGCCGGCGATGAGGTCGGCCGCGCCGGCGTCCTCCGCCATGTACAGCGGATTCTCGTAGCGCATGTCGATGACCGCCGTGCCGATCTCGATCCGTTTGGTCTTGGCGCCGCACGCCGCCAGCAGCGGGAACGGCGAGCCGAGCTGGCGGGCGAAGTGATGCACCCGGAAGTAGGCCCCGTCCGCGCCGAGTTCCTCGGCCGCGACGGCGAGGTCGATCGATTGCAGGAGCGCGTCGGCCGCCGATCGCGTCTGCGACTGGGGCGACGGCGTCCAATGGCCGAATGACAGGAAACCGATTTTTTTCATGCACGTTTGTCGTTGGAGCCGATGCGGTCCGCTGCGGCTCTTCTAACCTGAAAAATTCGCGCTGGAACAGGCTGTGTTCGCCGAGTAACTCGCATGACAGATAAGCAAGGCGTCATCCGCCGACGAGCTACGTGCTTTCGAGGCATCGCCGCGGTGTGAAGGGACGAACCCGTTGATTGGTGATTGGAGGCCCGGCCTGGACTTGAACCAGGATAAGGAACGGTGCCCCGCCCCCGCGTTGTCATTTCCGCCACCGGGCCACTCGCGGCGGAGTGTGTGCGCGGCGGCGAATGGCAGCAACCAGAGTCGCCGGGGATGGTAAATGCGTGTCTCGCGGGCCGTAGCCCGGATGAAGCGAAGCGAAATCCGGGGCCGGTCTCGTTGCCGACGAGAACCCCGGATTGCGCTGCGCTCCATCCGGGCTACGCCTTCTAACCCACCCTAAACTTGCCATTTGCGGCTTGCCTACTATGCCCCATGTCGCTACGCGCTCCTGATCCGCCCTGCGCGCTGTTTCGAGGACCAAAAATGGCAATTTTTGAAAGCAGGAAACTTGCTCTGCTCTTTGTCGGTTCGCTGCTTTTTATCCTTGATGCCCACGGCCAAGCTTTCGCTGCGCCGCCTGGCGATGTTCGTGACGGAACCAAGGGGGACTCGCCATATCCACAATTTCAGGCCGGACCCAGGTTTCAGCACCCGCACTACGCCCAGCAACCCAAAGCCCCGAAAAGCCCGCCGCCACCGGCGGAGGTTCGCGACCCGAATTGTCCCGGAACCGACAACAAAGGGCTCATGTGCCGTCTTGTGAATGAGTATCGCGCGAAGAACGGACTGAAGCCCGTCCAATTGGATCCTGCCGTCAGCCGCGAATCGCAATATTGGTCCGACCACCTGAGCAAGTGGAAAGCGTGCTGGTTTCTCCATCACGATTCCAACTACCACTCCCGCATGAAAGCCGCGCTTCCCGGGCCGTCGCTTCCGCGAAAACGCCGCGTGCAGCGGCTTCGAGGAAGGCGGCGCCAAATACATTCTGCAGCGATGGATCGATTCGTCAGGCCATCGCCAGAACATGCTGACGCCTGATTGGAAGACCATCGGCGTCGGCGTCACCAACAACATCTGGGTGATCAATTTTACGAACTGACCGCGTTCGGGTCGCGCAGCCGGTCTGCACGGATCACAGCCTGTAGCCCGGATGAAGCGAAGCGAAATCCGGGAATGGCCTTGCGATCCGGACAGGCCGCGCGGATTTCGCGGCGCTCATCCGGCTACGCCTGCGAACCTCGATTTCGACCGCAAACAGGGCGATTGCTTCAGCGCGGCTATAGGAATATAGTCTGGAGATGAAGCACGCCCTGCCCTCCATTATTCGTCTCGGCGTACGGCCCGACCGCCCGGCGGACGGGCCGGCTCCTGTGCTCGGACCGCGGCCGCGCGGCTCGCGCCGCCCGCACACCGACGCGAAGGTCGCGGCGGTGCGCCGGCTCATCGAAGCAGACCACGCTGACCTACGGCGAGATCGCGGCGAAGACCGGCGTCGGCCGCGCCAGCATCTGCCGCTGGACGCGCGACGGCAAATGGCAGCGCCCGCTGTTTGCGCCGCGCGCGACCGACACGGTGCCGCGCGACCGCGCCGGCGCGAAGCTGAAGCTGCGCACGCTGTTTGCGCGGCTCGCCGCGCTCGCCGAGCGCCATATCCGCGAGCTCGAGGCCGCCGCCAGCGTCGATCCCGACAAGCTCGCCGAGGCGCTGGAGCTTCTGAAGATGGCCAAGCTCGCCGCCCGCCCGCGGCGGCGCAGGCGGCGGCCGAGGACGCCGGCGCCGAGCCGAGCCTGGCACGCGGGCCGCGCGTGGTGGTGCGGAGCCTGCGCGCCGCCGGCGTCGACACCCAGCGCGCGCCCGAAGACGCACTCATGGATTTCATCGACAGCCGCGCGCCGCCGACCCCCGAAGCCTCGCCGCCAGCGCGGCCGCCGCTTCACCCGCGCGACTATCACGCCTGGATGATGCAGAGAGGGCGGTAGCGCGCAGTGCTGTAGCCCGGATGAGCGAAGCGAAATCCGGGGCCGGTCTTGTTGCCTGCGCGAACCCCGGATTGCGCTGCGCTCCATCCGGGCTACGCTTGCTTACGGGCTACGCCTCCTTATATGCTCACATTGGGATTTGAACATTGCCATGCCAAAGCGCCCTATAGATCGCATTCGAGATTCTGCCGGATCATTTTCGATCAACAACCCGGAGGACGGAACCCCGATCACGGAGGTATTTTCGCTCGACAAGTCCCTTCTGATTCTGACCGAAAAGTTCACTATAGATTTTAAATGGCTGATCAAATAGACCCTAAGCGCGAAAACATTCATCTCCCGAGGGCGATCCAACAAAAGCTCTTCAATCATGGCACCAACTCGGAGCTCGTCGGCCGCACGTTGCTAACCGCCAAGTCACTCTTTCGAAAAGAATTCTTACCTCAAGATTTTCCCTTCGATTACGCTTTGCAACTATCATTCGAAGTGGGCACCCGGTTCCGAAGACACCGAGTTAGGTGTTTTTATGGGACCGGAGGTGGTCATGGAGAGACGGAAGTTTACGCGAGAGTTCAAGCTTGAGGCAGTGCGCCTGATCAAGGATCGCGGCGTGTCGTATGTGCAGGCGTCGCAAGACCTGGGCGTGCACATGTCGCAGCTGCGCGATTGGGTGAAGAAGTTCGCCGACGATCCGCAGCAGGCGTTTCCTGGCAACGGCCAGATGAAGCCGGAGCAGCTTGAGATCGCGCGGCTCAAGCGCGAAGTGACCAAGCTCAAGGCCGAACGAGACATCCTAAAAAAAGCCGCGGCCTACTTCGCGAAGGAATCGACGTGAAGTTCGGTTTCATCGCGAAGCACCGGGGGATCTGGCCGGCGGACTGGATGTGCGAGGCGCTCGGTGTCTCGCGGGGTGGCTTCTATGCCTGGCTGACACGGCCGCGCAGTCAGCGCAGCCGCAGCGATGAAGAGCTCGGTGCGAAGGTTCGCGCCAGCTTCCTGGCCAGTGATCGGACCTACGGCGCCAGGCGGGTGTGGCAGGACCTGCTGGCGGAGGGCGTGTTGTGCGGACTGCATCGGATCGAGCGTTTGATGCGGCTGCAGGCCCTCAAAGCACGGCCGCGACGGCGTCGCCTGCCGCCTGATCTTGGTGATCGGCAGGCCGCCGCCGTTGCTCCGAACGTCCTCGACCGCAGCTTCGAAGCTCCCGCTCCCAACCGCAAATGGATCGCTGACTTCACTTATATCTGGACCGCGGAAGGCTGGCTCTATGTCGCTGCCGTTATCGATCTGTTCTCGCGGCGCGTGGTCGGCTGGTCGATGAGCGCGGGGATGACGGCTCAGCTCGTCACCGATGCTCTGGTGATGGCGATCTGGCGACGGGGCAAGCCCGATGCGCTGCTGCATCACTCCGATCGCGGCAGCCAAGTCGGATTCAAAGCGGTCGTCGCAACACCTGAACGAAGGAGGTTGCGATGGGCATTGGAAAGCGACGATCACACCGTTCTGGACGAGCGCCGTTGCCGTCACCGGGACGGCCGCCAGTAGCGGGGCGATCTGAACTCCAGCGATTCTGGTTGGGGATCGCGCAGGGATATGACCAGCGAGGATGCTGCGCTGGCGGCTGGTATGTCGCAGCCTGTCGGAACCAGATTGTTCCGACAGGCGGGCGGCATGGCACCAGCGATGTTCAGATCTTCGACCAAGCCGCCGTCCGGGCGGTATCTCTCGTTTGCGGAACGTGAGGAGATCGCACTTCTTCGCGTTCAGGGCCTTTCGAGACGCGAGATCGGACGCCGACTTGGCCGATCCGCCTCGACCATCTCCCGTGAGCTACGACGCAATGCCGCGACGCGCAGCGGCGGCCTGGAGTATCGTGCATCGACAGCCCAATGGCACGCCGAGCGATCGGCCCGTCGGCCCAAACCGACCAAGCTTGCGCTCAACACAACCTTGCGCACTTATGTGGAGCAGCGACTGGCCGGCGTCGTCATGACCCCGAGTGGCGCTGCCGTTCCTGGTCCCGCCGTTCCGTGGAAGGGCCGCCGGCATGGCCCGCGAAAGGATCGGCGATGGGCCAGGGCCTGGAGCCCGGAGCAGATTGCCCGACGCTTGCCGATCGACTTCCCGGACGACAAGACGATGCGCATCAGCCACGAAGCCATCTATCAAGCCCTCTTCGTTCAGGGTCGGGGAGCGCTACGCCGCGAACTGTCGGCCTGCTTGCGAACGGGGCGCGTGTTGCGGGTCCCCAGGGCGCGCGTACGCAGGCGAGGCAAGAGCTTTGTCTCGCCGGAGATCATGATCAGTCAACGCCCCGCCGAAGCGGCCGATCGCGCGGTGCCGGGCCACTGGGAGGGAGACCTCATCCTTGGTCTTGGCAGTTCGGCGATCGGCACGCTGGTTGAGCGTACGACACGCTTCACGATGTTGCTTCATCTTCCCCGGCTTGCGGGGCATGGCGAAGCTCCGCGCATGAAGAATGGCCCTGCTCTCGCGGGACACGGAGCTGAAGCCGTGCGCGACGCGATTACGCGCACCATCATCACCTTGCCCGAAGAGCTGCGTCGTTCGCTGACCTGGGATCAGGGAGCCGAAATGGCTCAGCACGATCGTCTCAAGATCGATGCGGGTGTCCAGGTCTACTTCTGCGATCCGCAAAGCCCATGGCAGCGCGGCACCAACGAGAACACCAATGGGCTGCTGCGTCAGTACTTCCCGAAAGGCACTGACCTGAGCATCCACAGCGCCGACGAGATCGCCGCCGTGGCAGCGGCCCTCAATGCACGACCGCGAAAGACCCTGGGCTGGAAAACGCCGGCAGAGGCGCTTGACGAGTTGCTGCCATGAGTGAACACAATCGGTGTTGCGACGACCGTTTGAATCCGCCCAATACACCAGCGAGCAGTTCCAGCGGCTGATGGCCGACCACGGCGTCGTCTGCTCGATGAGCCGCTCGGGCAACGTCTGGGACAATGCGGCGATGGAGAGCTTCTTCTCGTCGCTGAAGACCGAGCGGACAGCGCGCAAGCTGTACCGAACGCGGGACGAAGCCAAGGCCGATGTGTTCGACTACATCGAGCGCTTCTATAATCCGAAGCGCAGGCACTCGACGATCGGATATCTGAGCCCGATGGAGTTCG
>CAWEDK010000008.1:0-162222 GCA_963807865.1 uncultured Alphaproteobacteria bacterium | reverse complement strand
CAGCCACGTCTCCGGCAAGAAGAACGACAGCTATTTCAAGCAGGGCCTGCCCTATCTCGACGGCTTCAAGGGCATCTTCATGCTGCAGGCCGCCGCCATGCTCAACGCCCTGCAGGGCGGCCAGGTGATGGGCGAATTCCGCGGCATCTCGCCGGCCGAACGCGACCGGCTGGTGCAGGCGATGGGCGACAAGCTTCGCATTGAAGAGTCGAGCTGGACGCTCAACCTGCTGGTCGTCTTCAACACCCAGAAGAAGCCGTTCGACGACGTGCGGGTGCGCAAGGCCCTGCTGCTGGCGATCGACCGCTGGGGCGGCAGCCAGGCGCTGGCGCGTATCTCGACGCTGCGATCGGTCGGCGGCGTCATCCGTCCCGGCTCGCCCTATGCGACGCCGGAGGCCGAACTGGTCAAGCTGCCGGGCTTCGGCAAGGACATCAATGCGGCGCGCGCCGAGGCCAAGCGTCTGCTCGCCGAGGCCGGCGTGCCGAACCTCAAGTTCACCCTGCACAACCGCAACCTGGCGATGCCCTATACGCCGGCGGGCATCTTCCTGGTCGACCAGTGGCGTCAGATCGGCGTCACCGCCGAGCACAAGCAGTTCGACACTGCGCCCTATCTGGCGACCATGAACGCCGGTAACCACGATGTCGCGATCGACTTCTCCAACCTGTTCATGGACGAGCCCTCGCTCGGGCTCGCCAAGTACCTGTCGGTCAGCCGCGCGCCCGAGAACCGCTCGCGGGTCGAACGACCCGGAGCTCGACAAACTCTACGATGCGCAGGTGCGCGAGCGCGATCCCAACAAGCGCAAGGACTTGATCAAGGCGTTCGAGAAGCGACTGTTCGAGCAGGCCTATCAGCAGCCGCTGTTGTGGTGGCACCGCATCGTCCCGACCCACAAGACCGTGATGGGCTGGAAGATGTCGCCGAGCCACAACCTCGGGCAGGACCTCGCCAGGTCTGGCTGAACCAGTGACGCGCTTCTTCCTCTTCCCGCACAAGCGGGGAGAGGAAAGTTTGCGCCCGAGCGAGAGAACCGATGCTCCGCTACACCCTGCACCGCATGCTGCTGATGATCCCGACGCTGCTCGGTGTGGCGGTGCTGGTGTTCTTCATGCTGCGGATCGTGCCGGGCGACGTCGTCGAGGTAAAACTGCGCGGCGACGGCGGCAGCGTCTCGCAGGAGACGATCGACATGGAGCGCAAGCGGCTCGGCCTCGACAAGCCGCTGCTCAACCAGTTCGCCGACTGGATGGTCGGGCTCGCCACGCTCGATCTCGGCAAATCGATGTGGACCGACCGGCCGGTGACCGAGGAGATCGGCGCGCGGCTCGAACTGTCGCTGCAGGTCGCCATCATGGCGACCATCATCGCGGTGCTGATCGCCATTCCGCTCGGCACCACCGCGGCGCTGATGCGCGACACCTGGGTCGACTATGTCGTCCGCATCATCACCATCGGCGGGCTGTCGATCCCGTCGTTCTGGTTCGGCATGCTGATCATCCTCGCGCTGCTGTCGATGTTCAAATGGCTGCCGCCGATCACCTACACGCCGTTCTACGTTGACCCGTCGCCAACCTGACCCAGCTGATCTGGCCGGCGCTCGCCATCGGCTACCGCTACTGCGCGGTCACCGCCCGCATGATCCGCTCCTCGCTGCTCGAGGTGATGAGCGAAGACTATATCCGCACCGCGCGCGCCAAGGGCGTGTTCGAGAAGGTGATCGTCTCGCGGCATGCGCTGCGCAATGCGCTGCTGCCGGCGATCACCGTGATCGGGCTCGAATTCGCCTTCCTGATCGGCGGGCTGGTGGTGACCGAGCAGGTGTTCAACCTCAACGGCATCGGCAAGCTGTTCGTGCAGAGTGTTTCGCGTAACGACTTCACCCTGATCCAGGGCATGGTGATGATGATCGCGGTGTTCTACGTGTTCACCAACCTGATCATCGACCTCATGTACGCGGCGTTCGATCCGCGCATCCGGTATGGGTGACCGCCATGACGATGGCCGCACCCGCGCTCCCGACCGCGCCGCAAGTCCGGCAGAGCAACGCCGTGATCGATTTTTGCCGGCAGCAGCCGCTCGGCGCCGTGAGCTTCTTCATCATTTTTGTGATGATGTTCGCCGGCATCTTCTCGCCCTGGGTCGCGCCCTACGATCCGTTGGCAATCAGCCTCGACCCGGCCGACAGCCTGCAGCCGCCGTCCGCGGCGCATTGGTTCGGCACCGACGCCTATGGCCGCGACGTGTTCTCCCGCATCATCTACGGCGCGCGTACCGCGATGGTCATCGGCTTCACCTCGTCGTTCGTCGGCTCGACGCTCGGCGCGATCCTCGGCGTGGCGTCGGCCTATTTCGGCGGCAAGATCGACGACTGGATCCAGCGCTTCGTCGACATCCTGCTGGCGTTCCCGATCATCGTGCTGGCGCTGGTCGTGGTCGCGGCGGTCCGCTCGGCGACGTTCGGCGGCATCGACTTCAACCTGGTCATCGCCATCGCGATCCCGATCCTGCCGCGCGTCGAGCGCGTGGTGCGCGCGGCCGCGCTGTCGGTGCGGACCATGCCGTATGTCGACGCGGCGCGCGCGGCCGGCTACTCCAACAGCCGCATCATCTTCCGCCACATGGCGCCGAACGTCGCGGCGCCCTACCTGATCATGCTGACCGCCTTCATCGCGCAGGCGATCCTGGCGGAAGCCTCGTTGTCGTTCCTCGGCCTCGGCGTCACCGAGCCGACCGCGGCCTGGGGCCTGATGCTGTCCGGCAATGCCGCCGACTTCTTCGACAAGGCGCCATGGCTGATCCTGTTCCCGGGCATCGCCATCAGCCTCGCAGTGTTCGCCTTCAACCTGTTCGGCGACAGCCTGCGCGACCATCTCGACCCGCGGTTCCAGATTTAGCCGCGGCCGCCGACGCCACTGCTTCGTCCCAAGGGTTGAAACTGATGTCGATGCCAATCCGACTGCTGACCGTTATCGTTGCGTGCCTGATCGCGACCAGCGCGGCGCGCGCACAGACCGGCGACGCCGCGTGGCCCGATCGGCCGGTGCGCCTGATCGTGCCGTTCCCGGCGGGCAGCAGCACCGACATCATCGCGCGCATCCTCGGCCAGCGGCTCGCCACGCGGCTCGGCCAGCAGGTGGTGGTCGACAACCGCGCCGGCGCCAGCGGCAATCATCGGCGCCGATGCGGTCGCCAAGGCGGCGCCCGACGGCTACACGCTCGGCATCGCGACGGCGAGCACGCACGCGCTCGCCGCTGAGCCTCAGCGCAAACCTGCCCTACGACCCGATCAAGGACTTCGCCCCGGTCGGCATGGTCGGCGGCCAGCCCTATGTGCTGGTGATCTATCCCGGGCTGCCGGCGCAGAACCTCGGCGAATTGATCGCGCTCGCCAAGTCGAAGCCTGGTCGCTGAACTACGGCTCGGCCGGGGTCGCGAGCCTCGCGCATCTCGCCGCCGCGCTGTTCGCCAGCCAGGCAGGCGTGAACATGACGCACGTGCCGTACAAGTCCTCCGCGCAATCGGTGACCGACATGATCACCGGCCGGCTCGACATGCAGTTCGCCACCATCTCGCCGACGCTGCCCAACATCCAGGGCGGCAAGCTGCGCGCGCTGGTCACCACCGGCGCGACACGCTCGGCGGCGCTGCCGGACGTGCCGACGCTCGCGGAAGCCGCGCTTGCCCGGCTACGAGGCGGTGCTGTGGGTCGCGCTGGTGATGCCCCCCGCGACGCCCACCGCCATCCTCGAGCGCCTCAACCGCGAGGTGAACGACATTCTCAAGGCCGCCGACACGCGCGAGGCGCTGATGGCGCAGGGCCTCGAGCCCGAACCCGGGCCGCCCGCGGCGGTCACGCAGCGCATCCGCACCGACATCGACAAATGGCGCAGCGTCGTCGCGAAGGCCGGCATCAAGCGGGAGTAAGCTTTTATCCTAGGCCGAGCCATCTCCGTTCGGCGAGACATCCTCGCAAGCTGAATTTTCGGCCTTCGGTGAGATCGCTCTCTCCGCTCGTCCCCGCGAACGCGGGGACCCAGAACGAAATGCGGCCTAAAGAAGGAACTGGGTGCCCGCTTGCGCGGGCGCGAGCGGGGTGGAGTCCGTATCCGCTCAAACGGAATTTGCTCTAATATACCCGCAGGTCCGCGCCACAGACGGACCATCGGGAGAGCGCCATGCGTATCATCATCGCACTGCTGACCGTCGCGTTCGCGTCGCCGGTATTCGCGCAGGACGCGCCGCAGTTCCGGCCCGAGCCGTTCTGGCCGAAGCCGCTGCCGGAGAACTGGATCCTCGGCCAGGTGTCCGGCATCGCCGTCGACCGGAACGACCACATCTGGATCGTGCATCGGCCCGCCTCGCTGCTCGACGACGAGAAGGGCGCGATGGCGAACCCGCCGCAAACCAAGTGCTGCAAGGCGGCGCCGGCGGTGATGAAATTCGACACCGACGGCAACCTGCTCGCCTCCTTGGGCGGACCGGTCGCCGGCTACATGGATGAAGAACGAGCACGGCATCCACGTCGACGCCTCCGGGCAATGTCTGGGTCGGCGGCAACAATGACGGCGACCAGATTCTGCAATTCACGCCCGACGGCAAGTTCATCCAGCAGATCGGCAAGGACGACGGCAGCAAGGGCTCGAACTCGACGACACGGCTCGGCCGCCCGGCGCACATGACGACCGACGATGCGGCGGGCGAAATCTACGTCGCGGACGGCTACGGCAATCGCCGCGTGATCGTGTTCGACATGAAGACCGGCGCCTACAAACGTCATTGGGGAGCAGGACGGACCAAGACGCCGCACGACGACAAGCTGCCGGCTTACGATCCGGACGCGTCACCCTCGCCGAGCTTCAGCAGCCCGGTGCACTGCGTACGGCTGTCGAACGACGGGTTGGTCTATGTCTGTGACCGCGCCAACGACCGCATCCAGGTGTTCCGCAAGGACGGCACGTTCGTGAACGAATTTCGCTTCGAGCCGCAGACCCGCGCGAACGGCTCTGTCTGGGACCTGGTGCTGTCCAACGATCCGCAGCAGAAATTCATCTTCGTGGCCGACGGCGCCAACGGCCAGATCGGCGTGATGTCGCGCGACGACGGCAAGGTGCTGTCGCAATGGGGACGCCACGGCCGCCAGCCCGGCCAGTTCAAGTGGGTGCACAACATCGCGATCAATTCGAAGGGCAACCTCTACACCGCGGAGGTCGGCTTCGGCCGCCGCGTGCAGAAATTCGCGCCGACCGCGACGCGGTGAGGGCGAACGTTCGGCGTTTTCGCTGAACTATCCCTGAACGCGCGGCAGGCTCCGTCACCCTCTCCCCTTGCGGGAGAGGGTGGACGCGAACGAAGTGAGCGGCCGGGTGAGGGCTCGTTTGCACGACTGAGGCACCCCCTTCACCCGCCGCGCTTGAGGCGCTCGGCACCCTCTCCGCAGGGGGAGAGGGTTACGGAGTGCGCGGCGACGGCGGAATAAACAGGATCAACTAACCGCCAGCGGCGCGAGCGCGTCGATCTCGGTGACCACGTCGATCACCACCGGCCGGTTGGCCTTGAGCGCCTGCTCGATCGCGGGCCCGAGCTCGGACGGCTTCTCGACCCGGATGCCGACCGCGCCCATCTCCTCGGCGATGCGCGCGAAGTTGACGCTTGCTGAAGTGTCCACATCTCCTTGGCCTGCTCGGTCTGCGTGCCGCCATAGACGCGGTCGAAGCCGCGCTTCGACTGATTGCCGCTGGCGTTGTTGTTGACCACCGTGACGGCGTTGATCCCCCAGCGCGCCGCGGTCTCGATCTCGGCGATGTGGTACCAGAAGCCGGCGTCGCCGGTGAACGTGACCACCGGCCGCTCCGGCGCGCCGCACTTGGCGCCGAGCCCCGCCGGAAACGCCCAGCCGAGATGGCCGGCGCTGCGCATATAGCTCTGCGACGGCGTGCGCAGGTCGTACATGCCGCCCATCCACATGCCGGCATGGCCGGTGTCGACCACGACGATGCCGTTGTCGGGCACGTGCCTGCTGAATTCCGCGCACATGCGCTCGGGCCGGATCGGCACGGCGTCCGAATTCAGCATCGGATTGTACTTCGGCGTACCATTCCTTGCAGATCGTCTGCGCTTCCTCGATCCAGGCCTTGCGCTTGCCGGCGCTGGCGCGGTCGGCGAGCGCCGCCATGCGCGCCAGCGTCACCTTGGCGTCGCCGTTGACGCCGGCGAGCAGCGGATAGTTGCGGCCGATCGCCTCCGGATCGATGTCGATCTGGATCGCCGGCGTGCCGATCTTCGGCACCGCCCAGAAATGCGTGGTCATGCCGCCGGTCTCGGTGCCGATGAAGCAGACGAGATCGGCGCGGTTGACCACGCGGTTGGCGCTCTCGCGCGAGTAGCTGCCGACCACGCCGACCGACAGCGGATGCGTGCCGGGGATCGAGTCCTTGCCGTTGAGCGAGGTCGCGACCGGGATCTGCAGCGCTTCCGCGAGCGCGACCAGTTCGGCACCCGCGCCGGAAGCGCGCACGCCGCCGCCCGCGACGATCACCGGCCGCTCGGCGGCCTGCAGGTGCTGCAGCGCGGCCTTGACGCTGCGCGTCGTCGGGCGCCGGCCGGAACGGCGGCACGCGCGCGAACTGCGGCTCGCAGCAGCGGCTCCATCTCGGCTTCATCGGCGTCGAGCTGGCCCTCGTTGCCGCGAAACTGCAGGTGCACCGGGCCGGGCGTGCCGGAGGTCGCGACGCGGAACGCCTGCCGCACCATGTCGGGGAAGCGCGCGACGTCATCGATGGTGGCGTTGAACTTGGTCACCGGCTCGAACGCCGGCACGTCGTCGATCTCCTGGTAGACCTTGCGAAACTTGGTCTTGGGATCGCGGCCGCCAGTCAACGCGATCACCGGCGAGTGCGCGAGCCAGGCGTCGCGCAGGCCGGCCGCGAGGTTGAGCGCGCCGATCACCTGCGCGGCGCAGATGCCGGGCTTGCCGGTCGCGCGCGCGTAGCCGTCCGCCATGTAGGCCGCCGCCTTCTCGCCGTGCACATGCAGCCGCTTGATGTCGGTGCGGGTTTCCATCACCGCGAAGGTCTTGCGCAGCACCGCGGGCACATGGAACACGTGGGTGACGCCATAGCCCTTGAGCATGTCGGCAAGGCATTCCGCCCCGCTCATTTTTCGATTGTGTCCGAGCATCATTGGATTTGTGTTCCTTGTCGGTGCCTATCGTCGAGTAGGTTGTTGACGTAAAGCGCAGGCGGCGCCGCAACGTCGCCCTCCCCCGCTTGGCGGGGGAGGGTTAGGGAGGGGGCATGCACGCAGACTTGTGCAAGTTCACCCCCTCTCCACCTCTCCCCCGCAAGCGGGGGAGAGAGCAGACCGCAATCGCGGCAAGAGATGATCAATCCTGAAACACCGCGACGGCGCGGATCGGCGAGCCGGTGCCGCCGCGGAACTTGAGCGGCAGGCCGATGAACTGGAATTCGCCCTGCCCGATCAGCGTCTCGAGATTGCACAGGCTCTCGATATGCGTGATGTCGAGTTCCAGACACGCCTTGTGCACCAGCGAATTTACCTTGCCTTCCGGGCCGGGCCGCATCGAGTCGATGCCGAAATGCACGACGCCCTGCTGGGCGAGCCATTCGGTCGCCTCGACGTTCACGCCCGGATTGTCGGTGGAGTACTTGGCGGTCGGGAAGGTGCGCTCGTGATGGCCGGTGCAGAGCAGCACGGTGCCCTTTTTCGGAACCGGCACGCCCGCCTTCTTCACCGCCGCTTCCAGGTCTGCCGGCGTGATCTCGGCCCGTGGCGGATATGCCGCAGGTCGATGCAGATGCCCTGCACGATGCAGTATTCTAGCGGATATTCGTTGATCGGGGTCGCGTCCTTGCCGAAATGCCGCGGCGCGTCGATGTGGGTGCCGCCGTGGTCGGGCATCGAGAAAAACATGACGCTGTTGCCCTGTACATTGCCGGATTCGGCGAACGCCTCCTCGTGCGATCTTCCAGACGCCGTGAATGATCGGCGGCTGCCCCGGATAGCTCGGCGTGCGGTGATAAAGCTCGCGGCTCAGATCGACGATGCGCATGACTTTTCTTCCTCCCTCGTGGAGCGGCCGGCCGGGACACTACCCGCCGCGTACCCCCGCGACAACGCCGGATCATATCCGCTACAAAGGCCGCCCGCCCGGAGCACCTCATGAAAACCAGCACTGACCGAATTCTCACCACGCATACCGGCAGCCTGCCGCGGCCGAAGCCGCTGATCGATCTCATTCTCCGCCGCGAGAAGGGCGAGGCGATCGACGCCGGCGGTGTTCGAAGCCGACGACCGCCGCGGCGGTCAACGAGGTGGTGGCGCAGCAGGTCGCGGCCGGCATCGACATCGTCAGCGACGGCGAGATGAGCAAGCCGTCCTACACGACCTACATCCGCCATCGCGTCGAGGGCATCGGGCCCGACCCGCGCGCCGCCGAGAAGGGCCGCGACATCATGATCGGACGCGACCTGCTCGCGCATCCGGACTTCGCCCGGCAGGGCAACTTTGTCGCCACGCCGTTTCCCGGCTGCATCGGGCCATTGCGCTACAAGGACCGCAGCGGGCTCGACCGCGACCTCGCGCACCTCAAGGCCGCGGTAGCGAAATCGAAGCCCACCGACGTTTTCATGACCGCGCCCTCGCCCGGCATCCTGACCCGCTTCATCATCAACCTGCATTATCCGACCGAGGAAGCCTACGTGGAGGCGCTGGCCGAGACGATGAAGACCGAATACCGGGCGATCGTCGAGGCGGGCTTCATTCTGCAGATCGACGCGCCCGACCTGGGCTCGGCGCGCAACAATCAGTACCGCAGCCTGACCGACGACGAGTTCCGCACGAAGATCGCCGAGCGCAATATCGCGGCGCTCAACGGCGCGATCGCGGGACTGCCGTCGGACCGGATGCGGCTGCACATCTGCTGGGGCAACTACGAGGGCCCGCACACCCACGACCTGCCGGTGACCAAGATCATCGACATCGCCTTCAAGGCGCCGCATCCAGGCGGTCAGCATCGAGGCCGCCAATCCGCGCCACGACCACGAGTGGGAGGACCTGAAGCAGGTCAAGATTCCCGACGACCGGATCCTCATTCCGGGCGTGATCGACTCGACGACGAACTTCGTCGAGCATCCGCGGCTGGTGGCGCAGCGGATCGCACGGTACGCCGACATCGTCGGCCGGGAGCGCGTCATCGCCGGAGTCGATTGCGGCTTCGGCACCTCGGTGCGCACCGAGCCGATAGTGGTGGACAGCATCGTCTGGGCCAAGCTCGCGGCGCTCGGCGAAGGCGCCGCGATCGCGAGCCAAAGGCTTTGGCACAAGGCGGCGTAAAACTAATCGAAGGTCTTGTAGGCCGTCCCGGTCTTGCCGCCGACGCGCGTGAAGCCGTCGCTGGCCGGGCCGTAGTCCTTGCGGAGCTTCATCGCCTGCGCGTAGGAGCCGGCGGCCTTGTTGCGTTCGCCGAGCCGTTCGTAGGCGAGCGCGCGGCTCATCCAGGCATGCAGGTTCTGCTGATCGAGCAGCACCGCCTCGTCGAGATCGCCGGCCGCCGCCTTGACGTCGTCGACCGCGAGATAGCTCAAACCACGCGCGGTCAGAAGATCGGGCTGCTGCGGCGAGAGGCCGATGGCGGTGGTGAAATCATCGATCGCGAACTGGTGCTGCCGCTGGCCTTGATAAAGCAGCCCGCGGTTGTGATAGGCCTGCGCGGCGTCGGGCCGCAGCGCAATCGCCTTGTTGAAATCCTGCAGCGCCGGGACCAACTGGCCCTTCCGGCGCTGCACCTGGCCGCGTCCCAGATAGGCGGCCGCATAGCCGGCATCGATCGCGATCGCCTTGTTGTAGTCGGCCAGCGCGAGGTCGAGCCTGTTGGTATGGCGATAGACCAGCCCGCGGTTGGCATAGGCCTGGGCATAATTTGGATCGAGGCTGATCGCCTTGTTGAAGTCGGCGAGTGCTTCGGTGTGCTTGCCGGCCTGTCCGAACACGGCGCCGCGAATGTTGAAGGCCTGCGGGTCATTGGGATTGCGCACCACCACGTCGGTCAGCGACGCGATGTTGGCGGGCGAGGTGGCAAAAAACGACTCTTCGGTGTCGGTCGCGTCCGGCGGCGTGAGCGCCGCGCTGGCACAGCCCGCCAGCGCCAGCCCGGCGAGCGCGAGAAGCGCACCGGGACGAAATAAGCTCGGCCTGCCGTGCCGGCGGTTCATCGACGCAACCCGTGACCACTCACCAGAACATTCGCCTGGTCGCACGATCTGGTCCGAAAAGTCCGCAGCCTTTCGGGATCATGCTCCGGGCTGCAAGACTATCGCCGTGGCGCACGAAAACAAAGCGCGGATCCCCGACGGGACCCGCGTCACATTCTTCCACCGGAATGGAGTTCGGGCCGAACCTAAGGCGCTTAGAACGCCGGACGGCGGGGCGGCCGGGCCGCGCCGGTGGCGCCCGGGACGACCTTCGGCTTCATCGGCAGCAGGCCCTCGCGCTGCATGCGCTTGCGGGCTAGCTTGCGCGCCCGGCGGATCGCTTCCGCCTTCTCGCGCGCTTTCTTTTCGGACGGCTTCTCGTAATGCCCGCGAAGCTTCATCTCGCGGAAAATACCCTCGCGCTGCATCTTCTTCTTCAGCGCCTTAAGGGCCTGATCGACGTTGTTGTCCCGAACGAGCACCTGCACGCGTCGCACCTCTCGAGCGAATGGAGTGAATGTGCAGAAGCCCGCTGACACGCCGTTAAGCGCCATCGCGCGGGCTCCGATTGGCCGCCGATCTAGCAGAATCAGGCCAAAGAGTCCACCGCCTGTGGCCCCTGGGGAGACGGATGCCGGGCAGGTGTGGCCGCGCGTCATCTTGCGCCGGGTCCGGTCAGCTCCGGCCGGCGTCCGCACAACAAGAGCCCGCCGGCACAGGCCGACGGGCTCTTTCTTCCCTTGATCAAGCGCGAAATGCGAGGTCAGCAGACCCACACGCGGCGATACTGCAGGCCCCATTGGGTCGGGACCCGGCGCACCTGGTAGCAGCCGCCGCCGTAGGCATAGGCGCCGTACGGTGCGGCGAAGCCGAGCGCGATGCCGGGGCCATAGTAGCGGCGCGGACCCTGCCAGCCGCGGTTCCACCCGCCATGCGCATATCCGCCCACTCGGGGACCCGAGCCGATGTGTCCACCAGCCCGTGGCCCCGACCCGATGTGTCCACCGACCCCCGGCCCGCCGTGGATGCCGGGGCCGCCGCGGCCGCGCTGAGCATATGCGTCCGTGACCGGAAGCGCGGCAACGCCCAACGCAACCGCCGCGATCGCCGTTAACAAGGCCGTCCTCACGTGGAATTCCTCCGTGACTGTCTCACGACAACGCGCGCCGGGCGGCAGCGTTCAGCGATCAATCATGAATTGTTGTCCATGTTTCGTGCAGGTTTCTGAATTGAGACCATTCGCGGACTGCCGATCGATCTCGTTTCGCCCGTCCCGCGAAGCAAGCCGCACGCGAGGCGCGGAAGGTGAGCGACTGTCTCGGAGGGAATGCGGTCGTGCAAAAAAGAATGTGTGCCGCGGAATCACCCGAACAACGGCGTGCCGGGCACGAAGGCGTCGAACGCCGCGAGCACCTGGCCGCGGAAGCGGTCCTGCTCCATCAGCAATTCGTGGCGCGCGCCCGGCACGATGAGATGCGAGCCGGCGCGCAGCCGCACCGAGAACTCGTCGATCGCCGGCGTCGAGACGATCTGTCGTGGCCGGCCGCGATGATCAGGATCGGCTGCCGGATGCTGCCCGGCATAGCTCGGCTGCGAAATCTCGCTCATCACCCGGAACGCGGCGTCGGTCCACGCCACCGTCGGCCAGCCGATCGCGAGCGCAGGCTCGGCCTCGAGCACCGCGACGTTGCGGGCGTAGCGCACCGGATCGGAGGTGAGCAGATTGCCGACGAACGGCCGCTGCATCATCACCGAGGCGTCGCCGCCCGGCACGTACTGCGAGCCGAGCCCGAGATAGCGCAGGTCCTGACCAGCGCGCGGGTCGCGAGCGAACCGCGCATGCCCGGGCAGCGCCGACCATCGGCGCGAGCAGCACCATGCGGTCGAACCAGCGCAGCCCATGATAGGCGGCGCGCAGCAGCACGGTCGCGCCCATCGAATGCGCGAGCGCAAAATGCGGCGGCGGACAGTCGGGCAGCACGACGTCGTTGATGAAGGTTTCGAGGTCGATCTGGTAGTCGGAGAATCGCCGCACGTAGCCCTTGCGCGAATTGCGCAGCGCGCGCTCCGACCCGCCCTGCCCGCGCCAGTCGATCGTCGCGACCGCGAAGCCGCGCGCGCGCAGGTCGCGCACGGTCTCGAAGTATTTTTCGATGAACTCGGCGCGTCCCTGGAACAGGCAGACGGTGCCCTTGCGCCCGGGCGGCGGCTGCCAGCGGGCGAAGCGAAGCTCGACCCCGTCGCGGGTCTTGAGCGTGCCGGACGACCGCCCCTTCGGGCACCGGATTGGCGGGAATATCGACCAGGGTCATGCAGGATGAATTGGGAACCGATGCGGGGCGGGCCGACGCCTTATAGCAGGGCCCGCCGCCTGCTCAATGCGCACTTCGGCGGTACCATTCGCCCGCGCGTGCATCTTGGCCACAGTCGAAACGCCGCTTCCGCCACCCCCCTTGCGGCTCATCGAGACGCTCCTACATCTGCCGTGTGCAGGCCCGTTCGGGCTGCGCAGAACCCGGTCCGACCCTCTTGGGTGGACCTTCCGCATGTCGCTCAAGGAGGATATGCCATGCGAACTTTCGATCTTGCTCCCCTCTATCGTTCGACCGTCGGCTTCGACCGGCTGTTTTCCCTCTTCGATCAACTCGGCGACAAGTGGCTCGCCCGGTTATCCGCCCTACAATATCGAGCGGACCGGCGAGAACGACTACCGCATCACGCGTCGCGGTGGCCGGCTTTGCCGAGCCCGAGCTCAACATCGAGGTCAAGGAAAACACCCTGACGATCCGCGGCGACAAGCAGACCAAGGCCGACGAGCACAAGGGCGAGACGCTCTACCAGGGCATCGCGGCGCGCGCCTTCGAGCGCGTGTTCCAGCTCGCCGACTTCGTCCAGGTCAAGGGCGCGTCGCTGGAGAACGGTCTCCTGCACGTCGACCTCGTCCGCGAGATCCCCGAGGCCAAGAAGCCGCGCCAGATTGTGATCGGCAACGGCAACGCCGAAGGTGGTCGAGGCGAAGGCTGCCTGACGTAACCCGGTCTCGATCGACTCGGAGGGAGCGCCCCGGATTCCGGGGCGCTTTCATTTTGAGCGCCTGTAGCGCGCTACACGCCTGGGCCGAGGCCCCGCGGCCGCCTGCCTACTCGTGTTCCTCGTAAACCGGCTCGGGCGGCAGCGCCGCAACCGCTGCGGCTGCACCGGTGGTCGTGATCGTGGGCAAACTGCGCGTCGTCGCAGCCGCGGCCGGGGTCGGGCTGGTAGCAGTCGTAGCCGGTACGGGCGCGATCGGTTCGGCGGCAGCAACTTTGGGCCGCGGCCGCGGCAGCGGCGGAGGACCGGACTGTGTTGTAGTCGGGCCCGCGTTGGGAGCAGCCGTACGGCTGGGCGGTGCCGGCATGCCGATCCCGGCGACCTGACCATACGGTTCGGCATCCTCGATGTCGGACGGCAGACCGGTCGCGCGGCCACTCGGCCCGTAGCCGTCCGGAACCGAGGGGATGCCGGCCGGCGGCCGGCCATAGGGCGCCGGCGGGGGCGGCACGGCGGCCGCCTGACGCACGGTTCCCAGCGGTACCACGCGCACGATCCGTCCGAGCCGGGCATCAACCACGACCCGAACCTCGTGTCCGGCCTTATTGGCCGCGTGCAGAATGAAGACGGGCCCATGGCGCACCGGGCGGGTCAGAGGCTCGAGCCCGGTCGACCGGACGAGCGCAACGACTTCATGGGGCGGCAAATTGTTGGCGGCCGGATACGGCAGCATATTACCGGCCGGCGGATACGGCAGGACCTGGCTGGTGGCCGGTCCCGCAGCCGCGATGCCAATGGCCAAGAGGCCGGCATAGATCGCGAGCTTCTGTTTCAAGTCACGACTCCTTCGAACCTGCGTTATCGGATCACACGCGGGGCCGTGCGCATTCAGACCTCATTAACGTTACTTGGGATTGCGGCGTGGCTTTGACCGGCTAGTGTCCCGGATTCGAAGTTCGCATCCCACTTCAGCCTTAGTGGCATCAGCCAGGACGCGCCGCCGAGACAAAACGGTCCACCTCGTCCGGATGGGTGGCGAACGATGTCACCAGCCGCACCACGATCTCGTCGGGCGCCAGCGTGCGGCCACCCGGCAACGCGTGCGACACCCACGGGTAGTAGAGCGCGCCCGCCGCCCTGAGGCGCCGGTCGGTCCGGGCCGGCAGGACGACGAACACCTCGTTGGCCTCGACCGGCCAGAGCGGGACGAGCCCCACGGCGGAGAGCCGTTCGGCGAGACGGTCGGCCATGTCGTTGGCGTGCCGCGCGAGCTTGAGCCACAGGTCGCCGGCAAAGAACGCTTCGAACTGCGCGGCGACGAAGCGGTGCTTCGAGATCAGGTGACCGGCGCGCTTGCGGCGTTCCGGCATGCCGGCGGCGCGAGCGGGGTCGAAAAACACCACCGCCTCGGCGGCGAGCGCGCCGCCCTTGGTCGCGCCGAACGAGAGAACATCCACCCCCGCCTTCCAGGTCGCATCCGCCGGGCTCGCATTCATACGCGCGAGCGCGCCGGAGAACCGCGCGCCGTCGACATGCACCATCACCCCGTGCGCATGCGCGATGTCGGCAAGACGCCGGATCTCGTCGACGCGATAGATCGTGCCGGCCTCGGTCGCCTGCGACAGCGAGACAACAGCAGGGCTGACGTGATGCGGTCCGCCCCATTGACCGCGCGTGAGTGTGCCCTCAAGCGTTTCGGGCGCGATCTTGCCGGCCTCGCCCGGCAGTCCGATCAGCTTGATGCCGCCGCCGAAGAATTCCGGCGCGCCGCATTCGTCGGTCACAATGTGCGCCTCGGCGTGGCAGAGCACCGCGCCCCACGGCGGCGCGAGGTGCGCCAGCGCCAACGCGTTGGCGGCTGTCCCGGTCGGCACCAGAAAGACCGCGACCTCGTGTTCGAAAATCTCGGCAAAGCGCCGCTCGACGCGTTTCGTCCAATCGTCACGGCCATAGGCCAGCGCGCCGCCGGTGTTGGCGCGGGAGATCGCCGCGAGAATCTCAGGTGCGACGCCGGCCGCGTTGTCACTGGCAAAATTCATGCGAAGTCAGGTCCCCCAGGAATGTTCGGTCAAGACGGGCGTGCGCGGCTTATTGAGGGAAGAGCTTGCGATAAGGCTCAGCTTCCTCGACCGCCCGGCTGAAGGACGGTCGGTTCATCAGCCGTTCGAAGTAGCGCGCCACGTTCTGATGGCCCTTCTCGGCGAAAGGAGCCACCAGGTTCGCGTAGTAGAGCGCAGGCGCGGCGGCACAGTCGGCCATGCTAAAGGCATCGCCCAACGCCCACGTCCTCGTCGCCATATCCTTGTCGATGACGCCGTACGCGGTCTGCAGCAGTCCTCGCGCCTGATCCACGCCGAATGGATCTTTCTTATCCGTGGGACGCAGCCGGTCGCCGACGATCTTCTGCATCGGCACCTGCACATACAGGTCATAGAAACGATCGAGCGTCCGCATCTGTCCGGCAAGGTCGGCATCAGCGGGAACGAGCTTTGTCCTGCCGGGATAATGCAGATCGAGATATTCAATGATGCTGCTCGACTCCGGGACCGTCCGGTCCCGTGCGTCGTCCCGCAGGACTGGGAACTTGCCGATCGGCCAGACCTTCAGGAACGCCGCACGCGAGTCCTTGTCGCCGAGATCGACGAGGTGCGGCTCGAAGGGCGTGTCGTTCTCGTACAGAGCGACCAGGGCCTTCTGGCAGAAGGACGATAGCGGGTGGAAATAGAGCTTGAGCGACATGAAGACCGCCCTGTTGCTTGCTTTGATGGTTGCGGCGCCAGCCCAGCGCTGTGCTCGCCTAGGTCCGGAGCGCTGATATTCAGCGGAATTCCGGCACCTTGTCGCGCTGGTAGATGAACCTGATCAGCGCGTCGAACGAGAGGGCGCCCGGGCCGACCGAAAGCAGCACCAGCAGGATTGCGATCCAGTAGATGTAGGTCGTCCACAACTCGGCGGGCGCGACATAGACCACCGTCAGCACCGTCATGATCAGCAGCGCCAAAGCCGAGAAGCGGGTGACGAAACCCAGGATCAGGCAGATCGGCAGCAGGAATTCCGCATAGGCGAACACATGGGCAATGATCTTGGTCGGAACCTCAAGACCGGCATAGTGGGTCTCGAACAGTTGCAAGGTCGACTGCTTGACCTGGACCGGCAGCACCACGGAAAACTCCGTCCCCCGCACATTGAAGTTGAGCAGCATGCCGTCGATCTTCGACTGACCGGCGCGGAAGAAGAGATACGCCATCAGCAGCGCGCAGCCCGAGCCCGACCAGCGCGTAGGGTACGAGCACGCTGGCAATCGCAGCGATCAGCGAGCGCCGGCCCGGCGCCGGCATTGGTTTCGAGCGCGCTGCAATATCGGTCATGAAGGGTCCATCGCTCGTGGCGCAATCACCCGGATCGGTGTCTGACGAGTGGCGAACCGGATCGATTGCGCGGCGCAGCATCGACCAATCGAAAACCGTGGTCAATATTGCGGCATCTGGCGCGGCTTTCGTTGCCGCCCGCGCCTTCACATATTCAATCATGCACTGGAAATTATCCGCGCAAAATCGGCATTTCCCATTAGGTGAACCCTTGTTTCCAAGATTAGAATTTGGCAAGGTAGGTTAGGACAGTATTGCTGTCCCAGTTGCCCGCCCGGAAGTTGGCGTGTTTTGTGCTCCGGGTACAAGGCATCCGGGCCAAAACTGGCGGCGCGACGGATCGCAACGGCACTGCACAATGCCGCCAGAGGCTGGAGCGGCAAGTCGCTCCGGACCGCGCTGGATGGCGCGGCGGCGCGGACAGCCGCGAAAGGCGAGGACCGGCATGAGCTCAGATCGGAGCGGAAAGGGAAGCGACATCCGCCATTCCTTAGTTCATCAAGCCTTGCCAACCGGCGATTTCAGCGCCGGCGAGGAACCCGCTTGGCCGGCCGCGCAGGGCCTCTACGACCCGGCGCTCGACAAGGATTCCTGCGGGGTCGGCTTCATCGCCGACATCAAGGGCCGCAAGTCGCACGCCATGGTCGAGGACGCGCTCGCCATCCTGTGCAACTTGGAGCATCGCGGCGCGGTCGGCGCCGACCCGCGCGCCGGTGACGGCGCCGGCATCCTGGTGCAGATGCCGCACGCATTCTTCGCCAAGGAGGCCGGCAAGCTCGGCTTCACGCTGCCGCCGCCCGGCGAATACGCTGTCGGCAACCTGTTCATGCCGCGCGACCCGGACTGGCGGCAGATCATCCGGGACATCTACGCGCAGAACATCAAGAAAGAGGGCATGACGCTCCTCGGCTGGCGCGACATCCCGACCGACAACTCGACGCTCGGCGAGTTGGTGAAGCCGACCGAACCGGTGCACCAGCAGGTGTTCATCGGCCGCGGCAAGAAGATCAAGAGCGAGGACGAATTCGAGCGGCGGCTCTACATCCTGCGCAAGTGGATTTCGAGCCGGATCTATACCCGGCGGGAACGCCGGCTGTCCGGCTACTACCCGGTGTCGATCTCCTGCCGCACCGTAGTCTACAAGGGCATGTTCCTCGCCGACCAGCTCGGCACCTACTATCCGGACCTGCACGATCCGGACTTCGATCAGCGCGCTCGCGCTCGTCCACCAGCGCTTCTCGACCAACACCTTCCCGACCTGGTCGCTGGCGCACCCGTACCGGATGGTCGCCCACAACGGCGAGATCAACACGCTGCGCGGCAACAACAACTGGATGGCGGCGCGGCAGGCGTCGGTGTCGTCGCCGCTGTTCGGCGACGATATCGAGAAGCTCTGGCCGATCTCCTACGAGGGCCAGTCGGACACCGCCTGCTTCGACAACGCGCTCGAATTCCTCACCATGGGCGGCTACTCGCTCGCCCATGCGATGATGATGATGATCCCGGAGGCATGGGCCGGCAATCCGCTGATGGATGAGGAGCGGCGCGCGTTCTACGAATACAACGCCGCGCTGATGGAGCCGTGGGACGGCCCGGCCGCCATCGCCTTCACCAACGGCCGGCAGATCGGCGCCACGCTCGACCGCAACGGCCTGCGCCCTGCCCGCTATTTCGTGACGCGCGACGACCGCATCATCATGGCGTCCGAGATGGGCGTGCTGCCGATCCCGGAAAAGGACATCGTCACCAAGTGGCGGCTGCAGCCCGGCAAGATGCTGCTGGTCGATCTCGAAGAAGGCCGCCTCATTCCCGACGAGGAGCTCAAGTCGACGCTCGCCAAGAGCCATCCCTACAAGGAGTGGCTGGAGCGCACGCAGATCGTGCTCGAAGACCTGCCGGCCGCGCCCGGCGAAGCGGCGCTCTCGAACCTGGCGCTGCTCGATCGCCAGCAAGCGTTCGGCTACACCCAGGAAGACCTGCGCATCCTGATGTCGCCGATGGCGATCCAGGGCGAGGAAGCGGTCGGCTCGATGGGCAACGACACGCCGATCTCGGCGCTGTCCGACCGGCCCAAGCTGCTGTTCACTTACTTCAAGCAGAACTTCGCGCAGGTGACGAACCCGCCGATCGATCCGATCCGCGAAGAACTGGTGATGAGCCTCGTCTCGATCATCGGGCCGCGGCCGAACCTGTTCGATCTGGAAGGCCTCGCACGCAGCAAGCGGCTGGAGGCGCGCCAGCCGATCCTCACCAATGCCGATCTCGAGAAGATCCGCTCGATCTCGGAAGTGGGCGACGGCCACTTCAAGTCGCGCTTCCTCGACACGACTTGGCCGGCCGAGCACGGCGGAGACGGCCTCAAGGATGCGCTCGATGCGCTGTGCGCGCGCGCCGAGGCGGCGGTGCGCGAAGGCATCAACATCATCATCCTGTCAGACCGGCGCGCCGGCGCCGACCGCGTCCCGATGCCGTCGCTGCTCGCCTGCGCGGCCGTGCACCATCACCTGATCCGTCAGGGACTGCGCACGTCGGTCGGCATCGTCGTGGAGTCCGGCGAACCGCGCGAGGTGCATCATTTCGCGTGCCTCGCCGGCTACGGCGCCGAGGCGATCAACCCGTATCTCGCATTCGAGACGCTGGTCGCGATGAAGGACGACCTGCCGGTCAAGCTCGACGAGAAAGAGATCGTCAAGCGCTACATCAAGTCGGTCGGCAAGGGCCTGCTCAAGGTGATGTCCAAGATGGGCATCTCGACCTACCAGTCGTATTGCGGCGCGCAGATTTTCGACGCCATCGGCCTCAAGTCGGATTTCGTCGCCGAGTATTTCACCGGCACGGCCACCCGCATCGAAGGCGTCGGCCTCACGCAGATCGCCGAGGAAAGCGTGCGCCGGCATCGCGATGCCTTCAACGACACGCCGATCTACCGCGATTCACTCGACGTCGGCGGCGAATATCAATTCCGCATCCGCGGCGAAGACCACGTCTGGACGGCCGGCGACGGTGTCGGCGCTGCAGCATGCAGTGCGCGCCAACCTGCCTGACCAGTACCGCGCCTACGCCAAGGTCTCGAACGAACAATCCGAGCGGCTGCTGACCATCCGCGGCCTGTTCCGCCTCAAGTCGGCTGAGGAAGACGCGCGGCAGCCGGTCCCGATCGAGGAGGTCGAGCCAGCCGAGAGCATCGTCAAGCGGTTCGCGACCGGCGCGATGTCGTTCGGCTCGATCTCGCGCGAGGCGCACACCACGCTGGCGATCGCGATGAACCGAATCGGCGGCAAGTCGAACACCGGCGAAGGCGGCGAAGAGGCCGACCGCTTCAAGCCGCTGCCGAACGGCGACCTGATGCGCTCGGCGATCAAGCAGGTGGCGTCCGGCCGGTTCGGCGTCACCACCGAATATCTCGTCAATTCCGACGTGATGCAGATCAAGATGGCGCAGGGCGCCAAGCCCGGCGAAGGCGGGCAACTGCCCGGCCACAAGGTCGATCAGACCATCGCCAAGGTGCGGCACTCGACGCCCGGCGTCGGCCTGATCTCGCCGCCGCCGCACCACGACATCTATTCGATCGAGGACCTCGCCCAACTGATCTTCGACCTCAAGAACGTCAATCCGACCGGCCTCGTCTCGGTGAAGCTGGTCTCGGAAGTCGGCGTCGGCACGGTCGCGGCCGGCGTCTCTAAGGCGCGCGCCGACCACGTGACCATTTCGGGCTTCGAGGGCGGCACCGGCGCCTCTCCCCTCACCTCGATCAAGCATGCTGGCAGCCCGTGGGAGATCGGGCTCGCCGAAACCCACCAGACGCTGGTGGCCAACCGGCTGCGCGGGCGGATCGCCGTTCAGGTCGACGGCGGCATCCGCACCGGGCGCGACGTTGTGGTCGGCGCACTGCTCGGCGCCGACGAGTTCGGCTTTTCGACCGCGCCGCTGATCGCGGCCGGCTGCATCATGATGCGCAAGTGCCACCTCAACACCTGCCCGGTCGGCGTCGCGACCCAGGACCCGGTGCTGCGCAAGAAGTTCGTCGGCCAACCCGAGCACGTCATCAACTTCTTCTTCTTCGTTGCCGAGGAGGTGCGCGAGATCATGGCGGCGATGGGCTACCGCACCTTCGTCGAAATGGTCGGGCAGATACAGATGCTCGACAAACGCCATGTGATCGAGCACTGGAAGGCCAAGGGCCTCGATTTCTCCAAGCTGTTCCACAAGCCCCCGGCCCCCGCCGGCGTGAGCATTCACAACTGCGAGGTGCAGGACCATAACCTCGGCCGCATTCTCGACCGCCGGCTGATTGCCGATGCGCAAGCCGCGCTCGACCGCGGCGCACCGGTCCGGATCGTCACCGCCATCCGCAACACCGACCGCACCGCGGGCGCGATGCTGTCGGGCGAGGTCGCCAAGCGCTATGGCCACGAGGGGCTTCCGACCGACACCATTCGTGTGAAATTCACCGGCACCGCCGGTCAGAGCTTCGGCGCCTGGCTCGCACACGGCATCACCTTCGAACTGGAGGGCGAGGCCAACGACTATGTCGGCAAGGGCCTCTCGGGCGGCCGCATCATCGTGCGGCCCGCCGTCGACGCCGGCATCGTGCCGGAAGAATTGATCATCGTCGGCAACACGGTGCTCTACGGCGCGATCGAGGGCGAATGCTACTTCCGGGGCGTCGCCGGCGAGCGCTTCGCGGTCCGCAACTCCGGCGCCATCGCGGTGGTCGAGGGCGCGGGCGATCACTGCTGCGAATACATGACGGGCGGCGTAGTGGTCGTGCTCGGCCGTACCGGCCGTAACTTCGCGGCCGGCATGTCGGGCGGCATCGCCTATGTGCTCGACGAGGACGACACGTTCGACACGCGCTGCAACATGGCGATGGTCGCACTCGAGCCGTTGCCGGAGGAAGAAGCGGCCGCGGCCAATCTCTATTACCATAGCAAGGACCTGCAATCGCACGGCCGGGTCGAGGTGCTGGAAGACATGAGCCGCCACGACTGCGAGCGACTGCATCTGCTCATCACCCGCCACCAGCGGCTGACCGGCTCACGCCGGGCGGCCGACATTCTCGCCGCCTGGGATCACTACCGGCCGAAATTCCGCAAGGTGATGCCGGTCGAATACCGCCGCGCGCTGGCCGAGATGGAGAAGGCGCGCACCATGCAGGCGGCGGAATGACGACATGCACCGGCTCCTGACATTTCGCGGGATCAGTGCCGTGGCGGTCGCTCTGGCCGTGCCGCTGGCGATCTACCTGATTAATGGCGTCGCCGAGCCTTGGGCCTTCCTGCTCGGTGCAGCGATCGGCGTCGCCTGGTACATCCTTCCGTTTTTTCCGGCGTTGTAAGGCGCGTCCGTGGGCAAGATCACCGGCTTTCTTGAATTCGAACGCGAAGACCGCGACTACGAGCCGGTCGAGACGCGCATCAAGCACTGGCACGAATTCGTGCTGCCGCTGCCCGAGGACGAGACCAAGAAGCAGGCGGCGCGCTGCATGGATTGCGGCATTCCGTATTGCCACGGCTCGACCGCGGCGACCGGCGCACCGACCGGCTGTCCGGTGAACAACCAGATTCCGGATTGGAACGATCTGGTCTATCGCGGCCACTGGCAGGAAGCGGCGCGCAACCTGCATTCGACCAACAATTTCCCGGAAGTCACCGGGCGCGTGTGTCCGGCGCCGTGCGAGGCGTCCTGCACGCTCAACATCGACGACAACCCGGTCAGCATCAAGACCATCGAGTGCGCGATCGCCGACCACGCGTATGAGCACGGCTGGATCGTGCCGGAGCCGCCGGTAACGAAGACCGGCAAGAAGATCGCGGTCGTCGGCTCGGGCCCGGCTGGCATGGCCTGCGCGCAGCAGCTCGCGCGCGCCGGCCACGACGTGCATCTCTACGAGAAGTTCGCCAAGGCCGGCGGCCTGATGCGCTACGGCATTCCGGACTTCAAGATGGAGAAGCACTACATCGACAAGCGCGTCGCACAGATGGAAGCCGAGGGCGTGACCTTCCACTACGGCGCCCATGTCGGCGTCAACATCCGGGCCGACGAACTGGTCGCGGGCCACGACGCGGTGGTGCTGACCGGCGGCGCCGAGAAGGCGCGCGACCTGCCGATCCCGGGCCGGGAGCTCACGGGCATCCATTTCGCCATGGATTTTCTGCCGCAGCAGAACCGGCGCGTCAGCGGCGAACCGGGCGACGGCAGCGAGCCGATCCTGGCCACCGGCAAGCACGTCGTGGTGATTGGCGGCGGCGACACCGGCTCCGACTGCATCGGAACGTCCATTCGCCAGGGCGCGCAGTCAGTGACCAATTTCGAGATCATGCCGCAACCGCCCGAGCACGAGAACAAGATGCTGACCTGGCCGTTCTGGCCGTTGAAGCTGCGGACTTCGTCGAGCCATGAAGAAGGTGTGGAGCGCGACTTCGCGGTCGGGACGGTGAAGTTCTCGGGCGAGAACGGGCAGGTCAAGACGCTGCATTGCGCGCGCGTCGACAACGCATTCAAGCCGATCCCGGGCAGCGAATTCGACCTGCCGGCCGATCTTGTCCTGCTGGCGATGGGCTTCGTGCACCCGGTGCACGACGGCATGCTCAAGTCGCTGGGGCTCGCGCTCGATCAGCGCGGCAACGTCAAGGCCGACATGACCGCGTATCAGACCTCCAACCCGAAGGTCTTCGCGGCCGGCGACATGCGCCGCGGTCAGTCGCTGGTGGTGTGGGCGATCCGCGAAGGACGCCAGGCCGCGCATGCCGTCGACAAGTTCCTGATGGGCTCGACCCTGCTGCCGCGGTAGCCGGATTTGACCTAATCCAGCCCCGCGACCTGCCGGATGACGCCGGCCGCATCAGGCGGCGTGGTGTCGCCGGCCCAGGCCACATATTGATCCGGCCGGACCAGCACGAGGCGAGCGCCAAATTCTTCGCGGCCTTCCGCGAACGTGTCGCGCAGAACTTTAAGCGGAACCCGAAGCGTGGCGGCCGCGACTTCAATCGCACTCACCGCTTCTGCCGGCGCGTCGAGGGCCAGCAGCACGAAGCTTCGGCCCAGCTCTTCGAAGATGTTGCGGCCCGACGAAAGCTGCCGCGGCGCGAGATGGTGACCGGGCCGCGCCTTGAACATGTATGTGCCGCGCGCGCCGCTGACGCCACCCGGCGGTCCGAACACGATGGGCGATCCCTCGTAGTTGGGCTCGAAATTAGCGACGATCGGTCCGGTTCCGGTCTTGAGCTCCGCCCAGTCGCTGGCGAAAGCCTCCGGATCGCGGAGAGGATCGTGGCGATTGATCACCTCGCCCTCCCACTTGATGCGCGCCGCGATGAATTCTTCTGCGACCTGCTTGAACACGGGCCGGCGCTCGAGGTCGTAGGACTCAAGGAGCGCGTCGCCGGCCGAGCCGTCGAGACGTGCCGCCAGCTTCCACGCCAGATTGGCCGCGTCTTCGAGCCCATTGTTGACCCCGAAGCCGCCATAAGGCGGATGCGAATGCGCGGCGTCCCCGGCGATGAAGATTCGCCCGGCACGATAGGTCTGCGCGACCGCGACGCCCAGATCCCAGAAGCCGACATGTTCGAAGCGGCACGAGAACTTGAAGCCTGCGGCCTTGTGCAGCAGACCCGCGAAATCGTAGTTGTCGCGCGTGGTGTCGGCCGGCACCGGCGCATGGAAGAAGAAGCCCTCCTCGGGATCGATGCGGCCGAAGAACTGCCAGTAGCCGTTCAGCGCAGGATCCATCGCCCGATAGGTCGAACGCATCGGAAATCGCTTCATGCCCTCGTTGAATTCGCGCGAATGGAAGACCGCCAGCACCATGAGCTGATCGAAATCCGTACCGTCGCGCTGGATGCCCGAACGCTCACGCACGACCGAACGGGCGCCATCGCAACCGACGACGTAATCGGCCTCGATTTCCTCAACCGTACCGCTGCCGGCCTCATGGACGACGCTGACGCGAACACCGGATTCGTCCTGAGTGACATCCTGGGCAGCCCAGCCAAACCGCGCATCGACCAGCGGCAGGCTTGCCATCCGGCTGCGCAAAACGCTTTCGAAACGGTACTGCGGCAGGCGATCGTTCTTCTGGAAGTAATAGTCACCGAGGATTTCGCGGCCCTGGAAGTCGTGCCAGTAGTCGCTCATCAGGCTGCGATAAGCGACAATCCCCGCCGCCGGGACTTCCGGCGGCAGCATTCGTTGCGCGCGCACCTCGTCCACGCAGCCCCAGAAATAGAAATGCTCGAGCGTGCGCTGAGTCAGGTTCTGGCCCTTTGGGATGTTGTGCATCCCCACGCGCCGCTCGATCAGCGCGCACGATATTCCGCGCTGGGCGAGATCGATGGCCAGCCCAACGCCCACCGGGCCGCCGCCGACAATGATGACCTGATATCGCTTGCTCACGCCCGCTCCTGATCAAGTGAATGGATTGCAAGAATGGAGCGAGGCCTTCTGCCGACGTGCGCTTCATTACGACCGCGACTAGAGTCAGCCGGTTGCGTGGCTGTCAACTAGCATTATCACCAGGTGCTAGCGCTGCGACAATCGCAGACCTGGGCGGCCGAAACAGGCGCAGGTAGACCGAACGAAGGTTCAGTTGACGACCTTCACACCGGTCGCTTTGATCACCATCGCCCATTCATCCTTCATCTTTGCAATGAACGAGGCGAATTCGGCTGGAGTGGTGAGCTTCGCGCTGCCGCCCAGCCTGGTGATACCGGCCTTCAGCTCAGGACTTGAAAGCCCCTGGTTGATCACACGATTGAGCTTGGCGATGACGTCGGCAGGCGTTCCGGCCGGCGCGACGATGCCCTGCCACGCATCGGGCGGCATGCCCTTGATCCCCTGCTCCTCCATCGTCGGCACATCGGAAAATTCCGGGATGCGCTCGGCACTGACGACGCCGATCGGCCTGAGCTTGCCCGTTCTGACGAACGGCAAGATGCCGGTCGTGCCCTGGAAAGTGATCTGGATCTGTCCGGCAATGGTGTCGCTCGCAGCCGCTGCCGCTGTCTTGTACGGAACAAAAACGATGTTGGTTCCCGTCAAGACGTTAAACATCTCTCCTGAAATGTGCGGCGGCGTGCCGATCGACGCACCGGAGTTGAGCTTGCCCGGATTCGCCTTGGCGTAGGCGACCAATTCCGCGATCGTGTGGATCGGCAGTTGTGCGTTGACTGCCAGAACCAGCGGTGCGGTCGAAATCAACGAGATTGGGGCAAAACTCTTGACCGGGTCATACCCGACATCCTGGTAAATCTGGGGACTGATCGAGAGCGCGCCAGAGGTCGCCAGCATCAAGGAATAACCGTCGGGGGGCATGGCGGCGACCGCCTTGGCGGCAATGGTACCGCCTGCACCGGGACGGTTCTCGATGAACACGGTGCCGAGGTGCGTCGACAAGTATCCTGAGACGATCCGCGCCGCCACGTCTGGCGGTCCGCCGGCGCCGAACGGCACAACAAGTTTGACCGGCCGATCAGGATAGGTCTCCGCGGCGGCGAAGCCGAGCCCGCAAGCCGCCGTAAGGGCTAGCGGCGCCAGGACGTCCAGCCGCCAAATGCGAAATCGCCGACCTAGGTGCCGGTCCATTGGAGTTCCTCCCGAAAACGACGCTATTCGCGATTCTTCATTTTCCTTCCGAAAATCATATCCGGACGGATTGGCGACGCAATACGGATAGGATTGGAACAACGACGACTGACGCAGTGTCTTCCCAGGCAGCGTTCGACATTCCGACCGATCTCGTCCTGCTGGCCGGCGAAATGCGCCGCGGTCAGTCGCTAGTGGTGTGGGCGATCCGCGAAGGGCGGCAGGCCGCGCATGCCGTCGCGCCCTCCTCAGGATGAGGTCCGAGCAAGCTGGCCAATCGGGTTTGGAATTCAGCGCGGCGCTTTGTATTTCGCGGTTTCGTCACGCAGCAGGTTGTTGCCGAGGATCAGGCACGACGTGACGATGTCGTTCTCGATGATGTCGATCATGATGTTGTGACCGCCGGTCGTCAGCCCTTGCTTGTGACTGATGCAGGCCTTCACCAGCGCCTTGAAGCTCTCGACCGATTCCGGAAGGCTGAGGCGACGGTCGACGGAGAATGCCTTGACGAAATTCTTGTAGGTCGCCTGCAACACATTATAGGCGTCGACATGCCGTTTGCGCGCGGCGCAGACATCCTTCGCGCCCTTCTCGGTCTGCGCCTTGTCCCACTCGGTGATCTCCTTGACGAAGGCGAGGCAGGCCTGCGGCTGCGCATCGATCTTGCCTTCGCGCTCGTAGCCGATCGTGAGATGCTGCGGCACCGTCCGGTCTGGTGAGCCGGTCTGGGCGCCAGCGGTGGCGGTTGCCACGATGGCGATAAATCCGGCGAGGGTAGCCTTGCCCAGAAGCCTCATGACATTTCCCTCCCCGCCGCGCTACTCGGCGGCTTTCAGCAGCGGCGGCGGCCCGGCGCGGAACTGATCGAGCAAGGCGGCCTCGTCGGCCTTCGCAGCCGTAAGGTGACGCTGCTTGACGTGACCGAAGCCGCGGATTTTCTCCGGGATCGCCGCAAGCCCGACCGCCAGGTGATGGTTCTCGGGCGTGAGCTTCGCCAGCACCTCGCTGAGCATGGCATGGTATTGGCGCACAAGCGCGCGCTCGGTCTTGCGCTCGGCCGAATAGCCGAACGGGTCGAGGAACGTGCCGCGCAGGAACTTGAACTTCGCCAGCACGCCGAACAGCGTGAAGATCCATGGTCCGAACGTCATCTTCTTCGGCTCGCCAGTCGACTTGTCGATGCGCGCGAGCAGCGGCGGCGCCAGATGGACATGAAAGCGCAGATCGTCGCCGCCCAGTTCGTTCGCCACCTGTCGTTGGAAGGCGCCGTCGCTGTAGAGCCGGGCCACCTCGTATTCGTCCTTGTAGGCCATCAGCTTGAACAGATAGCGCGCCACCGCCTCGGCGAGCCCGCTGCGGCCCGGCGCAAACTCCGCCTCCGCGGCCTTCGCCTTCTCGACCCAGCCGCGATAGCGTCGCGCGTAGCGCGCGCTCTGATACGCGGTCAGGAAGGCGACGCGCCGCTCGATCGTCTCGTCGAACGACTGCGACAGCCGGCGGGCGTCGCTGCCTGACGCCGCCGAGGGCTTGAGCAGCGTCTCGAGGGCGGCGGGATCGTTCGCGGCACGGCGTCCCCAGTGGAACGCCGCCTTGTTCATCGCTACGGCTTCGCCGTTGAGTTCGATCGCCTGCTCGATCGAAGCGGCCGCGAGCGGGATGGCGCCGAGCTGGTACGCATAACCGACCAGGAAGATATTGGCGCCGACGGTGTTGCCGAACAGTACGCTGGCGGCACGCGACGCATCGATGAAATGGGTCTTCTCCGGACCGGCGTCGTCCAGGATGGCGCGCTTGAGCCGCTCGGTCGGCAGCGAGAAGTCGGCGTTGCGGGTGAAGTCGCCGGGCAGGAACTCGGCCAGGTTGACCACCATCTCGGTCTTGCCGTGCTTCACCGCCGCCAGCACCTTCTTGTTGCCGACGACCACGATGTCGCCGCCCAGCACCAGTTCGGCGCTGGCGGCGGAGACGCGGATGGCGTGAATGTCCTCCGGACGCTCGGCGATGCGCATGTGGCTGTAGACCGCGCCGCCCTTCTGCGCGAGCCCGGCCTGATCGAGCACGCCGACGCCCTTGCCCTCGAGATGCGCCGCCATGCCAAGGATGCCGCCGATGGTGACGACGCCTGTGCCGCCGACCCCGGTCACGATGATGTCGTAGGTGCCGTCGATCGCGGGCAGCTTGGGTTCCGGCAAATCGATGAACTCATGATCGGCCGCGACGCCGGTGCCCTTCTTCAACTGCGCACCGTGCACCGTCACGAAGGACGGGCAGAAGCCCTTCACGCAGGAGAAGTCCTTGTTGCAGCTCGACTGGTCGATGGTGCGCTTGCGGCCCCACTCGGTCTCCAGCGGCTGCACCGACACGCAGTTCGACTTGACGCCACAGTCGCCGCAACCCTCGCAGACCAGTTCGTTGATGATGACGCGCTTGTCGGGATCGGGGAACGTGCCGCGCTTCCTTCGCCGCCGCTTCTCGGCCGCGCAGGTCTGGTCGTAGATCAGGACCGTGACGCCCGGAACCTCCGCGAGGCTCTTCTGCACTTCGTTGAGGTCGTCGCGATGATGGATGGTGAGCCCGGGCGGCCAATTCTCGTTCTTGGCGTACTTCCAAGGCTCGTCGGTGACGACGACAACCTTCTTGGCACCCTCGGCCGCGACCTGGCGGGCGATCTGCGGCACCGTGAGGCCGCCGTCGTTGGCCTGGCCGCCGGTCATCGCCACCGCGTCGTTGAACAAAATCTTGTAGGTGATGTTGACGCCCGACGCGATCGCACCGCGGATCGCCATGTAGCCCGAGTGATTGTAGGTGCCGTCGCCGAGATTCTGGAAGACGTGCTTGCGATTGGAGAACGGCGCCTCGCCGATCCAGTTGGCGCCCTCCCCGCCCATCTGGGTGTAGCCCAGCGTCGAGCGGTCCATCCACTGCGCCATGTAGTGGCAGCCGATGCCCGCATAAGCGCGCATGCCCTCCGGCACGACGGTCGAGGTGTTGTGCGGGCAGCCCGAGCAGAAATACGGAATGCGGGCGGCGATGTCCTTGGTCTCCGCCAGAACCCGCTGCGCCTCCTTCAGCCGCGCGACCTCGGCACCGATCTGCTCGTTCGGACCGATCCGTTGCAGGATGCGTTCCCCGATGCAGAGCGCGACTTCGTTCGGATCGAGCGCGCCCTTGACCGGAAACAGCCAGTTGCCCTGCTCGTCCTTCTTGCCGATGCACACCGGCTGGTTGGCAGTCCCGTAGAGCTCCTCGCGCACCTGCACCTCGAGCAGCGAGCGCTTCTCCTCGACCACGATGATGAGTTCGAGCCCTTCAGCGAACTGCTTGAGGTCCTGCCGGCTGATCGGCCACGGGCAGCCGATCTTGTAGAGCCGGATGCCGAGGTCGTTGCACTTGACCTCGTCGATGCTGAGTTCGTCGAGCGCCTGGCGCACGTCGAGATAGCTCTTGCCGACGGTGATGATGCCGATCTTGGGATTGCGCCCGCCCGAGGTGATGTACCTGTTGAGCTTGTTGGCGCGCACGAAGGCCAGCATCGCGTCGCGCTTGTAGTCGTGCAGCCGCGCCTCCTGGCCGAGGATAGTGTCGCGCAGACGGATGTTGAGGCCGCCTTCCGGCATCTCGAAATCGGTCGGCATCACGATGTTGACGCGCTCCAGGCTGCCGTCGATCACCGCGGTGGACTCGACCGTCTCGTGCATCGACTTGAGCGCAACCCAGGTGCCGCAGAAGCGCGACATCGCCCAGCCATAAAGCCCGTAGTCGAGAATCTCCTGCACGCCCGCCGGGTTCAGGATCGGGATCATGACGTCGATGAAGTGATATTCGGACTGGTGCGCGGTGGTCGAGGATTCCGCCGTGTGGTCGTCGCCCATCAGCGCCAGCACGCCGCCATGTTTCGAGGTGCCGGCGAAATTCGCATGGCGGAACACGTCGCCGGTGCGGTCCACGCCCGGCCCCTTGCCGTACCAGAGGCCGAATACGCCGTCGAACTTGCCCTCGCCGCGCAGTTCCGCCTGCTGCGTGCCCCACAGCGCGGTGGCGGCGATGTCCTCGTTGATTCCGGCCTGGAACTTGATGTCGTACTTGTCGAGCGAGCGCTGGGCGCGGATGAACTGCTGGTCGAGGGTGCCGAGCGGCGAGCCGCGATAGCCGGTGACGTAGCCGGCGGTGTTGATGCCGGCGAGCCGGTCGCGCTCCTTCTGCATCAGGCAGAGGCGAACCAGCGCCTGAAAGCCTGTGACGAAGATCCGGCTCTTCGACAGGTCGTATTTGTCGTCCAGGGTGACATGGTTGGGCGCCATGGCGCAGGGCTCTCCAGGGGACAGGCGCGCGTGCAGTTTGCCGTCGAGAAACGCAGGTCGTGATCGCAGGATCGCCGGGGCGATCTGGAATCGCTTTAAAGGATATAGGCTGACGAAGCCGCCCGGCAATGCCAACAGTTTGAGCAGTCTTGCAATTTCGTGACAGCCTGCCCGGCCGCAATGAAATGTCGGAAAGCCGCGCCCCGGCGCACTTTGGCGCACTGCAGCGGGCCCAGTCGCCGCTCTCTCAGTTCTTCGCCGGCGGCAGGTCGTTCCCGCGCATGGTGTCGAGCTTGCGGTCGGCAAAATGCGGAATGAAGCCCAACTTCTCGATCCGCTCCCGGGCGGCGGCAACGTCCTCGGGCTTGTCGATGTACTCGACGACGAACACCGGCTTGCGGTCGCGGCTCAGAAAATCGAGATGGCCGAGGCTGTCGGCGATGCGGTCGGGCTTGTTCGGCCGCTTGGCCCGGCCGTCGCCGAACAGCAGGTCCTCCTTGGCGATGGCATCGATCGTGGCGCGATAGCCGGCGTCGTCCAGTAGTTCCTCGGCGTTCTGCGGCACCACCAGGAAGCCCGGCCGAAGCGTGCGCGCGTGCGCGGCGAGCGAAGCGACGAAGGCGATCATCTGCTCGCGCGCCGCCGGGTTCTCGCTTTCGAACTCCTCAAATGCATCGACCCGGTCGAGATAGACGCCGTCGAACCCAGCCGACGCAATCCGCGCGAGATAGCTGTTCTCGCCCGCGAACACGATCGCCTGCCAGTCCGCATCCCAATAGCGCACCGGAAAGTTGGTCCGCCATTTCTTGTTGGCGGGCGCAAGCCAGGGCGGCGCAAGCGACGGGGTGCTCCAGTCCGGCTGCCAGTAGTGGCGGTAGTTCTCGGCTTCGCCGATCGACAGGTAGGCGAGCACGACGCGCCGGCTGCCGTCCGGCTTGCTCTTCAGTGCGGCAATCTCCCGGGCTGTCAGCGCGCGGGCGTCGGTGCCGTCGCGCGAATAGTCGAGGACGAAGACGTCGTACGGGATGGCGGCGAGCGTCTCCGGCCTGATGCGCTGGAGCTGATAGCCCCAGCTCTTCGCGGCCGCGAGCGCGGGCGCGGCGGCGGACGGCGGCGCGACGATGGAAGGCACCTGAGTGGAAGCCGATTGTGCGCCGCAGACGACGAACAGCGCGGCCGCCAGCACTGGGACAGCCCGTAAGTACGCTCGCCGCGTGTTCAAGGCCATATCGAACCGCAGGTGTGCATGGCAGCGTTCCGTGTCTCACTAGCAGATTTTCTATTCGAATAGGGCCACGTACCCGGCTCATTCCCGCGCAAGCAGGAGGCCGGTCTCTTGCGGTGGGTAGCCACTGACCCGGATGTTCGCATTTCGTGGACGAGGCGCACGAGAATGCTATGAGCAGGGCGACCGCAGAGGTGAAAATGGACCCGCGCACGCGGCGGCTGCTCAACGACCCGATCGGAGCGACGCTGCTGCGGCTCGCCTGGCCGAACATCGTGCTGACGATGGTGCAGGCCTCGATCGGGCTGATCGAGACCTATTTCGTCGCCAAGCTCGGCACCGACGCTCTCGCCGGCATGGCGCTCGTGTTCCCGGTGGTAATGCTGATCCAGATGATGTCGACCGGCGCGATGGGCGGCGGCATCTCGTCGGCGATCGCGCGGACCCTCGGCTCCGGCCGGCGCGAGGCCGCGGACGCGCTGGTCTGGCACGCGGTCGCGATTGCGGTCGGCCTCGGCCTCCTGACCACGCTGGCGGCCTTCCTCGGCGGGCGCGCGCTCTACGCCGCGATGGGCGGCAGCGGAGCCTCGCTGACTGCTGCGCTGGCCTACTCGGACACGCTGTTCGCCGGGGCCATCCTGATCTGGCTGTTCAACTCGCTCGCCAACGTGATCCGCGGCACCGGCAACATGATCCTGCCCGCCGTGGTTGCCTGCGTCGGTGCGGCGGTGCTGATCCCGGTGTCGCCGCTGTTGATCTTCGGCTTCGGCATCGTGCCGCGGTTCGGCATTGTCGGCGGCGCGCTCGCTGTCATCGTCTATTACGCGATCGGCAGCGCGATCTTTGCCTTCTACATCTGGTCGGGACGCGGCGTGCTGCGGCCCGCACCGCGGCCACCGCGGCTGACTTGGCCGCCGGCGTACGAAATCCTGCGCATCGGCGCGGTAGCGTCCCTCATCAGCATCACCACCAACGTCACGATCGCGATTGCGACCGGATTGGTCGGCGCCCACGGGCCGGCCGCGGTCGCCGGCTACGGCACCGGCGTGCGGCTGGAATATCTGCTGATTCCCCTAGCCTTCGGGCTGGGCGCGCCGCTGGTCGCGATGGTCGGGACCAATATCGGCGCCGGCCGGCGCGACCGCGCACTGCAGGCTGCTTGGACGGGCGGCGCGATCGCCGGCGCCATCACCGAGGCGATCGGCATTGCGGCCGCGCTGTTTCCAACTGCATGGCTCGGGCTATTCGGCGACGATCCGACGATGCTGGCGGTGGGTGCGCAGTACCTGCGGATCGTCGGACCGTTCTACGGCTTCTTCGGCGGCGGCATGGCGCTCTACTTCGCCTCGCAGGGCGCCGGCCGTCTTGGCTGGCCGCTGCTTGCCGGTCTCCTCCGGCTCGCGATCGCGGGCGCGGGCGGCTGGCTGGCGCTGCGCCTCTCCGGGTCGATCGTCGGCGTGTTCGTGGCGCTCGGCGTGGCGCTCGCGGTGTTCGGGCTGGTGAATGCCGCCTCGATCTGGCTCGGCGCCTGGTTCCGCGGCCGGCCGGCTTAGCGCAAGGTGACCAGGATTATCGTCTCCCGCATCGCCGAGCGCTTTATTCGAGGCGTCTGGGGGATCGCGAACCAACTATTAAATTTTTAAGCATATTGCTCCCTGCCGTCGCGCGTGTTTCGCGCATTTTTGCAGGATCCATCAATGGCAACCAAAGCTACAAACTCGAAAGCTTCGTCAAAAAACAGCCGTGCCGTCACCCTGAAGCATCTCGCCGCCGCGCTGGCTGAGGAGCACGAGATGACCAAGCGCGCCGGGGAAGGCCTCCTGGGCGACATGGTCGGGATGATCACGAAGCACCTCAAGAAGGGTGAGCGCATCCGGATTTCCGGGTTCGGCATTCTGCAGGTCAAGAAGCGCGCCGCCCGCATGGGGCGCAATCCGGCGACCGGCGAAGCGATCAAGATCAAAGCGAGCAAGAAGGTCGCCTTCCGGCCGTCCAAAGAACTCAGGCTGGCCGTCTAAGCAGACAGCCTTCCGGCGAGCGCCCCGCTTCGGCGGGGCGTTTTCTTTTGCCCGGATATTGCCCGGCGCGGCAGCGCCGACGCACGCTCCTGCACAAGGGACGGGCTTGTCCCGGCCATCCACGCCTTTATGGTGGCGCCCGAGTCAAGGCGCGCCTGGGATCAAGGCCCGGGCCGGACCGAGCGAGCGGAGCACGCATGTCACTTCTGATCGACAGCGAAACCGGCCGGGCGGCCGGCCGCACCGCGCTCCGTCACGACTGGACGCGCGAGGAGGTTCGCGCGCTGTTCGCGCTGCCGTTTCCTGACCTGATGTTCCGCGCCCAGAGCGTGCACCGCGCGCATTTCGATCCGGCCGAGGTGCAGATTTCCACATTGCTGTCGATCAAGACCGGCGGCTGCCCGGAAGACTGCGCCTACTGCCCGCAGAGCGCGCACTTCGACACCGGCGTCACCGCCGGCAAGCTGATGGCGCTCGACGCCGTGCTCAGCCGAGGCGCGCGCGGCGAAGCAGTCCGGCGCGAGCCGCTTCTGCATGGGCGCGGCGTGGCGCGAGCCGAAGGATCGCGACCTCGACAAGGTGTGCGAGATGGTGAAGGGCGTCCGGGCGCTCGGCCTCGAAACCTGCGTGACGCTCGGCATGCTCGACGAGCGCCAGGCGCGCCGCCTCAAGACCGCCGGCCTCGACTACTACAACCACAACCTCGACACTTCGCCGGAATACTACGGCGACATCATCACCACCCGCACCTACCAGGAGCGGCTCGACACGCTGGGGCATGTGCGCGAGGCCGGCATCCACGTCTGCTGCGGCGGCATCGTCGGCATGGGCGAGAGCGCCGAGGACCGCGTCGGCATGATCGTGGCGCTCGCAACGCTGCCGGCGCATCCCGAGTCGGTGCCGATCAACCTGCTGGTGCGGGTCGAGGGCACGCCGCTGGCGAGCGGTCAGCGGGCGGCGCGGCTCGATCCGTTCGATTTCGTGCGCACCGTCGCGGTCGCGCGCATCACCATGCCGGCGTCGGTGGTGCGGCTCTCGGCCGGGCGCGAGGACATGAGCGAGGAGACGCAGGCGCTGTGCTTTCTGGCCGGCGCCAACTCGATCTTCTACGGCCCGAAGCTGCTGACGACGCCCAATCCGGAGCGCGACCGCGATCTCGCTCTGCTCGACAAACTCGGGCTTGCGCCGATGGGCGGTTGAGCTTCGGTCAGGCGAAGTGGCGCACCAGCGCCAAACCGGCGAACAGGCCGCCGATCGACAGCCCGACCGACAGCAGCACGTACAGCGCCGCCAGCCCCACCTCGCCGCGTTCGTACAGCAGCGCGGTGTCGAGCGAGAATGCCGAGAAGGTCGTATAGCCGCCGAGGATCCCGGTGGTCAGAAACAGCCGCCAATGCTGCGGCACGCCGCCCGCGAACGCGAAATAGCCGGCGAGCAGACCCATCACCAGCGAGCCGGTGAAATTTTCGGTCAGCGTCGCGTACGGAAATGCAGTGCCGAGCCAGCGCGCCATCAGCAGATTGACGCCATGACGCAGCGCGGCGCCGATGCCGCCACCGAGAAACACGATCAGGAAGCCCATGGTCGCTCCTTCATCGTTCAGGGCAATGAAAAACCGCCCTGCGGCGGCGCGGACAGAATTCCTACCGCCGGGTTGCGCGGTAGGAGTCATCAGCCGTCAGCGGGCGGTTTCGGGGGACCCCATCCCCATCGCGCCAAAGCGTAGCGAGACGGCCCTGGACGGTCAACGGGCGCTTGGGGGCTGGCCTCGATCTTGCACCGCGAGTAATGGGAACGGACTACAAGGAAAAGCCCACCCAACAGGAGCTGGCCCGTGCCGTTGGCGAAGATCGAGGCAGAACCGGCGCCGCTGTCGGTTGAATTCGGACGCGCCGCCCTCGTCATCATCGACATGCAGCGCGATTTCCTCGAGCCCGGCGGTTTTGGCGCGGCGCTCGGCAACGACGTCACGCGCCTCAAGGCCGCCGTCGGGCCGATCAGCGAGGTGCTGGCCGCCGCCCGGCCCGCCGGCATGCTGGTCATCCACACCCGCGAGGGTCATCGACCCGATCTCGCGGACGCGCCGCCCCACAAGGTCGAGCGCGGCGACCCGGCGCTGCGGATCGGTGCGCCCGGGCCCCATGGGCCGCATCCTGGTGCGCGGCGAACCCGGCCACGACATTATCCCGGAGCTCTATCCGATTGCCGGCGAGCCGGTGATCGACAAGCCCGGCAAGGGCGCGTTCTACCAGACCGACCTCGAGCTGATGCTCAAGAACCGCGGCATCGACACGCTGTTCGTTTGCGGCGTCACCACCGAAGTCTGCGTCAACACCACCGTGCGCGAGGCCAACGACCGCGGCTTTCGCTGCATCGTGATTTCCGATTGCTGCGCGTCCTACTTCCCGGAATTCCACGAGATGGGCCTGCGGATGATCAAGGCGCAGGGCGGCATCTTCGGTTGGGTTTCGCGCATCGCAGCCCGTCGTGGCCGCGCTTACGACCGTGCGCTGACCGCAATCCTGCAGGTGGCGCCGGCCGCGATGCCGAATTAGGCGCAACGTCGAATTTTGGTGCAGGCACTGCCCGCGTTCGCGGCTGCGCCGCGCAACAAGCCGCCTCTCGCCCGCGCTAACCCTGCGCAGTCCGGCCTTTTGCCGGGATCGCGACCACTTCCTCGAGCCGGCCGAACGGCGCGGGATTGGCACGTCAATTGCGAGCAAATCAACAAGCCTGAGTTGCCGGCGCCCATTTTTCGGCCGCCGGCCGCAATCGCGAGCTGATCGAATTCCAAGCGAATTGCGAGGAGCCCGACATGACGGCTGAGCAAGCAATGACGGCCTCGAAGGGACGCCCGGTCCTGTGGACGCCCGGCGACTGGAACGCCTTCTTCGGCTTCGGCACCAACATCCTGGTCAACATGCTGGTGCTGACCGGCCTGCTGCGGTTCGTGCTCAAGATGCCGGACTCGCTGGTGTTCGGCCGCATCCTGCCGGCGCTCGGCCTGATGATGTGCCTCTCGACCATGTACTACGCGTGGCTCGCCTACCGGCTGGCGCTCAAGACCGGACGCAGCGACGTCTGCGCGCTGCCGTCGGGCGTCAGCGTGCCGCACATGTTCATCGTCACCTTCGTGATCATGCTGCCGATCTACGCTCAAGACCAACGACCCGATCAAGGGCTGGGAAGCCGGCCTGGTCTGGGTGTTCTTCCAGAGCTTCATCCTGATGATCGGCGGTTTCGTCGCCCCGATCATCCGCAAGATCACGCCGCGTGCTGCGCTGCTCGGCACGCTCGCCGGCGTCTCGATCACCTTCATTTCCATGCGCCCTGCGCTCGAAATGTTCATGACGCCGGTGATCGGCATCACCTGCTTCGCCATCATCATGGTGAGTTGGTTCGGCGGCTACAAATATCCCAAAGGCATTCCCGCCGGCCTCGTCGCCATCGCGGTCGGCATGGTGATCGCGTGGGGCTCGAACCTGTTCGGTATCGGCATCGGCGGCGTCAGCCTCGAGGGCGTGAAGTCGGCGTTCACCAATTTCGGCTTCTCGGTGCCGCTGCCCGCGTTCGACCATGTGTTCTCGGGCTTCGAGTTCCTCGGCATCATCCTGGTCACCGCGATTCCGTTCGGCATCTACGACCTGGTCGAGGCGATGGACAACGTCGAGAGCGCGGAAGCGGCCGGCGACGAATATCCGACCACCCGCGTGCTGACCGCCGACGGCGTCGTCAGCCTGATCGGCTGCCTGATGGGCAACCCGTTCATCAACGCGGTCTACATCGGCCATCCCGGCTGGAAGGCGATGGGCGGCCGCATCGGCTACTCGGCGGCGACTGGCCTGATGGTGATCGTGCTCTCGTGGTTCGGCGTCATCTCGCTGATGCTCGCGGTCATCCCGGTGGTCGCGATCTCGCCGATCCTGCTCTACATCGGCATGCTGATCGGCGCGCAGGCGTTCCAGACCACGCCGAAGGAGCACGCACCGGCGATCGTGCTTGGCGCTCACGCCGCATCTTGCGGCCTGGGCCAAGGTGTTGATGGACGGCGCGCTGGGCGCAGCCGGCATGCCTTTCCTGCCGCCATGACCCCATCGGCATGACCAAGATGGCGCAGAGTCGGCGTGCTCTATCACGGCCTCGAAGTGATGGGCGGCGGCGCGATCCTGACCGGCCTCGTGCTCGGCGCGATCGGCGGTGTTCGTGATCGAGCGCAAGTTCACGAAGCGGCGGGCTTCGCGCTCGCCGGCGCGGTGCTCACCTATTTCGGCTTCATGCACGGCGAAGCGGTCGGCATCGGCAGCTACGGGCTCGGCGTCACGCCGTCGGTCGCGCTCGCCTATGCGATCGTCGCGGCGTTCCTGTACGCGCTGAGCCGCGCGCCCGAAGTCGCATCCGTGACCGAACCAGCGAGCAAGCCGATCGGGCACGCGGTCCCGGCGGAGTAGCCAAGCAGCGGCGAACGCGCTGGCGATGAATTTCGTCAGTGCATCGCCGCGGTGGCGCGCGGCATCAGCGCGCCGCGGATGACGGATCACCTGGCCGGCGAGTTGATGTGCGGCGAGCGCCGCCTCGCCGGGCTTCTTGCCGGCGAGCCGCGCCGCCAGATAGCCGGCGTTGAAGCCATCGCCGGCCGCGGTCGTGTCGACCGGCACGACCACCTCCGGCACCGGGATGAACGTGCTCTGGCCGCCGGCCGCGACCAGCGCACTGTTCGGGCCGTTCTTCACGACGATCTCGGCGATACCGAACGCCTGCATGCGTTCGACTGTGGCTTCCGGGCTGGGGTCGCCCCACAGCACGGCCTCGTCGTCATAGGCCGGCAGCGCGATATCGACGCGCTTGAGCGCCTCGAGGAACACCGCACGGGTGCGGGTGAGATCGCCGCCCCAGCCGCGCGGGCGGAAGTTGCCGTCGAAGGCGATCTTGACGCCCTGCTGGCGCGCCATTTCCAGGACGGCGAGGAAACGGCCGATGCCGTTGTTGGAATAAAGCGACAGCGTGATGCCGGTGAAATAGACGAGCTTGGCCTTCAGCAGAGCGTCGGCCACCTGCCCCCAATTCGGCAGTTCGAACAGTTCGCGCGCTGGCGCCGAGTCGCGCCAGAAATACCGCCGCCGCTTGCCGTCCGGGCTGGTGTCGATGACGGCCGCGCCAGGCAGCCGGCCTCCGACTCGCAGCATCAGGTCGCTCGACGCACCTTCCGCCGACGCCAGCGCCACCAGGGCGTCCGAATATGGGTCGTCCCCAACGGCGGTCGCCAGCGCCGACCGGGCGCCGGCGCGCGCCAGATAGACCGCGACGTTGAAGGCATCGCCGCCCGAGGCGATGCCGAAACGGCCGTCGCCGCCACGTACGAACTCGATGAGCGCCTCGCCGACACACACCACCTGGGGAATCAGTTCGGTCATGCTGCCTTCTTGTCGATCGGAGGCCCGGAAGCCCGGCACCATGGGGGGCCGTGGCGAGCTTGGCAATTCGCCGAGGCAACGAATTTGTTCGCCCGGCTGGCGCTGGACAGAAAGTGACGTTATATTGTAACAAAATCGAACCGTTCTAATCTTGTGTTCCGGGCCAGCAACAACCGTGGCAACCCACAGTCATCATCACCATCCCGGCGAGGGCCACCCGCCAGCCTCGATCGCGCCGTCGATTCTGCGCATGTCGGCGCTCGAACGGCTGGCGATCGCCGCGGTCCTGATCGCGGCCCTGTGGGGCGCGGTCGGCTGGGCCATGACGTGAACGAGCGGGTGTGCCGTTGACCGCCGGGCTGAAGTTTTCGCGACCTGACGCTGGGCTACGACCGCCATCCGGCGGTGCATCATCTTGACGGCACCATCGATGCCGGCGCGCTGGTCGCGGTCGTCGGCCCGAACGGCGCCGGCAAGTCGACCCTGTTCAAAGGCATCGTCGGCGCCATCAAGCCGCTCGCCGGACGCATCGAACTGGGCGGCGTCCGGGCGCAGGACATCGCATACCTGCCGCAGGCCGCCGAGATCGACCGCTCGTTCCCGATCAACCTGTACGACATGGTGGCGATGGGACTTTGGCGCCGGACCGGCATGTTCGGCGGCATCGGCCGCAAGTCCCGCGGCACTGGTCGAACAAGCGATCGCCGCCGTCGGCCTCACCGGCTTCGAGGATCGCGCGATCTCGACGCTGTCGGGCGGCCAGATGCAACGCATGCTGTTCGCGCGGCTGCTGCTGCAGGATGCGCGCGTGATCGTGCTCGACGAGCCGTTCAACGCCGTCGATGCCAAGACCTCGGCCGATCTGTTCGACCTGGTGCGGCGCTGGCACGGCGAGCAGCGCACCGTCCTGACCGCGATGCACGATATCGATTTCGTCAAGGCGAACTTCCCGGAGACGCTGCTGCTGGCCCGCGAGCCGGTCGCCTGGGGACGGACGGCGACGGTGCTGACGGCGGAAAATCTCCTCGCCGCGCGCCGCATGTGCGAGGCATTCGACGAGCGCGCCGGATTGTGCGCCGCGCCCATCCCGCACTCCTGATGTGAACCGATGTACGAATACCTGATCGCGCCGTTTGCCGAGTTCGAGTTCATGCGCCGCGCGCTCGCCGGCACGTTCGCGCTGGCGCTCGGCGCCGGCCCGCTCGGCGTCTTCCTCATGCTGCGCCGGATGAGCCTCGTGGGCGACGCGATGGCGCACGCCATCCTGCCCGGCGCCGCGGTCGGGTTTCCTGCTGTCGGGGCTCAACCTGTTCGCCATGACGGCGGGCGGGCTGATCGCCGGTTTCGTCGTGGCGTTGCTGACCGGCCTGGTCGCGCGCACGACCGAGTTGAAGGAGGATGCCGCGCTCGCGACGTTCTACCTGCTCTCGCTGGCGCTCGGCGTCACCATCGTCTCGCTGAAGGGCACCAACATCGATCTGCTGCACGTGCTGTTCGGCAACGTGCTGGCGCTCGACGACCAGACGCTGCTGCTGATCGCCGCCAATGCGACCATCACGCTGGTGGTGCTGGCGCTGATCTACCGCCCGCTGGTGATCGAATGCGTCGATCCGGGCTTCCTGCGCTCGGTCAGCCGGGCCGGCGCGCCGGCGCATCTCGCCTTCCTGGCGCTGGTGGTCGTCAACCTGGTGGGCGGCTTCCATGCGCTCGGCACGCTGCTCGCGGTCGGCATCATGATGCTGCCGGCCGCCACCGCGCGGTTCTGGGCGCGCGACATCACGGCGATGATCGTCATCGCGACGGTCGAGCGGCACGCTCGCCGGCTGTGCCGGGCTGCTGCTGTCTTATCACACCGGCGTGGCGTCCGGCCCGGCGATCATCCTGGTGGCGGGCGCGCTCTATGTCGTCTCGCTGCTGTTCGGCCGCGTCGGCGGGCTGCTGCGGCAGGCGTTTCCCGGGCCGCCATCTGGAAGCCTGAGAATTCGGATCGTAGCGGAGAGCACCATGTTGACCAGACGACAGGCGCTCGCCGGATGCGTCATCACCGCATTGCTTGCGCTCCCCTCGCCCGGCGCGCGCGCGCAGGACAAGATTCAAGACAAGATCAAGGTCATCGCCAGCTTCTCGATCCTCGCGCGACCTGGTGCGCAATGTCGGCGGCGACCGGGTCGAGGTGGCAGCGCTGGTCGGCCCCAACGGCAACGCCCATGTCTATGCGCCCTCGCCGGCCGACGCCCGCAAGGTCGCGGACGCCAAGGCGGTCTTCGTCAACGCGATGGGCTTCGAAGGCTGGATCGACCGGCTGGTCAAGGCCTCGGGCACCAAGGCAAAGATCGTCGTCACCACCAAGGGCGTCGCCGCGCGGGAGCGCAGCGGCGGACACGATCACGACCACGGCCGGATCGACCCGCACGCCTGGCAGTCCGTCGCCAACGCCAAGATCTACGTCGCCAACATCCGCGACGGGCTGATCGCGATCGATCCCGCCGGCAAGAGCGACCTACGAGGCGAATGCCGCCGCCTATCTGGCGAAGCTCGACGCGCTCGAGCAGGAGGTGAAGGACGCGGTCGCGAAGATTCCCGCCGATCGGCGGGCCGTCATCACCAGCCACGATGCCTTCGGCTATTTCGGCGGCGCCTACGGCATCAGCTTCATCGCGCCGCAAGGCGTCTCGACCGAGTCCGAAGCCTCGGCCAAGGACGTCGCCGCGATCATCCGCAGATCAAGCGGCAGAAGATCCCGGCGGTGTTCATGGAGAACGTCACCGACCCGCGGCTGCTCAAGCAGATCGCCAACGAAACCGGCGCGAAGATCGGCGGAACGCTCTACTCCGACGCGCTCACCGAGGAGAACGGCGGCGCGCCGACCTACATCGACATGATCCGCCACAACCTCAAGCAGCTCGGCGACGCTCTGACGAGCTGAGGCCACGCGCCGCTATCTGCGCCATGGTCGCGCGGCCTACCTCTGCTGCAGGCTGAGCATCGGCACCGCGCCGCCCGGCACCATCGTGACCGGCAGCTTGCCGTCCCAGCGCTCCGCCTGGATCAGCGGGATATGCTGCGGGGTTCTGCCCGAGCGCCTCGCCCTTGGCGCGGATCGCGGTCGCCTCGGCGCCGCCGCGCGCCTGAATGGCGGCGGCCTCGCCGTTCCGCGCGCCCTGATCGCAGCGCCGATCGGCTTCGCCACGGAAACGGATGGAGTCCGATTGCGCCTGCGCGTCGGCGCGGACCGCATCGGCCTTGGCCTTGGCCTGCGTCACGACGATCTCGGCCTGCACCTTTTCGCGCGCCAGGTTCTGTCTGCAGCCGTTGCACCTCGACTTCGGCCTGCATGCGCTGCTCGACCGACTTGATGTATTCGGACGAGAACGAGATGTCCTCGATCTGCACGCTCTCGATCACGAACACCGGATCGTAGGCGACGGCTTCGGTCAGGGCCTTGGCCGCGTCGGCGTTGAGCTGGCCGCGGGCGCTGATGGCGCGGGCGGCGGTGTACTGCCCGAACACGACCTTGACCTTTTCGTTGACATGCGGGGCGATGGTGCGATCGATGGCGGCCTGCTGGTCGCCGCGGAAGCGCGAATACATCTCCGGCACCTTGTCGCCGGCGACGTGCAGCGTGACCGAGACCTTCAGATTGGCCGGCTGCTGATCGGCCGAATACGATTCCATCTTGCTCCAGGTGAAGGTGTGGGTCTGCATGTCGATCTTGGATGACGGTATCGATGATCGGCCACTTGAAATGCAGCCCGGGCTGCACGACCTCGACGAATGCGCCGTTGCGCAGCAGGACGCCGCGCTGGGTCTGGTCGATGTGTACCAGCTTCCGAACACGACGGTGATGGCCGAGGAGGCCGATCAACGCCCAGGATGATCGTATATGCGTAGTGTTGAAGCTGCCCATGGTCGGTTCCTTTCGTTGCGAACGCCGCGATGTTCGCGCCGGCGCTGCGAACGTACGGCAAGACGTGCGTGAGCGCGAGAAGGCTTCCGGAACGTTGGGCCTGCCCCGGGCGGGCGTCCCAGCCAGCCGCCGCGAGCGGATGGCATCGGCGCGAGGATGCCTATATACGGTGCGCGAAACGGAGTTTCGCATGTCCGACAAAGTCCCCGTCACCGTGCTGACCGGCTATCTCGGCGCCGGCAAGACCACGCTGCTCAACCGCATCCTGTCGGAGCCGCACGGCCAGAAATTCGCCGTCATCGTCAACGAATTCGGCGAAATCGGCATCGACAACGACCTCGTCGTGGGCGCCGACGAGGAAGTGTTCGAGATGAACAACGGCTGCATCTGCTGCACCGTGCGCGGCGACCTCGTGCGCATCATCGACGGGCTGATGCGGCGCAAGGGCAAGTTCGACGCCATCATCGTCGAGACCACCGGCCTCGCCGACCCGGCGCCGGTGGCGCAGACCTTCTTCATCGACGAGAATGTCGGGCGCAAGACCAAGCTCGACGCGGTGGTGACGGTCGCCGACGCCAAGTGGCTGCAGCGACCGGCTCAAGGACGCGCCGGAAGCCAAGAACCAGATCGCCTTCGCCGACGTCATCCTGCTCAACAAGACCGACCTGGTCAGCGCCGACGAACTCGGCGAGGTCGAGGCGCGCATCCGCGGCATCAATCCCTACGCCAAGCTGCACAGGACCGAGCGCTGCGCAGATCGCGCTGACGGAGGTGCTGGGCCGCAACGCCTTCGATCTCGACCGCATCCTGGATATCGAGCCGGAATTCCTCGCCGGCGATCACCACGGCCACGATCATCATCACGACCATGACATGGTCACGAGCATCACCATGATCACGATCACGACCATGCGCATAAGCACGGCGGGCTGAAGCACTATCACGACGAGGAGATGCAATCGCTGTCGCTCCAGCAGCGACAAGCCGCTCAACCCGGACAAGTTCTTTCCCTGGGTGCAGGACCTCGTGCAGAAGGAGGGGCCGAGCATCCTGCGCTGCAAGGGCATCCTGTCGTTCAAGGACGACGACGAGCGCTTCGTGTTCCAGGGCGTGCACATGATCCTGGACGGCGACCACCAGCGGCCGTGGAAGGACGGCGAGAGCGCGCATCAGCCGCATCGTCTTCATCGGCCGCAATCTGCCGGAAGACAAGATCCGGCAGGGCTTCGAGAGCTGCGTTGCGTAAGTGTTTGCCGTCATTCCGGCCGAGCGAAGCGAGGCCCGAATCCATTCTTCGTTGCATCGGTGCGATTCCGGGTTCGCGCGTTCGCGCGCCCCGGAATGACGGGAGAAGCGAGATTCTCATTTGACCGACACCCGCGACACCATCCCCTCCGTCGTCGAGCGCACGCGGCCGGTCGCGGCGGGCGCGCCGGTCGTCGCCGCGCACTTCCTCGGCGAGACGGCGGTCTTCGTGCTCGGCGAGGAGACGCTGCTGTTGGTCGCGCCGGAGGCGCAGAGCAGCGCATGGCGGTCCATGCCGGCGCCATCCTGGCGGCCGCGTCGGACGGCCAGCGCATCGTCACCGGCGGCGACGACGGCAAGGTCGTGGCGACCGACGCGAACGGCGACAGCACGCGTATCTGGCGACCGACGCCAAGCGCCGCTGGATCGATCACGTCGCGATCGGCCCGAACGGCGCGGTGGCCTGGTCGGCCGGCAAGCAGGCGTTCGTGCGCGCCGGCAAGGATGCCGAGCGCACGCTCGAACTGCCGTCGACGCCCGGCGGCCTCGCGTTCGCGCCGAAGGGCCTTCGCCTCGCGATCGCGCACTACAACGGCGTGACGCTCTGGTTTCCCAACGCCCAGACCGAGCCCGAACGGCTCGACTGGAAGGGCTCGCATCTCGGCGTGACGGTCAGCCCGGACGGGCAAATTCCTGGTCACCACCATGCAGGAGCCGATGCTGCACGGCTGGCGGCTCGCCGACGCGCAAGGACATGCGCATGTCGGGCTATTCGGCGCGCGTGCGCTCGCTCGGCTGGACCGCCGGGCGGCAAGTGGCTTGCGACCTCCGGCTCGAACCAGCTCATGCTATGGCCGTTCCAGGCCAAGGACGGACCGATGGGCAAGCAGCCGCGGATCCTGGCGCCGATGGAGCCGCAGATCGAGGTCGTTGCCTGCCATCCCAAGCAGGACGTGGTCGCGGTCGGCTACGCGGACGGCCTGGTCCTGATCGTGCGCATCGAGGACGGCGCCGAAGTCCTGGCCCGCAAGCCTGGCGGCGCTGCCGGTCAGTGCGCTCGCCTGGAGCGCCTCCGGCGCACGCTGGCATTCGGCACCGAAGACGGCGACGCCGGCGTATCGATCGCGCTGGGGTAGAATCCGCCAGGCTGGCGCGCCGGATCAGTTCTTCGGCGCAGCCTTGGGCGCACTCTTGGGTGCATTCTTCGGCGCCGACTTGCCGGCCGCGGGCGTCGCATCGAGCGCATTGTCGGGCAGCCGATTCCACATCTGGCTGCGGCCGAGCAGCGCGAAGCCGAGGTAGCCGCGGACCTCGAGCTTGCTTGCCGTCGGGGCTCAGCCGCATGAGCGCGCGATACACCGGGCCGTCGCGCGGGTCCATGATCGTGCCGTTCTCGTAGGCCATTCCCTTGCGCTGCATGCCCTTGATCAGCGTCAGGCCCAGCACCGGGGCGTTCGTTCCTCGCCCTCGCACTTGATGCACAGCCACTTTTCGTTCGGATCCTCGCCGGGCTTGGGGAATATCTTGACGATGTTGCCCTGGTAGACGCCGTTCTTCTCGGTGATGCGGAACCAGCTTTCGGCCTTGCCGGTGTTCTCGTCGACCTGTTCCCACAGCCCGACCGCCGACGGCTCACCCGCCGGTGCGGCAAACACCAGTGAGGCCAACAGCGGCGCAGACAATGACCGCCACGGCCGCGAACACCATCAACTTGAAAGATGACAATCGCATTACATTTTCCTCGCACGGCTCGGCCCGCATCAGCCGGGCCTGTCCTGGGTCCATTGCGGCGGCTCTATGGCCGCAGACTGTGGTGATTTCGCGGTGATATCAAGCAGGGAAGACGCAACCGACGCAGCAGCCGCGGTCCGCTTGGAGAGAGCGGAATGCCGCCATCAAATCACGTACTGCCGCAGCGGCGGATAGCCGTTGAACCCGACCGACGAATAGGTCGTCGTATAGGCGCCGGTCGCCTCGATCAGCACCTTGTCGCCGATCGCGAGCGTCACCGGCAGCGGGTACGGGTTCTTCTCGTACAGGACGTCGACGGAGTCGCAGGTCGGGCCGGCGATGATGCACGGCGCCATCTCGTCGCGGTCCTTGCGGGTGCGGATCGGATAGCGGATCGACTCCGCGATCGTTTCGGCGAGCCCGTGGAATTTGCCGATGTCGAGGTAGACCCAGCGGACCTCGTCCTCGGGCGAGCGTTTGGCCACCAGCACGACCTCGGCCTCGATGATGCCGGCATTGCCGACGAGGCCGCGGCCCGGCTCGACGATGGTCTTCGGGAATGTCGTTGCCGAAATGCTTGCGCAGCGCACGGAAGATCGCCTTGCCGTAGGATTCGAGCTTCGGCGTCTTGCGCACGTATTTGGCCGGGAAACCGCCGCCGAGATTGACCATCGCGAGCGGCATGCCGCGTTCGGCGCAGGCGCGGAAGATCGCCGCGGTCGAGGCGAGCGCGCGGTCCCAGGCCTCGACGTCGTGCTGCTGCGATCCGACATGGAACGAAACGCCATAGGGCACGAGGCCGCGCCGGTGTGCGTGCTCCAGAATGTCCACCGCAAATCCAGGCTCGCAGCCGAACTTGCGCGACAGCGGCCATTCCGCGCCGGTGCCGTCGCAATGGATGCGGCAGATCACCCGCGAGCCAGGCGCAGCGCGCGCGACCTTGTCGGCCTCGGCCTCGCAATCGACCGCATAGAGCGCGACGCCGAGCGCGAACGCGGCGGCGATCTCGCTCTCCTTCTTGATGGTGTTGCCGTACGAGATGCGGTCGGGCGTGACGCCCGCCGCCAGCACGGCCTCGGTCTCGCTCACCGAAGCGACGTCGAAGCAGGCGCCGAGATCGGCCAGCAGCTTGAGGATTTCCGGCGCCGGATTGGCTTTCACCGCGTAGTAGACGCGGCTATCGGGCAGCGCTTTGGCAAACGACAGGTAGTTCTCGCGCACGACGTCGAGATCGACCACGAGGCAAGGCCCCTCGTCGGTGCGCTGCTTCAGAAATTCGCGGATGCGTGCGGTCATTGCCGACCAACTCCCCTGCTCCGCCAGGCGGCGCCGCCGCCCCCTCAGGTGAACCTCCTGTGGCGCCCGCCATGAACGCCAAATGCGTTCATTCGTGCACCACGCGATGTCTGCCTTGGTCCGGATGAAGGGAGTGACCCTGTCCGCACGGCCGGCAAGGAAGGACAAGCCTTTTCAGTCCATGCCGGCATTCGCGCCGGCGTTACCAAAAAAGCCCGCTCCGTCGTTGCTTTAAGCCGCGTCCTCCGCTGAGGGCGGAGTGCGCCGGTTTCGCCTCCGGCTGCCGACCGCATCGGCGTTCTCGCGAACGCCTAGCAAGGAAGAGCGGCGATCGATTCCGATCCGGCTCTTCGGTAGGCGGCTGTCCGGCCTCTTGTCCGGACCCCACCGATCGGCACGCGGCCACAGGCACGTGCGAAATTGGGCGCGCCAAACCAATCGCCAATTGTTCCGCGAGTCAACAAGTTTGCACCCGCCGAGCGTTTGCCGCGGCGGGTGCAACTCTGTTCACTATGTGGCGGAGCGTTGTGCCGAGGCTCGGTCAGCGCCCGGAACACAATCTGCCGCTCAAGCCACCAGCACGTTCTTGAACTGCCACGGATCGGTCATGTCGACGTCCTCCGGGAACAGACCGCCGCGGCCGTTGAGCGGCGTCCAGTCGGTGTAGCGGCCGAACACCTCGCCCAAATAGGGCCGCTGGATTTCCAGGCAGCGACCGAAGTCCATCTCGTCGGCTTCAATGAGGCCGCGGTCCGGATTCTCCAGCATCCACACAATGCCGGCGAGCACCGCCGACGTCACCTGCAGCCCGGTCGCATTCTGGTACGGTGCGATCCGCCGTGTCTCCTCGATCGAAAGCTGCGAGCCGTACCAGTAGGCGTTCTTGGCGTGGCCGTAGAGCAGCACACCGAGCTCGTCGACGCCGTCAACGATCTCATGCTCGTCGAGAATCTTCCACTCCGGCTGGCGCTGCCAGGCAGCACCGGCCATTTCGTGCAACGACAGCACCGCGTCGTCGCACGGGTGGTAGGCGTAGTGGCAGGTTGGCCGGTAGACCGCCTTGCCGCCCTCGCGCACCGTGAAGTAGTCGGCGATCGAGATCGACTCGTTGTGCGTTACCAGGAAGCCGTGCTGGGCCTGCGCGGTGGGCGTCCAGGAGCGCACCCGCGTGCCGGCGCCGGGCCGGGTCAAATAGATCGCGGCATCGCAGCCGAAATCGTGGCGATGGCCGATCGCCGGCATGTGCTTCTCGTGCGTGCCCCAACCGAGTTCTGCGGGCTGCAGGCCTTCCGAGCAGAAGCCTTCGACCGACCAGGTGTTGATGAACACGCCGCGCGCCTTCGGGTCGCGGGCGCGCTGGGTGTCGCGCTCGGCGATGTGGACGCCCTTGACGCCTAGCCGCTGCATCAGGCGGCCCCAATCGTCGCGGCTCTTGGGCTCCTCAACGGCGACGCCGGTGTCGCGTGCGATGTCGAGCAGCGCCTGCTTGACCATCCAGGACACCATGCCGGGGTTCGCCCCGCAGCAGCTGACTGCGGTCACCCCGCCGGGCCGGCGGCGACGCACGTCGAGCACGCCCTCGCGCAGCGCATAGTTCGAGCGCTGCGAGATCGAGGCCTTGGCATTGGTGTAGAGGCCCGGCCACGGCTCGCAGACCGTATCGATGTAATGGGCGTCGATGTCCTTGCAGAAATCCATCAGCTCGGCCGAGGAGGTGTCGACCGACAGGTTAATGATCATGCCGCGGCCGGGCCCGCCGGTGAGCAGCGGCGTGAGGACCTGCCGGTAGTTCTCCTTGGTGATCGCAACCTGCTCGAAGCGCAGACCGCGCTCGTCGAGCAGGACCCGATCGGTGTCGACCGGGTCGATGACGACGAACTTGGATCGATCGAAGCCAATGTGACGCTCAAGCAACGGCAGCACACCGCGGCCGATGGAGCCGAAGCCGATCATGACAATCGGGCCAGCAAATTCGGCGTGTAGGACGTGTCCCCCGGTCGTGCGGGTCAAAGCGTTCATGTCAGTCGTTCCCATAAGACAGGTGAATAAACTCACGCCGCGCGCGACGCGAGGGGAATATCAGTCCGGACAAGTCCGGCAACCAGCGCAGCCAGATCCGGCGTCGGCTCGAGCCGGCCGGTGGCGCTGACGAGGCCCAGCGCATCCATGAGCGCACCCGGAACGAACTCGCGGGCGAGCAGCCGGTTGCGTTCGTACGGGCCCGGCAGCCACAGAGCGCCGGTACCCTCCGCAGAGAAGCCGAAGCGGCCGTAGTACGGCGCGTCGCCGACCAGCAGCACAGCCTGATGGCCACGCTTGACCGCCGCGCGCAGGCAGTGACGCATCAGCGCCCCGCCTACGCCATGACCCTGCCGGTCGCCGGCGACCGCGATCGGGCCGAGCAGCAAAGCCAGCTGCTTCGGCCCGGCCGTGACATCCCACAGCCGGACCGTGCCGATGACGCGCCGGTTTTCGACGGCGACGAACGACAGGCCTTCCGACGGCAGACGGCCTTCACGCAGGCGCTGCGCCGTCTTGGTAGAGCGGCATTCGCCGAACGCCTGGTCGAGCAGCGCCTCGCGCGCCCCGACATCGAACGGCGTCTCGTGACGGATCATAACCATTGCTATGCCTTCCCCGCCTCGTGAGAGGCGTTGTCAGTCCGATTGATTGACGGGAGGGGAGCCGGCCTGAGCCGGCTCCCAGCGATCGAGCGGCTTAGCCGCTCAGATGTGGTACGTCTTCAGCGGCTCGAAGCCGTTGAATGCGACCGACGAGTAGGTCGCCGTGTATGCGCCGGTGCCTTCGATCAGCACCTTGTCGCCGATCTCAAGGCTCACGGGCAGGTCGTACGGCTTCTTCTCGTACATCACGTCCGCCGAGTTGCAGGTCGGACCCGCCAGCACGCAGGGCGCCACCGGGTCACCGTCGCGCGGCGTGCGGATCGGGTAGCGGATCGACTCGTCCATCGTCTCGGCGAGGCCGCCGAACTTGCCGATGTCGAGGTAGACCCAACGCACCTCTTCGCGCTCGCTCTTCTTCGAGACCAGTACGACCTCGGCCTCGATCACGCCGGCATTGCCGACCATGCCGCGGCCCGGCTCGATGATAGTCTCCGGGATGCGGTTGCCGAAGTGCTTGCGCAGCGCCCGGAAGATCGACCGGCCATAGCTCTGCACCGCCGGCACCTCCTTGAGGTACTTGGTCGGGAAGCCGCCGCCGAGGTTGACCATCGACAGGTTGATGCCGCGGTCCGCGCAGGCGCGGAAGATCGCCGACGCCGACTTCAGCGCCTCGTCCCAGGCCTGCGTGCGGCGCTGCTGCGAGCCGACGTGGAAGGACACGCCATAGGCTTCGAGCCCGGCGCGGTGCGCGTGCTCCAGCACCTCGACCGCCATCTCCGTGTCGCACCCGAACTTCCGGGACAGCGGCCATTCGGCGCCGACGCAGTTGAACAGGAACCGGCAGAACACCTTGGCGCCCGGCGCCGCGCGCGCGACCTTCTCCACCTCGGGCTTGCAGTCGACGGCGAACAGCCGCACGCCGAGCTCGTAGGCCCGCGCGATGTCGCGCTCCTTCTTGATGGTGTTGCCGAACGAGATGCGGTTCGCCGGCGCGCCAGCCGCGAGCACCATCTCGATCTCGGCGACCGAGGCGGTGTCGAAGCAGGAGCCGAGCGAGACCAGCAGACGCAGCAGTTCCGGCGCCGGGTTCGCCTTCACGGCGTAGAACACCCGGCTGTCCGGGAGCGCCCGGGCAAACGTCTGATAGTTGTCGCGCACGACGTCGAGGTCGACGACGAGGCAGGGCCCGTCTTCGCGGCGGTTGCGCAGGAATTCCTGGATGCGCGTGGTCATCGGCGCTCTCCTCACCCAAGGTTCAATGAGCGGCGAGCCGCTCAGGTTGAAGTGCAGGCGCGCGTGCTGTGACACCGTGATCGCCCGGCGTCAGCGGGTGAGGAAGCTCGGCGTCGCCGTGCGATGGAGACACGACAGGCGCAAAGGGTTCTTCACCCGACGATGCTGCCTTGGTTTGGAGCGGGAGATCCCGATCCGCACGGCCGGCAAGGATGGACAAGCCTCTACGGTGTCGACCTTTGGAGGGTCGACGAGACCAAAGAAGCCCGCTCCGTCGTTGCTTTAAGCCGCGTCCCCCGTTGAGCGCGGGGTACGCCGGTTTCGCCTCCGGCTGTCGGTCACGGTGCTAAGGAAGTAGATCCTTCCTCAGGCGGCTGTCCGGCCTCTTGTCCGGATGCCCACCGACCGACACACGGCCACAGGCACGTGCGAAATTGGGCAAGGACGCAAATATTCGCGACTCGCGCGCAATGCAAGAAAAAATTTTGAAACCTTCGCCTTCAAACCGCGACAATTCGTCGAATGGGCTACGAAATCGCTAACGATGTCATCAGCCGCGAGTCGTGAACGGCTCGATGCGCTGCGCGTGCCGCAGGAACGCCACCATGATGGCGATGCCGCAGATGAAAAACACGGCCTGCGCGATGTGGACACCGTAGGGCCCGAGATTGAACAGGCTGCCGACTGCCCAGCCACCCGCGAAGGCGGCGCCGAAGACTTCGGCGCCGATCAGGATCGCCGCACTGATCACCGTCGACACGTTCCGCCACAGGATGCGGCGCCCGCCGGACTGGTCGGATAAGCTGCTCATGACATCTCCATGGGCGCGGACCTAGCCCAAAACCTGCGGCCGGATCAAGGCCAGGTCCTGCTGGCGTTCCCCGGACAAGCCGCGCCGAAGGCGCGGCGCCGATCCGGGGTCGTTCCAAAGGCGGTGTTGGTTGCGATCCCGGGTCTGCAGCGCACCAGCGCGGACAAGAGGTCCGCGCCGCTGCGCCGCGCCCGTGAACCCTAAGCCGCGTCGCGGCTCGCCTTGGCGTCGAGCAATCCCGCCTCGACCAGCGCGGCACGGATGCGCTCGATCTCGGCGCGGGAGAGCTTCACCAGCGGCGGGCGCACCACCGCGCGCGGCAGCCGGCCGAGCAGGACGAGGGCCTCCTTCATGCGGTTATGCATGTCGGCCCAGGGCTCGGCGTAGAACACCCGTGCGGTCGGCTGGATGCGGTCATTGAGCCGCTTGGCCTCCGCCAGATCGTTGGCCTGCACGGCTCGGAATAACTGTGCCTGCAGGTCGGCGATCACGCTGCCCGAACCCGACAGGAGGCCATTGCAGCCCAGCACCAGCGACGAGAACAGCCAGGCGCTGTGGGTGGTCAGCACATTCACGGGCCGCGGCAGATTCTGCAGCGTCCGGATATGCATCTCGTGCTGCGGCACGTTGCCGACCCAGTCCTTGATCGCGCGGATCGACGGCACCTGGTCCACCATCCGCAGCAAGGTGTCGCGCGGGTAGCCCTGGCCGGTGGCCAGCGGATACTGGAACACGATGATCGGCAGATCGGTGGCATCGGCGATCCGTTTGAAATGGGCGAGCGCCATCTCGGACGACTGGCCGAGGGTGAACGGCGCTGGCGGAAACACCAGGAGCGCCGAGGCGCCGCCATCGGCCGCCATGCGGGCGATGCGCGCCGCCTCCAGACTGCCGTCAGCCCAGATGCCGTTGACGATCGGCAGCTTGCCGCCGATCTCGTCCTGCGCGAGCTCGAGGACGCGGCGCTGCTCATCGAACGTGCAGGAGGCGACCTCGGTCGAATGCGCGTTGATGGTCAGGGCCGAGACGCCCTTCACGGCGGCGACGTCGCGCAGATGGCTGCGGAAGCTCTTGTCGTCGATCGAAAGGTCGTCGTGGAACGGCAGCAGCACGGCCGGGATGACGCCGTGCGGAACGAAGGTGGCGTGACGGGGCATGAAAAGTCTCCTGGGATCGATGGCCTTATAGCACGACCAGCGGGCCGGCTCCTACTTGTTGGTCAGCCGGATGCCGCCGCGGCGGCCAAGTCCGGCGCAGTCCTCGTCGGTCTTGAGACCCGCCGCCCGGATGCCGTGCGCCGCCAGTTCCTCGTCACGATCCTCGGTGTCGCCGGTGACGCCGACCGCGCCGATCACATCGCCGTCGCTGTCGCGGATCTGCATGCCGCCGCCTTCGGGAAAAATCTGATCGCCGGTCGCGCTCAAGAGGTAGCGCATGAAGATCGGCTTCTCATCGGCACGCACACGCACGAGGCTGGACGAACGGCCCATGGCGAGCGCCGCATAGGCCTTGCCGAAGGCCATCTCGAACCGAATCATCGAGGAGCCGTCCTCCTTCTTGAACGCCTTCACCTTGCAGCCGGGCTCGACCACGATCACCGAGAGCGGCCGCAGGTCGAGCTCGGCACCCCGCTTGAAGATGGCGTCGATGATCTGCTCGGCCTGGGCGAGGGTCACAATGCTCATGGGATCTCCGTTAGGGGGTACGTGCGTGACAGGTGTCGGCCGGCACCATAAGGCGCTCGGTGGCGAAACGAAACGCGTGGGCCATTAGGATTTTGCAAGCCTCGTTCCCACCTCGACCTTCTTATCCGCCCACAGAATCCGGCATGTTCTGCGCAGCCGCGGCATTGCAACGGCAGATGGTCAAGAGAGCGAGGCGCCCATGACCGAGATCACCCGGCGAAACGTGTTGAACGGCGTTGCGGCAACCGGCGGACTGGTGGTGGCGGCAGCCGCCTCGGACGCGAACGCCGACGGGCAGCCGCCGTTCGGCCCGACGCCGCCCGTGCTCGCCGGCGCCCAACTGCCGTCGTTCCGCTATCCGATGGGCTCGAGACCCGCCAAGACCTGGACCGGCGGCTGGGCCAAGGAAGCCACCGTCGCGGAATTCCCGGTGTCCGAGAAGCTCGCCGGCGTGCTGATGCAGCTCGCACCGGGCGGTCTGCGGGAGCTGCACTGGCACGCCAATGCGGCGGAGTGGGCCTATGTGATCAAGGGCCAGTGCCGCGTGACGACCATCGATCCGCAAGGCCGTTCGGAGATCGTCGACTTCGGCCCGGGCGACGTCTGGTATTTTCCACGCGGCCACGGCCACTCGATCGAGGGCATCGGGCGCGAGGACTGCCTGTTCGTCCTGGTCTTCGACAACGGCTACTTCTCGGAGTTCGGCACCTTCAGCATCAGCGACTGGATCGGCCACACGCCGCCCGACGTGCTGCAGAAGACCTTCGGCGTGCCGGCGCAGACTTTCGCGAACTTTCCGAAGAGCGAGGTCTACATCGCGCAGGGACCGGTACCGCCGCCGCTGCCGGCCGATCCCGCGCCAGGATCAATCAGCAGCAGCGTGCAGACGCACCGTTACCGCCTGTTGGCGCAGCGTCCCGACAGCTACCCAGGCGGCAGCGTCCGCCTGGTGTCGCAGCGCGAATTCCCGATCTCCGCCACGATCACCGGCGCCTACATGCGCATCAAGCCCGGCAGCCTGCGCGAAATGCATTGGCATCCGAACGCCGACGAGTGGCAGTACTACATTTCCGGCCGTGCTCGCCTCGGCGTGTTCGGATCGAACGGCCGCGCCCGCACCGAAGAGATGAATGCCGGCGACGTCGGCTACGTGCCGCAGGGCTACGGCCACTATATCCAGAACGCCGGAACCGAGGATCTCGAACTCCTGATCGTGCTCAACAACGGCAACTACGAGGCGATTTCGCTGTCCGCCTGGGTGGCGGCCAATCCGCATCTCCTGCTCGCCACCAACTTCAAGGTGCCGCAGGCGGCGTTCGCGAATTTCCCCACGCATCAGCGCTTCATGCCCTGACGAGACAGGCGGAGAATTTCGGCTGCGGGCTGGCCATTCTCGGCCTATATGTCGGCCATGACACAACAGCCCCCCGTCCCTTCCGCCGCCCACGCCGACAACCAACTCCTCGCGCCGGAGTGGACCGGCGCGTTCGGCGTACCGCCGTTCGGCCGGATCGCGCCCGAGCACTTCTCTCCGGCGTTCCAGCAGGCGCTTCGCCGCGCACGCCGCCGAAGTCGCGGCAATCGCAGCCGATCCAGCCGAGCCGACCTTCGCCAACACGATCGCGGCGCTGGAACTGGCCGGCGAGACCCTGAGCCGGGTGGAGGCCGTGTTCTACCTGCTTGCCGGCGCCAACACGAATGATGCGATCCAGGCCATCGAGCGCGAGATCGCGCCGCTGTCCGCGCGGCACTTGGGACAGCATCTATCTCAACGGGGCCCTGTTCCGCCGGATCGAGGCGCTGCACGACCGGCGCGATCTCCTCGATCTGACGGCCGAACAGCGGCGCGTGCTCGAGCGCTACCACATCAGGTTCAAGCGCGCGGGCGCCGCGCTCGATGCCGACGCCAAGGCGCGGCTCGCCGCGATCAACGAGCGGCTGGCGACGCTCGGCACGGCGTTCAGCCAGAACGTGCTGGCCGACGAGCAAGGCTACACGCTCGAGCTCGAGACCGAAGCGGACCTCGCCGGCCTGCCGGACTTCCTGCGCGCCGCGCTGCGCGCCGATGCCGAGGAACGCGGCCTCAACGGCAAGCACGTCGTCGACGCTCTCGCGTTCGAGCGTCGAGCCGTTCCTGCAATTCTCGTCGCGCCGCGACCTGCGCGAGAAGGCGTTCAAGGCCTGGGTGGCGCGCGGCGACGGCGGCGGCGCGACCGACAACAAGGCGATCATCGCCGAGATGGTGGCGCTGCGCACCGAGCGCGCGCGGCTGCTGGGCTACGACACCTTCGCGCATTTCCGCCTCGACGACGCGATGGCGAAGACGCCGCAGGCGGTGCGCACGCTGCTCGAACGCGTCTGGGAGCCGGCGCGCGGCCGCGCGCTCGCGGATCGCGACGCCATGCAGGCGATGATCCAGGCGGAGGGCCACAACTTCGCGCTCGCGCCCTGGGACTGGCGCTATTACGCCGAGAAGCTGCGCAAGGCGCGCTTCGACGTCGACGAGGCCGCGATCAAGCCGTACTTCCAGCTCGACCGCATCATCGAGGCGGCGTTCCACACCGCCAACCGGCTGTTCGGCCTGACCTTCAAGCCGCTCACGGGCATCCCGACCTGGCACGACGACGTGCGGGTCTGGGAGGTGACGGGCGCCGGCGGCCGCCACATGGGGCTGTTCTTCGGCGACTACTTCGCGCGGCCCTCGAAGCACAGCGGCGCCTGGATGACGACCATCCGCGACCAGGAGAAGCTCAGGGCCGATATCCGCCCGCTCGTCGTCAACGTCATGAACTTCAACAAGGCGCGCGCCGGGCGAGCCGACGCTGCTGTCGTTCGACGACGCCCGCACGCTGTTCCACGAATTCGGCCATGCGCTGCACGGCCTCCTGTCCGACGTCACCTACCCGATGATCTCCGGCACCAGCGTGCTGACCGACTGGGTCGAGCTGCCGTCGCAGCTCTACGAGCACTGGCTGCAGCGGCCGGAAATCCTGCGGCAATTCGCCGTGCACTACCGCACCGGCGAGCCGATGCCCGAGGAACTGCTGCGCAAGCTTTTGGTGGCGCGCACCTTCAACCAGGGCTTCGCGACGGTGGAATATGTCGCCTCCGCGCTGGTCGATCTCGACATCCATCTGCAGCCGACGCACGCAGGACTTCGACATCGGGGCGTTCGAGCAGGCTTCGCTCGCGCGCATCGGCATGCCGGCCGAGATCGTGATGCGTCACCGGCCGACGCATTTCGGGCACATCTTCTCGGGCGGCGGCTATGCCTCGGCCTATTACAGCTACATGTGGTCGGAAGTGATGGACGCCGACGCGTTCGCGGCGTTCGAAGAGACCGGCGACATCTTCGATCCGGCGACCGCGAAGAAGCTGCACGACAATGTCTACGCATCGGGCGGCTCGCGCGATCCGGCCGAACTTTACACCGCCTTCCGCGGCCGCCTGCCGACGCCCGACGCGCTGCTCAGGCGCCGCGGACTGGTCGACGCGGCAACGGGGTGATCCTCTCTCGTCATTCCGGGACGGCCCGCAGGGCCGAGCCCGTAATTCATTCCTCACGGTTGCAAGTCTGGATTCCGGGTTGGCGCTAATGCCCGCCCCGGAATGACGAGAGCGTCTTGAGATGAGAAATTAAATGGACCTCCACACCGCCGGACATCGCCAGGGCGTCGTTTGCGCGCCGCATTCCGCCGCCGTCGAGGCCGGGCGCGCGGTGCTGGCCGAAGGCGGCAATGCGCTCGAGGCCATGGTGGCGATGGCGGCGATGATCGCTACCGTTTATCCGCACATGAACCACATCGGCGGCGACGGCTTCTGGCTCGTGCGTGAGCCGTCGGGCCGCGTGCACGCGCTGATGGCGGCCGGACGTGCGGGCGCGGATGCGCGCCGCGAGCTTTATCGTGAAGACGAGACCATCCCGACGCGTGGGCCGCTCGCCGCCCTCACCGTGCCGGGCGCGATCGCCGGCTGGTCGCTGGCGCTCGAAGCCGCCAAGGCGAACGGCGGCCGCCTTCCCCTCCCCGATCTGTTGGCTCCGGCCATTCGCGCCTCCACCGAAGGCTATGTCGTCACGCCCAGCCAGGCGGCGCTCACCGCCGATAAGCTCGCCGAGCTTGAACACGTGCCGGGTTTCGCGGCGACGTTCCTGCCTGACGGGAAACCCCCGACGACGGGTCAGACACTCCGGCAGGAAGCGCTCGCCGGCACGCTCGACCACCTCGCCAATGCCGGGCTCGACGATTTCTATCGCGGCGACGTCGGCCGCGAGATCGCCGCCGACCTCGAGCGCGCCGGCAGTCCGGTCACGCGCGCCGATCTGGAATCCTGCCAGGCGGTGCTCACCGAGCCGCTCTCGGTCGAGATCGAATCCGGGACGCTCTTCAACACGCCGCCGCCGACGCAGGGGCTGGCCTCGCTGATGATCCTCGCGCTGTTCGACCGCCTGCGGGTCGCCGAGGCCAATAGCTTCGATCACGTTCACGGTATCGTCGAGGCGACCAAGCTCGCCTTCCCGGTGCGCGATCGTGTCGTCACCGATCCGGATCGCCTGCCGCATCCGCTCGATCGTTATCTCGAACCGCACTTCCTCGATGCCCAGGCAATCAAGATCGACCACCGCAAGGCCTCGGCGTGGCCCGCGCCCTACGGCGAAGGCGACACGGTCTGGATGGGAGCGGCCGACCATTCGGGCCTGGTGGTGTCTTACATCCAGTCGATCTACTGGGAGTTCGGATCGGGCGTCGTGCTGCCGCGCACCGGCGTCCTGATGCAGAACCGCGGCGCCAGTTTCTCGTTGGAGCCGGGCGCGCTCAATGCGCTGGCACCGGGACGGCTGCCGTTCCACACGCTCAATCCGGCGCTCGCCAAGCTGCGCGACGGCCGGGTAATGGCCTACGGCACCATGGGCGGCGACGGCCAGCCGCAGAGCCAGGCCGCGGTGTTCACGCGCCATGTACGTTACCGCCAGCCGCTCGACCGAGCGATCGATGCGCCGCGCTGGCTGCTCGGCCGGACCTGGGGCTCGACCCATACCAACTTGCGCCTGGAGTTACGGTTCGACGGCAACCTGATCGACCGGCTGCTCTCGGCCGGCCACGACGTCCACGTGCTGGCCGAGCCGTATTCGGACCTCATGGGCCATGCGGGCGCGGTCGTGCTGCATCCCGACGGCACGCTGGAGGGCGCGCACGACCCCCGCGCCGATGGCGGCGCGGCCGGTGTCTGAGGCTGGAAATGCCGTCAACAGGCCGTCAACAGCTCGTTCGCGCCTCCATTTGGCCGCAGTCCATGATATCGTCCGGGCCAACATCCCTGGCACCTTGGCGATCCCATGAATCTCCGTCTTCCCGCACTGCTGGCAGCAATTCTGGCCGGGCTTGCGATCGCAAGCGGACCGGCAACCGCTCACCCGCACGTCTGGGTGACGGTCAAGAGCGAGCTTCTCTACGCGCCCGACGGCACGCTGAAAGGCGTGCGCCACGCCTGGACCTTCGACGACATGTTCTCGGTCTTCGCCACCCAGGGCCTGGAGGCGAAGAAGAAGGGCGAGTTCACCCGCGAGGAACTCGATCCGCTCGCCAAGGTGAATGTCGAGTCGCTCAAGGAGTATGACTTCTTCACCTACGCGACCGCGAACGGGAAGAAGATCGAGTTCAACGAACCGGCAGCCGGCTACTATCTGGTCTACGATCCGAAAGAGACCGTGCTGACGTTACACTTCGAGCTGCCGCTGAAGTCTCCGACAAAAACCAAGGACCTCAACATCGAGGTCTTCGACCGCGAATATTTCGTCGACTTCAGCCTTGCCGAGAAGGACCCGGTCAAGCTCGCCGGAGCACCGGGGCAGTGCAAGCTCACCGTCGGCAAGCCGCAGGAAATGGGCGCCGCCCTGTCGCAGCGATTGAGCCAGCTCGGCCCCGACCAGCGCGACCCGTCGCTGACCATCGGCTCCGAATTCGCCAACAAGATTCTTGTGACATGCCCCTGAAATCCGCCGGCGGCGGACGACTGGCTTTGCAGCTTGCGCTCGTCGTCGCGGCGGTTGCGGGCGTTCTGCTGATCGCCGGAGCGCTGGAGGCTGCATGGGCGCAGGCCGGACCATTCGGCGTCCCGCGCTCGCAGTCGGCACCTGCGCAGTCCAGCGGCTTGATCGGTTGGATCCTGCTCAAACAAGCCGAGTTCTACAAACAGTTCTCCGGCCTGATCCGCGCCGCCAAGACCGACGGCAGCGCGGCCTGGAGCCTGTTCGGGCTGTCGTTTCTCTATGGCATCTTCCACGCCGCCGGACCGGGACACGGCAAAGCGGTGATCTCCTCCTACATGATCGCCAACGAAGAGACCTGGCGCCGCGGCGTCCTGCTGTCGTTCGCCTCGGCGTTCCTGCAGGCGCTCGTCGCGGTGGTCTTCGTCGGCATCGCGGCGGTGATGCTCAATGCCACCGCGGCAAACATGAAGACCGCAGTCAATTGGATCGAGATGCTGAGTTACGCGCTGATCGTGCTCATCGGTGTGCGTCTGCTGTGGGTGAAGGGCCGCGCCCTGATCGCCGAAGCGCGCCGGCTGCACAGCCCCAAAACCGTCGGCGCCGCCGCCACGCCGGTCCATCAGCGGCACGATCACGGTCACCACGCAGTCACTGCGCTCACCATGAGCACGCGCATCACGCCCACGACCACCATGATCATGCGCATCAGGATCATGCGGATTGCGGCCATGACCATGGCCACGCCAGCCACACGCATCACCACCACGACCATGGCGATGACGCCTCGGCCTGGGGTCACGCCCACGCGCCGGAACCGGAGGAGCTTGCGGGACCGGGCGGCTGGAAGCGCGGGCTTTCGGCGGTGGTCGCGGTCGGGCTGCGTCCATGCTCGGGCGCCATCCTGGTGCTGGTGTTCGCGCTGGCGCAGGGACTGTTCTGGGCCGGCGTCGTCTCGACATTCATCATGGGTCTCGGCACCGCCATCACGGTCGCGGTCATCGCCACGATTGCGGTCAGCGCGAAGGCCTTGGCAGGCCGGCTTGCCAATGCCCATTCCGGATACGGGATGCTGGCGATGCGCGCGATCGAAGTCGGCGCCGCGCTGATCATCGTGGCGTTCGGCGCTCTGCTGCTCAGCGGCTATATCGCCAGTGAGCGGATGCTTCGAGGCGAGGTAGGAGTTGTTCGTGGTTCCCGCTCGCACTTAGGCATCAGATTCCCAGGCAGAACCTCAGCCGGCAAAATCCTGCGGCTTGAGTTCGATCGGCTCGCCGTGCGGCGTGCGGCCAGCGGCACGGTCCCAGGCCTCGTGATAGCGCGCCAGGTTCTGCTCGGTGGTCACGCCCTTCTCGGCGACCAAGCGCTCCAGCGTCTTGAGCCAGTGGTGATAGTAAGTCTCGCCGGTATCGGGATCGCCGGCAGCCTGCGCGCGCTTGATCTCGTCGGCGAGCGTCGCGGCCCATTCGGGCCATGTGAACAGCCCGCGCTCATGCAAGGCGAGCGCCATTGCGAACGCCTGCGCCTCCCAGGGCTCGCGGAACACCGGCCCTTCGGCATCGCGGGGAATGCTGGTGACCGCATCGGTCGCGCGGCGCGCCGCAGCAGGATCAACGGTCGCCATGTCAGGCCGGCTCCAGATAGGGCTCGAACGCTTCGATCGACACGGTGAGCGTTGGATCGGAATCCTCGCCCCACAATTCGCGGCCGTCGAACACCACCGTATAGAGCCATTGCGGGTTCTCGCCTTCGCCGGCCGCGACGGTGTCGGGATAAACATGGCAGCCGCGCACGTGCTCGACGATGCCGACCTTGCCGCGGGCATAGCGCGGCAGGCGCGTATGGCCGCTCGGATGGATGTTGCGCGTGCGCACGCGATCGCCGGTCTTGAAACTCGCCGGCACGTTGGTCGGACGGCCGTACTTATTGCGGTTGAGCGCCGGCTCGATGTTGTCGGCTGTCATCTTGCGCTTGAGCGGCGAACCGGGCCGCAGCGAGTGTCCGGCCGCCACCTCGTCGGCGCCGACAATGCCGAAATCGATCAGCATGTTCTCCAGCCGGACGAACCACTTCTTGTAGTAGGACGCCGTGAGATAGAACACCGGCGGGAATTGTTCGATCGCGAAGCGCGTCTGGTCGATCGTCCACAAGCCCGCGTAGCCCATGACGCGATTGAGCGCGAGCGCGCGCCCTTCCCACGGAGCGTGGAACACCGGTTCGTCCGGCTCCGGTTCGACCTTGCCGAAGCCCTGCATGCCGCCCATGTCGTGGATGCCATCCATCAGGTCATCTCCGCTCTTGAAGGCTCATGCGCCGCCATCCAGGCCGCCAGTGCGGGCGTCACCTGCTCGGTCGCGCGAAGCTGGCGGAGCGCAACGCGAACGTTTGTCCGCGCAAAGCGACTGTTGGTCACCGATACGACCGACGGACTCTCGCCCGCGACGACCGCCGCGAACACCCGCTGCTTGAGCGCGATCTGGTCCGGGTCGCCGAACATCCGCAGCATCGCCTGGAACGCATCATGGCGGGCGGGATCGAACGCCCGCGCCTCGCCGAGCGCATCCTTGGCGGGGTGCGGGGGATAGACGTGCGCGCACGGGACCAGGCCGTCCGGAATCGGCTCGGTGGCCGCATGGGTACGCCGGTGCTTCAGCAGGTCGGGCAACACATGGGTGTGCGGCCCCTCCGGGCTTCGTCCGTCGTGCGGCGGGATCGGCTGGCAGACCTCGATGCGTCCCAGCCGGCTGATAAAAACGCGGTTCGGGCTGGTCGCGAGGATCACACCCATCGCGGCATTGCCGGGAGCCAGAACGGGTGCCCCGCAATGCGCGCGAAGCTGCGCGGCGACCTGTGGATCGGACACGCGCACGCAAACGTCGACCTGCAACGCGCCGATGCCGAGATCGAACAGCACCGCCTCCCGATCGGCGGCGCGCAGCGCCCCGGCGTCCGGTCCGATCTCGGTCAGCACCGAGCGCTGGTGCATGGCGCATCGATCGACCGGCAGGCAGAGCGCGATGCGATGGTTCCAGCTTTCCTTGGTCGTAGTCTCGAACGCGATCAGCCGCAGGTCCGGCTGAAGCTCGACCCGCACGCCGCCGCGCGCCGTCGCGGCCGAGATCGAACAGCTGTCGCACGCGAGATCGACCGGCTCGTCCGGGTCGCGGGCGAACTCGGCGATGGCGCCGAAGGTCCCCAGGCTCCATTGCGTCTCACCGTCCATGATCTGGCCGGTGAGAAACGAGGAAATCGTCGCAGGCTCGGTCATGGAAGGTCAGCGCGCGACCGCGCCTGGATCCTTCGCCAGGCCGGTGCCGATCATCGCGTCGCGCGTCACCAGTTCGGCCAGCTTTTCCTCGCTCCAGCCTTCGGTGCCGGCCGGCCGCATCGGCAGGACGATGAAGCGCGTCTCCGCGGTCGAATCCCATACGCGGATATTCGTACCGTCGGGCAACGCCACACCGAAATCGGCGAGCACACCGCGCGGATCGTTGACCGCCCGCGAGCGATAGGGAGCGGCCTTGTACCAGACCGGCGGCAGGCCGAGCATCTCCCACGGATAACAGGAGCACAGCGTGCAGACGATCATGTTGTGGATTTGCGGAGTGTTCTCGACCGCAATCAGGTGATCGCCGACCCGGCTGACATGGCCGTACTTCGCGATCGCCGCCGAGGCATCATCGAGCAGCGCCTGCTTGAAGTCCGGATTGGCCCACGCCTTGGCGATGATGCGGGCGCCATTGTGCGGGCCGATCTTGGTCTCATAGGCCTCAATGATGCGATCGATCGCCACCGGGTCGATATAGCCCTTTTCAGTGAGGACCGTTTCCAACGCCCGCACCCGCAACTGCATCTCGGAGAGTTCCGAGCCATGATCGTGGTCATGGTCGTGGTCATGATGGTGATCGTGGTGATGAGGATGGTCGTGATCGTGGCCGGCCATGGGAACCTTCAGTGCGTGACGTCAGTGCATTGTGCGACGGTCCGCGAAAGCGGATGATCCAGTATCCTCCCCGGCGGGAGACCTGACAAGAAGCTCAGTGCCGATGACGGAACACCTCCTCTGCGTTGCCGATGGGATCGACCGCCTGATCGCGGCGATCGGCCGAGCCGTGGCGTGGCTCGCACTGGCGATCGTGCTCGTGCAGTTCGCCGTGGTCCTGCTGCGCTACGCCTTCGGCATCGGCTCGATCTGGCTCTCCGAATTGGTCATCTACGGCCACGCCACCATGTTCATGCTGGCGTCCGCATGGACGCTGCAGACCGGCGGGCATGTGCGCGTCGACATCTTCTATGCCGATGCGTCGCCAAGAACCAAGGCGATGGTCGATCTGCTGGGATCGCTGCTCTTGCTGCTGCCGTTCGTCGCGGTGATCCTCTGGTTCGCGCTCCCCTATGTGGCACGCTCCTGGGTCCTGCTGGAGCGCTCGCGCGAGACCAGCGGACTGCCGTTCGTCTATCTGCTCAAGACCATCATTCCGCTGTTCGCGGTCCTGCTGGGCCTGCAGGGCATCTCGCAGGCCATCCGCGCGGCGCAAGTGCTCGCAGCGTCGTCGCGCACTTCAGGCCCCGTCCCGGGTCACCCCTCGCAGTCCTGATGGCGTGACCATGCCGCTCGCCGAAACGCTCGCCGTCCTGATGGTCGTCGCCGTCTGCGTTGCACTGCTCGCCGGTTACCCGGTGGCCCTCACGCTCGGCGGCGTGTCGCTGGCGTTCGCGGTGATCGGCCACCTGACCGGGGTGATGGACATCAGCCTGCTCGGTGCGCTGCCGCAACGCATCTTCGGCGTGATGACCAACGAGGTGCTGCTGGCGATCCCGTTGTTCATCTTCATGGGTGTAATGCTGGAGCGCTCGCAGATCGCCGAGGAGCTGCTCGAGACCATGGCTCGGCTGTTCGGTTCCCTGACCGGAGGGCTCGCTATCGCGGTCCTGATCGTCGGCGTCCTGCTCGCCGCCGCCAAGGGCATCGTCGGCGCCACGACGGTCGCGATGGGGCTGATCGTACTGCCGACCATGCTGCGCCACGGCTACGATCCGCGGCTCGCCGCCGGCACGGTGGCGGCGACCGCCACGCTCGCGCAAATCTTCCCGCCCGCAACCGTGCTGGTGCTGCTCGGCGACCAGATGAGCAACGCCTACCAGTCGGCGCAACTCTCGCAGGGCATCTTCGCACCGAATTCCGTCACCGTCGCCGACCTGTTCGCTGGCGCGATCATCCCGGCCTTCGCGCTGGTGGCGCTCTATCTGCTCTACCTGATCGGCATGGCGGTGTTCTTTCCAAAGACATCCCCAGCCGTCCCCCCTACCCCTGGCGGCCCGCATGGCCTGGCACTCGTCGGCCGGTTGGCGCGCGTGATGGTGGCTCCGATCCTGCTCATCCTCGCGGTGCTGGGCTCGATCCTGGGCGGCGTCGCAACGCCGACGGAAGCGGCCTCGGTCGGCGCGGTCGGCGCGATCCTGCTGGCACTCGTCAAGCTGCGCATCGCAGAACTTGTTGCTGTGCTCGCGCCGGTGACGATCCGCACCGCGCAGATCACCAGCATGATCTTTCTGATCCTGATCGGCGCGACGCTGTTCAGCCTGGTGTTCCGCGGTCTCGGCGGCGACGACCTGGTCCAGCGCGGGCTGGGTGAACTGCCGGGCGGCGCGTCGGGCGCCATCCTGGCCGTCATGGTCGGGATGTTCCTGCTCGGCTTCGTGATGGACGCCTTCGAGATCATCTTCGTGGTGATCCCGATCGTGGCGCCGCCGCTGCTCAAAATGCCGGGCGTCGACCCGGTCTGGCTCGGCATCATGATGGCGCTCAACCTGCAGACCTCCTACATGCACCCCCCGCTCGGGCCGACCTTGTTCTTTTTGCGCGGCGTCGCACCGCCGGAGATCACCACCCGGCACATCTATGTCGGGATCATTCCGTTCGTGCTGATCCAACTGCTGGCGCTGGTGGTCCTGTGGTACGTGCCGGGCCTTGCGACCTGGCTGCCGCATAAGCTTTATGGTCCCTGACCGTCATGCCCGCGAGAGCGGGCATCCAGCGGCTCGCTTGCCTACCTGATGCTGTGGCATTTGGTCCGCGATTTGAGTACTGGATCACCCGCTTTCGCGGGTGATGACAAGCTGGGGTGGACGATGAGCACGACCAACCTGTTCGATCTCTCCGGCCGCGTCGCGCTGGTCACCGGCGCGTCGAGCGGGCTGGGCGTGCGGTTCGCCGAAGTCCTCGCCGAGAATGGCGCCGCGGTCGCGCTGGTGGCGCGCCGCGCCGATCGGCTCGCCGCCGTCAAGAACCGCATCGAGGCCGCCGGCGGCCGGGCCCTCGCAATCGAGGCCGATGTGCTCGACCGCAAGGCCATGGCGGTCGCCTTCGACCAGGCTGAGAAGGCGTTCGGCACCGTCACCATTCTGGTCAACAACGCGGGCGTCGCGCATTCCACGCGCGCGGTCGAACTAACCGAAGAGGAGTGGCGCCGCGTAGTCGGCACCAATCTCGACGCGGTGTTCTTCTGGGCTCAGGAAGCGGCGCGGCGCATGCTGGCGGCCAAGAAACCGGGCGCGATCGTCAACATCGCCTCGGTGCTGGGTCTCGCCGTGTCGAAGGGAACGGTGGCCTATGCGGCCGCCAAGGCGGGCGTGGTGCAACTCACCAAGACGCTCGGCCTCGAACTCGCCTTCAAGGGCATACGCGTCAACGCGATCGCGCCGGGCTGGATCGTAACCGATCTCAACCGCGACTTTCTGCTGAGCGAGCATGGCGCGGCAATCAAGCGCGAGATTCCGGTCGGTCGCTTCGGCGAGGAGCGCGACCTCGACGGCGTGCTCCTGCTGCTCGCGTCGGACGCGGGCCGTTTCATCGCCGGCACGACTATCGTGGTAGACGGCGGCCAGCTTGTGGCGATCAGGGGATAGGACACGCAACATGGACTTTACGCTGCCGCCCGAGATCGAGGACATTCGCCTGCGCACCCGCGAATTCGTCGAACGGCACGTCATACCGCTCGAAGCCGATCCGGCGAACTACGACGACCATGAGAACATCCGTCTCGATGTGCTGCGCATGCTGCAGGCCAAGGCGCGGGCCGAAGGCCTGTGGGCGCCGCAAGCGCCGAAGGACTACGGTGGCATGGCGTTGCCCATCGTCGGCTGGGCGGCGATGTACGAGGAGGCGAACCGCTCGATCTTCGGTCCGGTCGCATTCAACTGCCAGGCGCCCGACGACGGCAACATGAACCTGCTCGCGCTCACCGGCACCAAGGCGCAGAAGGACCGATGGCTCAAACCGATCGTCGACGGCAGCGTGCGCTCGGCGTTCGTGATGACCGAGCCCGCGCCGGGCGGCGGCTCCGATCCGGGCATGATCCGAACCCGCGCGGAACGCCAAGGCGACAAGTGGGTCATCCGCGGCCACAAGTGGTTCATCACCGGCGCCGGCGTCGCGGATCATTTCATTCTGATCGCGCGCACGTCCGACGACGAGCGGCACGGGCTCACCGCGTTTCTGTTTCACCGCGACCAGCCCGGCTGGCGCATCCTGCGCCGCATCCCGATCATGGGGCCGGAAGAGCACGGCGGCCATTGCGAGCTATCATTCGAGGGCCTCGAAGTGTCGGACGACAACGTGCTGATGAATGTCGGCGACGGCTTGCGGGCCACCCAGATTCGGCTCGGTCCGGCGCGCCTCACGCATTGCATGCGCTGGCTGGGCCTCGCCAAGCGCTGCATGGAAATCGCGCAGGCATACGTGGCGGAGCGCGAAGGCTTCGGCATCAAGCTCGCCGACCGCGAGAGCGTGCAGATCAAGCTTGGAGAGGTCGCACACCAGATCCAGATCGGACGCCTCCTCACCATGCATGCCGCCTGGAAGCTCGATCAGGGCGACCGCGCCCGCAAGGAAGTGTCGATGGCCAAGGTGCATGTCGCCGACACGCTGCACCAGGCCTGCGACGTCGCGATTCAGCTCAACGGCGCACGCGGCTATTCCAAGGACACGATCCTCGAATGGATCTACCGCTATGCCCGGCAGGCCCGCCTGGTCGACGGCGCGTCGGAAGTGCACAACATGGTGCTGGCGCGCTTCATGCGGGACGAAGGCCGAGACTTCTGGCGTTGGAGCGCAGGCAACAAGATTTGAGCAGTTTTGGCGCAGAAGTTAGTGAGCAAGATATGAATCCTGCCAAAATGTCGCGCGTTTTGCGACGCACAAAAAATAATCGCCTAAAGTATTTGCAACTTTATCACTCAAAATTACTGGTCACTATCCCCATATTGCTGTATTCGAGCGGCCCTTGAATCGGGAACGCTTTGTGCGCCGGCATTTGTAGCCTCCGCCCTCACAGACATTCGAGAATCTTATCATGAGAATTCGTGTTGGTTTCGAGCTCGTCTACGAGTTCGCCCAGAACACGCCGATGGTGCTCATGCTCAATGTGCATCCTTCGCGCGCCGGCGATCTGCTCAAGCCGGATCAGTTGCAGATCTCGCCACTGGTCCCGGTGACGCGCTATCTGGATGCATTCGGCAATATCTGCCGCCGCCTGGTCGCACCGGCCGGACAAATCGAAATTCAAACGGACGCCATCGTGTTCGATTCCGGACTGACCGATGAGATCAGCCCGACGGCCCGCCAGCATCAAGTAGGTGAGCTGCCGCACGACGCCTTGGTGTTTCTGCTGGCCAGCCGATACTGCGAGACCGAGCGACTGATGAACGCCGCGTGGTCGCTCTTCGGTGGGACGCCGGAAGGTTGGCCGCGCGTCCAGGCGATCTGCGATTTCGTTCATTCCCATGTGAGCTTCGGCTACCCGCATGCGCGCCCAACGCGTACTGCCATGGACACCTTCGTCGAGCGCCGCGGCGTCTGCCGCGACTTCGCGCATCTGGCGGTTACACTGTGCCGCTGCATGAACATCCCGGCGCGCTATTGCACCGGCTATCTCGGCGACATCGGCGTGCCGATCGAGCCCGAGCCGATGGACTTCAGCGCTTGGTTCGAGGTCTATCTCGGCGGCCGCTGGTACACCTTCGACGCCCGGCACAACGTGCCGCGCATCGGGCGCATCGTGATGGCGCGCGGGCGCGACGCAGCCGATGTGGCGTTCAGCACCACGTTCGGTCCCAATGTGCTGAAGCGATTCACCGTGCTCACCGACGAACTCCTCGACGAGCCCGTCCTGATCCAGGTCCCTGAGCGCAGAGTTGCGTAGCCGTCCGCGACGAGCATCAGGCTACCCCGTACGGCGTCCGGTTCAATCTTTCCGCGCCATACCTAAGATCTTGGCGACGGCCGCGGTCTTCTCGGTCTGCGCCTTGATCGTTGCCGCCAATTCCTCCGGACCGGCGGGCACCATATCCTGCCCGGTGGCCGCGATGCGCTCTGCAATAACCGGGTCGCTGGCGGCCTCAACCACGTCCGCGGCAATGCGCCTGCGCAGTTCGAGCGGCATCCCGGCCGGACCATAGACGCCCGACGTGGTCTCGGTCACCAGTTCGGGGAACCCGCTTTCGCGCACCGAGGGAATGTCCGGCACGACCTTGCTGCGCTGGTTGCCGCCGACAGCGACGACCCGCACCTTGTTGGCTTCGACCAGCGGCCGCACCACCGCATACGACGACAACAGGAACTGGATGCGGTTCTCGCCAAGATCGCGGCCGGCCTGGACGACGTCGCGGTACGGCACCTTGGCGACGCCGAGGTTGTGCATCTTGACGAACGCATTGAGCGTGAATTCCGGCAAACCGGCCGCACCCGCCACCGAGATCTTCTCCGGCTCCGCGCGGGCGCGCGCGGCAAAGTCCGCGATGGTCTTCATGTCGGTCGCGGCCGGCACGGCGGCCGACAGCACAGTGTGGCTGACGCGCGCGATCGGCAGGAGGTCACGCTCGAGATTGTAGGTGAGTTTTTCCTGCGTATACGGGTGCGCCAGGAACGAGGCGCTGGAGGCAAACAGCAGCACGTGATCGTCCGCGGCGGAGATGAAGCCGGTGATCGCCACCAAGCCGTCACCGCCCGGGCGGTTCTCGACCACGACCGGCTTGCCCCAGCGGGTCGACAGGCGCTCACCGATCAGCCGCGCCGCCGCGTCGGTGGCGGAGCCGGCGCCGAACGGAAGGATCAGCCGGACATTGCGCTGCGGCCAGCTCTGCCCGCCGGTCTGCGCATTGGCTTGCGAAGCCGCCAGCGCAACGAATGACGCCGTGACGAGCGAAAGCAATCGGACCATCGTCTCCCCCTTTTTCGGTGTTGTCACTTTAAGAACAAGCATCCCACAAAGGTGGGTGCCCTACCAAGAGCGCAATGTCGCATCGCCGCACCGTGACGCCACCACGAGCGTCAGGCTCATGTGGGCTTTTCCCGTTCCAGCGGCCCGGACAGTAGCGCCGCATCCGTGCTACGGCGCAACGACCACCACTCCCAGACCGGAACGACGATCAGCACCAGTGTCGCGCCGGACGCCAGAATGAGCGGGCTGACGAACGGCGCAACCGGTACCAGCAGGGCCAGCAAGCCCAGCCCCACCGAGTGCGACAACGGCATGTAGGTCGCCGACAGCCGCTTGAACAGCGCGTTGCCGATCAGATAGAGCGCAGGACCACCGAGAATCGCAGCGGCGGTCGAGAAATCGGTGTGACCGTCCGGGTGATGCAGCACGAGTTCGTCGCCGACCGCAGCGACGACGATGCCGGACACGATCAGGATATGGAGATACGTATAGCCGCTGCGCGCAATGCGACCGGGATCGTCGGACTTCACGATCGCCTTGCCGGTGCGCTCGGCGCCGATGTTGAAGTAGATCGCCCACATCGCGACACTGCCGGCGAACGCCACCAGAAATCCGCCGACATGGGCCGGGGTCCACGCCAGGCCCGCGAAGGTCGCCCCGGTGACGAGGATCGACTCGCCGAGCGCGATGATGACGAACAGGCCGCAGCGTTCTGCCATGTGCCCGCCTTCAACGTCCCAGTCCTCGGTGGTCGAGGCGCCAAGTCCCGGTACCCAGAAGTAAAGCGCGGGAGCGAGGCAATCCATTGCCAGCGCCAGGCTCCAGATCGCGAGCCGCGTGCCGCCATCGGCGAAGCCGCCGGCGATCCAGATCGCCGCCGCCACGCCCCGCCAGATCGAGATGCGGCAGAAGTTGCGGTAGTTGCGGGCGTCGTGGCGTTTGAGGCACCACAGCATGAACTGGGTTCGCGCGATCTGTGCAAAGGCGAACGCAGCCGCGAAAGCGAGTCCGCGCTCCTCGAACGCCTTGGGAATTGACGCAGACATCACGAGCCCCGCGAGCATCAGGGCGAACAGCATGGCCCGCACGGGCGGCTTTTCGGGATCGATCCAATTGGTGACCCAGGTGGTGTCCATCCACACCCACCAGACCGCAACCATCAGCAACGCGGTCTGCAGGACGCCGAGCGGCGTCAGGTGATCGAGTAGCCGATGCGAGAGCTGCGTGATGGCGAACACGAATACCAGGTCGAAGAACAACTCGACGAACGTCACCCGATGATGATGGTCTCCGTCTCGAACCCGCAGATGGCTCGCGCTTGCCGCAAACATTCCTGCTCCCTTCGCCGTTGCACAATCGCCGCGCGGATACGTCGGCGCTACTTGATCGCCAGCGGATTGGTCGGCGAGCCGACCGCGCCGGTGATCGGAATTGCGGGCGCGACAAACAGGAACTCGTAGACCTTGTCGGCGGCGCAATCGTCGGCGAGTTCCTTCAGGTTGAATATCTCGCCCATGGTCATGCCCATGATCGGGATGGTGATCCAGTGCCAGGGCTGGTTGATGCCGCCCTCGGTGTTGTTCGGCCGCACCTCGCAGCCCCAGGTGTCGCTGGCGAGCGCAGCGAGTTCGGTGCGCTTGATCCACTCCAGCGTCTCGAACGCGAAGCCCGGCGCATCGCCGCCCGGATAGCCGTCCCAGCTTCCGGCCTTGACGCAGCGCTCCATCTGGCCGGTGCGCACGATGACGTAGTCGCCGCGTTTGACAGTGACGCCCTGCTTCTTGGCGGTGTCGTCGAGATCCTGGCAGGTGATGCCGTAGCCGTCGTCGAGCGAGTCCACGCCCTTGAAGCGCGCGACGTCCAAGAGGACGCCGCGGCCAACCATCTTGTTCTTGGTCTTCTCGATGCCGCACTTCTGCGCGCCCGCCGAGGTAACCTCGCGGCAGTCGTAGCCGTTCCACATGTTGTCTTCATAGAAGACGTGGCCGAGCCCGTCCCACTGCGTGCCGCATTGCAGCGGCATGGTCACCATGTCGTCGGCGGCGCGGATGCCGCGCTTGTCGAGCACGCCCGAATAGGCGTCGGTGCCGGTGCGGATCATGGTGTGGATCGGATTGGTCCGGCCCATCGCCGGATACTTGCTCTTGGCGCCCTGCGGGCCGGTGTGGTCGAAGTTGAGCGCGAGCGAGATCACCTTGCCCTTCTTGACCAGCCGCGTCGCCGCGATGATGTCCTCGGCCGTGGTGTAGTTCAGCGTGCCGATTTCGTCGGCCGGACCCCACTTGCCCCAGTTTTTGTACTTCTCGGCAGCGTCGCTCAGGTCCTGGCGTGTGACTTTCTTCGATGACGTCTTCGATGACATGGGCATTCCTTGTGCTTGGGCGACCTTGGGGCAAGAGCGCGCAGCGGCCGGTTTTGGGTTTACTGCACCGCGCGCAAGGGGGATGATAGCAGCAACAAGAATACATGGGAGGATGCCACAATGCGGGAATTCCGCGGCCTCGTTGCGCTTCTCGCGTTCGCGCTCATCGCACTCGGCCTCACCGGACCCGCATCGGCGCAGGCCTACCCCACGCACAACGTGCGGCTGATCGTCCCGTTCGCGGCCGGCGGCCCGACCGACGTGATCGCACGCGTGGTGGCGCAAAAGCTGTCGGAAGCCTGGGGACAGCAGATCGTGGTCGAGAACGTGCCGGGCGCCGGCGGCAACACCGGCGTCGCGATGGTCGCGAAGGCCGCGCCCGACGGCTACACCATGCTGGTGGTATCGACCGGCTTCATCGTCAATCCCAGTATGTACGCCAAGGTACCGTACGACCCGATCAAGGACTTCGCGCCGGTCACGCTGGTCGCGGCCTCTCCCAACGTGATCTCGGCCAATCTTCAGGTACCGGTTAAATCGCTCAAGGAACTGATCGAGCTCATCAAGGCCAACCCGGGCAAGTACAGCTTTGCGCAGCCCGCCACCGGCTCAACCCCACATCTCGCCGGCGAGCTTTTCAAGCTCAAGTACAACCTCGATCTCATCACCGTCCCTTTCAATGGCGCGGCGCTCGCGATCAACTCGACGCTGGGCGGCCACACGCCCATTGCCTTCACGGCGCTGCCGCCCGCGATGACCAACGTCCGCGAGGGCAAGCTCCGAGGCATCGCGCTGCTCGCGACCAAGCGCTCGCCGCGACTGCCCGATGTGCCGACCAGCATCGAGGCCGGCGTCCCCGATCTCGAAAGCGACACGCTCACCGGCATCGTCGCGCCCGCCGGCACGCCCAAGGAGATCGTCGACCGCTGGCGCAACGATATCGCCAAGGCGGTGCAGGCGCCCGACGTCAAACAGCGGCTGGAGACGCTCGGCTTCGCGCCGGTCGCCGACACGCCGGCCGAATTCGGCGAGCGCCTGAAGACCGAGATGGCGAAGTGGGGCAAGGTCGTGCGTGACGCCAAAATCCGCGCGGACTAACGAGTATGTCGTTCGCACACGGAAACGCACCAAATCAACGTTGCGCCCATGTGACGATAGTATCTTTGACGACTAGTATCTTTAGGGAGAACACGCCGATGCCATCGATCGTTCGTTTCGCCGCGCTGGGGCTGTCGCTGCTTGTTGCCGACGTTGCGTGTGCGCAAACTTATCCCGACAAGCCGGTCAAGGTCATCGTGCCGTTCGCGCCCGCCGGCCCGACCGACGTCGTTGCGCGATTGATCACGCAGAAACTGTCGGAGAGCCTCAAACAGCAGTTCTACATCGAGAACGTGGCCGGCGCCGGCGGCAATCTCGGCATGGGCAGCGCCGCCAAGTCGCCGGGTGACGGCTATACGATCCTGTTTGTGTCTTCGAGCTATACGGTCAACACGAGCCTTTACGCCAAGCCGCCCTACGACCCGGACAAGGACTTCGCGCCGGTCACAATGGCGGCGACCTCGCCCAATGGCTTGTTCGTCAATCCCAACGTCATCCCGTCAAAATCGATCAAGGAACTGGTCGATCTGCTCAAGGCCAATCCGGGCAAGTACACGTTCGCGTCGCCCGGCATCGGCACCACGCCGCACCTATCGAGCGAGCTGTTCAAGCACACCTTCGGCCTCGACTTCTCGCTGGCGCCGTTCCCTGGCGGCGGTCCGTCGATCCAGTCGGTAGTTGCAGGACACACGCCGATCTGTATCCAGGCGATCCCGCCGGCGACCCCGCTGGTCCAGGCCGGCAAGCTGCGGGCGCTTGGCGTGACCGCCAAGACACGCTCGGCCGCCCTGCCCGACGTGCCGACCTTCGAGGAGGCCGGCATCAAGGACCAGGAGGCCGACACCATGCAGGGCGTTCTGGTGCCCGCCGGCACCCCGAAGGCGATTGTCGACCTGCTGCAGGCGGAGATCGCGCGTATCGTTCGGTTGCCCGACGTGAACGCGAAGCTGCTGGCGATCGGCCTCGATCCGATGGGCATGCCGTCGCCCGAGTTCGCCGCCTACATCAAGACCGACATCGCCAAGTGGAAGAAAGTGATCACCGACGCCAAGATTCCGCTGATCGGCGGCTGAGCCGCGCACCGCGAGACAAGCACCAGCATCGTCTCGGCGATCCGTCGCGATCACCACCGTCGCCAAAGTCTGTCGAGTCCAATATAACGGGCGGCCGCTTGCCGAGGGCGGCTCACCATGAACCATACCGTCATCGTCTATCGGATCAGCAAGGATGGCCGCTTCATCTTCCCGTTCAGTTTCAAGCGGCCGACCGAGGCCGCTGTCGCCGCCCTGCGCAAGTACTTGTAACAGCGGAGCGGCTGGCCGATGAATCGCAAGGATCGGCGGGCTGCCGGCAAGCGCGGCGGAGGTCCCGGAGTGCCGGGCGGCGGTTCCCTGTTCGAACTCGCCATGCAGCGCCATCAGGCCGGCCAGCTTTTCGAGGCCGAGATGCTCTACCGGCAGGTGCTGGGGGGCGATCGCAATCATTTCGGCAGCCTGCATCATCTCGGCATCATCGCCTTGCAGAGAGGCCAGCCGCAGGCGGCGATCGAACCGATCGGCCGGGCCATCGCGATCGACGGCCGTGACCCGGAGTGCCGTTACCACCTCGCCGTTGCATTCCAGTCTCTCGGGCGGCTCGACGAGGCGGTGACCCAGTATCGCGAGGCGATCCGTCTCAAGCGGGACTACATCGATGCCTACAGCAATCTGGGCAAAGCTCTGCTGCAGACCGGCGCGCTGGCCGAGGCGATTGCGACCTACGAGCGCATCATCGCGCTCAGGCCGACTGCCGAAGCGCATTGCAATCTCGCCAACGTGTTCGCGCGCAGCGGCCGGCTCGACGATGCGGTGACGCATTTCCGGCGTGCCTTGACGCTCAAGCCCGATTTCGTGGCCGCCCATAACAACCTGGCAAATGCGCTCAGCGGATTGGGCCGGCCTGAGGAAGCGATCGCCCATTTCCAGAAGGCGCTTGCGCTCGATCCAAACCTGGTCGAGGCTCATGTGAATGTCGGCAATGTCCTGCTGGCGCAAGGCAAGCAGGCCGAGGCAGCGGCGCAGTTTGAACGCGCGCTGGTGGTCAATCCGAACTTTCCGGACGCGCACGCCAATCTCGGCAACGTCTTCCTGGCGCAGGGACGGTTGAGCGACGCCGCACAGTGCTATCAACGCGCGCTCGATCTCAAGCCGGACCTGCCCGAGCCCAACAACAATCTTGGGATCGTACTTTCCGCACAGGGCAATCTTGCGGAAGCGGCCCGCCGCTTCCAGCTCGCAATCGCGAGCAAGCCCGATTTCATCGACGCCTACAACAACCTGGCGCGCGCTTTTCTGTCCAATGGACAGATGGACAATGCGCTCGGTGCGCTGCGCCGTGCGCTCGAGGTACGGGAGACCGCGGAAACCCAGTCGTTGTTTGTGCAGACCGTCCGTGGCCTGCAGGTCCTGCCCGATATCGAAGATTTCCGCGCGCTGTTCCTGCGGGCATTGTCGGAGCCCTGGGGGCGCGTCAACCAACTTGCTCCGGTAGCGGCAAAGCTCCTCAAGCAATCGGCCGCAACCGGCGCCTGCATCTCGCGTGCGGTAGCCGCCTGGCCTCGCCGGCTTCCGGCGGAGGAACTATTCGGCCCTGCAGGCTTGGCGGCCGTTGCGGACGATCGCATCCTGCGGAGCTTCATGGAAACTGCGACCGTCGCGGATCTCGATCTCGAGCGGTTTCTGACCAGCGCGCGCTTTGTCATGCTGCAGATCGCTTCCACCGTCGATGTATCGTCGCCGGTCGACCCAAAGGCGTTGGATTTTGCCTGCGCGCTCGCACGGCAGTGTTTCGTCAACGAGCATGTCTTTGCGTCGACCGACGAGGAGGCTGCCGCTGCGCAGCAGTTGCGCGACAAGGTGACCGCCGCGCTGGCGTCGGGCGCTTCCGTCCCCGAGATTTGGCTTTCCGTAGTCGCGAGCTACTATCCGCTCGGCGCGCTTCCCGGCGCAGACGCGCTCATGGACAAGAGTTGGTCCGAGGCGCTCTCCGGCGTGCTGACACAGCAACTGCGTGAGCCGGCCGAGGAAGCGAAACTGCGTGCCGAGATTCCGGCCCTGACGCCGATCGAGGATGATGTCTCACGCAAGGTGCGGCAACAGTACGAGGAAAATCCCTATCCGCGCTGGGCAAAGGCCGATCCGCCGAAGAAGCCGTTGCGGTTCGACCAGTATATGCGCAACAAATTCCCGGCCGCCACCTTCCGCGATCTCGGCAAGGATGATCTTGACGTGCTGATTGCGGGCTGCGGCACCGGGCAGCAGGCGATCGAAACCGCGCCGCGTTTTCTGGCCGCTCGGACGCTGGCGATCGATCTCAGCCTGACAAGTCTTGCCTACGCGCTACGCAAGACCCGCGAAATGGGTATACCCAACCTCGAATATGCCCAAGCCGACATCCTCAAGCTCGGCGCGATCGGTAGAACCTTTGACGTCATCGAGTTCGAGCGGAGTGCTCCATCACCTCGGCGATCCGTCTGCCGGATGGCGCGTGCTGCTGTCGCTGTTGCGGCCGGGCGGCTTCATGGCGGTCGGCCTGTACAGCGAGATGGCGCGCGCCGGCATCGTGGAGGCGCGAAGTTTCATCGCGGAACGCGGCTATGGCTCAAGTGCGGACGACATTCGCCGGTGCCGGCAAGACCTGATCGCCCACGAGGGCGGAAAGGCGTTTCCCGACGCCTATGCCTCGAGCGATTTCTACAGCACCAGCGATTGCCGCGACCTGCTGTTCCACGTGCAGGAGCACCGCCTGACCATTCCCCAGATCGCCGGCTTCCTCGCCGACAATGCACTCGATCTCATCGGCTTCGAACTTGAGGCCGCGGTGGCGAGCCAATATCGCGCCATGCATCCCACGGACCTGGCAATGACGGATCTGGCGTCCTGGGATGCATTCGAGCGCCAGCACCCAGGCACATTTGCCGGCATGTACCAGTTCTGGGTTCAGAAGCGAGCGTGAAGGCAGGCGGTTCGCTTGCGGTGAGCTGCCTGGTGCCCCGATCCCGAAGCTCTCATCCGCGGCATCCTCATTTCCCCGCCGCAGTGGCGGCCTGCGCACGGCTGGCCAGAAGCACATAAGGCTTCGCTCAGTACCCACGATAGGGCATGCAGCGACCACCTTGAATTGTGTAGTTTGGTGGGCAGCCGTTCCAAGTGTTCCAGTTGGCTCCATGCCCGCCCAGGTATGGCTTGCAGATGCCGTCCTGAATTGTGTAGTCCGGCGGGCAGCCGTTCCAGGTTCTCCAGCCGCCACCAATCGGGCCGTAGCCACCGCCATAGCTTCGTCGGGGGCGACGATACCCGTCATCCTCGTAGTATCGCTGATGCTGCACCCGATGATGCGGGCCGGAAGCATCATCGTGATATCCGCCATGCTGCGCAGAGGCGACAGCAGCGGTTCCCACAAGGGATACGGCTGCCAACAGTAACAGCGCGAGCTTCTTCATATTGGTCTCTCACTTGAGCCTTGAGCGCGAATGTCTTGGATCATGCTCGATCGCAGATGAATGCCACCAGAACAAAATCGGGCAAATCGAAGGCGAGCAGGCCAGCAGGACATGATGGAGACTCGCCGCCACCCATCCTGGTTCAGGGTGACTTGGTGAGGAGACACCTCACGGCTTTGCATCCTGGGTCGAGCGATTCCGCCCAATTGCCCGGCTCCACGGCATGACGGACCTCGCATGTGCCGTTTCGAACGCGAATTGCATCCGTGAAGCGAACTCCCGATAGCTTGAGAGCATCCATGGTGATGATAAGTTCATCGCCTTCAATTTTCGCGGTTCGATGGAAATAATCATCGCGCTGAACGCCATCTACGAACTCCAATGGCTTCGTGGCCTCTGGCAGCAACAAAATAAGATTGTTCTTCTTGTTCAGAGACAAATGCGTTCGGCCTATTCCCGCGCGTTGGCACGAAACGTCGAAGGCAATACGCTTTCCGGCCATGAATTCGCTAACTGCGTCCGCCGATGCCAGATCAGCCATCAACATTGTGCCAGCCGTAGCACCAACTACTGCACCGAAAGAGGTCCTGCAGCGCAGCATGTGCAGCCCGGTCATTGCGCGATAGTCCCCAACGCCAAGCACCCCCTTGGTAAGGGAGAGGTCGTAAGTCCATCCTTACCGGCAGCACAACAAAAAGTGATACATCCGAACAATTTGCAACGCCGCCTTGCGCGCAGACATGCATCCATGAGCCGGCATGGCGAGCCTCATTCGACAGAAATCGACAGAGTTGACGCCACGGCGACTACTGGGTGAAGGCAAGCGGCGATGCAGATCGCGCTCAGCGCGCCGCCATGCTCTCCAGGGTCGGGCAAGGCCGCCGTTCGACCGGGATTTCGTAGGCCTGCAAGTTGCTCTTGTCGACCACCGAGGTCCGCGCCAGCACCTCGGTCGGAACCGGCTGCTTGCGCAGCACGCGGATCGCGATCTCGGCGCCGAGGCAGCCCTCGATCAGGCCGTTGTAGTCGCCGCTCGCCAGCATCTCGCCGGCCTTGATCAGTTCGACCGATTCCTTGCCGGCGTTGATCCCGACGATCGGCGGCAGCGGCTTCTTCGACTGCTTGAACGCCTCGACGGCGCCCAGCGCCATGGCGTCGTTCGCCGCCAGCACGCCGTCGATCTGCGGCGTCGAACTTAGTTTCAGCATCGCCTTGAGCAGGTCCGCGGCTGCGGGCCGCGCATACATGGCGTTCTTCGACAGCACGACCTTGACGTCCGGAAACTCCTTCAACGCCTCACGGAAGCCGCGCAGCCGGCCGGCGGCGGTGGGGATGTTGTCGGGACCTTCGAGCACGATCACGTTGCCCTTGCCGCCCATCGCCTTGAGCAAGGTGCGCGCGGTATCGCGGGCAATGCTGAAGTCGTCGGTGCCGATGAACGCGACGCTCGATCCGCCGGTCAAGCGGTCGCCGACGTTGACCAGCGGAATGCCGGCGGCGTTGATTTTCTGCACCGACGGTACCATCGCCTTGATGTCGACCGGGGTGAAGACGATCGCATCGCGCTTCTGGTTGATGGCTTCCTCGACCAGGAAGGTCTGCTGCGGAACGTTGTCCGGCGAGGTCGGGATGTAATGGAACACCGTGAAGCCGTTGGCCTTCGCGACCGCATCGGCGCCCGCCCGAACCGCACGCGCGACCGGGTTGCCAGCGCTCTTCGTAAAGACCGCGAGCGTCTCGGCAGCGGCTGCCGACGGGGTGGCGAGAAAGACCACGATCGCAGCCGCCGGCCAGGCACCTTGGCGTTTCATCGCGTTGCTCCCGCACATAATGTTGTTGCAGCCGATACTACCCGAGGCCGCAGCCTCCGTCGCCGCCGGGCGGCCGAAAATGTTCTCCCGACAGGGAAGACCACCGGCTCACTGTCCGATTTTGCCAATACTTCCCACGTTATTTGCAACAATTCTAAGAAAAAGTCGAAGGTGGCAAATTGCCAGCATGCGCCGCTCTGGTTAGAGTTTTCGCAAACAACAAGTGACGCAACCGTCGGCGGCCCTCGATTTCGGTACGTGCCACGCCCGCCAAGCCGGGCCGCACACCGCCGTGACGGACGTCAACGATGGGGAGGCAAGTTGATGGAGCTTTGGGATTTCATTTCGGTCAATACCTTTTGGACCATCCTGCTGATCGCGCACGGGCTTCTGGCCGTCACCCTGCTCGGTGCACTGACCCACCAGGCAGTGGCCGTTCTGATGCCGGTGCGCCAGGTGGCGGGCAGCCCGGGATTCGTCACCCGGTTCCGGGCGGTGTCGTCTCCCATCTATGCCACGACGGTCTGCATTCTCTGGGTGATGACCTGGATCATGGGGGCGTGGATCTACACCAAGTATCGCATCTACGTCCGCATCCCGATCGAGCAGGCCGGCCACTGGAAGACGCAAGGGTTCTTCGAGTTGAAGGAGCACGCCGCCACCATCGGCCTTGGTCTCCTTCCGCTCTACTGGTACTTCTGGAAGAACGCGCAGGAGCGAGCCTACGACGGTGCGCGCACCGGCCTGACCGTGGTGCTGGCGCTGTTCTGCTGGTTCAACTTCCTTGTCGGGCATGTCGTCAACAACGTCCGGGGGTTTGGATCATGACTACGGGAACAACAGCAGCCACAGCAGCAACAGCAGCAGCGACGACCGCCACCGCCAAGACGGCCGCGGGGTCGTCGTCGCTGGCGACCTCCATCCGCTTCAAGGCATTCGCGGTGACGTTCGCGCTGGTCTCGACGCTGATGTACCTGGCCTGCGAATGGTTCAACCTGCCGGCCTTCACCTATCATCCGGCGACCAACCGTGTCGGCTGGTGGTGGGAAGCCGGCCGCAGCGGCCAAGGTCCGGCGATGTACTGGTACGGCTGGAGCGCACTGACGCTCGTGGTGGGACTGATTGCCGGTCTCCTCGGAACGCTGCTGCCGGAAAGCGTGGTCAAGCGCATCCCGCTGTTTCTGGTGTGGCTGCTGCCGCTGCTGGTGTTCATCCCGCTGACCTATTCGCTGATGCCGTTCTGGACCAAGTAGCCTCGCGCCAGTGTGGCGGTTCAGAAGTCCGCATCGATCTTGCGGCGAGTCCGAAATGCGGACTTCTGAACCAAGCCACACTGGACTCTAGGTTGCTGGTGTCCTTCAATTCCGAAGTTCGCAAATGAGGGTGCCGCACAACGATGCGAACTTCGGAATCGGGACACCAACCAAGGACCGTCATGTCGAAGCTCGACCTCGCGATCATCGCCGCCGTCATTTTCGGCGGCGCGGTCCTGATCGAGGGCGGGCACCGTGTCGTGATCGACGCACCGGCACAGGCCGACACCGTGATGCGCGTGCCGGCCGCCTGCCCGCACAACGACAACGTGCCGTACAGCGCGGCCTGCATCGCGTTCCTGGAGGGTCGCGCCCCGGTCGGCGCTCTATCCGGGAAATAGCCGACGGACTCCCGTGCCGTCCTCGACCACGTAGCCACGCCTCCGCCGATGCGATAGAAATATCCACTCGGCCTGCGGCACGGTGACGCCGATTCCGGATCATCCCCGTGACGGTGACGCGCCAAGGCCGTGCGGGAGGTTCGGGATGAATCCGTCAGGTCGGCGTGTGTCGCTCGCAAGTCTGCTGGCCGTCGCGCTATTCGGCTTGTCGACGGCCGTTTGGGCGGGTGGCGCGGGTTTCGGTGACGACGACGATCAGAGCGAGGACGAGGGGCCGTCCTATTTCGGTTTCGTCAAGGACGCCAGCGGCCGCACCATGCCAGACGTCAAAGTCACCGTCGGCATCAAGGATCGCGGCGGGGTTGTCACCCGTACCGACGCGCTCGGCGCCTACAAGGTGCCCGGCTTCGGCAAGGAGATCGACCCCAAGGAAGTGGAGGTCACCTGCGACAAGCCCGGTTACCGGCAACAGCGCATTCTCCGCCGTATGCGCCCGGCGAACGCGGATCCGAAGATTCCGGTCGAGACCGAGTGCACGATGCAGCGGATTTAGGAACCGGCGTATGGACGTGAGCAACGTCTTGGCGCACCGCGCCGTTGTGCTGCGCGTCAGCCGGCTGAGATACACGCTCGCCGCGCTGCTCGTGGCCGCAACGGCCGCCTCTGCCCTGCCCGCGGCGGCGCAGACCGCGGTCGACCTGCAGCTCGTGCTTGCCGTCGACGCCTCGGGCAGCGTGAACCAATATCGCTTCGAGCTGCAGAAGCAGGGCTACGTGGCGGCATTCCGCCATTCGCGAGTGCTGCAGGCGATCCGCTCCGGCGGCAACCAGTCCATCGCCGCGACGATGGTGCAATGGACCGGGCCGGCGATGCAGCTGCAGGTCGTCGGCTGGACGCGCATCGAGGACGAGCGGACGTCGGAGACCTTCGCGGATGCGATCGAGCAGGCGCCGCGGCAACTGTTCGGCGGCGGCACCTCGATCAGCGGCGCGATCGACCACGCCATGACGCTGTTTCCGAAGAATCCGTTCCGCGGCGGACGCCGTGTCGTCGATGTATCGGGCGACGGCTCCAACAACCGCGGCCGCTCGGTGACGCTCGCGCGCGACGAGGCGGTGGCTGCAGGTGTCGGCATCAACGGCCTGCCCATCCTGACGCTCGAACCCGACCTCGACCGCTACTACTACGACTACGTCATCGGCGGACCGGGTGCGTTCATGATCGCGGCGGATCGCTACGAGACGTTCGGCGAAGCCATCCTGAAGAAGCTCATCGCCGAGATCGCCGGCCGTCAGCCGCCGCGCACCGCGCGCTTGGCACGCCGATAACCAAGCGGGCGGAATGCCAGCGCCGCCGTTGGAACTTCGCAGCACCAACGCGGTTAAGCCGTCAGAAAAGTATCGGACATGACGGAGAGCCGCCATGGCGCAGGTCGCCACGCGATGCCGGGCCACCGGGCATTACATCTTCATGGGAATCGAGACTGACGAGCGGGACTTTGCGCGTTGCCCTGGACCGATCAAGCGCAAGTATTGCCCGTTCTGCGCCTGCGAACATCTCTGGTACCGGGAAGATTTCGACGCTGTCGAAGCGCAGGACAGCCAGCCGGCCGGATTTTCAGCAGGCAAGCTGATCCAATGCATCGACCGAACGCCAAACGACGCAGTCTCTCCTCATGCTGAGGAGCGTCGCGCAGCGACGCGTCTCGAAGCATGGCGGCAAGTTGTGTGCTTGCCGTTATCCTTCGAGACGGGCGCTTCGCGCCCTCCTCAGGATGAGGTCGGAGGATGTCCGGCGAGTCCCGAGAGTGTATGGACACTTTCGGGCTGCCCGCGTTTGACCTCAGAGGGACCGCTGCGCTTTCGCCCCTCGCAGATTGCAGCGCTCCCCGATTGTGCCGGGCCGCCGGACTGCGATAGTGTCGCACCATCGGGCGGGCTTCGAGGGACCCAGGGAATGAAAACAACACTCGCGGCGCTTGCCATCCTGCTCTCCAGCATCTCGGGTGTCATGGCAGACAATGCTCCACGCGACGCGGTCACGGCGCTTGCTCCTACCGGCAAGCTGCGGGTGGCGATCAATTTCGGCAACACCGTTCTGGCGCAGAAGGATCCGGCGACCGGCGAGCCGCGCGGCATATCCGGCGACCTCGCACGCGAGCTCGCCAAGCGGCTGGGCGTGCCGATCGCGTTCACGGTGTTCGACGCCGCCGGCAAGGTGACTGACGCGCTCAAGAAGGGCGAGCTGGATATCGTCTTTCTGGCGATCGATCCGGTGCGCGGCGCCGACATCGACTTCACCGGCCCCTACGTGATCATCGAAGGCGCCTACATGGTGCCCACGGCGTCGGCGTCGCAGACCAACGAGGACGTCGACCGCGCCGGCGTGCGCATCGCGGTGGCGCGCGGCAGCGCCTACGACCTCTACCTCACGCGCACGATCAAGAACGCCACCCTGGTGCGCGAGGGCTCGGGCCCGCAGGCACTCGACATGTTCATCCGCGACAAGCTCGAAGCCGCCGCCGGCGTCAAGCAGCCGATCATCGCTTTCGCCAATTCGCATCCCGGCCTGCGGGTCATTCCCGGCCGCTTCATGGTGATCGAGCAGGCGATGGGCACGCCGAAGGGCCGCGAAGCCGGCGTGCGCTATCTGCGAGCGTTCGTCGAGGAGATGAAGTCCTCGGGCTTTGTCGCCGACGGTCTCAAGCGCAGCGGCCAGGCCGACGCGGCCGTCGCCCCGCCGACTCCCGTCAAGTAGCGGCGAGGAAGCGGCCCTTCGGTGGCAGCCAGGACTTGGCGGGCCGGTACTCAATACTTGGCGGCAACCGGCGCCGCGTATCCGAAACGGACGTTGAGACCTGCGCGCACGACGCTCTTGGTCTCCTTGATGTCGACGAATGCGGTCGGCAACCCGGCCAGCAGCGGAGTGAAGCCAATCACGCGGCTGCCGAAATCGTAATAATTGTACTCGACGAAGCCGGACAGGGCGTTGGTGAAAGCATATTCACCGCCGACACCAACGGTCCATCCGGTCCGCGTCACATTCGCCGTGTAGACGGTCCCGAGGATGATCGTCGATGCCGAGTAGTTGTCGCGCTCCCAGGCGCCACCGCCCTTGATGTAACCGAGGACGCGGCCCCAGGCGTAGCCAAGACGGCCGGTGACCGTCGCCAGCGATTTGACGTGGCTGTGATAGGCGACGCCGAACTCGTGCGCACTATCGTGGTGACCTTCTACATCCGGCCAAGCATAATCGCCCTGGATGCCGATCGCCCAGCCGCCGGCGAACTGATAGTCGCAACCGGCCTGCACGCCGCCGAACCAGCTATTCGCTGTATGGCCGCCGAGCAACTCGCCGTAAAAGGCGCCGCCGGGCGTCCAATTGATCCATTCCTTCTGGGACACGCGCAGGCTGCCCGCATGGCCGCCGCCGTAACAGCCGGTCCATTGCCAAACCGGAACGACCGGCGGCGGCGCCTTATAGACCGGAGCCCGTTTGTCGGCTGCGGCCGCTGGACTTGCCAGCGCCATCAGCAGCGTCGATCCGAGAACGAATTTCCGCATGACCTCGCCCTCGCGTCCCGCGTGAGGATGAGGAGCATGCAACGAGATTCCGTCGAGGGCTGTAACCGATCTGCCACACCGGCGTGGCGATTGTGGCCGCCCAGACTGACCGGATGATCAGGATTTGACCAGCTTGCGCGGTTTGTCCCGCGTCGTTCAAGCTGACATAATTCTGCGTTGGCATCGAACACGAAGGCGAGCCATCCAGCAAAGCAGCGTGCACGAGAGAGGGCATGAAAAAAGCGATTATCGTCGGCGGCTCGATGGCCGGCATGCTCGTGGGCAACATGCTCGTTCGCCAAGGATGGGAGGTCGACATCCTCGAGCGGACCAGGGAGGGCCTGGAGGCGCGCGGTGCCGGAATCGTGCCGCAGCGTTCCTTGCTCGCCGCGCTTGGGCGCGCCGGCGTAACGGTCAATCCCGATATCGGCATCCGGGTGACCAAGCGCGTCGCCTATGACCGCGCGGGCGACGCTTTCGCCACGCATCGCTACGACCAATACAGCACATCATGGTCGCTGCTCTACAACCTGCTCCGCGATGCTTTCCCGATGCAGCACTTTCATGCGGGGCGCAATGTGACGGAGGTGGTGCAGGACCGTGATCGCGCCACCGCGATCACGGACGACGGAACGAAGTTTGAAGGCGACTTGCTGATCGGCGCGGACGGAATGCGGTCCGTGGTTCGGCGCGCGCTGTTTCCGGACGTGCAGCCGCAGTATGTGGGCTACCTGGCCTGGCGGGGCATGCTTGAGGAACGCCATGCCACGCCCGCGTTCGTCGAGAGCTGTTTCTCGGCGCTGAACTTCAGCTTTCCGAACGGCGAGGAGCTGATTGGCTATCCGGTGGCCGGCGCAAACGGAGCCGTCGATGTCGGACAGCGGCGATTCAATATTATGTGGTATCGGCCGGTGGCGCCGGGCGAAGAGCTGCGGAACATGTTCACCGGAACCGACGGCATCCACCACGAGACCGGCATTCCACCAAGTCTCGTGCGGCCCGAACTCATCAAGGCCATGAAAGAACAAGCCGGTCGCGTGTTTCCCCCAATGCTCGCCGATGTTATCGAGCGCATGGACGGCATGTTCGTGCAGGCGATCTACGATCTGCAAGCCGAACGGATGGGACGGGGAAGGATCGCCATGATCGGAGATGCCGCGTTCGTCGCGCGGCCGCATTGCGGAGCGGGCGTTTCAAAGGCGGCCGACGATGCCGCCGGCCTCGCGACCGCGCTGACCACGCATGACGGCATCGAGAACGCAATTGAGGCTTTTTCCGCGGAGCGGACCAAAGCGGGTCAGGCCGCCGTGGCGTGGGCCGCGCATCTTGGCTCGTACTTTCAGATGGACCGTACTGGGCATCGGCGAGTTGACTTTTCTCCAGACCGGCCGCCGATCAGCCCTGAGTACATTATCCAACACACTGGGATCGAATTGTCGGAGGTTGGCCGGTTCTGAATTCGAAGAAATCGTGCCTAGTGGAGTGGCTTGACATTCGTTACCCACCTGGCCGCGGGTTCGCCAAGCGAATGTCAATCCTAAATTGGACCACTAGCGGCGGTTGACCGATCCGATAAGAACGCGCATCAGCAGTCTCATCATTTTCACGTTGTGATTCTGGCGAGCGCGCGCCGGATCGAAATTGGAATGGACCTCGGACGGATTCTCGTTTTGCGATGGCAGAGCAAGTGAGGCAAAAATCGCGTTCAAAGAATGCTTCGAAGCGGAGCGCTGCCAGACCTTATGTCATGGAGGATCAGGTCGGGTTCCTCATGCGTGTGGCGATGCAACGGCACACGTCGATATTCATGTCGCTGATGGCGCACGGTCTAACGCAAACTCAGTTCGCCGCCCTGGCCAAACTGGTTGAAGTCGGAACCTGCTCTCAGAACCATCTCGGCAGGCTGATTTATCTCGACGCCGCCACCATCAAGGGTGTCGTCGACCGGCTTCGGATGCGAAAGCTGGTGACCATTCAGACCAACCCGAACGACCGCCGGCGCAGCATGATCGCCGTCACAAAAATCGGGCATCGTGTTGCGAACGAAGCACTCAAACGCGCTCACCGGATCACGCGAAAGACGCTCGTTCCGCTGAAGGCGCTGGAGCAGCGCCAGCTCGTCCAGCTTCTTCAAAAAATGATCTGACGCCGCGGCTCACACGCCGAACGATACGTGAGCACTGACGATCTTCCATCCACTCGCGGTACGGACCCAGGTCTGGCTTTGCCGGCCGATGGTCTCAGAGCCGTCGGTCCGATACTCGGTATTCGCAATCCCGAAATCGCGTCCGAATGTCGTGATCCTACGATTCTGCAGACTCCTGGGCTGTTTGACCGCGCCACGCCGGGTTCGAAACGCGGCGATCTCCGCATGTCCGTACTGGCGCTCGAATTCACGCGTGCCGTACCGCACGGCTGCGGGACTGTCCCAGAACAGGTTGTTCAAAATATCGAGGTCGCCACTCGTCAAAGCCTGCTCGTAGCGCTCGAACACCGCGACAAGCTCGGACAGGACTTCCGGAATATCGATTTCCATCATGACGTGTTCAGCCAGCCGCCAAGCGGAAATACTCCCATTCGGCCGGAATTTCTCGCAACGCCGCCGGCCACCCGCCAGGCCGGCTGCCATCCGCAGGCGTGACGCGCCGTCCGCAAAAGGCATATTCTGCTCCACTCGCGGCGAGCGGAAACGGAGACAGATGATAGGTGTTCGCTCCGGCCGGGCGTATCGTCACCGTCGCGTCCTGCTCCCGCGAAAGCGGAACATTTTCGAATGACTGCTCGACCCGCTCGCTGGGGTGGATTCGATTGAAGTAAAGCGCGAGGGTGTCGAGGAACTGCAGCGCCTTGTAGTTCTGGAAAATCTTGCGTTCGTCGAGCCAGGCGCGGGTTTCAGGATCCGTTGCAAGCTCGGCTTTGAGACGCTTCTGGCGATCGAGTTCGCCATTCAACATCTTGTCGGCGAGCGGACGGTCCTTCGCGGCGATGTTGTCGAGCAGCACCAGCTTGGAAAGACCATAACGACCGTTATAGAGGCCCCAGCTGTGCATGCTGGATATCAAGCCACAATAGGGATGCTGGCGCTGGTTGAAATCCGGTGAGAGCCTGCTGGTCGTGGTGATGAACTCGGGCGGGGTCTCGACCAGATTGTACGGCAGCCCAGTGCCAGGATCGATCTTGGGATTGCGGTCAAAGTCGATCCAACCGGCGTCATGATGCGAGACGACATGGATCATCAAATCGTTCGGAGACAAGGGCTCGAACTGCGCGTTCCCGAACGCATGGGCAAACTGCAGGCAGAGTGCGTTGTGCTCGTACATCATGATAGCCAGCCCCGGCGTGCCTGACGGTGCGGTCTGTATGATCACGGCGTTGGTCTCCATCGGCCGAGAGGAATGCAGCGTCGAAAAATACGGACGGCGACGCGCGCCATCCCCTGTCCGGACGCCGGCACGCACGCTAACAATGTTGATACGGCCAGGTCAACATTCGGAGCCTCTTCACGTTTCGGCGGATCATGCGGGCTCCGGAGCATATTGCATCGGAAGGTTGCGCAACACATCGCGAAGCACAGGGCGGATGCCAGATTGTATGTACACATACAAGTTGTCTGGACACGGCGGGAACCGTTTTGCTACAATGCCCCCTCCTCGTTGGTGCAATGACCTTGTCGACCCTTGGTGGAAAGGCACTTGAAGCATCCCGGCACACCGCGGAGCGGTCATGACCTCGTATGTCGGCAAGCCAATTGCGAGGCGCGAAGACATACGGCTGCTGACCGGTCTTGGGCGTTACGTGGATGACGTTCAGATTGACGGCATGCTTCACGCCGCGCTGTTCCGAAGCGCGTTGCCGCATGGACAAATCCGAAATATCGAGGTGAGCACCGCAGCGGCGATGCCCGGTGTGGTCGGCGTTTTCACCCATGCCGACTTCGGCCGGTCGCTGAAGCCGATCCGTTCCCGCATTGCCGCGATGCCGGGCTTTGAGAATTTCCTTCAGTTACCGCTCGCGACCGACAAGGTCCGGTATGTCGGCGAACCCATCGCTGTCGTTGTCGCAACCCAGCCGCACATCGCTGAGGATGCGGCATCATCGATCTCGGCCGAGATCGAGCCCCTGCCGCCGATCCTGAACATGGGAGGCGGCAAACAAACGCTCTGTCTTGATCCACGAGGGTGCCGGGACAAATATCTCCACCGTAGACGTCAGCCGCGGCGACACGGATGCGGCTTTCAAGAGCGCGCATTACGTCCGCCGCGAGCGTTTCACCGTGCAGCGGCATACCGCCGTTCCCATAGAACCACGTGGTCTGGCAGCGGTTTGGGACGCCATCGAGGAACGCATCACGGTGTTCGGCATCACCAAGGTGCCGTTCTTCAACCGCAGCATGCTCGCGTCCATGCTCGATCTGCCCGAAAACGCAGTTGTCATGAAAGTCGCCGATGCGGGCGGCGGGTTCGGCGTTCGCGGCGAATTCTACCCGGAAGATTTCCTGATCCCGGCCATCGCGCGGAAGCTTGATCGTGCCGTGAAATGGATCGAAGACAGGCGCGAGCATTTCCTCGCAACCAACCACTCCCGCGAAGCAACCTGCGACCTGGAAATCGCGTGCGATCGCGACGGCGTTATTGTTGGATTGCGCGGCGAGGTCATGATCAACATCGGCGCCTATGCCCGCGGCACGGGCGGCACGCCACCGACGCGCTGCGCGCAATTCTTGCCGGGACCGTATCGGATTCCGAACTTTGCATGCAGGGTCAACGCGTATGTGTCGAACAAGACACCATCGGGGAGCTACCGCGGCCCGGGACGCGTCGAAGCAAATTTCTTCCGGGAGCGTCTGATCGATATCGCGGCCGCCGATCTCGGCATTGATCCAGCGGACATCCGGCGCCGGAACTTTGTCACCGCGCAGGAGATGCCTTTCAACATCGGGCGTCTCGTTACTTATGAATCACCTGCCCAATATGATTCCGGCGATTTCAGCGCGGTGTTCGAGCGCGCGCTCGCGGAGATCGGCTGGGCCGAGAAACGCGCGTTCCAAGGCCGCACGATCGACGGCTGGTGCCATGGCATCGGTTTTGCTTCGTTCGTCGAGAGCAGCGCCGGTGGCGTGAAAGAACAGGCGAGAATTCGTCTCGCGCCGGATGGAAGGCTCGATGTCTATGTCGGAGCAACGAGTTCCGGACAAGGCCATGAAACGGTCTTCGCGCAGGTGTGCGCTGATGCGTTGCAACTTCCGCTCGACAGCATCCACGTCGTCTGCGCCTCCACCAATGAATTGGAAGAAGGTTTCGGTACCTGGCACAGCCGCTCCGCGGTCATGTCGGGAAACGCTGTCCGCACGACCGCGCTCGCCTTTGCCGATAAGCTTCGGTCCGTCGCCTCGGATTATTTCGGACGCCCCAACGTGCCCCTCGAAAGGCATGGTGGCCTTTTCCAGAGGAACGACACCGACGAGAGCGTGGATTTGCCGGCCCTGGCGGCGTTCTCGCAGAACCGTGGCGAGACCATCGATGTGACCGGGACGTTCGACTATACTGGTCTGAAACCCTTCAGCTACGGGACGCACGCTGCGCACGTCGCGGTGGACCCGCGCACGGGTCAAGTCAGACTGATCGATTTCATCGCGATCGAGGACATTGGCCGCGTGCTCAACCCGCTTATCGCTCACGGTCAGGCACTGGGAGCAATTGTGCAGGGGCTCGGCGGCACATTCATGGAGCACCTGCACTACGACGAGCACGGTCAGTTGCTCACCGCCTCGTTCGCGGACTATCTGCTACCGACCGCCACCGACTTTCCCGCGATTCGGGGAGACTTCATGGAGCTCGCATTGGCTCCCGGGAACCCGCTCGGTGTGAAGGGTGCTGGCGAGGGTGGAATCGTCGCGGTCGCCGCGGCCGTGACCAACGCCGTATCTGCCGCGCTTTCGTCGTTCGGAGTTCAGGTCCTGGACCTGCCAATCTCTCCGCCGAACGTCTGGCAGTTGATTGTCAATTCGCAAATGAAGCCCCAATGAATGATGAGCGGAGGCGCACCATGAAGCTCGGATTCTTTAGGCACCTGATGTCGCTTTTCTTCTTCGCGATATTGATCGTTCACGCTCAGGCCAACGCCGAATTTCCGAACCGGACGGTCAGAATCCTGGTCGGATTTGCACCGGGCGGCACCACTGACCTCTTGGCGCGCATCATGGCCGACGAGCTGCGGTCAATTTGGAACACAGCGGTCATCGTCGAAAACCGGCCTGGCGCGGACGGTATTGTGGCTACCACCGCCCTCCACAACGCGCCTGGCGACGGATACACATTGCTGATGAGCACCAACGCTCTGGTGATCACGCCGCACTTGAAGCCACTGCCCTACGATCCGATCAAGGATTTCGAGCCGATTACCATCGTTGGGCAGGAGTATCACCATATGCTGGTGGCGCCCGCCTTGCCGGCGAAGACGGTAAAGGAGTTCATCGAGCTGGCGAAGTCGACTCCTGGCGGGCTGACCTTCTCGTCGGCCGGCCCGGGCAGTGCGCCATTCCTGGGCATGCAGCGCTTCTTGCAGGCAGCCGGAATTACAAAGATGGTCCACGTGCCCTATCCGGGCTCGATGCCGGCCGCCATGGCGCTCGTCACATCGGACGTTCAATCGATGTTTTCATCGCCGTCGACGACGCTGCCGCTTTCGAGCGAGGGCAAGATCCGCGTGCTCGCGGTCGCGGGCCCAAAGCGCGATCCCAAAGTTCCCGACGTGCCAACCTTGGCAGAGTCGGGCCTCCCGGGGTTTGAGAGCAATACCTGGTTCGCCCTGGTGGTGTCGTCCAAGATCCCGCCCGACATCCTGAAGAAAATCAGAACCGATGTTGCTAAGGCCATGCGCTCGCCTGCGGTGCTCAAGCGGATCAACGACATCAAGTCAATTCCCGTCGGCAACACCTCGGAAGAGTTCCGCCAGGTCATCCTTTCGGATTTCGACACCTTCAAACGGGTCATCGCCAACGCGCAATAAAAGCTTGGCCTGCATGTCCGAGCCCTTTCTACACCGGAGACCTGCACTGAACGTACTTGACCCATTTCGCTCCTGAGTTGGATAGTGCGCCGGTTCTGGAACTTTGCCGAATCTGGCTGTGTTAGCTTTCACTGCTCCACGCAAAGGCAGTCTCATGCGCAGTCTCTCGGCCGCTTGCGGGCGGCAAATCGTTTCGCCGTTTTTTCGGCGTGTGATCGGTGCCATCGCAGCATTGTCGATGTGTGGCTGGTCTCGGCCGCCGGTCGCGGCGCAGGATGCCGCCAGCAAGGCCAATCCGCCGGGTCGCGCCGAGTTCCGGGAGCCTGTAACGCTGGCGAGCAAGGACGGCGTACTCGAAGTCCGCCTGACCGCGCGTCAAGGCGCGGCCAGGCTCGATACGGTGGCTACTCCCGTCAAGAACTTCCTGCTCTTCGACTATCAGGTGATCCGCGGCACGGCATCCGATGGGCAGATGTCCGGCGGCAGCCTCTATCCCGCGCCGACCTTGCAGGTTTTTCCGGGCGAGACGCTGATCGTCCATCTGGAAAACGGCCTGTCGGACCTGACAATTCGGGATTACTTCAGTCCGCAATTCACGCCGAAGGGCGAGACCGTTCCGACCTACCCGGAGCAAATGACCTCATCGCCATTGAACCTTCACGTTCACGGCGTCCACGTCAGTCCGAAAGGCAATGCCGACAACGTCCTGCTGCACATCCCAGCCGGCATGTCCAACACCTACACCTACAATATTCCGATGAATATGCCGCAGGGAGCGTATTGGTATCACAGCCACCTGCACGGCCTCACTGCGGCGCAAACCTATCTGGGCCTTGTCGGCCTGCTCTCGATCGGCCGCACCGACGGCAACCTGCCGCTCGTCACGCAGAACAGCATTCCCGTCCGGAACATGCTGCTGCAATACAATTTCGTCTTCGATCGCGCGAATGGTCTTGCGCAGCTCAACAACCCGTACTGGCCGCAATTCGTAAGCTCGATAACGCCGCCGCAAGGCGATGAGCTGGCGAAGGGCACCTATCGCCCGCTGCTTGCCCCGGTGAATTTCAACCAGTCCAAGCCAGGAGAGAAATACTTCACCGTCTGGTATGCGGGGCCGCTCTCGATCCGCAACAACCGCGGACTCTTCCAGTTCATCCCGAGCAATCTGCTGCGCTTCACGGCGCATGCGGGCAGTGCCGACCCGGGTGTTCCGCCAAATCCGTCGCTTCCCGACTTCACAGCGCGACGTGCAGTTCACGGTCAACGGCCAGTTCCAGCCGGTCATCAAAAGCAAGGCAGGCCAGACCGAGATCTGGGTGCTCGCCAATGTCAGCGACGTCGCCTACATGAACGTCCAGCTGACGGAAACGGCAACCGGCCGGCATCCCAAGATCGCCATCGTCGGCCAGGACGGAAATCCTTATCCCGCCGTCCATCACCCCGTCACCGACGACGGCACGCGGCTGCTCATTCCGCCGGCAAGCCGGTTCGCAATCGCCGTGACAATTCCTGCGGAAGGCGAGCTGGTGCTCGAGATGCCGCCGCGCGGGGGCGGCGCGAAGACGATCACCGCACCCGGCGTGCTTTACACCAACAATGGCACGGACAATCCTCCGGCCGTGCTCGGCAGCTTGAGCGCGCTGCCGTCCGCCGTCAGCTACGCCGACGGGTTCTTCGTCTTCCCGACCCAGGTGTTGGCAAGGGCCGTGCCTTCGCAAGGTCCGGGCCGGACGACCGAGTTTGCCGAAGGACAGGCGCTCGGCGCCTATACGTCCTTCGTCGAGCTTTCCGACAAGACCCCGGATTTCAAGCGCGAGATCAGGATCTCCGGAGGGTTCCTCAACAATCTGGCAAGCAAGGAAGACCCGAAATCATTCATCTATGCCTTCGACGGCGGTGCATTTCCAAACGTGCCGCTGATCCAGCCGCGGCTCAATTCGGTCGAGGAGTGGAGGTTCGTCAATCACAATAACGACGAGCATCCCATCCACGTCCACGTCAACGATTTCCAGGTGACCGAGTACTACGATCCGACAACCGGACTGCGCACCGGCCCGGACAAGTTCGGCGTCGACAATGCCAACGCACCGGCCCCGACGATGCAGATCGACGAGAGCGTCATCGAGCCCGGCATTCTTTCCATCCGCACGAGATTCGACGACTACATCGGCCTCTTCGTGATGCACTGTCACCGGCTGAACCACGAAGACAATGGGCTGATGATGCTCATCAACGTCATCCCTGCGATTTCCAGCTACGCCGTCGCCGTGCCGGGCGCTCCGGGGAAAGCCGCGGAGGTGCGTGTCCACGACGGCAACGGCGACCGGCTGCTCGCGACGGTCACCCCATTTCCCGGCTATGAAGGCAGCGTCAGCGTGGCCATGGGCGACGTCGACGACGATGGCGTGTACGACCTGCTTGTCGGCGCCGGCAAGGATCATGCTCCCGAAGTCGTGGTCTATTCGGGCGAGGCCAAGAACGGAAAAAATGCGTTCGCGACGGAGCTGGCGCGCTTCCGGCCGTTCGCGGCCGAAGCGCGCGGCGGCGTCAGCGTGGCCGCCGCGCAGATCGACGGGACGAGCGCCGACAACATCATCGTCGGCTCGGGCCCCGGCATTCCGAGCGAGGTCAGGGTTTACAGTTCGAAGCTGCCTTCATCGCCGGGCACCGCGCCGGCCCTCTTCTCGTCGTTCAGCCCCTATGCCGGCGACCGGTCGGGCGTAAGCCTTGCCACCGGCTTCGTGGATTATGCGACCGGCCGCTACAGCATCGTCACCGCGCCAGGGCCCGGGGTCGCCGGCCGAGGTGAAGGTGTTCGTCTTTTCGCTGCTGAAGCCGATGAACAACAGCGAGCGGCCACCCAGCCGGCCACACCGGCATGCATGCGGCCGGGCCAAGCCAGCCGGCCAACACCGCCTCGTTCAAGCCGTTCGGTGACGCCTACACGGGCGGCGTTTCGCTCGCGACCGGCTGGCTTGCAGGATCGCTCGGCGGCGCCGAACGGATCGTCGTCAGCCAGCTCGCGGACGCCGGCACGGTGAAAGTATTCTCCAGCGGCTCGGCCTTGGACGAAGGTCCCGCGCTCTACCTTCATAGCCCGAACGAGCATGGCCACGCGCCCGCCTTCCGCGAAATCGCGAGCTTCAATCCGTTCGACGGGACATCCGGCACGCGCGTCGCCACGACGAGCACGACCACTGGCGCCGACCTGCTGGTCAGCGGCGTGGCCGCGCAGGGCCGGAGCGCGAGCGTTGTGAGGTATGAGTTCGTCAGGCCGCACGCTCAGGCGACGACGCTGCAAGCCCGGCGTCTCGGAGAAGTCTTTTCCGCAGCAGGCTCGCAGCCCGTCACGCTCGGCGGCGACTAGAGACTAGCGCCGGCCACCACACCCCATTGCGGCGGAATTGCCGCGCGAACTCATGGCGGCCGAATTGCGCCCTGCTTGACTTGATTGTCGGCATCCGGGCCGTTTGCTATCGTTGCGGTCCGAGACCGGTGTGGAGGAACATTTGCTCTCTCAAATCAAGCCTCCGTTCCGGGCGGAGCACATCGGCAGCCTGCTGCGCCCTCAGATGCTGTTGGAGGCGCGGGCTAAGTTCGGTCGCGGCGAGATCGATCTTGCGATGCTCACCGCGGCAGAAGACAAGGCCATCAAGGATGCGCTTGCGCTGCAAGAGAGGGTTGGCCTGAAGCTCGCCACCGATGGCGAATTTCGCCGCCGCTCCTATCACAGCTTCTTCTACCGCCAGCTCGGTGACATCAGCATCGACACGGTTGGCGGCGAGGACGCCAAGGGTGGGACGCCCGGCCAACGCGCGTCGCAGCCGATCGCCATGATCAAGAGCCGCGTGCGCTGGACGAAGCCGATCAATGTTCCCGATTTCAAATTCATCCACGCCAACACCAAGCTTGTCCCCAAGATCACGATTCCCGGGCCTTGCGCATTGCATTTCCGCGGCGGCGACGCCGCCGTTCTGGCAGGCGCCTACAAGGACCTCGAACATTTCTGGGATGATACCGTTGAGGCATTCGGCCGGGAATTGAAGGCGCTCGCCGAAGCGGGCTGCCGCTATGTGCAGATTGACGAGACAGCCTTCGCCAAATTCGGCGATCCTGAGGTGCAGGCGTCTCTCAAGGCCCGCGGCGACGACTGGAGCGCGCTCATCGACAAGTATGTCGCGGTCACCAACCTTGTGCTCAAAGTGGCACCGTCGACGATGCGGATCGGCATGCATTTATGCCGCGGAAATCGCGGCGGCCAATGGCACGCCGAGGGCAGCTACGACTCGGTCGCCGAACGGTTGTTCAATGACCTCAACGTGTCGTTCTACTTCCTCGAATACGACACGCCGCGCGCTGGAATCTTTCACGCCACTGCGCCTCGTACCGCGACACAAGAACGTTGTGCTTGGCCTTGTCTCGACCAAGACCGCGGTCATGGAGAGCAAGGACGAATTGAAAAAGCGCGTGGAGGACGCCACGCGCTACATCGACCTTGATCGCCTGGCGGTCAGCCCACAGTGCGGCTTTGCGAGCGTCGATACCGGCAACCCGATCTCTCCTGAACTCCAGGAGCAGAAGCTCCGGCTTGTGGTCGAGTTGGCGCGAGACGTTTGGGGCGAAGCGTGATCCGCAGCGAAGACAGCGAGTCAAGACGATGAGCGCGCGGCGAACTGTGGGAATGCTCGGGTTGGCGCTCGCGCTGACGGCTCCAACCGTCGTTGCCTCGCAGGACGACCCCTACCCTACGCGTCCGGTGCGGCTGATCGCGGCATCCGGCCCCGGAGGCAATCCGGACATACTGGCACGGCTGCTGGCGGAGAAATTCACGATCACGTTCGGCAAGCCTTTCATCGTTGAGAATGTGCCCGGCGCAGGCGGCGTCGTCGCCGCCAATATGGTCTCGAAGGCACCGCCGGACGGCCATGTATTGATGCTCGGCGATTCCGGCGCACTCGCGATCAACCCGGCGCTCAACCCCAGCCTGGGCTACGATCCAATCAAGGACTTCACACCAATCACCGCGCTGGTGAGCCTGCCGACGATTTTGACGGCAAATTCCGCGGTACCTGCCAACACGCTTGCGGAATTCATCGCACTTGCCAAGAAAGAACCAGGCAAATCGAACTTCGGCTCGGCCGGGGCCGGGTCGATCCATCACCTGACGATGGCGATCTTCGCCGATCGCACCGGAATCGATCTTGTCCACGTGCCGTATCGTGGTGGTTCGGCGATGGTCAACGGCCTGCTGACGGGCGAGATCCAGACAGGCTGGTCCGGCATTCCCAACGTCAAGCCGCTCATCGAAACTGGCAAACTCCGCGGCTATTGCGTCAGCGTCCTGGAGCGCTCTCCGTCCACTCCCGCAATACCAACCTGTGATGAGCTCGGCCACAAAGGCTTCGACATCGCGACCGTGATGGGACTTCAGGCTCCACCCGGGCTGCCGTCGAAGATCGTCGCGCGCCTACAGACGGAAGCAGCCGCCGCGATGCGCGAGCCTGCGATGGCCGCGCGGATGAAAGAACTCGGCATGGTGATGCAGGAGAACGGCACCGAAAGCTACCGAAAGCTCGTGCTGGACGATATGGAACGCTATGCGGTCGTGGTCCGCAAGCTGAACCTGCAGGTCAAATAGGCTCGCGATCGCTGCTTCGTGCAATTGTCAGTCCGGGACGTGTGCTTCGAGCACAAGAGGCCGATCGTCTGCGTGCGCGGCGGGACCGAAGCAACCAGAAGTGCAATTTGACCTGTTGAGCACGGCCGAGCCGACCGCCTACGGCAGCGGCTTCCCCCTCACATCTGACGCGCGCGAAATCTTGATCAACACGCCGATGCCCTTGTCGGCGCCGTCGTGTTCCTGCTCGCGCTTGTTGAGCCGCTTGAAAATACTCTCGCGCAATGGGCCGCTCTCGTGCAGCTCGGCTGTGCCGTAAAAGCGCAAGAAGCCGGACTCGAGCACGCCGTCGCGCTGCGCTTTGAAATTCTGGTACATGACGCAGACCCGCCGGTCGCTGCCGAGATTGGTGAGCGCCTGTTTCTTGGAGCGCTCCCAATAGGCCAGATGGTCGTTGTCGTAGACGAGCATCGAGCCTTTCGGCGAAATGTTGGGCCCGTCCGGCCCGGCCGTTGCCAGGAGGCACGGATAGCCGTCAACCCATGCATTATCAACAAGCCCTCTAATCTTCTCACTGATCGGCATCGTCACCCACCCTTTCTTGGCGCGGCAAAGACTAACGCACGGGGATGCTTGCGTCATTGCGGCGCCGGAGTTTTTTGTCGCCGCTGCCATCCGCCGGCTGCATTTTCTTTGAGCCGCCGCTTGGCGAAAGAGCCCCCGTCACTTCCTTCCTGGCGAAACAGCGAAGTATCCTGCACGATGAGCAGTCCATCTGTTCATCGGATCGCCCGGCCCCCAGCGAATGTCCTCAATGTACGCCCGAATAGCTGTCGGACTACGCTCGACGACCCAGAGTATCAGCATCGTCGGAATCCAATGCGGGCAGTTCGAGATCGAAGGTCTGTCGCTTGAACTGGCACGGCTCGAAACCGCGGGGCCGGCCGGGGTCCGCGGGCTACAGGACGGAGATTGGGAATTTGCGGAATTCGGCGCCATTCCGGTCGTCCAAGCCGCGGCGCAGGGGCACGACGTCGTCATCATCGCTTCGGTCGAGCCGCGCTCCGCTCTGTTCCTCATGGCTTGCGCCCGGATCGACAGTCCTTCGGACCTTTCGGGAGGCCGGATTGGCGTCCTTTCGAGTGAAGGACAGACCGGTTTTCTGGCTCGCCTGATCACGGAGAAGTGGGGGATCGCCGACCAGGTGACACTCGCGCCGCTGCAAACCTATCCGAACATCTACCGTGCGCTGCGGTCGGACACGATCGAAGCCGGTGTTCTCAGCGCCGACTATCGTTTCGACGGGGAATATGAGGCACGGCTGAATGCCCTCGTCGATCTTGCGCAGGTCCTGGAAATTCAGGGGCCCTGCATCGTAACGACCCGCGCGTTCATTCGCAGGCATCCGGATTTCGTTCGCGCCTATGTGGCCGGTTACGTCAGATCGGTTCATCTGTTCAAAACAAAGCCCGAGATCGTCCTGCCGATCCTGCAGCGCCACCTGGGCTTTGCCGAGCCCGTCATCCGGCAAATCTACGATTTCTATGCGCCGCGATTTCAGGCGACCCCACGCCCTTCCCACGCGGGGGTCGTTCGCGCGATCGAGGAAGTCGGCCGCAGCGTGGCATCTGCCGATGCCTTGCGTCCCGAGGACATTTGCGACCTGTCGTTCATTGATGGCATTGAGAGTTCAGGATTCATCACCCGTCTCTATCAAGGGCTGTAGGGAGCGACGCATGGACCTGGGGCTACAAGGCAAGACCGCCATCATCACTGCGGCGAGCAAGGGAATTGGACGTGCTTGTGCGCTCGCTCTCGCACGCGAAGGCGCCAAGATCGCCATCTGCGCACGGGGCAAAGCACAACTTGAAGAATCTGCCGATGAAATCCGGCGTCTCACCGGCGCCGAGGTGTTCGCCCAGCCGATGGATCTCGCGATCGCGAGCGACATCGAAGCATTCATCGAAGCCGTTGCGAAGCACTATGGCGCCATCAACATCCTGGTGGCGATCGCGGGGCAACCGCCGCGCGGCGGCATCGACGACATTTCGGACGCCGAGATGGTGCATTCGTTTGAGATCACGGTCCTGGCGATGCTTCGGCTGGTCCGGGGCGTGCGCAAATACATGAAGCAGGCCGGTTCAGGGCGGATCGTGACGATACAGTCGCGCTCCACCAAGGAACCTGTTCCGGATCATATCGCCTCCAATGCGACACGCCCGGCCGTTGCAGGGCTCTTCAAGGACCTCTCCCGCGTGTTGCCGGCCGACGGCATCGGTATCAACACGCTGCTGCCGGGTCGCATCGATACCGATCGCTTTCGTGAAGGAGCGGAGCGGTCGCCGCTCGGCGTCGACGAATACTATCGGCGGATGAGTGCCGATATTCCGCTTGGACGCTACGGAAAGCCGAGCGACCTCGCAGACGCGGTGGCGTTTCTGGTGTCCGAGCGCGCGGCTTACATCAACGGCGCGGTGCTTCAGGTCGATGGCGGCTTGATGCGAACGATCTGGTGAGGAGACCCCGTCGGGCCAGGACTCATCAACGCCTCACCAGACGGCAGACCCTGCCCAATTTTGCGAATTGACATTGAAATAGCTCCAGAACAGAATAATCGTTAGGACCCTAACGAAACGAGGTGCTGTCATGGGACCTCCGGCGCCAGCAGCAGAAACCGGTTTACGTTCAGTCGCTTCCTCGCAACCTGCGCGTCAGCCGACCGGCACGCAGAGGACCAGCTGGGGCGAAATTGAAGCTGAGCTTGTCTCCGGGCTACTCGGTCATTGGTATGCGATTGTCCCGGCCGACGAGGTTCCGTCAGACCGTCCGCTAAGCATCAAGCGCATGGGCATCGACCTCGCGGTTTGGCGGGATGCCGGCGGACAATACCGCGTGATGGTCGACCAATGCGCGCATCGCGGCGCGAAACTCACGTTGGGCCGCGTCACCGAGCAGGGCGTGCGTTGCTGGTATCATGGCTGGCTCTATGGCGGCGATGGAAAGTGCGTCGAGATTCCATCGGAAGGAAACGCGTGCCCGTTCCTGCACGAGATCAAGGTCAGGACCTTCGCGGCGGAAGAGCATGGCGGATTGATATTTGCTCATTTCCCAGAAGAGGATGAGGCCGCAGCGCCGCCTTGTCCCAACCCGGACGAGCTTGAGAGTTCCGAGTGGAACGGATTCATCGTCCGCCATCACTGGAAGGACGTGAACTGGTTTCGCGCGATGGAAAATCTCGCGGACCCGCTGCACGCTCCGTTCCTGCATGCGGGCACGTACACGCTGTCCCAGAACAAGATCGACCAGGACACCATCCAGGTGTCCAAGAATGAGGACGGCAGTTACTACATCGGTCGCCGCGGCCAGGCGCTCGTCAATTTCGATTTTACCGAATACCACTTTCCGAACTGGTTCCGTCTCGACATCCCGTACCCCTGGTCGGCCGGCCCCGGCGGCCCCATGCGGATCCTCGTGTTCGTCTGTCCGATCGACGCGACGTCATCCCAAATCTACATGGTGCGCAAGCGCAGGATCACCGGATGGAAGTGGTGGCTCTGGAAAGCGCTGTGGCATGTCAGGCTCGAACGCAAGATGTGGCAGGTGATCGACCAGGACGAAACGATCCTGCTGTCGCAGGGCAACGGGATGGCGCTGACGTCGGAGTATCTCGTCCAAAGCGACATGGGGCTGGTCCGGTTGCGCAATCTCTTCAGGGAGGCGCTCAGGCAGCAACGGAAATCGGCGAAATGAGCGTCTATGGCGTCGAGAAATTCGTCTTCACCCTGAAGAAGGACGCCCGGCTTCAGCAGCTTTTCCGCGAACGGGCCGAAGACGCACTCGCCGGGTTCCCGCTGACCGACGTCGAAAGCGTGGCGCTGCGCGCCGGCGACTTGCCGGCGCTTTATCAGATGGGCGTCCATCCGCTGTTGTTGGCGCCCTACGCGAGGTTCATGAACATCAAGCGGCCGGACTACCAGCGCTTGCTCGACCCGCTGCGTGGGACAAAGAGGATGCGCAGCGCAGTATGAACATGCCGCCCGGATCGCCCGTGTCACGTGGAGAAGGATGAATGGGCAGTCTCGTATTTGCCGGGGCTATCAGTCATGCACCAGGCATCGCGGCGTTTCGCGACGCCGCCAATGCTTCGCAACGTGACCGATTCTTCGAGGCTGCGAATTTCCTTCGTGGACAAATCGAGTCCGCTGCCCCCGACCTGCTGCTTGTCGTCGCGCCCGATCATTTCTCGAATTTCTTCGTCGACAACATGCCCGCCGCTTGCGTGACTCTCAACGAGGCCTACGAGGGACCGGTCGAAGATTGGCTTGGGATTTCCCACCTCTCGATTCCCGGCAACCCGGAATTTGCCGCTGCTCTGCTTGCGACCGCATTTAAGAATGGAATTGAACCGGCGTTCTCGCGGCAGGTGAGGCTCGAACACGGTGTCGTCGTCGCGCTGCAGCTCCTGACGCCGGCGTTCGACGTCCCGATCGTTTGGATTATGCAGAATTGCCAAGTGCCTCCGATGCTTTCGCTCAGGCGCTGCTACGACCTAGGCCGCGCCATCCGCAAAGCGATCGACGCTAGCGACCTGCGCGTAGGGATTGTCGGGACCGGGGGCCTGTCGCACTCGCCGGGCGCCGCCGAGGCCGACCAGCTCGATCCTGAGTTCGACCGCCATTTCCTGTCTTTGCTGGAGCGCAATGACATCGACGAGGTGCTTGCCATCTCCAACGAGCGAATTGACGACGCCGGGTTTGGAACATGGGAGATCCGGCAATGGATCACCGCGCTCGGCGCCGCTCATGACCGCAAACCCCGCGCACTCGTTTACGAACCGATCAAAGAGTGGGACACGGGTTGTGGAGCGGCAATTTATGAATAAGCCACCGTCCAAGCCAGATCCCATGAGTCGCGATATCGGCGAGGGAGTTTTTGCGCAGAACAGGGCTCAAACCTATCCGCTCGATCAAAGCATCGGCGGCACCATGAGCCAGATCATGCGCGCACTGAATCCATTGCTCGAGAACCGAGTACAGCCATACGGAATTTCGCAGGGCACCTGGTTTTTCATCCGGGCACTGTGGGACCAGGACGGCATCAGCCAGCGGCAACTGGCATGCGCGGTCGGGGCGTCTGCGCCAACCACGCTCGCTGCCGTGCGCAATCTGGAGGCAGGCGGATTTGTCGCGCTCAAGAACGATGCAAACGATCGCCGGCGCAGTATCATCCATCTGACCCCGAAGGGGCGAGCCCTCCAGGAGAAACTTATCCCCGCCGTCGCCTCGATCAATCCGAAGGTATTGAAGGGATTAAGCTCCGAAGAGGTCCAGAACTTGCTTCGAACCCTGCAGACCATCAAGCGCAACGCGCAAGAAGCTTTTGCGGCAGAGCGCGCCATGCAAACCAGAGAGCAAGCAGCATGACGAATCGTGATCGTCGTTCATTCCTGAAGATCGCAGGGGCCGCCGCCAGTTCGATCGCCGCGCCCGGTCTCTTGCGCGCGCAAACCGTGTCGAGTGCGCCGATCAAGATCGGCGTGAATCTGCCGTTGTCCGGCGTGTTCGCCCTTGTCGGCCAGGAGGCCAACAAGGGCATCAACATGTATCTCGACTCGATCAACAGGACCGCCGCCGGCCGGAAGGTCGAAGTCATCTTCGAGGACGAGACGGTTCAGGTGAACACCGCCGTCACGAAAGCGCGCAAGCTTCTGGAAAGCGATCGTGTCCACATCTTGCTCGGCGGCGTCGCCACGCCGGTAATCTACGCCACCGCTCCGCTTATCCAGAAGGAGAAGGTCCCCTACATCGTCACGGTGGGAGGCGGCGCCGAGATCACGCGCAAGTCGAAGCGCAACCCTTACACGTTCCGGACAAGCTACAACATCTGGAGCAGCACATATCCCTTCGGACAATGGATCGCGAAGAACGGCATCAAGAAGGCCTACATCTTCTGTCCGGATTATGCCGCCGGACGCGAGTTTGCCGACGCTTTCAAGGCCGGATTCACCGAGGCTGGAGGGCAGATCTCGGGTGAATCCTATGCGCCGCTTGCGACCACAGATTTCGTTCCGTTCGTCACGAGTGTCGCAGAGGCCAAGCCCGAAGCCGTCTTTGGATTTTGGGCGGCGGCCGCCGCCATCCGCTTCCTGACAGCCGCCAACCAGATCGGCCTCAACAAGAACGCGAAGCTGCTGCTTTCCGGATTTGCCGTCGACTATGACACCATCCCCCAAACCGGAAATGCGATCGGAGGATCGATATCCGTCCACCAATGGGACCTCGGTCTGAGCAACGCACCGAACCAGGCCCTGGTGAAGGAATACAAGGCGCGCTTCAACAACGCCAATCCGTCCTATCTTCCGGTGTTCGGCTGGGACGCGATGCGCGCCGCCGTCGCGGCGATCGAACGCGTCAAGGGCGATGTCGAAGACAAGGACAAGCTGGCGAATGCCTTCAAAGGACTGACATTCGACAGCCCGCGCGGCAATATCTCCATCGATGGCGACACGCACGACGTGATTCAGGACCTTTACGTGCGTGAAGCTACGGCCGGTCCGAACAACACGCCGACCATCAAAGTCATTGCAACGCTACCCAATGCGCGCGACCCGTATCCCGATCGAGGCTAGTGGTCCAATTCCAACATTCGCATCCCGCTTCAGCAAGGACCTTTGCGAATGTTGGAATTAAAGGACCACTAGCGAATTTATGTTTCTAGTGGAGTTTGGATTTGACATTCGCTTTGCGAACCTGCGGCCTGGTGGGTAGCGAATGTCAAATCCACTCCACTAGCGCCAAATCAGAAGCGTGACCGGTCGATGTCGTTCTTGATCCTTCAGGGGCTGAATGCTCTCGCCTTCAGCTTGCTGCTTTTCTTCGCGGCCTCCGGCCTCTCGATCTCATTCGGCCTCCTCAACATGGCCAACTTGGCCCATGGCGGCTTCTATATGCTGGGAGGCTATATTGCGCTCGCCATCGTCGGCGCAACCCATAGCTTCACTCTGGCGTTGATCATCGCGCCCCTCGTTCTCTTCGCACTGGGCGCACTGATCGAAGTGGCGTTCTTCCGTCCGCTCTATCAGCGCGATCACCTCGACCAGTTGCTGCTGTCTCTCGGCTTTGCCTACCTGATCTGGGATATGGCAAATTGGATCTGGGGAGGCGCATCGCACCTGCTGCCCATCCCGAGTTTGGTGAACGAGAGCATTCCTCTTCTCGGACAATCGTATCCGCTGTATCGGATCGTCGTGCTCGTCGGCGGCCTGTTGCTCGCCGGCCTCCTGCTTTGGATCGAGGCCGGCACCCGGATCGGAGCCATACTTCGTGCAGGCGTAACCGACCCCCAGATGCTGCGGGCCATGGGCATCGACGTTGGCACCTTCTTCACGGCCGCATTCGCGTTCGGCGCGGCGCTGGCCGCGCTGGCCGGCGTCGTCGGCGCGCCGATTATCGGCCTCTACCGCGACGTCGATTTTGAAATCCTGATGCTGGCGGTCATCGTCGTGGTCGTTGGCGGCCTCGGATCATTGCGCGGAACGTTCTTCAGTTCGATTCTGGTCGGTGTGATCGACAGCCTGGGAAAGGTCTACTTTCCCAACTTCGCGATGGTGACGATGTTCATCGTCATGGCGATCGTGCTGCTGGTTCGGCCGGCGGGCCTGTTCGGCGTCAACCGCAACCTGGTCGCAGAATGACCGGACTTGCCACAGCGTCCGCCAAGCGGCGGCATGCCCACCTGCGCCTGAACGTGATCGTCGGGTTGGCGTTTACTGCGCTAGCCATTCTTCCGCTGTTTGCTCCGCAGCCGTTCTTCGTGACCGTACTGACGCAAGCTGCGATTTTCGCCATTGCAGCCATGAGCCTCGACCTGCTCCTCGGTTACACCGGACTGGCATCCTTCGGGCAGGCGGCGTTCTTCGGTCTCGGCGCCTATGCCGCCGGGCTTGTCAGTGTGCACTACACGGCGTCCCTCCCAATTACGCTTGGAGCGGCGGTTGCGGTCGCCGGCATGGCCGCGCTGATCTGCGGCGCGCTGGCTATCCGCACGAGTGGAATCTATTTCATCTTCTTGACGCTCGCGCTGTCGCAGTTGGTATTCGCCGTTGCGTACAAATGGCAGTCATTGACCGGGGGCGATGACGGTCTTCCCGGAATACCGCGGCCTTCGCTGGGGATGCTGGACTCCTTCATCGATCTCGGAAATCACCGGGTATTCTACGTCTTTACGCTCGTCGCCACTGTCCTGGTTTTTATTTTGCTGCGCGCGATCCTCGCATCGTGCTTCGGCAGCGTGCTCACGGGTATCCGCGAGAACCCCGGACGCATGATGGCGATCGGGTACAACATTCAGCTCTACAAGATCGTTGCCTTTCTGATCTCCGGTATGCTGACCGGGCTGGCTGGCGCCCTGTTCGCTTACCAATTTCAGCTTGTCACTCCGGAACAGGCTTATTGGCAGACGTCGGCGATCCTGATGATCATGGTCGTGCTCGGCGGTTCGGGATCTCTCATCGGGCCGATCATCGGGGCGGTTGTGATCATCATCCTGCAGAATGTCGTTTCCAGCTATACTGATCGCTGGGCAAGCTTGATGGCCCTGATGTTCATCGGTGTGGTGATGTTTGCGCGTGGCGGAATCTGGGGACTGCTCACCCAGTCGCTGGATCGGGAACCCCGGTCATGAGTTTTCTCGTCGTCAACCAGATCAGCCGCCGGTTTCAAGGGTTCCTGGCGCTCGACAACGTCAGCTTGAGCGTCGGGCGCACCGAGCGGCGCGCATTGATCGGCCCGAATGGCGCCGGCAAATCGACGCTCTTCAACATCCTGGCCGGGCAGATGCCGCCGAGCGGCGGCCAGGTTCTGCTCGACGGCGCCGATATCACGTCGACGGCCTTATATTCACGCGCTCATCGCGGAATTGCCCGGACGTTTCAACGGAACAACCTGTTCGCCCGGAAGAGCGTTTTCGAGAACGTCCGGCTGGCCGTGCAGGCCCATCACAATGCCGCCTGGAGGCTCTTTTCCCGGCCGGCCGCGCAGCCCGATATCAACGCCGCCGCTGAGCGGATCGTCGAGCGCCTGGGACTCGGTTCGCTTGGGCAAATGGCGGCGCGCGACCTGTCCTACGGCGACCAGCGCAAGGTCGAGCTCGCTATCGCGTTGGCGGGGGAGCCCAAGCTGCTTCTCGTCGACGAGCCAACTGCGGGAATGTCGGCCTCCGAAACGAGCGAGATGGTCGATGTCCTCATGGCTTTGACCCACGGCATCGCGCTGATCATTGTCGAACACGACATGGAAGTCGTTTCAGCAATCGCCGACCGGGTCACCGTCCTGCAGAATGGACGAATTATCGCGGACGGCAATTGGAAGGAAATCCAGAACGACGAGCTGGTACGGCGCGCGTATATGGGCAAGGCGAAGGCACACTGAAGATGCTGGCACTGAGGTCGATCGACGCCGCTTATGGCGACAGCCAGGTCCTTCGGAATGTGACGCTCGAAGTTCGCACCGGGCAGGTGGTCTGCCTCCTCGGGCGCAACGGCGCCGGCAAGACGACGACTGTCTCGACCATCGTCGGATTCGTCCCGGCACGCAGCGGGACCATCGTTCTGGACGGACAGGACGTAACCGGATGGCCGATCGAACGGCGTGCCAGACTCGGCTTGGCGCTGGTGCCGCAGGGTCGACGCGTGTTCGCGTTGCTGAGCGTGGAGGAAAACCTCCGGATCGTCGAGAACCCGAAGGGTGGCACCTGGACGCTTGATCGCGTCTACCAGTTTTTTCCCCGCCTGAAGGAACGGCGCACCAGTCTCGCCTCCAATCTCTCAGGCGGCGAGCAACAGATGCTGGCGATTGGCCGCGCGCTGATGCGCAATCCGTCACTGATCTTGATGGATGAGCCATCCGAAGGCCTCGCGCCGCAGATCATCGAGGACGTCTACGCCGCGATCGCCGAGATGGCCGCCCAGGGCATGTCGATCGTGCTCGTGGAGCACAGTCTCGATCTCGCCATCTCGCTCGCGGATTCCATCTACATTCTCAGCAAGGGTGAAATAGTCTGGCAGTCGGAGGATCCGTCGCTGCTCACCGAGGATGTCCGTATGAAGCACCTCGGAGTTGGCTGATGGCGCGATTTGTACGCTCACGCGGCGGAATGATCGGGGCCGGACATGCGCTCGCCGCGGCCGACGGCCTGGAGATTCTTCGCGATGGCGGCAATGCGATCGATGCGGCTGTGGCCGCCGCCGCGACGCTTGCGATCGTCGCGCCTCACGAGTGCGGTCTGGGCGGCGACCTGTTCGCGCTCATTTACGACGCGTCCTCTCGGGAAACGGTCGTCCTGAACGCCAGTGGCCGCTCGCCGGCGGCGGCATCGCTTGAAGAATTTTCGGGGGGCATCCCTCCCTTTGGCCCACTGACCATCTCGGTCCCCGGCATGGTCGGCGGATGGGCCGCTGCCGTCGGTCGCTTTGCCAGCAGGCCCTGGCCGCTCCTGCTTGAGCCTGCAATTCGCCGAGCCACGGACGGTTTCGTGGTGTCACCGGGTTTTGCGGCCAACGCCCGCGAGCGCGCCGCTTCGATCGGAGCCAACAGGGCAGCAAGCACCTTGTTCATGCCTCACGGGCGGCCGGTCGCCGCGGGCGACGTTTTGCGCCAGCCTCAAGCGGCCGACACGTTGCGCACGATCGCACGGGAGGGAGCGGAGGCCTTCTATCGGGGCGACGTCGCGCGTTCACTGGCCAAGGATCTGGCCGAGGCGGGCAGCCCTGTTACGGCTGCCGATCTCGCGGACTATGCCCCGATATGGCAGCCGCCCCTGACCGCCGACGCATTTGGCTGCCAAGTGTTGACCACGCCACCCAACACCTGGGGTGCGGCCCTGCTGCTTCAACTGAAGATTATCGAAGCACAAGGGCTCGCGAGCGACGAAGCGCAATTCATCCTGCGAGGCATCAGGGCCAGGCGCCATGCCTATCGGGCTCTCGCGGGCTGCATCGCGGACCCGGAACTCGTCGGCGACAAAGCGCGCGACTTGATTGTCAGCTTCGATCGGGCTGACGCCGTCCCGCGCGCCGCGACGGAGACGATGGCCGGCACCGATACCAGCCAGGTTGTTTGCATCGACTCCGCCGGCCATGCGGTGGTGCTGTTGCAAAGCGTCTTCGTCCCGTTCGGCTCGGGTATATTGCTTCCGGAGACCGGCGTCGTCATGAACAACCGCCTCTGTGGCTTCAACACGAAGGCCGATGACGTGAACTGCATCGCACCGCGCAAGAGGCCGGCGCAAACCTTGACGCCGGCGATGACGATGCAGGACGGACGCCCGCTTCTGGTTTGCGCATCTCCCGGCGGTCCAGGACAAACTGGCACGTTGGCGCAATTCATGACGCGCGTGATCGGCGGCGGTGAGCCTCTGGACTCCGCGATCGCCAAACCGCGGTGGGCCATCACGCTGAAGGGCGAATGGATACTCGAGGATCGCGCGCCTCAGACGGTGCGTGACGAAGTGATCGAGAGCGAGCCGGCCGTACAGGTTGCCAAGTGGGGATCGGTCAATCACGGATCGATCGTCGCTCTCATGCGACAGGGCCCTGAGTGGGTCGGCTGTGCGGATGAACGCCGCGACGCGGAAGTGCTGGGAATCTAGGAGGAGGCGCAAATGAGCGGACGGATCGATCAACGATTGCAAGACCTTGGAATCACGGTGCCGGCGCCCGGCGAGGCGGCCGGCAACTACGTGCCCCATGTGATCACGGGAAACCTGGTCTTTCTCGCCGGACAAGTGCCGCTTGAGAACGGAGTCAGAAAATTCATCGGCAAGCTTGGCAAGGAGATCTCGGTCGAGGATGGTCAGAAGGCGGCCCGGCTCTGTGCTTTGAACCTGCTGGCGCGCTTGAAGGCATCTTGCAATGGCGACCTCGACCGCGTCGTGCGATGCGTGAAGCTTACCGGATTCGTGAACGCCACACCGGAATTCGGCGACCACCCCAAGGTCGTCAATGGCGCGTCCGACCTCATGGTCGAAGTGTTCGGCGACGCGGGACGGCACGCTCGATCGGCGGTCGGCATGGGCTCGCTGCCGTTTGGCGTTGCGGTCGAGGTCGAGGCGATCTTCGAGATCAAGCCGTAGTCCACAGATCGATCCGGAATGAAGCTTTCAGGTCGGACCATCCTCGTCACGGGCGCGGCCCGCGGTCTCGGAAAGGAGATCGCGGCGCGATGCCTGCAGGAGGGCGCCAGCGTCATGCTGGCCGATATTCTGCAGGACGAGGGCGAGGCAACCGCCCGTGAGCTAACCGCGTCGGGCGGTGACGCTTCCTTCCACCGTTGCGACATTACCTCTGCTGCCGATCTCCAAACGCTTTCCGGCGCCATCAGGGACCGTTGGGGCAAGCTCGATGGGCTCGTCAACAATGCGGCCCTTGCCACGCGGCTCGCAGGTCGTGCATTCGACGAACTCGATGAAGAATCGTGGGACCGCGTCTTCAACATCAATGTGAAGGGCACATGGCTGACGACGAAAGCGGTTACCGCCCTGCTCCGTGCCGGACAGCAGGCACGCATCGTAAACCTGTCGTCCGACACCGCACTCTGGGGCGGCGATCTCTTCCTTCACTACGTTGCGAGCAAGGGCGCGATCTTGAGCATGACGCGCGGCCTCGCGCGCGAGCTCGGCAAAGACGGCATCTGCGTCAATGCGATCGCGCCCGGACTGACCGAGACGGAAGCGACGGCGTCGGCGCCCGAGCGCCGGTGGCAGCAGTACCGGTCGGGACAGCTCATTGATCGGCGCGCTGTCCCCTCGGACATCGCAGGCGTGGCGGCGTTTCTGCTCAGCGAGGACGCCCGCCACATCACCGGCCAGGTGATTGCCGTCAATGGCGGCATGACATTGAGCTAGATAAGAGAATGTCCGGCAACTTGTCCGCGCAGCAAACATTCTGGGCGACCGTGCTGGCGGGCGAGTTGCTTCCCGCGGGCAGGATGACGTCGATCGAGCATGGCGATCGCCGCCTCGTCATCTACAATGTCGAGGGTCAATTCTACGCGACCGAGGACATCAAAATTCAGGATCTCGTCTACCTGAGTGATGGCTGGATCGACGGATACACCGTGGTGTGCCCGGCACGGCACGCAGCCGTGGACGTCAGAACCGGTCGCTGGCTCGGACCGCTCTCCGCGGAGAATCCCTCGACGTTTCCGGTCCGCGTTGTTCAGGGCGATGTTCAGGTGCAATTCGCATTCAGGCGTTGATGCCGGCGAGCCTACCGGCGATCTCTCGGTCAGCAATTCCGCGCGGTGAGCTTGAAAAAAGGGAGGCCCGCCCCGAACTTGAGTGCTGACCGCCCGCCCCGAATTGGATAACCCTCTTCCATGACGACCGAGCAGGAAACGAGCTCCCAATCGGCCCATGGGCGCCTCAGCCTCCTGATGCTGGCTCTGGTCGCGCCGATCGTGGGCGCGCTGACCGGGCTTGTCGGCGCTATCTTCCGGATAACGCTGGAACATGCCGACCGCCTGCGTGACACGTTGGTCGTCTGGGCGCACGGTCAAGCGCTCGTGGGCTTCCTCATCCTGGTGGGCGTGTGCGCGACGGCGGCCGTGGCGGCAGCCTACCTGGTACGCGGTTTTTCACCGTACGCGGCGGGCAGTGGCATCCCGCATGTCGAAGCGGTCCTGCGCGGACAGCTGCCGCCGGCCCCTTACACGCTGGTACCGGTGAAGTTCGTCGGGGGCGTTCTGGCGATCGGCTCCGGGCTCGCTCTCGGTCGCGAGGGCCCAAGCGTGCAAATGGGCGCGAGCATCGCCGTCATCACCGGCCGGCTCTGTCGCATGAGCTGGTCGGATTGCCGTGTGCTGCTCGCCGCCGGCGCAGGCGCCGGACTCGCGACCGCGTTCAATGCTCCGATCGCGGGAGCAATCTTCGTGCTCGAAGAGCTGGTTCAACGCTTTGAGCATCGCATCGCCGTCGCGGCGCTCGCCGCATCGGCAACCGCGATCGCCGTCGCGCGCCTGCTCATCGGCGATGCACCGGACTTCCAGATCGAACCGGTGAACTATGCGCGATTCGAATCGCTGCCATTGTTCCTTGGGCTCGGTGCGATCGCGGGCCTCATTGCGGTTGGTTACAACCGCGCACTGCTCGCGACCCTCGGCGTGGCGGAGCGGCTGAACAGATTGCCGGTCGAGGGCCGTGCCTGGCTGATCGGCGCAGCCGTTGGCATCCTCGCCTGGTTCGCGCCCGAATTGGTCGGCGGCGGTGACAACATCACGCAAAGCACGCTGACCGGGCACAATGGCCTCATGATCATCCTGATCGCATTTGGGATCAGGTTCGCACTGAGCACGGCGTCCTATGCGGCCGGCACGCCCGGTGGATTGTTCGCGCCCCTCCTGGTGCTGGGAGCGCAATCTGGATTTCTGTTCGGCTCAGTGTGCCGGATGGCGTTCCCGACTCTCGATATTCAGCCCGAGGCGTTCGCCCTCGTCGGCATGGCCGCATTCTTCACCGGCGTCGTCCGCGCGCCTGTCACCGGGATCGTGCTTGTCACCGAGATGACCGCGAACGTGACGATGCTGCTGCCGATGCTGGGCGCGTGCTTCATCGCCATGCTGGTTCCGATGTTGTTCGGCAGTGCGCCGATCTATAAGTCGTTGCGCGAAATCACTTTAAGCCGCGAACGAATCAGCCAAGCGAAGGCAAAGGCGTCGGCGATTTCGCCACCACGAGAGCCGGGCGATTAGTCCAGAGAGCCCAACGTTTGCCGAGTCGTATCCTGTCCGTGTAGGAGCGTCGGCGTGGACGACGGCGAGTATCGCGTTGGATGGATCAGGACGCCATCGTGCGCGAAAAATAGTGCCAGGGGCGGAATCGAACCACGGACACCGTGATTTTCAGTCACGAGCCAGCGATCTCACTTTCGGACAATATCTTTGAGGCCGCTCTCCCAGAGCGCGCTTTCGTCACGGATAGCGATACGAAGCTGCTCGGGAGTGGTCACCGCCAGCACCGAGCCGAAGCCGACCGCTGACTTCGCCGCAGTGGTATCCTCCGGCATCTTCATCACCAATAGCGAGAGCCGATCAACGATGGGCTGTGGCGTACCCTTCGGAACGAACAGGCCATTCCACAACGCGATGTCGAAGCCGGGCACACCCTGCTCGATCATCGTCGGCTGGTCGGGCAGCTTGGAATCGCGCACTGCCGTGGTCACCGCAATAGCCCTCATCGATTTCGCCTCCAGGTGCGGAAGCGCGTCGGACATGATCGCGAACATCAGATCGATTTCGCCCGCGACCAGCGCCGCCATCGCCTCAGGCCCGCCGCGGAACGGCACGTGTGTGAGCTGCGCCTGGGTCTTACTGCGGAAGACCTCGGCGGCGTTGTACAAAAGGCCGCCCGCACCGCTCGAGCCATAGCTCAACCCCCCAGACTTGGTCTTGCCCTGTTCGATCACGTCGGCGACGGTCTTCATCGAAGAAGTCGATTTGACGACCAGCACCAGTGGCTGCGTGTTGATGCGGCTGACCGGAACCAGATCAACCAGCGGGTCGTAGCCTTTGTCGGTCACCGACGGCACTGTGATGGCACCGCCCGAGCAGACACAAAGGGTGTAGCCGTCGGGCGGTGACTTCGCCAAAGCGCGAGTTCCCAGGATGCCGCCGGCACCGACCCGATTCTCAACAAAGAACGTAGATTTCAGAGTGTCGGCGAGATACCTCGCCACCACCCGACCCATCAGATCGGCATTGCTGCCTGCCGAGAAGGGAACAATAATTTTGACTGTCTGCCCGCCCGGCCAATCCTGAGTTGCAGATGCATTCTGCGCTTCGGCCTGCGGGATCATGCATAGCAGCAGCAATGCACCGGCGATTGAAGCTGCCGTATTCGCCACTCTGGTCATTGATCGTTCCATAATTTTCCATTGGGATGCCGTCATGCAGCTTGTCGGGCGAAGACCGTTCGCCCGCCGACCACCGTGAATTCGGCGACGATGTCCTTGATGCCATCCTCCTCGACAGTCATCAGGTCATCGCTCAGACAGACGAAGTCCGCGAGTTTTCCGGGTTCGATGGACCCCTTCTGATTCTCCTCGAATGTCAGGTAGGCGCCGTTGATGGTGGCGGCTCGCAACGCCTGCTCACGCGAAAGCTTCTGCGCTGGCGCCACGATCTCGCCTGTTGTGAGATCCTTGCGGGCGATGCTTTGCCAGATCGGATAGAAAAGCGACACTGGCACGTTGTCCGTGCCGAAGGTTACCGGCACGCCGGCCTTTGTCAGCGAGGCAAGTGGAGAGATGGTGTTTTCCTGGCCCGGTCCCGCATCCTTCAGCATCTTCGCGCCAGTGCGCCAGATGTAGCGGTTGGTATGCGTGCTGACGACGAGGCCCAGATCACGCATCTTGGCGATGTCGTCATCGGAAAGCGTCGCAATGTGTCCGATGATCCAACGCTTATCCGCGATAGGTACGATGCGATTGACCTCAACGAACATGTCGAGCATGTCCGGTGTCATGGCAGCGCAGCGAATGCCATTCGAGGCCGCAGCCACCAAGAGCTTCTTCACCTTGTCCCGCGGCAACGACGCGTCGTAGTGGAATCCAGCCCAGCTGGTGTACGGGGTGGCCGACGCGCGCATTGCGCTCTCGACCGGGGAGCGATTAGTGTCGGTCTCATCCTCAGCGCAGACGTAGAGACCGCCCACACGGAGATCGTTGTCGCCGATGCCATGTTGGCCGAGCCAGGCACCCCAAGTTCCGAGCAGCGTCGCCGGCGGAATGTCACCGAACTGCGTCCACGACGGACTGAAGAGCAAATTGACCCGAACAGAGAACGGCATCTGCTCCTTCAGTGCGTAGTAAGCCTTGAGCAGTTCTCCCGCCGCACCATGCCCCTCGAACACGCTGGTAGTGCCGAACGACGCATAAGCCTGCATTGACCGTTGCAGCGCCGCGACGCGATCCTGATGGGAAAACCGCCCGGCGCCGCCCATCAGGGTTAGTTCGGCCACGCTCATGAAGGTTTGCTCGGTAATGATGCCGGTCAACCGGCCACTATCGTCCTTTTCCAGCGTCACCGTCGGAGCAGGCGGCGGCGTGCGCTCGTCGACACTGCACACCGCGAGCGCACGCGAATTCAGGATCGACACGATCGGCAGGCGGCTCCGCCAAAATCCCCAGATCGGCCGGATGTAGACCGGATTGTCCGGCGAAACTTGGTCGAGGTCCCAACGGGTCGGCCAGCGACGCTCCTTCAGCGTATCCTGCGGGCTCCAATACGACGGTGGGTTGCCGATCGGCATCGTGACAATCCACTCGCCTGGCTTTGCCTTTTTCACGAGATCTGCAAGCCGCAGCAGAATGTCGTCGATCGAGGTCGCACCAGCAAGCGAGGGATAGACCGATTTCAATCCCTCGCGATCCAGATGCGCGTGTGTATCGATCAGTCCGGGAATGACTGTCCGACCGTTGAGGTCGATCGTGTCGGTACCCGGCACTGCGAGTGCCGACACTTTTTGATCCGTGCCGGTTGCCAATATCCGGTCGCCGGAAACGGCAATCGCCGAGCAAGTGGTAAAGGTTGGATCGACAGTCAGGACCTTACCGTTGAGAAAAATGCGGTCCGCGGCCTTCATCCGTTTTCGCCTTCCAGGTCGACAAATCGCACAAAAATTTGGCGCCGCCCCCTGCGATACAATGCAATTCTAATACCATACCAGACCGTGCCTATACCGTTCGGATGGCGCCTCTCGCTAACCTGCGCGTGGGTCGGGATGAAATGGTTCTTCATGAGGATGCCGAAACGTTCCCAAAATGGTGGCGAGTTTCTCCACGCTGCAATTGCCGCGCAGAAACTGGATAGATTGCAAGCGCAAGTTGCCGCACTTTGCCAAGTGCAATACTTTCATTCATTCTCGCGTTCCGCGTAGATAGCTAATTTTATAGTCTTGGATGGGAACCGGCAAGACGCTGCGTGTTTTCGGGAACGACAAGGGAGTTCGGCGGCTGATCGAACATCAGGTCGACATGCCCGCCCACCAAGCCCTGCATGGCGGGGGCAGCACCGCAGTACTGCGCGAATTGAAAGAAGCGATGTGCAACGCCGGCTGCCGATCACAAGGACCTCGCGATCGTGACCGAGACACGCTGCGTCAAATGTCTACTTTTTTGAAATCATAGGCTCGAATGTCTACTGTCATGTCGCCAATGCCGTCGCAGCCCGCTCGAATGCGATCGCCCGGTTTAACAGCGCTCACTCCCTCGGGGCTGCCCGTCAGCAGAACATCACCTGGATAAAGCGTGTAAATTCTGGACGCAATCTCGATCAATTCCGCCAATCCACGATGGTTGCACCAGTTGAGGACCGCTGGCGTGGCTCACCGTTCAGCTCGAGCCCAACTATATCAGAAGACGATCGAATTCCTCTCAAAGGAGACGTTCGAGTTGCAGGTGGAGAAAGGCGGTGCCTGGGTCGGCACGCCCGACGATATCCGCAAGTCCATCGCCTCCTACGACGGCTAGGTCGGTGGCTTTGAATCCGCCTCATTGCAGGTCAGTTTTGGTATGATCGGTCAGGCCGACGCCGAACGGTCGATGACACTGTTCGCCCGCGAAGTGATGCCCCATTTCAAGAACGAAGGGAGGCTCGCATGTCTGTTGCCGCCGTCGCCACCGCTCCACTCGGCCTGTCAGGCCGCGACATTCCGACGCTCGAATCCCTCTATGAGGCCGCCGGTGGTGTGAACTTCACGCCCGGCTGGGTACCGCGCAAGAAGCCGATCCTGTGGGGCGAGCCGCGGCCCGAGTTCGTGCCCGCACACTGGACCTACGAGGACGCCAAGGCCGGCCTCGATGCCGCAGGCCGTCTGATCGACGTGACGCTCGCCGAGCGCCGCAACCTCGTGATGCGCAACCCCACGCCGAACGCCGCCTTCGAGACGAGCCGCACACTGGTCTGCGCCTATCAGATGATCCTTCCGGGCGAGCACGCGCCCTCGCACCGTCATTCCTCGCATGCGCTGCGCGTCATCATCGACGCCAAAGGCTCCTACTCGGTGGTCGACGGCGAGAAGACGCCGATGGAGACCGGCGACGTGGTGCTGACCCCCGGCTGGAGCTGGCACGGCCACGGCCACGACGGCGACGAGCCGGCCTATTGGTTCGACGGGCTCGATGTGCCGCTGACCCACCTGCTCGAACCGATGTTCTTCCAGGAGCATCCGCAGAAGCACGCGAAGATCGACAGCGTGGTGGAGACGTCGCCTTATCGCTTCAAGCGCGCCGACATCGCGCGAAAGCTCGACGCCGCGCGGGCGGACAATGAGGGCTTCCACGGCCCGCGCATCACGCTAGAGGCGCCGACCATGCCTCCGATAGGCCTCACGGTGGAGCGGCTGCCGTCCGGACAAAAAACGCGAGCTTATCGCACCACCGCCAACACGATCTTTCATGTGATGGAGGGCGCGGGCGAGAGCACGGTCGGCGACCAGCGCTTCTCCTGGAAGCGCGGCGACACCTTTGTCGCGCCGGGTTGGAACGCGATCGGGCACCGCGCCACCTCCGACGCGCAGTGGTTCGCGATGTCCGACGAGCCGCTGATGCGGTTCTCGAGCTACTACCGGTTCGAGGCGGTCGAGTAGTCGTCAGCCTCTTTCGCCGGGAAGCCCGCGCGCACGCGCCAGTATTCCCAGGCACGGTCCAGCCCGAGCGACCCGAGCAGGATCGTGCTCGTACTTTCGATCTCGGCCGGGCTGAGATGCTTCACCGCGGCATCGCTGCGGCCGTGAGAAAGCGTGTGCGCCTGGATCAGCATAGTCGCGTTGCACATCAGCCCGATTGACACCATCACCGTCGCCTTGAGGCCGGTTGTCGCGATCACTGCGCCGTGCCCGCGCAGGAGACATACGCGTCCCGCCCCCATGGTCTTGGCCAGCGACCGGCCGGTCGCGTCGTTGACCACCAGCATAGTTCCTTCGTTCGGAAACTCGTCGCGAATATCCCAGTTGGGTACGCCCGGACCGCTGCCGGCCGCCATCACCCAGATCGGCTCGATCGGCGTGTTCGTCACAGTGAATGGCACCACCGCATGGGCGTGGCTATGACACACCGACATGACGTCCGGCCGCGCCTTGTACAGGCAGCCGTGGATGAACCGCTCGGCATAGATTGCCCGGTCGGTGCCGTCGAGTCGGTTGCTGTCGAGATCAAACTCGACAATGTCGTCTTCGGTCACCAGACCCGGGCTGCGCGAGCAAGCCAGGAAATAACGGCCAGGATTTTCCGGATGCCTTATACTGATGTGGCCAAAGGCATCGACAACACCCTCGTTGTCCAAGATCCGGTTCGCGACTACCAGATCGCGGACCGCCGTCCTCGTGTGTTCAGTCATGCTGTCATCCTTTTCGGCCAGGCGAGCGAAAGCTCACGCCTTGCGCAGAAGCCGGCGCTTGAGCTTAGCAGATGCGCTCGGCATTCTTCTTCGCCGGCCTCAGCTTCGCCGTGATCGAGCTTGTGGCAGTCGAAATCTGGACACGGCTCGAATCAAAGCGAATCGCCGACGATCTCGCCGCTGTCGCCGAGGGCAAGTTTGACTTCGCCGAGTTGCTTAAGCTCGCTGCCCGACTTGCCGACTCAAGATGACTGAGTTTCCGTCCAAGCCGCGTCCACCCGAACCTGAGAGAACTCCGCACGCGGATCACGCAGCCAGGATGGTGTCCGGCCGGGCCACATTGGCCACCTTACGACCCAGTCGATGGACGATCTCGCCGAGCGTGGCTCGCTCGGCGTCCGAAAGACGGTCATCCCTGATCCTGATCGGGGGCCTGGGCTGCTGCACTTCATCGATTTGCTGAGCCGGTGGCAGCTGCTGCGCGCCGTGGTCCAAACCATCTCGCCGCGCGGCGCCTGGGGCGGAAGGCGCGCAACGCCTACTCTCTAAACGTCGGGCGGTGTCAATCTCGCGCTGGCCAATGCGTCGAGCACCCGTTCGGGCGTGAATGGCTGATGCCTCACTCTGGCGCCGAACGGTTTGAGGGCATCGTTGACGGCAACCCAGGCGGATCCCATTGCGCCGATGAGGCCGCCCTCGCCGATGCCCTTGGCGCCGAGCTGGGTCGAGGCCTCTGGAGTCTCAACATGGTCTACGACGATGTCGGGCATCTCGTCCGCCATCGGCACCAGATAGTCGGCCATCGTACCGTTCAGCAGATTGCCGTCCTCGCTATAGATGCACTCCTCGAAGAGAACGGCGCCGAGCCCTTGCACGATGCCGCCGCGAACCTGCTCCTCGACGAGGAGCGGGTTGATGATACGTCCGCAATCGTCGACGGCCCATTGCCCGAGCATCTTGATGAAGCCGGTCTCGCAATCGACCTCGACGTAACTCGCCTGCGCGCCGTTCGCCATGTAGTACATCGCGTGGTTGGCGACGAAGCTCGCGCTGACGGAGAGCTGAACGTCGAAATCGCGCGGCAGCGTATCCTGCCGGAAATAGCCGATTCGTCCGACATCGGCGACGCTGAGCACGGTCTGGCCGGTACTGCGGTTGACCACCTGGCCCGCAGCGACGTCGAGCGCCTCCGGTACCGACTGGGTAATCGCCGCGGCAAGCGCCAGAATGTTTTGCTTGAGTGCTGTGCCAGCCCGCAGCGCGGCCTCGCCGCCGATCGCGGTTCCGCGCGAGGCCCAAGCGCCACCGCCGTAGGGCGATATCCCGCTGTCGCCGCCAATCACGCTCACCTGATCGACCGGCACTCCGACACTCTCGGCCACAATCTGGGCGATGCTGGTCAACGTCCCCTGCCCCTGATCGGTCAGGCTGGTAATACAGCGCACCGCCCCTGATGGTTCGAGCCGCAGCGTGCAGCCGTCCTGTGTCGTGACCGGCGCGCCCGAAGGACCGTAATACGGTGGACCGTAAGCAGTCTGCTCGCAGAACGTCGCAATCCCGATGCCGCGATATATGTTCTGTTTGCGAAGCTCGACCTGCTCCTGGCGCAGCCGGTCATAGTCCATGAGACAAACGAGCTTCTCCAGGCATTCATGGAACGACACGCCCTCGAGCCGCTGTCCGGCCGGCGTCACGCACGGCAGCGCGTCCTTCGGCCAGTAGGCCCGGCGCTTGAACTCGACCGTGTCGATGGCGAGCTTCTCGGCCGCGATGTCAGTCAGCAACTCGGTGGCGATGCAAGCAAGAGGCATGCCGACGCCGCGATACATGCCGATCAGGTTCTTGTTGACGTAGACCGACCGCGTGCGCGCCTTGTAGTTCTCGAAGCGATACGGTGCCCCGGTCAGGAGGATCGCCATCATTCCTTCGGCGATATTGAAGCGCAGTGGCATGCCATAGGCGCCGACCGCGGAAAGATCGTCCATCTCCATCGCGAGGATATCGCCGGACTTGCTCAAAGCGATGCGGCACTTGATTCGATGGTCGCGTGCCTGCGCGTCCGAGACGAACGACTCGAGACGGTCCACGCAGAACTTGACCGGCCTGCCGAGCAGGATGCTGGTCACGACAGTTGCGATTTCGTCCGGGTAGATGTTGACCTTCAGCCCGAACCCGCCGCCGATGTCTGGCGCGGTCACTCGGATCTGATGGGCCGGGATGCCAAGATGCCGACTGAATATCTCCTGCATCTGAAACGGCGACTGATGGGCGTGGATGACGGTCAGCGAGTCGTCGCCCGGGTTGAAGTCCGCGATCAGGCCGCGGGTTTCGAGCGTCATCGCCATCTGGCGCTCGAAACGAAGCTCCTCTTCAATCACGAGATCCGCCGCCGCGAACGCTTTGTCTGGCTCGCCTCTCTCCATCGAAAAGTCGAACGCGATGTTGTCGCCGAGCTCTGGGTGGATGACGGGCGCTCCCGGCGCGGTCGCCTGGATCTGATCCGCCACCGCGGGCAGCGGACTCCAGGCGATGTCGACGAGCTCGCAGGCGTCTTCGGCCTCTGCCCGGCTCTCCGCAACCACGACCGCGACCGGCTGTCCCTGCCAAAGCGCGCGCTCCGCCGCCAACAGTCGCTGTGGCGGTGAACGATGCCCCGGCCGATGCAGCGCCACCGCGACGAAGGGCTCGCATCGTGGATTGACCTCGGCTGCGGTGAACACAGCCGCCACGCCGGCCGCACGGACGGCCGCGGCGGTGTCGATCGAGAGGATTTCAGCGTGCGGGTGAGGACTGCGCACGAACGACGCGTACAGCATGCGGGGCAGCTTAATGTCGTCGATATAGCGTCCATGGCCGCTGAGTAGGCGCTTGATCTCGCGGCGCGGAATGCGTGCGCCGATCGCCGTTGCGCTCGTGTTCGTTGCCGCCATCATGCCTCCCCTCTCCTGCGCATCACGGCCTCCACCGCGTCGACGATGGCGTGGTAGCCCGTGCACCGGCACATATTGCCCGAGATGTACGAGCGGATGTCTGCGCGCGACGCCGCTTCGCTGCTCGACACCAGCTCGTAGGCGGTGAGCAGCATGCCGGAAGAACAGAACCCACATTGTGCGGCATTGCGCGCGACGAACTCGGCCTGCAGCTCCGCAAGCTCGCCATTCTCGGTCAGGCCTTCGACGGTCTCGACCCTCCGACCCGAAATCTGCGCCGCAAGAGTCAGGCAGCCACGCGCCGTGCGGCCGTCGATCAGCACCGTGCACGCGCCGCAGACTCCGTGCTCGCAGCCGAGATGCGTGCCTGTCAGCTCTAGCTCCAGGCGCAGAAAGTCGGCGAGGTGTTGCCGCGCCTTGACACGCCGCTTGAGCGGCCGCCCATTCAGGGTTGCTTCGATTCCGACGTCTTCCTGGCCCATCTCGATGTCAATTTCATCGGTCATGCGGTCACGACTTTCGACAGGGAGTTGAGCACCCGCCGAGTCAGCACTGCCGCCATCTGCAGCTTGGTGCTGGCTCGCAGCCCCGGCGTGTCGTCGGGGGTCAGGTCGGTGCGGATTGCGTCCTCGAATGCCGACGCATCGGCGAGCGGCACCGCCTGCCCGGCAATCGCCGCGGCGACTGACGGCGCGAGCTTGGCGCGATCGACACAGCCGAAATAGGCGAGCCGCGCGGTCTCGATGCGGTCACGCTGCAGGCGCGCAACAGCCGCCAGCCCGACCAGCGCGAAATCGCCGTGCCGGCGCGAGAGCTCGGCAAAGCCAACCGAGGTGCCCGCCTGTATCGTCGGAAACTTCACCGCGACGATCAGCTCGCCGGGCCGAAGTTCGGTTTCGAACAGGCCCTTGAAGAAGCGCTCCGCCTTCACCTCACGCTCGCCGCCGACACTCCCCAGCACCATGGTCGCATCGAGCGCCACGGCGCATGCCGGGAGCTCCGCCGCCGGATCCGCGTAGGCGAGGCTGCCGCCGAGCGTGCCGCGGTTGCGAATCGCCACGTGTCCGATGTGCCGTGCGGCATCGACCAGCAGCGGCAGATGCGTCCGTACCAGCTCGGACCTGAGCAACTCGTAGTGCCGGGTCAGAGCGCCGAGACGCACGACATCGCCGGAGCGGGATTGGCCGGTCAACTCCTTCAGGTCGCCGATGTCGACCAGCAGCTTCGGCGCCGACAACCGCATGTTGAGGCCAGCGAGCAGGCTCTGGCCGCCCGCCACCGGCACCGCGTCTCCGTCGTTATCCGCCAGGATGCGGAAGGCCTGATCCAGAGATGCCGGCCGGACATAGCGGAAATTCCGGGCCTTCATGTCGCGAACGGCTCGACGGCTGAGCGGGCCAACGCAGCAATCCTCATATCACCCTGCAAGGTAGGCGGTCGCTTCGATTTCGACCTTCAAGTCCGGCGTGACGAGCGCCGAAACCTCGACCAGCGTTGAAGCCGGCCGGTGCTCGCCGAAATACTTGATGCGGTACTCGTTGATGATCGCACGGTCTACGATATTGGTCAGGTAGATGTTCACCTTCACGATATGCCGGACTTCGCCTCCGGCGGCACGCAGGCAAGCGTCGAGGTTATCCAATGCAACCTGGAATTGGCCGCCGATATCGTCTGGCACGTGTCCATCGCCTGTGATGCCGACGGCGCCGGAAATCCAGATATGGGGTCCCGCCTTGACGACGTCGCAGTAATGGCTGAACGGCGGCGGGCGGCCCGGCACCATGAGTTGTTGGATCGTCTCGCTCATCTCCGCTACGTCCCCATGCGACCATCCCCCGTCGCTCATCCGTGGAAGGGAAGTCAACCTAACAGCTACTCAAGCGGCTGTCATGCGACCGGAAAGTCGGCCTGGAAGCAGTGCGACTTATCCACCCTTCGCATTTCGGTTGCTTTCGTGCAATTCTCTCCCATGCTACTTTCGCTCGCACACGTGCATCTGGCTTGTCAGTTGATCGGCCTGCCAGACCGAGAGGCAAAGTAACGCGGCTACGGCGGTGAGCGGGTCGATCCCGCCGTGGTCAAGGATCCTCGAAGCGTCTCAGGGAAATGCAAACATGAATTCGATACTCGGCCGGTTGGGCGCGATCGTTCTCGGCATCGTTTCAGCGGGATGTCTGGCAGCGCCTGCAAACGCTCAACCTTACACGATGAAGATGTCGCTTGTGACGATCAATGACGTCACGCACGAATACTACAAGGCATTGAAGGCCGGCATAGATGCGCGCTCCGGCGGGCGTCTGAAGGTTGAAATCTACCCGGCAAACCAGCTCGGCCAGATTCCTGCGGTGATCGAAGGCGTCGCCCTAGGCACGATCGAGGTCGGCAGCGCCGCGAGCGGCTTTTTCGTCAGCCTGGAACCACGCTTTCAGGTGATGGACGGCATCGGGATGTTCGAAAATATCCAGCATGCCTACCGCACCTTCGGCGATCCTGATATTCGCGCCCGGCTCGCGACGTGGGGCGCCGACAAGGGCGTCGAGATCATCGCCCCGGGTACCTATGGCCCCATGATGCTGCTGGCGCACAAGCCGGTTCGCACTGTCGCGGATTTCCAGAACCAGAAGCTCCGCACACCGGGCGGCGCCGCGATACAGGTCGAGCCGTTCCGCAAACTCGGCGTCCTGCCGGTATCGATCCCGCTCGGCGAAGTGCTGCCGCGATGCAGAACCGCACCATCGACGGCCTGATGACGGCGCTCGCGGTGTACGTCAACTTCAAGTACTCCGACATCGCCAAGGTTACGACCTACCTGCCCGGCACGTTCATCTTTGTCCCGGTGGTCGCCAACCGGCAGTTCCTCAAGAAGATCGGCCCCGAACTCGAGGCTATCGTTCGCGAGGAAGCCCTGAAGGCGCAGGTCCGTTTATTCCGACTGGAACATGGCCGACCTCAAGCGGGTCGAGGATGCCTGGCGGAAGTCCGGCGGCGAACTGGTCACCATGCCGCCTGCCGACGTGACGCGCTACCTCGACACGACCTCGCCGGTGACCCAGCAGATCCTGTCATCCAACCCGAAGGTCAAAGAGGACTACGATGCGTTGCTGTCGGCCGCGAAAAAGCACCGGCAATAGTCGTATTCGAATCATCGCGTGCTGATCCTGAAAAGTCGAAACTAAAGGAAAAAGCCAATGGCAAAGCTTCGGCACTTTGCGATCGTCGTCAAGGACCAGGAGAAGTCGGCGAAGTTCTACGAGGAGGCATTCGGCCTCAAGCGCGTCGGCTCGCGAGGACCTCGGATGGAGTTCCGCGATCTACATGAGCGACGGTGAAGTAAATCTCGCGCTTCTGCACTTCACCGGCGAAAGGGCTCGGGTCGGGAAGACATGAAGAACTTCGTCGGCGCCCATCATTTCGGCTTCATCGTCGACGACATCGCCGAAACCCAGAAGAAGGTAGAAGCGGCCGGCGGGACTTCTTCATGGATCTTGGAGACAACGCCGAGAAGGAGAACTTCGAGCGCAAGTTCCAGGACCCGGACGGGATCATCATCGACATTTCCCACAAGGGCTGGGCGGGATCGAAGGCCCATCCCTAGGCCGACTGTCTGCAGTATCTCGGTCGGCCAGCGGGCGGGCTACCAACAAGCCTTCCGTGCCTCAGGCCGGCGGCTAGCGATATGTGCGCGAGCACCGCGGCATGCAGCGGCGCGCGCGCATCAGCGAATGCCTCGACGATCTCGAAGTGATTGAGGCCAGGCACCTCGACCCGTTCCAGCAGCAGTCCGCGCTGATCGAGTGCCGCCGCAAATTCCTTGGAATGCCGCTGGAACTCGCCCGTGTCGCCATCGCAGTATGCGACCATCGTCGGGGTGGCGGCATGCTGCAGGTGGCGGATCGGGCTGAGGTCGTGTTCTTCGGTGCCTTCGAGGTGGATGTAGCTGCCGCGCGCACTGAGGATGATGGGTTTCAGGTCGTAGGTGCCGCTGATGCAGAACGCCTTGCGAAAAATGTCGCGGTCCGGCAGCCCTCGGCGCGACCAATCGGTCAGCATCATCATCGCCGTGGTGTAGGCGCCCGACGAGTGGCCGGCGATGAAGAGGCGCGACGGATCGGCGCCGAATCGGCCGAGATTGCGATGCACCCAGACAATCGCCGCTACGAATCTGCTCCAGGATGGCCGGCACGCGGACCGCCGGCGCCTTCGAGAAATTGAGAATGGCAACATGGCAGCCCGCGGCGACGAATGGTGACGCCACGAACGAGAACTCGGTCTTGGTGAAATTGCGCCACGCCCCAGCGTGAATGAAGACAAGAACCGGCGCGTTCGGCGCATTGGTATGAAACCAGTCAAGCCTGTCATCCAGTCCATCGCCGTACGCGATATCCAGCTCGCCATGAAGGGCAACGCGGGCCTCGGCGCTCCGGCTGACGTAGCGCGCGACGACCTCGTCGGCGTTCTTGGCCCACGCGCGCTGGTCATAGTTATGGTCGAGCTCGGTCTTCGTGTAGTGCAGGAAGATCGTTTCGGTCACGTTGCGGGCCTCCACCGGTTGCTTGCCTGGCTCTTTCTGCATAAGATTTCAAGTAGGGCAACCGCTCGCGCCTCTTGCCGCTCGTTCGGCATCCGCGTTGCCGCTCGGGGTAGGGAACCGGTGATCGACAAGGCATTTGATCGCATCGCTCGCGTGCTCGAACTCGCACTCGCGCTCGCGTTCATTTTCGCCGTCCTCCTCAACTTCGCCAACGTATTCGGCCGCTACGTCCTCGGCTATTCGCTGCTCGGCGCCGATGAGGTGCAGGTCTTCATCATGGTCGCCATGACCTTCATCGGCGCCGCGATCGTAACGCGGCGCAACATGCACCTGCGTATGGACGTCCTAGTTCGATTCATGCCGGAGCCTGTGCGCCTGCTGCTGCGGCTGATCGAGCTCCTGCTGCTGATCGTGCTTGCGGGCTTCGTTCTGACGAAGTCGTTTCTTTACGCCCAGCGCATGCTCTCGATCGGACGCGCCAGCGACATGGCAGGCGTGCCGATGTGGATTCCACACGGCATGGTAGGGCTGGGCTTCGGCCTTATGCTGATCGTGGCGCTCTGGCGGTTGGTGAGCACGGGGTGGCTCGTGCCGGAGAAGGGCAAGAGCCAGGAGCCCATGCTGTGACCTTCGCGCTCGCTGTCGTGCCGATCGTTCTGCTGCTACTCGGCTTCCCGATCTTCATGGTGCTGCTGACCGGCGTGACCGTCGCGCTGGTTTTCTTCATGAATGTGCCGCTGGTGGCGCTGCAGCAATATCTGTTTGGCTCCGTCAACGCTTTTGCATTGCTCGCGGTGCCGTTCTTTATCTATGCCGGCGAACTGATGGGCCGCGGCAGTGTTGCGCAGCGGCTGGTCGATTTCGTCCAGGGCGGCGTCGGATCGGTTCGCGGCAGCCTGGGCATTACAACGGTCGGAACATCTGCAATATTCGGCGCCATCTCGGGTGCGAGCGCCGCAACGGTGGCAACCATTGGCCGAGTCATGGTGCCGGCGATGCGGCGGGCCGGCTATCCCGAGACATTCACCGCCGGGCTGATCACGGCGGTCGGTGCGATCGACGTGATCATTCCACCTAGCATCCCGATGATCGTCTACGGCGCGGCCGCAGAAGTGTCGGTGGCCCGGCTTTATGCCGCCGGCGTCCTGCCCGGCTTGCTCATTGCCGGGATGCTCGCCGCCTACGTCATCTGGCGGGCGCGGCGCGAAGGCTTCGGCAAGGGAGAGCCGTTCGATTGGCGGCGTTTCCTGCGTGCAACGATACGCAGCTTGTGGGCGCTGGGTGCCCCGGTTATCATTTTGGGGGGATCTACGGCGGAGTGTTCTCGCCGACCGAAGCCGCTGCCGTCGCCTGCGTCTACGCGGCGTTCGTGACGACCGTAATATTCCGAGAGCTCGGTTGGCGCGACATCGTCGAGGCGGCGGTTTCCACGGTGCTGTTCACCGGTCAAATCCTCATCATCGTTGCATGCGCCGGTGTGTTTGCTTGGCTTCTCACGGTCAACCAGGTGCCGGCCGCGATGGCTGCCTGGCTGCAGGCGTTGGACGTATCCGCCTGGATGCTGCTGCTGGCGATCAACATCCTACTGCTGTTGGTCGGCTGCTTTCTCGATCCGCTCTCCGCGATCCTACTGCTCAGCCCGCTGCTGGTGCCGATGATCAAATCGGTCGGCATCGATCCGGTCCACTTCGGCATCGTGGTGACCGTGAACCTTGCCATCGGATTGTTTCATCCACCCTTTGGCATCAACATCTTCGTGGCGCAGTCGGTGCTCGGGCTGAAGCTCGAAGTAATCTACCGCGGCATCATCCCGTTCGTCTTCATCTATCTGATTGCACTGGCGCTGATCACCTACTGGCCGGACCTGTCGCTGGTCGGCGTCCGATATCTGTTGGCCGGCAAGGGCTGACCGACATACGCGGCCAACGCCGTGCTCATCGACCAAGCGTATCAGAACGCCGCCATCGCCCCCGGTTCCCGAACGGACACGTGCCAGGGAATGAGCAGCCGTTCGGCAAGAGACACAGCCGCGTAGAAAATCAACGCCACGATGGTAATCCAAAATAGCGCCACGAACAGCAGCCCCGCGTCCAAGATGCCGTTGGCTGTCATCAGTACATAGCCGAGCCCGATGTTGGACCCGATAAACTCGCCAACTATCGCACCGACGGTGGCCAGGGTGATCGCGATCTTGAGTGACCCGCAGATGCTCGGCAGCGCATGAGGCACAAGGAGATAACGGAACACTTGGAACCGGCGGGCCCCCATTGTCTGCATTAGGAACCCGGCGTCGCGCTGGATCGACTTGAAGCCCATCATGGTGTTGATCATGACCGGAAAGAACGCGAGCAGAAACGCGATCAAGATCTTCGGCCCGAACCCGAATCCTAGCCACACCGCAAGTAGAGGCCCGACCGCCACCTTGGGAATGACCTGGATGACGACGAGCCAGGGATAGACCGCATCCTCGACGGCGCGGAACGACACCACCGCGGCTCCAAGCGCCACGCCGCCGACGACCGCCAACAGGAAGCCGACGAAGATCTCGTAGCTGGTGGCCAGCGCGTGCATGGCCAATAGCTCGCGCGTTTCGATGGTGCGCCAAAAAATCGTTGACGGCGCCGGCACCAGGAACGCCGGCAGCCACCCTCGGTCGGACGCCAGTTCCCAGAGGCCTAGGAACGCGATCAGTAAGATGATCGGGGAGATCACGCGCCGCGAAGCGAGTACTGCAAGGCCGTTCATGATTAACTGCCGATCGCAGCCCTAAGCCGCCGTTGATATTCCGCGAAGTGCGCCGTGTCCCGCATCTCCATCGCGCGCGGACGCTGCAGATCGATGGTCACGTCGTCGACGATTCGTCCGGGCCGGGGTGACATCACCACGACTCGGTCGGACAGGAAGATCGCTTCGGCGATGCTGTGCGTCACCAGCAAGGTCGTCGGCCTCTCCAGCGCCCAGATGTCCAGGAGGTCGAGGTTGATCTTGTCGCGCGTTAGCGCGTCGAGCGCGCCGAACGGTTCGTCCAGCAGGAGCGTCGCTGCCCCGGGAAGCAGCGCGCGGCAGATGGCGACGCGCTGCCGCATGCCCCCGGACAATTCCCAGGGGCGGTGGTTCTCGAACTGCTCGAGGCCGACCTGCCGCAACAGGCGTCTTGCCTTGGCGCGGGCGGCCTCCTTCGGCAGGCCGCGAACATCCGCCTGAAGCATGATGTTGCCGAGCACTGTGCGCCAATCGAACAGCAGGTCCTGCTGGAACACTATGCCGAGGTCGGTGACGGGACGCGTCACCGGCACTCCATGCACCGATACCCGCCCTTCGGTCGGCTGCACGAGCCCCGCAATGATCATCAGCAGGGTGCTCTTGCCGCAACCGCTCGGCCCGAGAATGGAGACAAACTCGCTCTTCTTGACCTCGAACGAAACGTCGGAGAGGGCGACAAGCTCTTGGCCGCCGGTGCGATAGCGCATGCCGATCGACCGGATTGCGATCGACGTGGCCCGCAGCGGCTCCTCTACCGTCGACATGGCTTGCAAAGGTGCTCGTAGCAGGACACGCGAAGGTTATTTCGGCACGAGGTCGTTGGTGAAGAAGCTGGTGATGTTGGCCGATGTCGGCATGTTGACGTACTTTACCAGCACGGCCTTCGCCTTTTCCCATTCCTCCGGCGACTGCCAGCCAAATGGCTTTCCAGCCGTGCCCGGAGTTGACATGTAGGAAAAGCTCGAGACCAGCGCGTCCTTGAGAACCGCCTCGCGGCCTTTCTGCAACTGATTGGCGGCGACGAATGCGGCGGTCGCCGCATCCGGATCCTGCTTGGCGGCGGCCCAGGATTGCTCCGTTGCCCTGTTGAAGCGCTCGATGAGCTTCGGATTCTCCTGGATCGTCTTCGTTGACGCCACGATGCCGTGCGAAGGCAGGAACACACCGACATCCGCGTAGCCGAATTCGCTGGAATTGGCGATGCCGACAGCGGCGAGCAGCGGCTTGCCGGCGGTCAGATAGCTCGCCACCGCATCGGCCTTGCCTTGCGCAACGACGGTGTACTTGACCGAGCAGTCGACGGTCACGAACTCCACGTCGGATGCCTTGAGCTGCACCGCCTCAAGATAGGCCGGCACGTATTGGGCCATGCCGTCCGGCGGACAGATGGAGATGCGTGCGCCCTTCAAGTCGGCAGGCTTCTTGATCTTGCCGGCCGTGGGGAAGTAGATCGCCAGCGTGGGCTTCTGAAAGATGCCGAACACCACCTTTGCGGGCAGCCCCTGCGCGACCAGCCTTGCCGTGGTGGTCGCGTCCGCGAACGCCAGATCGTCGGCACCTGTGCCGACGAGCGTCGCCGAGTTGGCCGAGCCCTTACCTTCCTGGATTTGCAGATCAATGCCCTGCTGACGATAGAGGCCCTTTGCGACGCCGAGATAGAAGGGCGCATGATATCCGGTCGCGGTGAAGTCAAGGCGCAACGACGTCTTGCGCATCTCTTGCGCGTGCACGTGTCCGATGGACATCGTCACAATCAGTCCGACGCAAGCGGAAATTCCGTAGGCTACAAACTTCATAGGAGTTCTCCGATACGGGCGACTAGCGGTGGCCGATCAAGCGAGTTCAGGCCTGCAAGCATCATGCCTGAACCGGTAAGCGTGGGACACGTAGGCGGCGAAACGTCACGACTGCGCCGATGGTTTGCGTCATGTCAGTCGCATTGCTGCGCCGGCTGGAACATTTTCGGCAACCTCGCCCCACACTTTCAGGTCGGTTCTCACATCTCAGAACCCTTCAAGAGGCCGGAGCTATATTGAATAGCTTCGAGGCCGTCGTCCAAAGGATGGTAATCCTTGGCCTCGGCCGAAATCTTCGTCTCGTCGGCCTTCTGCAGGTTCTTGTTGTAGTAGATGTCGCCTGCTTCGACGCGGCATGTCGGGGCCCAGTCGGTGCCAAACATGATGCGGTCAGCCCCCAGCTCTTCGGGCCTTGGCCAATGGCGCGCTCGCCTGCTCACGCGCGAGCAGGAAGGCCTTGAGGCCGTTGATCGGCTCCTGGACGTGGTGACGCATCGTCTCGGCTGCGAAGTCCGCGTCCCCCGAAAGGACTGCATCGAGCAGCGCAGCATGTTCGAACCCCTGCATCTCGTGGGCATCGAACTCCTTTACGAACATCAGGATGTATGGGCGAACGGCATGCCGGATGCGCCAGATTTCCTGGCTCAGCCGTTTGCGACCGCTCAGCTGGCACATGCACTGGTGAAACTCGTCATGCCGCCCGAGCCATTCGCGACGGTCGTGACGCACGCGGTCCATGCGCTGCATCAGCATGGTCAGTTCGGCACGGCTGTCGTCGGTCAACTGCGGGACGGCGGAGCGCACAGCCAGCGACTCGAGTTCCGCGCGCATCTGAAAGAGGTCTTCGACCTCGCCCACCGACAGCTTGGTCACGACTGCGCGCCTGTTGGGACGCATCGACACCAGACCTTCGGCATCGAGCTGGCGCAGCGCTTCGCGGACCGGCATGCGGCTGATGCCGAATTGCTCGGCGAGCTCGGCCGGGTTGATCAGGGATTCCGCCGGCAACTCGGCGTTCAGGATGCGATCACGCAGGTACCGATAGACCTCGTAGTGCGCAGTCGTGGGGACATCGAGCATGGCGAAAGATATGCCTTGCCCGTAACTGTTGTCAATGATAAGTGGATACAGTTATCAACTTTGGTTTCTCGTTTAAGATGTCGCACGTTGAATGCTAAAAGAAGCGCCGATTTTCCTGCATTACACAAAAGCTGAGCTTGACCGCAATTTCGACCAGCGTGGGTGGATCCCGAACGCGCTCGAGATCATAGGGCGCCACATCGAGCGCTCGCGTCGCACCCGCGAGAAGCTATCGCACTTCGCGGACATCCGTTATGGCCAACACACCGACGAAGTGTTGGACTACTTCCCTACTGCTCAACGCGATGCGCCGGTCCATGTCTTCGTGCACGGTGGAGCATGGAAGAACTTCACCAAGAGCGATTACAGTTTCCCTGCAGAAAGCTTCGTTGCTGCGGGCTTTCACACCGTCGTCCTCAACTTCGCCAAAATACCGACGATCCGCCTGCCGGAGATGGTTGAGCAGGTGCGACGCGGCGTCGCCTGGGTCTACAAGAATGCGGCGCAGTATGGCGGCGATCCAGATCGCCTCTCGATGTCGGCGCACTCGTCAGGGGCGCACCTGACCGCGAACACGCTCATCACCGACTGGCCTGCATTCGGCTGCCCGCCCGATATCATAAAGGCTGCCGCCTGCGTGAGCGGGCCGTACGACCTTGAACCGGTCATGTTGAGCGCCCGCAGTTCGTACGTCGAGCTCGACGACACGGAGGTTGCGGCCCTCAGCGTCAACCGCCACACCGACCGGATTCCGTGCCCGGTCACGATAGCCTATGCGGACGGTGACACCGACGAGTTCCGGCGCCAGAGCCAGGAATTCGCGAATGCGCTCCGACGCAGCGGACGGCTCGCCGACTGCCGATGCTTTGCCGGGCTCAATCACTTCGAGATCATGGAACAGTTCGGCGAGCCAGAGGGCGAGCTCATCCGCTATGTCGTCCGCAGCATAGCACCTGCAGCAACATGATTGGCTTGCCGGTTGGCCGCGGCTGGCACATACTTTTAATGAATGCTTCCCCCAATTCGAGCGCACCCTTCAAGACCCTGGACACGAAAGGAACAGCTGATGCCCCGCCTGCGCCACATCGCACTCGTCGTGAAAGACCTTGAGAAAGCTGCGAAGTTCTATCAGGGAGTGTTCGGCTTCTCTCGTGCCGGCGAAGAGACGCTCGAGTTCGCATCGGCGATTTATCTCACCGATGGGACCATCAATCTCGCGCTGCTTAAATATAAAGGCAGTCGGGGCCACGGTCTGGAGGACCCGACCAAGTTCGTCGGCATCCATCACTTCGGCATTCAAGTGGAGGATATGAAGGAGGCCCAGCAGAGCATCGAGGATGCGGGCGGCACCTTCTTCTTTGATCTCGGCGACGATATGGAGAAGGAAAACTTCGAGCGGAAGTTCAAGGATCCGGACGGCATCATCTTCGACGTCTCGGTGAAGGGCTGGATCGGTACCAACCCGACCGCTGCGGCCCCGACGACCGCTCCCAAGAAGGTCCCCGCCTGAGAATTGAGCAAAGAAATACAAAATGCCGGAAATTTGGTACGAGAACCCGCCGGGGACTGCCCCGGCGCAGGGCCTTTATTCGCATGTGGGATTATCGCGCGGCGGCACGTTGGCCTTCGTGGCGGGCCAACTTGCCGTCGGCGCAAACGGCGAGGTGGTGGGTGCAGGCAATTTCGCGGCCCAGTTCCGCCAAGTCCTCCAGAACCTCGGCGACGTGCTGAAAGGACTCGGTACGGACTACAAGAGCGTCGTGAAGTTCACGACCTATATGACCCGCAGCGAGGACATCGATACGTTCATGGCTTTGCGACGAGAGACATTTTCGGCGCTGTTCGGCGGCGAGTCATACCCGCCCAACACGCTGCTGATCGTAAATCGCCTCGTGAAGCCGGAATTTCTCTTCGAGCTTGAAGCGGTCGTAGCGATCGACCGCTAGTGTCGGATTTGTGGACTACCGCGCACGGCCGACACCCTTACCGCCGGGGCAGGTTCCTTAAGCTCGTCAATGCGAATAAGTTCTCCGTACACTCAACGCTTCAGTGCCGGTACTTCTTCGCGGCCGCGAGCAACGCCTCGTAGTCGTCCTTGACCTTGGGGTTGGCCGACAGAATGGAAGCCGCTACCGGCGATACCAGTTGGACGTAGCGCTTCGCTTCTTCCGGCGCCATGGTAACGACCTCGCCGCCGTTCTTCCGCCAAGTGTCTTCCTTACTCTTGATGTCGGTGACATTCCAATCGGAGAAAACAACTGCGGCCTTCTCGGACTCTTCCCGGACTATGGCTTCCAGCTCCGAGCCAAGTGATTTCATGAATTTTCGATTGGCAACGACCGGAGCCGCAAACAACGTAGCCGGAAGATAGGTCATCGGCTTGGCGATGTCGTAGTACTTGAACGCAACGTAGGGCGCCGCCGCGCCGACCATTCCATCGATGGTCTTGTTTTGCATAGCCGGCAATGCCTCGCCGAGCGGCAGCGACACGGGAATGACACCAACCTTCTTGAGCGGTTCGACCTGGATCGGCGCGCCCCCCTGGGTGCGTATCTTCTGTCCCTGGAAGTCGGCGACCGTGCGAACCCCCTTATGGCTCAGCAGCATTAGTGGGCTGTAAAGACTAGGAGCGAGGACCTCAACGCCCTTGTCGGCGCCCCACGTTGCCATCCGCTCCCGGATGCCAGGATCATTCAGCACCTTGTAACCATGCAAGATGTCATCGAAAAGGCCGGGCGCATCGAGCACCTGGAAGCGAGGTTCGAGGCTGATCCAGAAGCCATTCGCGGACGCGGCGGCTTCGATTGTACCGAGTGCAACCCCCTCCACCACAGCCGGAAGCTGGCCGAGTTGGTTGGCGGGATAGATGTCAACTTTCATCTTGCCGCCTGATCGCTGCTCGATCCCCGCTTTCAGTCGCTTGAAGTATTCGTGGGTCGCGTCGTTGATGGTCGGCTGCGAAAGCTTCATGGTGAACTGCTGGGCGCTTACGGGCACTGCTGCGAGCATGCCACCCACCAAAAGGCCCATGATCGTCAGCCGCCTGGATATCTCACTCATTTGGTTTCTCCTCCCTGACGTTGTTTCGAAAGCTGCATCAACTTGCGAGCAGGCACCGGACACCCATCAAGGAAATCCCCGGTAGACAGGTGATCAATCCCAAAACGATGAGATAAATCGCTATGAACGGATGCCGCGATAAGTTGTCTCAATCTTAAGCCAAGCACGGGACTTCGCCACGAAATTCCGGCGCTGATGCTGTCCTATGCGCCGAACAAATTCGCAGGCATCAAAGCCGCGTCTCAATTATCGGCAACCGCGGCACTGGCCTCACGTTGCAGCTTGTGGTGGCAACTGGCACAAAAACTCTCTGGGGTCATAGCCATTCGGATCTGTCAGTATTGTAACGAGGCTTTTGAAACTGGGCCGGGCGCCGGCAAACACACCAATGCAAAATTCTGCAGCAATGAGCACAAGGTGAGATATTTCAGTCTCGCGAGAACGAAATCTCATGATCGACAGAAGGTCGTGACGCCGGATACCTAGCGAAATCGCGCAATGAGTGCGGTGGACTCTAACTGTCTGAAGTTGTCGAACCTCATCCTTCAGAGCGCGTCCGTAAAAAAAATCGTTTGCGTCCCCTACGTGTCCCCATGGCAGCCGCGCAGATTGCCTACGAAACCCGACATGCAAACCTCTGTGATTTAGGGGATATTTGGTGCCAGGGGCGGAACCAAAATAACGGCTTAATCCATTGCTATTATTGATATTATTAGCCCGCGCGCCAGGCGGCAACCAACACAACTACCAACAACTCGATAGGCCGTGCCAAGAGACGACAAAAGCATGACTGCTGAAGAGATTGAGGCCTCTTATCGCCGGATGCTGAATTTCCAGGACGCTCGGAGTAGCTGTCTAATTTTGCAGAGGGCCTAGCATTCAATCGTCGGTTCGGTGGTTAGCTGCGCCGGCACAACAGAGCATGGCGGGTCCGCGAAGGCGACATCGGAAAATGCTAGGCAGTCCAGAAAAGGTTCATTGCTCGTCAAGCGACCGGTGCGTCTGCCCTCAGAGGTAATGCACTCAAAATCGACCTTTTGCCGCTGCGATCTTTTTAAGCAGATAGAAAAAATCGGCAGAGAAATCTCTTATTTTGCCAATGCGGAGATCTTCAATTCGTAGCCATTATAAAGCAATTTTGGACCCATTCGACGTCAGAATGGGTTTGACGGCGGCGGACGGCCCCTTGAATTTTACTCAAACGAGTGTCAGGGTTGTGGCTCGATGGCTCCTCGCGAGCGCTACAGGGATCGCAGGCCTGCAACAGGCTACGGTCAGTGCACGCCGTTAATGCGCCAGACTTTAGATTGGGGGTCGATCATGACCAATGCCACGGATATCTTGAATAGGGTCACCCGCCGCCGCTTCCTGCAAGCCACCGGTGGCACCACCCTGAGCCTCGGCATTGGCATTCCGGCTTTCGCGCAAGCCGGTAGCATGGTGTCCACCGTGTTCGGCGGCGTGTGGGAGCGAGAATATCGCAAGAACATCGTTGAACCGTTCGAAAAGGAGACCGGAAACAAGGTCGTCCTCAAGCTCGGCTCGACCAGCGAGTGGCTGACAAATGCACTGATCAACCGTCGGCGCCCGGAGATCGACCTGCTGATGCTGCCCTATCCGGACAACGTCAAAGCCGTGATCGATAACATCGCGGTTCCACTGACCGAGGCCGACATTCCCAATCTGAAGGAAGTCGATTCCGTCTGGCACACTCAGTTCAAAGGCATGGGAATTGGCCTCGACTATGTCGGCTATGGCATCGCCTATCGCACCGATCTTGTGCCGAAGCCCCCGGTTTCCTGGAAGGACTTGTGGGATCCCGCTTACAAGGGCCGCGTCACGGTCCCCGACATCGGCAGTTGGGGATCGTGGGAAATGCTTGTCGTCGCGGCGCGACTGCACGGCGGCAGCGAGGACAATATGTCACCCGCGTTTCCTGCCATGAAAACCCTCAAGGGCAGCGTGCGACAGTTCTTCAAGGGCGGCGCGGACATCGCGAACCTGCTGGGTTCGGGCGAGGCATGGGTCTGTGGCATGACCACTAACATCCCCGCCTACGGCTTAATCGATGCGGGTAAGCCAGTGAAGTTCATCTTCCCGTCGGAAGGCGCGATGGTCGGGCTTGCCTCCTATCACATCGCACGCAACGCGCAGAACGCGGAGCTTTGCAAGAAGTTCGTCAACTACGCGCTGTCGAAACCGGCGCAGGAGGCCTTCTGCAATGGTGTCATCGCCGGGCCGACCAATAAGACCGCAACTATCAATGCCAAGGTGCAGGAACGGGTGCCGGCGCGCGATAAGCTGCAACTCTTCGACTGGTTCAAGGTCGTCCCGCAAATGCAGGCGCTTGCCGACCGTTGGAATCAGGAGGTCGCGTTCTGAGCGCAGCGTGCGCGACTGGCATGAGGTGACCCGTGCCGACCGATCCGGCCCCAATCTTCGCGCCGTTCGAGACCGCTCTTGTTAACGTGGGCTCACCTGAAGGAGACACCGTTTCTCTAGTCGCAGCGGCGCGCGAGGCGGGAGTCTTCATCGTCCATACCGACCTTGGCGCGGCCGAAGATCTCGCGTGGCACGGCGCGAATACACCCGGCGTTCCCAGCGGCGCTGGCGTACACCTCACTGCAGATCCGAACGAGGTCAGGATTTAATCGGACAGCGACGGGATATTCCTGGTCAGCAATCTTGACCTCATCCTACGCTCCAACGGCATTCGCGCGATTCTGCTCGCGGGCAACGTACCGGCCGGGCTCGCGGATAGCGTGGCTCAATTCGCCAAGCATCGCGGATATTCTTGCGCGAAGGCATCCGCGTTGGACCTGGCCCAGGTCCGAGGGAACTGGGTCACCTCTCGCCATGCTCGCCGCAATTGGCAATCCGATTGGAAGTCGGGCGAGTTGCTCGTCACGCTGGCCGATCGCGTCCATCCTCGACACGCCGCTCTCGTCCTCATCGACGTCCAAAATGACTTTTGCGATCGACGCGGCGCCGTCGGCAGGTCGAACGATTCAATCACCATGATCGAAGGCGCCGTCGCACGGACTCAAGAGCTTCTCGCCGCGGCGCGCGCCGCCGGCTTGTTCGTGGTGCATGTGCGTGCCGAGTATGGCGCGCTGTTCCGAAATACCGGCTCGCCCTACCGTTTCCCCGCGGTCGGACGACGCGAACCTGCGGTGTGGACCGCATCGGCCGCCGACCTTTCCCGCGGTGCCACGTTCCCGCCCGATACGGTGGAAGTGTGCCTGACCGGGAGTTGGGGCGGCGAATTCGTCGATGGCATTGTGCCGCAAGAGGGTGAGGCCGTCGTTACTAAGCATCGCTTCAGCGCCTTCGTCGATACCGGACTCGAATTGATGTTGCGCGCGCGCGGCATCCGCACCGTGGTGCTCGCGGGCGTGATCACCAACTGCTGCGTGGAATCGACTGCGCGCGATGCGGTCATGCGCGACTTCTACCTTGTCGTCGCGGAAGACTGCGTAGCTGTGAAAGACAAGCTCATCGACCTACACGCCGCATCGCTCGAATCGATGCGCCTGTATTTCGGGCTAGTTCGTTCGGCGGCCGAGGTCATGACGATCTGGAAAGACGCCGCAGCGGAGAATCTGCCTTCGCAAGGCAACTCCGCATGACAATGGAGGGCGGCTCCGCGAATGCCATGCGCCTCGCGTCATTCGCCGGATGGTTCGCGGACTCTGGACGGCCGAAATCATCGGCGCTGTTGCTTGTTCCTGGCTGCATCACGATTATCGCCTGCCTGCTCATCCCCCTCGCCTATGTGCTGGCGCTGAGTTTTAATCCCGCGGGACCTGGCGAGATGGAGCTGACCAGCACCATCACATTCTCCAATTATTCGCGGCTGTTCCTTAACTGGTTCTATCTGCGAATCCTCTTGAAAACCGTCTGGATCGCGGGCCTCACCACCTTCCTGTGCGGCGTGTTCGGCATCGTGCTCGCTCTCGCCATATGGCGTTCCTCCCGACGCGCGCATGGCTTTATCGTGATCGTTGTGCTCTCGCCGTTACTCGTGAGCATTGTCACTCGCACGTTCGGGTGGATGGTCGTGCTCGGCGACAACGGTGTAATCAACGGAACCTTGCTGAGCGCTGGGCTGATCCGCGAGCCGCTGCACATGATGTTTACCGACGGTGCCGTCATCGTAGGCTTGGTGCATGTGTTTCTCCCCCTGATGGTTCTCTCGGTGCTGACCTCGCTCGACCGAATCGATCCGGCGATCCCGGAGGCCGCGAATACACTGGGGGCGGGTCCGTTCACCGCATTTTGGGAGGTGATCTTCCCACTGCTAACGCCCGGGCTCACCGCGGGGGTCACCATCGTTTTCAGCCTGGCAATGTCGTCCTATGTCACGCCGGCGCTGATGGGCGGCACCGATTCCGGAATGCTGACGACACTGATCTATCAGCAGTTCGTCGTCACCTACAATTGGCATTTCGGCGCTGTGCTCGTCGCCGTCTTGCTCGCAACCTCGCTGTCGATCCTCGGCCTGGTGCTTGCCGAGCATGGTCGCCGCACTCGGGCATGGATGACGCGGCGATGAGCGAGATCCTCCAGCGGGCCGGCTTTCGTTCCCTGGTGTGGGCGCTCTACGCGTTTCTGCTGGCTCCTCTGGTGTGCGTGGTGATCGTTTCGTTCAACAGCGAACCGATCCAGAGCTTTCCGCCAACCGGCCTGACGCTCCATTGGTATGCATTCGCTCTCCAGGTCGAGTTGTTTGTGCGCGGCACCGCCATGAGCTTTCTGGTGGCGCTCGGCGCGACCTTGATCGCGACACCGATCGCGGTGGCCGCTGCGGTTGGGCTATGGCGCGGGACTTGGCGGGGGAAGGCCGCGCTAGAGGCCTTTTTCCTTTCGCCGATCGTAGTGCCGGGATTGGTGATCGGCATTTCCCTACTCGTCGCACTCGCCGCGATCGATGTGCGCGAAGCGCCAATACGCCTGCTGGCAGGCCATGTCCTCATCGTTATGCCGTACGTGATCCGCACTACGCTCGCGAGCCTTTCCCGCCTTGACCAATCGCTCGAGGAGGCAGCAGAAACGCTAGGCGCGTCACGATGGCGGGCCTTCCTTCATGTCATCCTGCCCTTAGTCAGGCCGGGCGTCGTCGCCGGAATGATCTTCGGCTTCATTCTCTCCTTCGACGACGTCAACGTATCCCTGTTTCTGGTTGATGCGCGGACCACGACGTTGCCGATCGCGATCATGTCCTATCTGCAATACAGCTTCGATCCATCGGTTGCGGCTATCTCGTCCATGCTGATCTTTGTGACGCTCCTGTTGGCCATTCTTTTGGAGTGGACGTTCGGACTGAAGCGGTTATTTGCGGGACAATGAGATATGGCGCAGGTCGCACTAGAGAGCGTCTCACGCCGCTACGGTGACACGGTCGCCGTCGAATCCGTTTCGATCGCCATCAAATCGGGCGAGTTCCTCACACTACTCGGCCCAAGCGGCTGCGGAAAGAGCACCACCCTCCGCATCCTTGCCGGGTTGCTGCAGCCAACTGGCGGGCGCGTTCTCGTCGACGGCCGGGACGTGACTGCCCTCGGAGCGTCGAAACGCAATATCGGGATGGTCTTTCAAAGTCTCGCGCTATTCCCGCATATGACCGCGGCACAGAACGTCGCATTCGGCCTCAAGATGCGGAAGGTGCCCGAGTCGGACAGGCAGACTCGTGTCAAGCGGATGCTCGACATCGTGGCTCTCGGCGGTCTCGCCGATCGCTATCCGGCGCAAATGTCCGGGGGGCAGCAGCAGCGGGTCGCCTTAGCGCGCGCTCTTGTTATCGAGCCAAGCATCCTGGTTCTGGACGAACCTTTCGGATCGCTTGACCGCAAGCTGCGCGAGGCCATGCAGTCGGAACTCTACCAGCTCACGCGACAGCTTGGCACCACGAGCATCTTCGTGACCCACGACCAGCAAGAGGCGCTGATGCTCAGCGATCGGGTCGCCGTGATGAACCAGGGGCACGTCGAGCAAATCGGAACGCCAGGCGAGGTCTTCTGTGTACCGGCGACGCGTTTTGTCGCCGACTTTATGGGCGCGACCAATTTTCTGGAAGGACGCGTCGCTGGGTCAACCGACGGACTACGGATCGAAGCTGCCGGAATTGCATTTCCTGCCCCGACCCGACTGAGCGTGAGGATTGGCGACGTCGTCAATTTTGCGGTTCGCCCGGAGCAGATCGCCCTCAATCCAGATGGAAAAGCTCCCGAGGGCGCGATCCGGGGGCGCGTGCGACAAGCCAACTATCACGGTGATACCTCAAGCTATTTCGTGGAGTTGGAAGGAGGCAAGACTCTAGTCGTCCGCCAGCGCAATGAAGATGCGACCGGAGATAAATTACATTTTCCTGTCGGTTCGACCGTATGGACGAGTTGGAGGACGGATGCGGTGCTCACGTTCGACCGCTGATCAATCCATACCCGGCTTCAGAGCTCGTAAGCTATCGCTGCCGCAAGCAACTCAAGCCTTTTTCAGATTCACCCAGAGCGCGCGGGTCCGCCCGGGACCTGGATTGACAATCTGGTGCGGTTCGGTTGACGGATAGGAGATCAAGTCTCCCTGTTCCATATCGAAGACCTTGCCGCTCACTGTAACACGCAGTTGTCCCTCCAAGGTCAGGCCATACTCGTAGCCCTCATGGGCAAGTGGTTTCGGCGCACTTGCCGTATCCGGCTCGTACTCATTGATCGCGATTTCAACTCCGCGCTTCGGATCGTGCGTCACAATACGCCGCATGACGCCTTCTGCCGTCTGAAAGGTGCGTTGGCCGGCGGCACGCGCAACGATATCGTGGGAATCGTGCGCGCTGCGATCAAGCAAGTCGCTCATCTGGGCACCCAGGGTAGAGGCGAGCACGACCAACGTACCGATCGAAGGCCCCGTCTTCCCCCGTTCGAGCAGGCTGAGCATCGACGGGCTAAGGCCCGTCTGCTCGCCGAGTGCCTGGAGCGTCAGGCCTTTTTCGCTGCGTAGGTGACGGACATTACGTCCGATCGTCCGCAGCAGATCGGCAGCGACCTCCGCCGTGTCGTTAGGACGCAGCATCTTGTTCATAGAGTGCAACCCTTGGCGGTAAGCTCGGCAGACCCGGGGTTCATCCCGGGAAGAGCGACGGGATGTTCATTTTCAGTCTTACTCGTTGATTGAGAACGCCGCAACGGCCATTTCCCCGAGGAGTAGCCCCCTGGTTTGATTGATAATTAATGCAGAAGGGCAGCTTGCCGCAGTGAACATCTCCCCGCAGCTGCAGGAGTTGTTTTAGTCACACTAAATGGCGTACTATAGCCTATGCGACCGCGCGGGAAAATTTGCCGGGGCGAGCTCCAGTGGCGCACGATGCTCCGGCACAAGCTCAGGTTGCGGCCATGTCATGTCTTTCTGCGAGCGTTTGTCGAGACCAATCGGCAGCGCCGCGCAGTGATCATGCAGTTTGTGCCCGGCTTGGATGCTGCCATCGATGGCGATGACGCACGCATAGTGGTTGTCACGAGACGGTTGGGATAGCGGAATGAAGGTACCGCGCATCGGCGCGATCGATTGCGATATCCATCCGGCTCTGCCCGGCCTGAAATCGCTTATTCCTTTTTTATCGGACCACTGGCGCGACATAATCAATCAGACCGGCATGCATGAGTTGGAGTCCGTCAGCTATCCCTTGGGCTCTCCGATGACGGCGCGCGACGACTGGCGTCCACGCGAAGGCAAGGCAGGCGTTTCGCTCGAGCAAATGCGCGGCCATGTGCTCGATCCGATGGGTACCAGCATCGCCATCTGCAACTGCCTGTACGGCGTGAACCTGCTGTTCAGCGAGGATATGGCCGCCGGTATTGCACGCGCACTGAACGACTGGATGGCAAAGGAATGGCTCGACCACGATCCTCGGCTGCGCGCTTCCATCGTCGTTCCAATGCAGAATCCCGAGCTCGCGGTCGACGAGATAGAGCGTTGCGCTACGGACAAACGCTTCGTCCAGGTGCTGATGTTGGCAATGGCCGACATGCCGCTCGGTCGACGCTACTATTGGCCAATTTACGCGGCGGCGGAGCGGCATGGCTTGCCTGTCGGCATCCACGCCGGCAGCAGCTACCGCCATCCAGTGACGGCGGTCGGTTGGCCGTCGTTCTATTCAGAGGATTACGTCAATCAGGCCCAGGCGTTTCAAACTCAGCTTTCGAGTCTGGTCTGCGAAGGCGTGTTCACGAAATTTCCAAAGATACGGATGGTGCTTATCGAGTTGGGCTTCACCTGGCTGCCATCGCATCTCTGGCGGCTGACGAAATTCTGGCGCGGCTTGAGGATGGAAGTTCCTTGGGTCGATCGGCCACCGCTCGAAGTCGTACGCGATCAAGTGCGGTTTACCTTGCAGCCAGTGGATGCGCCGCCAGACTCGGAGACTCTTTCGCGGCTCGTCGATCATATGGGCAGCGATTCCCTCCTTCTCTTCTCCACCGACTATCCGCACTGGCAGTTCGACGGCGAGGACGCCCTACCGGATGGAATATCCGACGCTCTTCTGCGCAAGATTCTCGTCGACAATCCTCGGGAGACTTATCCCCATCTGACGGAGGCCTTGCCATGAACGTCAATGTCGCTCCGAGCAAAGAGGTGCGTGCTGCGACGCCGGCGAAGCAGGCGATCGCCGACTGCGACCTGCATCCGACGCCAAATACGCTGAAAGAGCTGTATCCATACCTTGAGACGCGCTGGCACCGGCATTTGGAAATGTTCGGCACCTTGCGCCGCCACGGATATCAGCAGGGGCCGGCGTATCCGAAGGGACAGCCTGATGCGGCTCGGCGCGATGCCTGGCCCGAGGATGGCCGCCCTGGTAGCCGTCTTGATTTCATGCAGCGCCAGCATCTCGATCCCAATAATGTGCAACTCGGCGTCTTGACCACGATCGCACCGCATCCGGGAGGGTATCAAAACGCGGAGATGAGCGCAGTCTTCTGCCGGGCGATCAATGACTGGCAGGTTGACCAGTGGACCTCCAAGGACAAGCGCCTCAAAGCGTCTATCATGCTACCTTACGAGCACGGCGTCGGCGCCGTCGAAGAGATCGGGCGGCGCGCCGGCGATCCCAGCTTCGTCCAGGTCTTCTTCCTAAGTCGTACCGCCGAGCCACTCGGTCAGCGGCGATACTGGCCGATCTACGAGGCGGCTCAGGCGGCCAACCTGCCGGTCGGCATCCACGCCTTCGGCTTCGGCGGCTATCCCATAACGGGCGGCGGCTGGCCCTCCTTTTACATCGAGGAAATGGCCGGCCACTCGCAGTGCTGCCAATCGCAAGTCACCAGCATGGTGCTCGAGGGCGTGTTCGAGCGCTTCCCGAAGCTGCGCGTTGTCATCATTGAAGGTGGCTTTGCCTGGCTACCGCCACTCGCGTGGCGGCTCGACAAAGTGTGGAGCAAGCTCAGGGCCGAAACCCCTCATTTAAAACGCTTACCATCTGAATATATTCGCGATCACATCTGGCTAACAACTCAGCCGATGGAGGAGCCGGAAAATCCACGGCACTTGCACGACGTAATGGAGTGGATCGGATGGGATAAGCTCCTGTTTGCCACCGACTATCCACACTGGGACTACGATGACCCGGCTCGTGCACTGCCGATTCACCTCCCGGAGGAACGCCGCCAGAACTTCTTTCTCAACAATGCATTGAAGCTTTATGGATTGGCATGAGCAGGCATGTCGTCGCGGCAGTTTCGGAAATCGCGCCGGGTGGTCGTAAGCTGGTCACGATCAAGGGACGCCCGATCGGAGTCTTCAACATCGACGGCGAGTTCTTCGCCTTGCTCAATCGCTGCCCGCATCAAGGTGGAAGTCTGTGCGACGGCCACCTGACCGGATTGATCGAAGTCAGCGACGCCCGGCAAGTATCAATACTCGCGCCAAGGCGAGATCATCCGCTGCCCATGGCATGGCTGGGAGTTTGACATTCGCACAGGCAAGTCGTGGTGTGAGCCAAGCCGCATCCAGGTGAAGAAATATTCGGTCGAAGTGGAGTCGGGGGCGCGCCTGGTCGAGGGGCCGTATGTAGCCGAGACCTTTCGGGTCACGGTCGAAGAGGATTACGTGGTTGTTGATGTGTGATTACTGCAACGAATGAGTCGGGCCCCGTGCGGCGACGAGAACGCGATCGACATCCTGGTGATTTAGAATCGGTCTCCCAACCAACCGGCGTGTTGCCCGCCGCTACACGCGGCCATGCCTTTTGGTCTAGCGATTTGTCACCGTTTTTTTAATGACGGTGGCCTATTGGCCATCGCCCTTCTCAACCTGATAGGCGGGTCCGCAAATTTCTCGACGCTCCAAGGCGGCCTCCTCGCGCCACGACTTTGCGCGGTCGCTTCCAGCTTCCAGCTGCCGGCCTGGTACATGAAGCTCGCAAAGGTGCGCAGCTTCGGCTTGCTGTTCATCGCATGATGAAAACGCAGATTGACTGCGACCTTGGCCATGAGGGCATCGAGCGCGGCATTGCCGGCGAGGCCAAAAATGTAGTCCGCATCGTGTGGTTATCCGCCCAGTCCATGACCTCGACCCGGCCCTAATGGCTGTCCCCGCGCCGGACCAGGCGGGTCTTCGGCCAATGTCTCCTAAGGCGCTGGGTCACGTGCTTGATGACGGTCCTCACCTCGGTGCCCTTCGGGGTGCGCGCCGGGCGCAGGATGGTCACCACCGGCGTGCCGCTCGCCACGTGATAGATGACCGGCGAGATCAACAGGACGTAGCTGTCCGACAGGTGGCATCAGATTGCACTCAATCAAATTGTACCAAAAGAAAAGGCGGCCGAAGCCGCCCTTCTCTACGCATGGAAAAACTGCGCTAACGTGGAATAGGCCGCGGCTCCTCGCCGGGAAGTGGATTCGGGTCTGGGCTATTTCTTGGAGTTTGGCCGGTAGTGTTTGGTACAGCCGGTTGAGGTGTAGGCGTTGGCACCATTGCGGAGTCACGATCGGATTGAAGTCTATCGCCGCGGAAGCTCGGGCCGTTCTCCTGTGTTTCTTTTCCCGCGGGAGGAGCCGCAATCTGGGCCGAAGCAATACCGCCGGAGATGAGCAGGACCACCGCGCCAAGTAGGAGGGAGCTGCGCATATATGATTCCTTTCACCCCCCTCTTAGACAAACGTTTGTACGACCGGAGAGTTCCAATGGCGCGAAGAATATCGGACACCGTGTCGTCGTTTGTTGAGCGCGGAAGGCGCACCGATCCCGGCGTTGTCCTCTAGACGACCCTTAGCGCCGCCTTCTCACGGACGTGGCCAATTGCCAATCAGCCCGTCGCCAGCCTTCTTGCGCTCCAGCTCTCACATCGGCAACTCTCGACGGGGTCGCCCATTCTCAGTCTGATGAATGAAGTAGCTTCGTCGTTCACACTCCTTTCGCTGTAACGGCGCGCCAGGTTGACCCTTTTCGGCACCGAAGTGTTGGACGCCGATCTCAAATGGACTCGACGCCGATTCACACCTCGGCTGTCCAAAACCGACATTCTGTGCTGGTGATCACAACCCGCATGACCCGCAGGCACTACTACGACAGCGTGGCCGGAACTTAACCAAACATCGCAACCCGCGGCCGCCGGAGCAACAAATGACCATTACCATGGAAAATCAGGCCACCATCCGTGCCCACAAGGCCAGCGGGATAGCGTCATCCATCATCGGGGTGACTTGCGTCGTTTTCATCCTGGCGCTGATCGGGACCGCGGGTGTGATGGCCCAAACCGGGAAACTGACGCCCGAGCTCAATATGATTATCGGCTTGGCAATGATCTCTGCCTGTTTCGTCGACCTGATCGGCATCGCGTTGGGCCTCGTTGGTACCGTGGATCGCTCTTCGAAGAAGGTTTATCCGGTGCTGGGCCTCACTCTCAATATTGTAATCCTGGTGCTTTTCGTGGCGCTAGTGGTCATCGGACTGTCCATGAAGACACCTTGAGGCAACGAGCCCCAGGCGACACGCCGGAACGCAGACGGTTAGCACTCACCGGACGAGTCTGACCCGTCGACGGTCCGCCCAATTCCAACTTGCCACCGGGCCGGTGCATAGCGAACACAACATCGGGGAAAAATGGGCGCCGTGGATCGCGTCGTCAGGCCAAGGGTTGTCCCTGTCGTAAATTGAATCCGGTTGGCATGTCGTAGCGAATCGAACGACGCTGTACCAGATGTTGACTCTCGTCAGATCAATATTCTGGTACAGCGTCGTTCTGTTTCGATCGCGGGCAGCGCTGGAGGCAGAAGTCCTCGCGCTTCGGCAGCAGATCAACATTCTCCGCCGCGGTAAGCCAGCCCGATTGACGTTCACGGCGGCAGACAAATTGGTATTAAGCTGGATCTGCCGGTTGTTTCCGAACGCCCGCGGCGCCCTCGCTGTCCTACTACCGGAGACCGTCATGCGCTGGCATCGCGCGGGTTTTCGATCTTACTGGCGATGGAAGTCGAGAGGCCCGCATTCCTTGGCCTTTCCCTACCGCCAACGTTGCGTGCAACTGCAGACGAGGTGATGTGTAAGTTCATCGCGCTGGCCGGGGCGTGACCGCGTGGCCGCCCGGCGCGCGGTGAGGGCACCGGCAATGTATTCCGGCCGTGAGCATTGTCGCCAGCCACCGCGCAACTCGAGTCAATTCGCAGCATAGTCCTCCCTGATTTCGCCGAAGCGGAGGTCGCCGAGGGGGCGTCAGCCGCTTCGCAAGGTCGAGATTGCGCACCTGTTGTTCGAGATTCATAGTTCAGTGAATTCGTAAAATCTTCTCCATCGCTTTTCCTTTCGCCAATTCATCGATCAATTTATCAAGATAGCGAATTTCTTGCATGGTCGGTTCCTTGATGTCCTCCACGCGGACCCCGCAGATCACGCCTTTAATCAGCGCACGCGATGGATTTGGTCGAGGAGCTTCTGCAATGAATGTCTCAATGTCTGTCCGCTTTTTCAGCTGAACTTCTAGCTTTTTCTGGCTATATCCCGTCAACCAGCGAATGATTTCATCGACTTCATTTTTCGTTCGTCCTTTTCCCTCCGCCTTAGCGACATACAAGGGATACACACTTGCGAAACTCATTGTATAGATCCGATGCTTGGGCATGATCTTTCTTGCCTCATCATCCGCTGACTCTAGCAGATGATGTCGCACAACACAGATTGCGCGTCTTGCTCGCGGCCACGAGTTGGACGAGCGCGGAACAAAACGCGTTTCAAGGCGTTGGGCCTGATTGAAGTCATTGGTCGCTAGGAGTCTCCCATGGACTTGACCACAATTCTCGTAATCGTCCTCATCGTTTTGCTGCTTGGCGGCGGCGGCTGGTATGGCCGAGGACGCTGGTACGGCTAAGCGCTTGTGGCCCCTCACCACACCTCTCTATGCAGATTCGTTAAGTCGATGTGGTGCCCCTTCGCGTAGCCCAACAGCCGCCGTGTTCAACTGACCATCACCGCGCTGGCATTTATGTCGCGCATTCTCAAGGGCGCCAAGCCGGCGACCTACCGGTGGAGATGCCGAGCAAGTACGAACTGTCACCACAAGGGGGCTAAAGGTGCTGTCGCTGGGTTTTCATTGGAACGTCGGTAGGGAACCATCCTGCCCTTATGTGCGTTGTAGCTCCGAATATTCGGTCTTTTGAGGCGTGAACTCCTAAGTAGGGCCCTCGACCCCGGATATCGCACAGAAGAGCCTGGCGAGCCTGCACTGCTCGCCGGGCTCTTTCTATTGAACGCTTGCGTCACAGAGCTTCCATGCACCGAAGGCGCCATCACGGAAGTGACGGAGAGGACAATCTGGGAGGATGCCGGACTGTCCTTGTAGGGGCGAATTGTCCGTCGCCGCAGAAACCCAAATCCCGAGGACGGGGTTGCCAGTGATGGCCAATCGGATACTAAGCCCCGGCCGCAATGTCTGGCGCGTTGAAAACGCGTCTCGTGCCGCTGTCCTCATTGATGGCGCGGCGTTTTTCGGCGCCGTCAGACAAGCGTTCCTCAATGCTCGCCACAGCATCTTCGTACTTGGTTGGGACATCGACAGCCGAACCCGCTTGGTCGGAAATTCCGCCGCGCCGGACGATGGGCTGCCGGCGAACCTCTCGGAATTTCTGACCGAGCTAGTGCGCCAACGTCCCGAACTTCGAATCAATCTGCTGCTTTGGGACTACTCGCTCCTCTACGCCAGCGAGCGCGAATTGTTTCCGAGGCTGTCCCTGCAATGGCGCACGCCCGAACAAATCACCCTGAGCCTCGACAACATCGTGCCGGTCGGCTGTTCGCAGCATCAGAAGATCATAGTGGTCGACAACGCGGTGGCGTTCTCAGGCGGGCTTGACCTTACGATCCGCCGTTGGGATACGGCCGACCATTCCGCTAATAACCCGCACCGTGTCGATCCGTCGGGCCACCCGTTTCACCCGTTCCATGACGTGCAGATGATGGTGGACGGTATGGCGGCCCGCGCGCTCGCCGAAATCGCCTGCGAGCGTTGGGAACGGGCGGTCGGCTGCCGGCACACCAATATGGAGCCGGCGGATGATCCCTGGCCGAAGACGGTTAAGCCAGATTTCATCGATGTCGGGGTGGGGATCGCTCGCACGCAGCCCGGTTACAACGGCATCGCCGAGGTCCGTGAAGCCGAACACTTGTTCGTCAACTCTATCGCTACGGCCGAGCGTTCGATCTACATCGAAAACCAGTACGTCACGTCGCCGCTGGTGGCGCGTGCCCTGTCGAAGCGGTTACGCGAGCGTAAAGAGCTCGAAGTTCTGATCGTCGCGCCACGCCGGCACAAATCCTGGGTCGAATCCAAATCGATGCGGAACGGCCGCATACGCTTCTGGCGCATGCTACAGCGCGCCGGCGCCAACCGTGTGCGTTTAATGTACCCGCACGTTGATGACGGCAAGGAAGATACCCAGACCATGATCCATTCAAAAGTCATGGTGATAGACGACGTGTTCCTGCGCATCGGATCCGCCAACCTGAATAACCGCTCGATGGGCGCCGACAGCGAATGCGACCTCGCTATCGAGGCAAAAGGCCCGGCAGAGCGAATCGCGATCGCTGATATCCGCGACCGCCTCCTGGGCGAGCATTGTGGTGTTTCGGCCGCGGAGGTGGGCCGGGACCTGGCCATCAAACACCAATCACTTATCGCGGTTGCGGAGACCTTGACCGCAAGAGGTCATAGCTTACGCCCAATCGACGACGGCAAGCTGGATGATGGCGAACTTGCGGACGTGCTCGAAGAGATCGCGGATCCTCCAACTCCAATCAACCCATTTGCATTTGCTATTCCGGCCTTTCGGCGCTTGCGCGCGACGACGGGCGGCCTAGCCATCGCGCTAACGTTTACAATGCTTCTCGTTCTCTCAATGACACTCGCGTGGAACGTCACGCCGCTTTCCGAGTGGGCCTCACCCGACATAACGCGCGACACATTCAAATATGCGGCGCAACAGCCCTGGGCAGGGGCGTTGGTGGTCGCCACTTTTCTCGTGGGTGGGCTGGTGGCATTCCCAGTGGTGGTCTTGATCGTTGCTACTGCTGCGGCGTTCGGACCCTATCTTGGCTTTCTTTATGCTCTCCTTGGCGTGCTGGCGAGCGCGCTCCTGACTTATGCTCTGGGAGCACTCTTTGGACAACGAGCGCTGCGACGGCTTCTCGGGTCAACGCTCGATCAGGTACGCACCAGGATCGAGCACCATGGCGTGCTCGCGATTGCCGCAATCCGGCTTGTTCCAATCGCGCCGTTCACCCTCGTTAACGTTGCGGCCGGAGCTAGCGGCATTAAATTGGTTGACTACGTCGCCGGTACGCTCGTCGGCATGCTGCCAGGGCTAATTGCGCTGTCGGCACTTGGCCATCGCGTCTTCGCACTCATCAGCAATCCGTCCCTTTCCGAAGCTGGTTTGCTGGCGCTTGTGATCCTTCTATGGGTCGCGGCTGCATTCGGGGTTCAGGCGCTAGTCTCCCGATTAGCGGGTCGAGTATCGTGAGCGACTCCATCCGATTGATGACTTGGAACATCCACGGGGCGGTGGGCCGGAATCCGCGTTTCGACCTTACGCGTGTGGTCGAGCTAATCGCGCGGCACAATCCAGACATCGTGGCCCTACAGGAGATCGACTCGCGTCGCCGGACGATCAATGGGGGGAACCCATTTGTAATTCTGCAGGAAACTCTTGGCAGCCATGGCATCGGCGCGAAAACCATAACCACGGCCGACGGTGAATATGGCCAAGCCCTGTTTAGCCGATGGCCGATGCAGGTGACCGAGGTTCGTGACATCTCATTCCCGGAGCGCGAGCCCCGCCGCGCCATCCTCAGCGAAATCCAGACGCCCAGCGGCCCAGTACGCGTAATCGCCACGCATCTGGGGCTCAGCCTGGGAGAGCGCCGCAGTCAAGCCACTGCGCTGATTGACCTAATCGGCAACACCAGCACGACAACAGTAGTGTTGGGCGACTTTAACGACTGGTTTTGGGCCGGATCTGTTCGTAAAGTATTGGCGCGCGCCTTGCCAGGGCAAACGCGGCATCGGACATTTCCGTCCGTGTGTCCGCTGCTTCACCTGGACCGTATATACTGTCGCCCGCGTGAGGCAATGTTGCGGGGTTTCACCGACAAGACGGCGCGGGCATTCTCCGATCATTTACCGGTGATCGCCGACATTCGCGTTTAATGCACAGCATCGTCACGTCTAATTGCGCTCCTCATCCATGGCCGTGAAAGCGCAGCGAACATACCCACTAGATTCTTCAATCGCTTCGGCGGTTTCCGCATGCGCTTCCCAGCGCGATAGACCGCGTTAGCGACCGCCGCTGTTCCTACGTTGTTCAGTTCGACTACCTTTCACGCCGAGGGGTTCACCTTGTCGTCCTTTTCAAAACATGATACATGTCGGCTTGGGAATGTCGGGGCGGTCATCGGTCATTCATCTTACCGGGTTGTCGTTCGGCGCCCTGACGCGCATATTGCGAGAATGTGAACCGCGCCGAATACCTCTTACGCCGTGCGTACTAACACCGATTGATGTCGATTTTGGGCGAATTGAACGGATGAAGGACAAGCAACTTTGAGCTGCGGCGCTTGTTCACTGACGCGGCAGAGATAGGCAAGGTTTCAAAGGCGAACAACAGAAACGTTTGAGAGTTGGAATACTGATAGTTCGAGCCCTAGGAGCCCCGACCGGACAATGACTGCCACTCATAAATACTTCGCGGCAGAACCCTTACGCTCCGATGTCGATTTACTTATCGGTCCCACGCTACTGGAATTCGGAAGTCCATGGTGTGGCTACTGTCGGCGAGCTGAGCCCCTCATCGAACAGGCTTTCGCTAACCACTCCAACGCCCACACGTCAAAATCGCTGACGCAAGAGGACGGCGCCTTGGTCGCTCATTTCGTGTCAAATTTTGGCCAACTCTCATATTCCTCAAAGACGGCCAGGAGGTTTCACCGCTCGTGAGACCTACGATTGCGGGTGAAATTCGCAGCGCTTTGGAAGAGATTAACACGATCCGCCCCATGGGCTAGCTCCGATCGCCGTAGCAATATGCGCCGACGGCCTGCGCTCGAGGACAATGATCTCGGATGCAGCGTTTGTTGGTTGCTCGTCGGTGTCGCCTTCGTGGCGATTTTGGCCTTTACCTGGTCTACCCCGCCGAGTTGTGACCAAATGACCAGCGCTACCCGCGTGCAAGGACCATCGATACCGCTGAAAATTCGCCGCCGCGGTCGCAATCCCGACCGTAGCCAAACTGCGCAGTCGCTTTTCGGACTTCAGGGCCCTTTGCCTTCGGCCCCCTTCCGCTGCAGCCCTCGCGCATTCGTTAGGTCGGATAGCCGAGAATATTCAATTGCCAACTTGCGCGAATGGTCCCAAGCCGCAGGATCAGTTTATCGAGACAATCGGCGTATTGCTTCGTCCGTTCGCAGCCGATACTCATCCGCGTCGCTGTTACTCATGTATGCACACCTACAAAACATTGCCGGCGCCATAAGGGAAGCTTTGCGCCAATGTTGTGCCCGCGACCCCAAGGGCGCTGCTGCCACTTGCCAGATCTGAGATCGGTTAGCAGGTGTGCCCTTAAAGATCCGAGCGCGCGCGGGCCGAGGCACTCGGAACCTAGCATTGCGCCTGACGTTATCTCCTGGCCATTGGGAGAGTTGAATATGCACAAAGAAGCAGGCCATCAGATTGAAAGCGCGGTCGAGGCCCGTGCCGGTTTTTGACCGCCCAGTCCTCCTCATCCTGTGTGTCAGCACGATCGTGGCGGTGCTTGTGATGGGTGCGGTGTGGATGAGTATGACTTAAGCGCGCGGCCGCGAATGAAAAGCCCCGCCTAGCGGGGCGGGGCTCTCGATTTTCACCAACGCTGAGTGTTGTACCAGTCGTCGACCTCTTTCTTGGTCTGGTCCTTTGCGTACCCATAGCGCTCCTGAATTTTGCCTTCGAGTTGATCGCGCTTGCCAGCCACGACATCGAGGTCGTCATCAGTAAGCTTACCCCATTGTTCTTTGACCTTGCCCTTAAGCTGCTTCCAGTTTCCTTCGACGCGGTTCCAATCCACGGGACTACTCCATCCTTCGGTTGTGAGTATCGTCGATCACGCCAGGTGACCGTGACCGCATAACGCGTACGAAGCTGCTTCGTTTCAACACTGCAATGCGAGATATAGCGGGGCCGTCTTTGCCACCCGACCGAGGCGACTTCGGAACATCCGGTGGCTGAGTTACGATTAGACGGCAACGCAACGAACCACTCCGCCCCTGTTCCGGCTTTTGGCGTTACGCAATCGAGCGGCCGAGAAGATCGGCATGGTTTCAATCGCGAAAATTTGAACGAGCGTGGAATTCGCACCGCCCGCGGAGGACGGTGGCATTGCTCATCCGTTCGGAACGTGATCGAGCAATCGACGCAATAAATTCTTAACTCTCTAGAGGGGACATAGTGCGAGGCAACTCCGGCACTCCGGCGACTAAAACGCCTCTGAGGATCACGATGGCCGTCGGCCTTCCTGGCACGTCTGCTCGTAAGCAGCCCGCACGGTATCCTTGCCATATCGACGTTCCAGCCGTCGCACGACGAAGTGCGCCTTCGCTACTTTCTGAAAATGATCCATGAACGCGTAGTTGACCGATGCGCCGCCGAGGGCGCCGATAACTGGGATAGCTTGTGCGGCCAATTTTTGCGAAACTACGAGGCCAAAGCGAGACGCAATTTGCGCGATGAACCGAACCAGAACAGGAGCACCTTCTGCGAGGACGCCGCGCTCTCCGATGAAGCGAGCGGCCTCCCCAATCGATTTGGCGAGCATCCCTCGCACAGCGAAGTAACCACTATCAGCCGCCTCTGCTTGATCGTCGCGGCTACCTAAGGCGAACACTTGGAGGCAGGCGAGGGATGTCTCCGGATCGGCCAGGTCTTCTCCTTCGCTGCGGGCGAGGTCCGCAATTGATCGCAACATGATAATTGTCGAGATCGGCAGTTCAATCGGTAGTGCGGCCAGACCGAATGTGCCGCCGATAGCCCCCGAGCTTGTGGCCATCGCCTTGTACAGAAGGGGCGATGCCGTGCTGGGCCTGTTCTGCAGCGTCCTAAGCGCGATATCCAGTGCCGCCCTCAATGCTTGAGTGGTGGCGACGGCAATTACCTTGGACGCGGCTGCAGGTAGGGCTCGGCCTAAAAGCTCAATTGGTTTGCCAGCGATGGCGCCCAAGCGCGCCGCGAAGCCCGGGTGCTCCAACGCTTCGACCGCCGCGCGCAGTGCATCTAAATCTTCTTGCTTCACAGAAAGCGATCCCTACCCACCTGTTTTTATGGCGCACAAGCAAGGTTCTCAGAGCTGGATGATCCTGATTGTATCCGATTGTTTCGTCTGACGAGGCCAATCCGATGGAACCTCAATTGCTGTAGTAGAGCGATACATCTGGCGGCGATCGCCGCGCAGGAAAAAAGACGGCGCCCTCGCGGGGGATGGAGCGAACTCCAACCTGCCGATGCTCCGACTATGGAAGCCGCTACGACCGTGCAAGGTGTCATCCTATAGAAACGTGCGTATCGAACAACACGGAGGCAGCGTGTTCATCGCCATCTGTCTCATAGCGTAATGTCCTAGCAAGCTGACCGGGCTAATCGCGCAGCAACGCATGGTACTTCGTAAATTTCAGTCTGCCGTTGGCCCACTTCATATATGCGGCCTGGGTTGAAATGCCTTGACGGCGAGCCATACGGTCAATCTCTCGGACCGCACTCTGGCTCGGAATCAAATCCGGATACCTGGACCAATATTTGTAAGCCAGATACGAAAACGCACCGATGAGTGTAGCTATCGTCAACGGTCTATTCTTAGGCATGTGCAATCACTCGCAATCATTAAACGGATTGCTGATAAACATGTCCGTTGAGGTTCAGTTCCACTTGGGCTCTTCGAGCTCGACCTAACGTGTTCTCCAGAGTGACGACAAGCAGACCAGCCAAAGCCCGATTGCCACCCGATAGTTTGACTTCTTCAGGTGCTCGTTTCAGTGTTCGGGGTCGCCATCCGCGCCCATTTATCAGATAGCTTCATCCAATAGGCGCGCTCTTCCGGATCGTTCTTAGGGAGCAGAGCACGGGTACGGGATTCGTCGGCGAGCCGTCGGCATTCTTCTTGGCTGATCGGCAAGTTTACAATTTCGCGCCCGGAAAACGTCTTCGTTCGGATTGACCATCGGCTTTCCTGGTGTGAACTCAATAGGTGGACCCGCTAATTCGCCGCTCGCGTACGCGCAGCTGGCAGAACTACCGGAGTGATAATTCCTGATTGTTTGTCTTCTGCTCCTCAAGCGCGCGGGCACGTTCCAAAGCGTCATCGCCCAACTGCCGGAGACGCTCAACGTCAGCCGTCATGCCGAGCATCCCAGCAAACTGCGAGCACTTCTGGGCTAGGGCCCTTCGCCGCGCGATCTCTGCCTTTGTAGTTTCATCCATGAATGTCAAGTCGTGTTGTTGCGATGCGTTCCCATATGCGGCCAACAAAGCAGGTAGTCCGATTTCTCGTGCAAGTATCGCCTCAACAACCATGATAGTTCCACCGTCGGTACGGGAAGGTGCAATTCCGACACAGCCCGGGGGGCAACAAAAGCAGCAAACTCAAGCGACGAAGCAGGAAGGCGAATAAAAGCGCCGCTGCGGGCCACCCCTCCGACGGGCTTCTCCATGTGAGAAAAAACTTGAGCCGCCTGCGGAACGATCCAACCGGTCCCACGTTCAGCGCACGGTGGCCTTGTCCCCCTCTCCGATCCCGGGCCATGGCAAAGGTCTTCAGCCCCGCTTGGCGGGGCTTTTTTCATGGGGAGGAAAGTTCACGCCATCTTCACCCGAAAAGTGCTCTTCTATGTGTGGCGGCTGATTTCTCTGTTGAACCGGCCGCTAGGCCGCGGGGTGATCTCAACCTCCCTGGGGCCGGGTCTAGCGGCTTTCGCATAGCCCCACGTGCCCTGTCGCAGCATGATTGCCGACTCGGCCAGCGCATCACCCCCGCGTTGTATTTGGGCACTGCAACCTGATAGTCGGAAGCCAGCGACGTTTGGGCATTCACGTGGTTACGTTGGCGCACCGCACACCAGAAGGAACTCAGCCCAACTCAAAAGTTGGTTCCTGCCAATCCATCTGAGACAGTTTGGCAGATACTACAGCTGCGCCGTTACGCTCCGGCCACCATAGTAAATCAATCGAGCTGTGGTGGACCTCTGTCAACATTTTCGATGAACGCAGCCGCTTGTTGAACGGCGTCCTCGACCGTTTCCAGTGCCTTGGCTACCTCTGTCTGGATAGCTTGGATCTCTTTCGAGGTCTGCAATTTATCCAGCTCGGTCTTCGCAATTGTGAGACGCTCAGAGGCGTTGCTCAAGGACAATATAAGTGTACCTGCCAGCAACTTCGCGTCTTTCATGGAGTCTCCATTTTAAACCACCTAGATTTCTTCATGCCAAAAAAAGCCCCGGCGAGAGCCGGGGCAATATTGAATTCGATGCCAGACCCCAGTTATGTCATGCGAACACTGAGTACTCGACAGGCCCGCTCGGCACCACATAGCCGTAACGAATGTTCGAGGGCTCTGCTCCGGCTTTTTCGTATTCCACCTTCATGGCCGCGAACCGGTCGCGGCTCAATTCGAGCATGGCCCGCTTCGGTTGGATGCCGTACAACTTCGCGTTGTTGCCGCCGAAGATCGCGGTCTTGGTGGGGCCTTCGGCCGCTCCAAGCGCGGGGAAGCCGTGCTTCTTTTGCATTGCTTCAGGAATCTCGAGACGGCGTAGGCCCTCGATTTGCCATTGTGGCGCGCCGGTCCACAGCGCGTCGGTGCCCCAGCACACATGGTCGGCCCCGAGACCTTTGATCAGCGTACCCATCAGCGCCGCGCAGACGTTGGGTTCGGCGATCAGTGTGGTTGCGAAAAGCTGACCAACGTCACCATAGACGTTGCTGACACCGTACTGCGCTGGAATGTCGGCAAGATCGCTTGTCCAAGAAACACGGCCGGTGCGTTCGAATTCCGCCAGTGCCTGCTTAGGGTCGCCGCCGACGTGCCGGTAGGCCGAATGATAGATGACGAAGTTGAGTTGCGGCCAGTCCTTCGCAGCTTGCCCGACATCGGCGACATCGGCGAAGCCGCGAAGGTGGGGAAACTGCTTCTCCACGCCAGGCGCAAACAGGCCCTTATGGATACAAACATTCTTCACGCCGTGCTTCACCGCCAGTTCGTAGCCCTTGTAGGCAACCTTGTCGTCATCCATGCGCCACGGATACCGGCTGATATTCTTGTGGGTATTATCGCCGATTGTATAGCCCTTGATCGAGTCGGGCTTGTCTTCTGTCAGTGCCTTTTCAAGGTTTTCGAGCCAGCCCGGTTGGCCGGGCGTGAAGATGGCGTGAGTGTAGAGGCGCTTCGATCCGGCCTCCTTGTTTACCTTGTCGCGTGCCTCGGCCATCTGTTGATTGGTCAAGAACCAATCGGCCGGTACGTCGGAGGGAGCCGATGAAATCAGAGCGATCTTGGTGTCGCTGTCGAGAAACATTTCCTTCTTGTAATTGTTGAACTTGAGATCCTCGATCGTCTGTTCCTTCTCAGCAAGTTGCTTGTTCCAACCAGCCTTGCCCACCGCGGCGCGCATATTGACGAAATTCATAATGCGAGTGTCGTCACGTAAGAAGTGCGTATGCATATCCATGATAAATTGGTCTTTGAGCGCAGTGGCGCGCTCTTGAGCCATCGCCGGGGTGGCGGCTTCCGCCTTGCTGACCTCGAACAGTGGCCCGTAGACCTCATTCATTGCCACAAACGATGCGGCCATGCCGGCCGCGGTCTGGAAGAAGCGACGGCGGTTTAACCCTTGCTTGCCGCCCAGGTCATCCGCCATCGCCAGCAGCCGCGCCTCGACCTCGCGCTGCCGTTCGTTCTGCGGATCGGGATAGAATTCGTCGCTTGCCACGATCTGAGTGGGAATTGGCGTCTGGTACTGCACCAATTCGGACGGCATCAGCGCTGCAAGTTCTTCCTCTGTAAGTTGGCTGCTCATGGGTGTCCTCCTAATGGGTCCGATCTCAAGGATGTTTGGCGCGGTCGGACTTCACCCGAGCCTAGCACGGGCCGCGGGTCTTTGGCGCGGCCAAACCAATGCTCCCAGGTGAACTCTGGAGCCGAGTGGTCGCTGGCTGCGGTGGCAGCGATCCAGCAACGCCTCCGCTATGGCAGTGCTCTCGTGTGGGTGGCTCCACCGGGTCCCTGCAAACGATACTCCCTCATAGCCCCATACGAAAATTCATTGGGCCTGCGATCTCGTCATACCGTGGCACAAATGCGGATTTCGCGCCTGTCCTGCAGTTGTCCGGCTCGTGTTAGGAGCTTTCTCCAGGTGCCCAACAAGAGAGGCGAACAAGGAAAGGTGGGAGAGGGGGCGGGCTCGCCCAGAACTAGTTCGGCATCCAAAGCAAGAAGCGCGTTTCCCCCAACTCTCTCGGTAGCTTGGTCCAAGTCTCTCCACCGTCGTCGCTTCGAAAAAATTTTCCAAAAATCGTAGAGACAAAAATCAGGTTCGGATCAGCCGGATTGGTGGCTATGCACCAGGGCGTGCTCATTGTTTCCTCGGACAGGCCGGCATCCTCCCACGTCTCTCCGAAGTCGCGGCTACGCATCAGACTACCTGTCGATCCTGGCACGTCGTCCCCGATGGTCAAGAACAAGATGCCAGTGTTGTCGGCACGAGGGTGCCACGCTGCAAGCCACCTCCAAGCAGCGCGTCCAATTCAGTGCTGCCGCTCTGCAGTAGGTCTCCAAGAAATGCTCGATGGTGCTCCGCCGCCACAAGTCTGGGAAATACTCTAATGCCTCCCGTTTCGATGATGAAGTCATGGTAGCCACCGCGAAACTTGATGCCCCGCATTTTCTTGACGAGTAGACGGCGCCGCTCTGAACCGTAGTCGAGCGCAAGCTGCTGCAAGATGATGACGCCATGCGCGATGCTGTGCAGCTGAATGTCGCCCTCCTGAGACGAGAAATCGTCCAGGAGAAGGACACTGCACCGGCGCCCGGCGAAAAAGTGTTTCAAGGCCAGCACCTGGCGTCGATAACGCAATGGATTTTGAGCTAGCAGGCGCATCTCCGATAGGCTGTCGAAAACAATTCGCGACGGCTTGATTTCGTTGACCCGATCAAAAATCAATTTGGCTGTTTCCGTCAGCTCCAACTCTGCTGGATGAAAGAGAGTTATCTCCCTGTCGGGATCAAGAGTCGCTTCGGCGGAACAAGTTCAAAGATGGAAAGCCCGGCTAACGAAAAACCGTGGCGCTTTGCTACCAAGCGAAGCTCCCGTTCGCTTTCCGAGAGCGTCACGTAGAGGCCTTTCTCTCCTCGTTTTGCGCCCTCGATAAGAAACTGCAGTGCGAGGGTCGTCTTTCCAGTACCCGATTTCGAATTCTTCCTTGGAGCTGAACTGCGCTTCCGCCGAGACCGGCGCCACCACCTGCTGTCCTTGCACGGCAGGCTGTTCACCCAGTGACCGGTCGCGAACTGCACGTTCTGGCCACGCACTCGGGCGAGGACATCGGCGGCGCTGATGCGGAAGCTGCGCAGCTTGTCCGGGTTCAGCCAGATGCGCATCGAATATTCGGCGCCGAACTGCTGCGTCTGGCCGACGCCGGGATGCGCGAAATCGGGTCGAGCACCTGCGCGGCGACAATGTTGTTGAGGACGTCCGAAGGCACGCTGTTGTCCTTCGAACGCAGACTCACGGCCATGAGGAAGCCCGAGTTCACCTTCGCCACCTGCAGGCCCTGCAACACCACGTCGCGCGGCAGGCGCGGCTCGGCGAGCGTCACGCGGTTCTGGGTCTGCACCGCCGCGGTGTCGGGGTTGGTGCCCGACTCGAAAAACAGCGTGATGCTGCCGCCGCCATTCGAGGACGACGACGAGAAGTACATCAGGTTGTCGATGCCGGTGAGCTGCTGCTCGATGACCTGGATGACCGTGCGTTCGACCACGTCGGCGTTGGCGCCGGGGTAAGTCGCGTTGATGGAGACCTGTGGCGGCGCCACATCGGGATATGCTTCGGCCGGCAGTTCACGAATGGCGAACACACCACCCAGGGAGATGATGATCGCGATCACCCACGCAAATACCGGGCGGTCGATGAAAAATTGCGGCATTGGAGTCAGCCCTGCGGGTACTGTTGCACTAACTAGCGGCAGCCGGAGCGGAGCTCCCGGCAGGCTTCTCTGGCTCGGGCGCGGACGGCGGGAGTTCAGCGCCTTCGGCCTTGCCGGCTTTGCCTTCACGGGCATTCCCGGCCCGATCTTCTGCAGGTTGTCGACGATCACCTGGTCACCATCGGCGAGGCCGCTCGAGATGACCCAGTCGTTTCGACGGCCGACGTGGTAACGATGCGCTTTTGCGCAATCATGCCGTCTGCACCCGCGACCAGCACGTACGGACCCTGCCCGTCACGCTGCACCGCGAGTTGCGGCACGCGGAACCCCTTGTTCAACGTGCCGACGGACAGCCGCACCTTCACATACATGCCCGGCAACAGCACACGGCCAGGATTGGCGACCCTGCCGCGGAACGCGACCGCGCCGGTGGTCGGGTTCACGCTGTAGTCGGAAAAATCGAGCGTGCCCTTCTCCTCGTACAGCGAGCCGTCGTCGCGCAGCAGCCGCACTTCGGCGAGATTGCCCTGGGCCAGCGTTACTGCGCCGGTCGCCTGCGCGCGCTGCAGCCGCTCGAAGTCGGAGGCCGGCTGATCGAAGAACACGAAGATGGGATCGACCTGCTCGATGGTAGTTAGCAGCGTGGCTTCCCCCTGCCCGACCAATGCGCCTTCGAGCACGCGCATCTGACCGGCGCGGCCGGAGATGGGCGCCGTGATGGTGGCGTAACCGAGATTGATGCGTGCGGTCTGCACCTGCGCGCGAGCCGCGGACACCTGTGCGGCGGTGGAGCGTTCGAGCGCGGCGGAATCGTCGAGCTGCATGCGCGACACCAGGCTCTGTTTCGCGAGCTCCCGATTGCGATCCGCCGTCACTTTCGCGTTGGTCGCGGAGGCTTCGGCCTGTTCGAGCGCAGCCATGGCTTGCGCCAGCGCGGCGCGATAGGGGGCCGTGTCGATGATCACGAGGGGATCGCCCTCTTTGACCATGCTGCCCTCCTTATATATGCGCTTCTGAAGCACGCCCGGGACCCGGGCTCGCACGTCCGAGGCGCGCGTGGGCGCAAGACGCCCGGAGGCTTCTCGCACCAGCGGTACTGGCGCTGCGTGCACGACGATGACGCCGACTTCCGGCGCTGGCGGTTGTTGTGGGCCCCGGCTTTGCTGCAAGCGGCGACAAACAAAGCGGCAACAGCCGCAAGAACGAGCTGAACGCGTGAAGGCATTTTGTTGTTGGGCATGGCGGGGGTTGGAATGTCCGCCTGCGGTGGCCGGATTCTAGACCTTACGAGCGGAACAGTCGCGAGTACTGAGTTTCATGACGGCCGCTGGCCACGGCGCTCGATGCCGTGGAGATCCCGATGTCGGAATCTGTGAGTTTGTGTGCCTGCTCTACCAAAGGAGGGATGCGCGCGGTGAGCCGATGCAGCATTCTCTGCGCGGCGCTTTGTCCCAGTGGAACCAGCTTCACGGCCGCCAGCACCTGGTTCTCGATCCAGGCCCACGCAAAAGTTTGCAGGGCTGCCTCGGGTTCGATTCCCCACCTCGAAGTCGCAAATGCAAACGCCGTCGCGTGTGACACACCGACGACGCTCTTCGCGGCATTCGCGGAAAACAGCTCGGTCACCAGATCCATCTCGGCCAGCACGCGCAGCAATGCAGCTCCGAGGTGCCGGTCCTCGGCACGCAACTCTTCGGTCTCGCGGCAGGCGATGAGAAACGGATTCCATCGCAGCACGCCGCCATGGTCGTTCTGCTTCCACGCGGCTTGCAGACGCAACAGCACCGGCAGGTCGAGAGTGCCCAGGCTCGCGCCAGCGATGCCGCCTATCCACTCGAGCGCCGATGCTTCATCGGTTACCCATCCGGTCTCGACGGCGTATTCCAGTCCTTGCGAAAAATGAAACGCTCCGATGGGCAGCGCCGGGCTGGCCAGGTGCAACAGCCGCAGCAACTGCAACGATGCATGCGCGTCGGCCGCCCCGGGTGCCGGCGACGGTCAGCCGTGCTGATGTGCGTGCGCGTGCGTGTGATGCGAGGCCGCGAATACGCGCCTCCTTCGGGCTCGAAGGTATTTGCTCGATGACGACCTCGAGGCCGAATCCGCGGAGCATGTCGTCGAGCACGTGATCATGCTGGTAGCGCAGCCAACCGGGGCCAATCTCCAATGCCACGTGCCGGTTGCCCAGGTGATAGCAGGCGCGCGCCAGCATCAGCGCCGTCTGCAGTGTGGACGGTCGATACGGTTTCGGGCGCGGCCTGCACTTCGACTACGCGTCCGTCATCAGCTAACAGCAAGTCGCCGTGACGCAGCACCGAGCCGCGTTCGAGAAAAAGCCCCGCTTCTTCGCCGTTGTCGAGAACTGCACGCAGCCGGCTCTTCGATCGTTCGCCGAAGGGCAACACCAGACTGCGATCCGCGGCACGCGGGTGATCGAGGGTTCGATCGAGTTTCAGATTTATCTTCAGCATGACGTCCCTGTCAGAACAAAAAGTAACG
>CAWEDK010000007.1:0-12500 GCA_963807865.1 uncultured Alphaproteobacteria bacterium | reverse complement strand
GCCAGATCGTCGGCCAGTTGTTCGGCCAGGCCGCCGGCGGCGTACTCGGCGACCTGTTCGGCTGGCGCAACGTATTCTTCGTGCTGGCCGGCATCTTCGCGCTGGCGACCGCCGGACTGGTGTTCGAACTCTTGAGCAATCCGCGCACCCGCGCCGGCGCGCGCACGGCCGGGCCGCCGCGCTTCGTCGCCGACTATGTCGCGGTGCTGTCCAAGCCCTGGGCGCGCTTCGTGATCTTTGCGGTGTTCATCGAATCGAGCGTGGCGTGGGGCGCCTTCGCCTACGTGGGCGCGGACCTGCACCTGCGCTTCGGGCTGAGCTTCACGGCGATCGGACTGATCGTCGGCACGTTCGGCATCGGCGGCCTGATCTATGCGGGCTCGGTGCAGCAGTTAATGAACCGGCTGGGGCAACCTGGCCTCGCGATGCTTGGCGGAGCGCTGCTCGCAGCCGCCTACTTCCTGCTCGCCGCTGGTTTCGCCTGGTGGCTCGCCCCGCTCGGCGTGACGGCGATCGGGCTCGGCTTCTACGCGCTGCACAACACCATGCAGGCCAACGCCACGCAGATGACGCCGGAAGCGCGCGGCACCGCCGTCGCGATTTTCTCGTCGGCGATCTACCTTGGTCAGGTGCTGGGCGTGGCGGTCGGCGGGTTCGTGTTCGACCGCTATAGCGCGGTGCCGCTGTTCCTGGGCGGGGGGCTCATCCTGCTGGCGGTGTCGTACTGGTTCGCCAGCAACCTGACCCGCCATGCGAGCGATCAAACACGACCGCCCGCCTGATTGTCAGGGGCGGCCGCGCGAAACGCGCTCGATCTCGGCCCGCACCATCCGCTCGACCATGCCGGGCAGGTTGTCGTCGAGCCAGGACTTGAGCATCGGCCGCAGCATCTCGCGCACCAGATCCTCGAGCGTCCGGCCGTTCTGCACGAGGACAGTCTGGGCCAGCGTGTTGAACGCCGAATCGACCGCTGCGCTGGTGGTGGCGGAGATGAGCGTATGCTCGCCGCGCTGCGGCGCGGGCTCACTGCGCTCGCTGGCATGCCATGACGGCGTTTCGCTCGCGGGCGGCTCGGCTGCAACCGGCGGCGCGGGTTGTGGTGGCGGCGATGCCCGGCGCTCGCCGAACACGAAATCCAACTCGGCAGCATCGATGGCGCGAAGACCCCTAGCCGGAGGCGGCTCCGCCGCCGTCGGCTCGCTCAGATCGAGGATCTCCGGCGACGCCTCATCGGCCGGCTCCAGCTCCGCCGCCCGCGCAAACGATGCCGGTGGCGAAAACTCGTCGATCTCGTCGGTGACGGCTGACGCCCGCAGGTCCACGGGCTCGATGGCCGACGGTGCCATCCGCGCTGCCGGTGCCGGATGCGGCGACGGTACGGGCTGCGATGCGGCGCTCTCGGCCGGTTTCGGCGTCTGGCCTTTTGCGCCCTCATCGTCGGCGATAATCCGCCGAATGGAGGCCAGAATCTCCTCCATCGAGGGCTCCTGACCCTTGGCCGGTTGCACCATCTGCCGCATCCCCGCTCGGACTGCCGACTTCCGAGTCCTTCCGCCACTACCCGGCGCGCACCGCCTCGGGCAAATCAGTCGCGAAAAACTGGATGTTGGTATCGGAAAACTATTATGGCACGGCCATGTCCGCTCGCAAACAAGCTCTTGTGGACGGCACGTGATCGCCGCCTGCGGCGGCCTGCAGCATGGCTCCCGAGAGCGCCGGGCGAGATCGTCGGCCTAACAAATGCTTAGAGCGGGGTCGTGATCCGGCCTACGGCGTCTCGCTCAACGGCCGTCGGGAATGCGCACGCCGCCCCATGCATCGCGGATCTGATGATAGTGCGTCGTCGGATCGTAAACCTGAACCTTGAGCCCCAGAATCTGCGGCGAAAGCGCCCCGGTCGCCGCCAACACCGTGTAGGACGCCACCACCCGGTCGCGTTGCGCAGTCACGAGCGCAACCCGCGCGTTCAGCAGGTCCTGTTGCGCATTGAGGACGTCGAGCGTGGTGCGCTGGCCGACGCGCGCTTCCTCGCGCACGCCGTTCACCGCGATCTCGTTGGCCGTGACCGATGAACTCGTGGAGATGACCTGGGCCTTGGCGGCTTCGAGCTGGCCCCACGCCTGGGTCACGGTGGATTGCACCTGATCGCGCGCGGTATCGAGGTCCATGCGCCTTTGCCCAAGCGTTTCTTTCGCTTGCCGGATCGAGGCGTATTCGGCGCCACCCTGATAGAGCGGCACCGAGAGCTGGGCAGCAATCGACGCTTGCAGGTTCTCGACCACGTTCAACGCGCCGGTCGAGCCGTAGGTTTTCTGCACGTTGCCCACCGCTGAGAGCGTTGGGTAGAGCGCGCCCTCGGCAACTTTGACCTGCTGCGAAGCGACGTCGACGTTGTACATCGCGGTGGTGACGGTCGGATGCTCCGCGCGCCCGCGCGCGATGGCGCCGTCAAGCGTTCGCGGCGAAAACCGATCGACCGGCGCGGCCGGCGCCAATCGTGCCGGCGCCGGAACTCCGATCACCTGGAGGTAGACCGCGCGGGAGGAGAGGTAATTCGATTCCGCGGTGGCGAGTTGCGAGCGGCCGGTGGCCAGGCGCGCCTCCGATTGCGCGACGTCGGTGCGCGTCACTTCACCGGCGTTGAACCGGTCGCGCGTCTGGCGAAGCGTAACCTCGAGCACGTTCACGTTGCTGCGCTGCAGTTCGAGAATGGCTGCATCGCGGAGCAGATTCATGTAGGCGGTCGCGGCATTGAGCAATGTCGTCTGCTCGGACGTGCGCAGAGTTTCTCGGGCCGAGAATACCTGACCTTCGGCGAGCCGCGTACGGTTCGCCGTCTGAAACCCGTTCAACAGCGTTTGCGTGACGGTCAATCCGGCGGAGGTGACCGCCGTTGTACCCTGGTTCTTGTCGTAGCTCGGAAAAGTCGGACAAAGGCTCCTTCCCACAAGGTCCCTGGCGCATGCAGCGGGCCCCGCGATACTGTTCTGATTCTTGACGAGATTTTCCAGGTACTGATCGGTCAGGCTCGACGAGCCGGTGACGCGCGGCCGGTAGCCGGAAAGCGCGGTCGGGACGTTCTCGTCGGTCGCCCGGGTAGCGGCGCGCTGCGCGTTCAGCGTCGGGTTGTTGAAGTAGGCCTGCGCGAGGGCAGTCTCCAACGTCGTCGAGCCAGGGGCGATCGGACCTCCAAGCTTGGCGTTGAGGCTGGCGTTGTAGTCGTTGCTGAAACTGGTGGGCCCGGGGCTCACGGTGGACCCGGGGATCACGGTGGAGCCGGGACTCGCGCTGGTACCGTTAGAGGGACCACGTCGGTTTTGCGGATTGATCGCCTGGGGCGTGGTCTGGTCCTGCGGATTGGTGAGGGTCCGATCCGACGGATTTGCCGGATTGATGGTCGACGGCGATTGCGTCTGCGCGGCCGCGGGCGCAACCGGAAATCCGGCCGCGATGTAGACCGCCAGCAGCGCCACCTTCGCGCCACCTGCGACCGAACCCCGACGCCGATCTCCCCCGAACATACGACCTACCCCACGCACCACGACGCAACACCCGTTCGCAACGCGGGCTCACCCCCGAGCCGTAGAAGCGAACCTTAACCATAATGGGGCTGCCAGCGGGTGGAACCCCCGGCGATAAGCGCCTTCGCGAATTAGAAAATTCGTGGTGTATTCGCGCCACAGTAAACACGCGTAAATACCTGAAATCGCGGCCTTAGAACACGAAACTCGGGATCGCCGCGAAACCGGGCAGCGTCGGAACCGAGGCATCGAAAATCGGTCGACCGGTGACGTCGCCGCTCGCGCAACGATAGAGGATCGCCTGCCCGTTCGGGGTCCGTCCGACCACCGCCACCATGCGCCCACCCTCCTTGAGCTGACGGAAGAGGGCCTTCGCCGCCACCTCGGTGGCTCCGCCCAGCAGGATGACGTCGTACGGCCCCTGCGCGGCCCAGCCATCCACCAGCGGCCCCGTCACCACCGTCACGTTGTCCTGGTGCATGGCCTCGAGATTCTCGCGCGCATGCCGCGCCAGGGTCGGATTTTGTTCGAGCGCGGTGACCGAGCGGGCAAGCCGCGCCAGGATCGCCGAGGCGTATCCGGTCGCACAGCCGACATCGAGGACATTGTCTCCCTCCTCCACGTCGGCGGCTTGAATCATTTTGGCGAGGACCACCGGCTTGAGCAGATGGCGGGCTTCCGCCTCACGCGCGTCCGAGGTCACCGGCACGTCGAAATCCAGATATGCCAGCGCGGCCTTGGCATGAGGCACGAACCGCTCCCGCGGCACGTCCAACATGGCGGCGAGCAGCGGCAAGTCGGTCACGTCGCTGGTGCGGATCTGACCGTCAACCATCATGCGGCGCGCCGCGGCAAAGTCGATCATCGGCGGTTCCACGAGGCGAACGAGGGAATTATGCATTGTTTGCGGCAAGGCCCGCGATTTTGCAAGCATGAGCCGTTCCAAACTCGGGAAGCGCCCTCAAGACGCATGCTAGTGTCCCGATTCCGAAGTTCGCATCGTTCTGCGGCACCCACATTTGCGAACTTCGGAATCGAAGGACACCAGCAACTTATTGATCCAGTGTGGCTTTGGTTCAGAAGTCCGCATACCGGACTCGCGGCAAGAATGATGCGGACTTCTGAACCGCCACACTAGGCCGGCTGCTTGCTCCGGTTGCCGGCTTCGGTGCGCTCCTATATAGGCAGGATTCTGACGACGCGCCGCGGCCGACGGACCTCAACCCGTTGTCCGAGCGCCGAAAAGGCCACGTGGCGGAGTGGTTACGCAACGGTCTGCAAAACCGTGCACCCCGGTTCAATTCCGGGCGTGGCCTCCACTCGCACTTTCATCCTCGATCGCGGTACGTCCATGAGTAGCAAGGAGTGTCGCCCCTGCCGCACGATGCGGGCGCGGCAAGTCCGCTCCGGGGTGGCATCCGCATGACGCCCGCACCGGCCGGCAAGCCTTTGCTCGACGTGCTGTCCGGCCGGACGCACGCCATCCCGCCGATCTGGATGATGCGGCAGGCCGGGCGCTACCTGCCGGAATACCGTGAGCTGCGCGCGCGCGCCGGCAGTTTCCTCGATCTTTGCTATTCGCCCGAGATGGCCGCGGAAGCGACCTTGCAGCCGATCCGGCGTTTCGGATTCGATGCGGCGATCATCTTCTCCGACATTCTCGTGGTGCCGCATGCACTCGGCCGTGCGGTACGGTTCGAGGCCGGCGAAGGTCCGCGCCTCGATCCGCTGACGGTCGCCGACATCCACGCGCTGCGCACCGAACTCGACATCGCCACATTGGCCCCGGTGTACGAGGCGCTGCGGCTGGTCCGGCAGAATCTCGATCCGGCGGTGACGCTGATCGGCTTCTGCGGCGCACCCTGGACGGTCGCCACCTACATGGTGGCCGGTCACGGCACGCCCGCCCAAGCGCCCGCGAGGCTGATGGCCTATCGCGAGCCGGCGACGTTCGCGCACCTGATCGACGTGCTGGTGGCGGCGTCGACGCGCCATCTCGTCGAACAGTTCAAGGCGGGCGCCGACGCGGTGCAGATCTTCGATACCTGGGCCGGAATCCTGCCACCGGCCGAATTCGATCGCTGGTGCGTCGAACCCGCCCAACAGATTGCCACGCAGGTCCGGCAGCAGGTACCGGGCGCGAAGGTCATCGGCTTCCCACGGGGCGCCGGCGGTTCGCTCGCGCGTTATGTCGATCGCGTGCCGGTCGACGGCGTGAGCATCGACTGGACGGCGGACCCTGCATTCATCCGCGAGCGCATTCAAAGCCGAGTCGCCGTGCAGGGCAATCTCGATCCGCTGGCGCTGCAGGCAGGCGGCGCGGCGCTCGACCGTGTCATCGAAGATGTGCTGGCGAATTTCGGCGCGGGCCGGCTGATCTTCAATCTGGGCCACGGCATTCTACCGGAAACGCCCATCGCGCATGTCGAACAGATGCTGCGGCGAGTCCGGCACCGTACTTCGTAGCCAGAGATTGGCGGCCGCGAACGGTTACTCCAGTGGCCGCGTCCGCTCGATGATCTCGGCTGCCCCCTTGGCCAACAGTTCGAGCCCTACCAGCCGGCCGAGTTCGCGCGGTCGATCGGCCGGACCGCTGCGCGCGGCCTCGATGAAGCGGCTGCCGTCCTCCTCGATCACTGCCGCGCGCAGCGTGAGTTCCGCGCCCTCGGCCGTGGCATGTCCGGCGATCGGCGAATTGCAGTGGCCGTTGAGCACCCAAAGCACCTCGCGCTCGGCGTCGGCGCAAGTACGCGACATGGCATTGTCGATGCCGGACAGATAGCGGCGGGTTTCCCAGTCGGCCTCGCCGCACTCGACCGCGACGATGCCCTGCCCCACCGCTGGCAGCATTTCGGCCGTGGAAAAATCGTGGGCGATGCGCGCCGCCTGGCCGATGCGGACAAGCCCGGCGCGCGCCATCACCAGCGCGTCGGCGGGACCGCATTCGCTGCCGTCCGGCATCTGCTGCAACTGGCCGGCGTCGAGCTTCCTGATGCGGGTGTCGGCGGCGCCGCGGAAATGGATCACCTCAGCCTGCGGCAGCAGCCGGCGCAGATAACTGGCACGGCGAATGGCATTGGTGCCGATCCTGAAGCCGCGGCCGGCAGCAGCTTTCATCTCGCCAAACGTAACCCCGTCCCGCACCACAAGGGCATCGCCCGGCGCTTCGCGGGCCAGCATGGCGCCGACTACAAGTCCGGGCGTCTCCTCGTTGCCCGGCATATCCTTGAGCGAATGCATCGCCGCCTGCAGTTCGCCCTGGCGCACCGCTGCGCGGATCTCCGACACGAATGCCCCGCCCTTGCCGCCGTGCCGGAGCAGCTTGCCGACCTGATCGTCGTCGCCGCGGGTATCGAACTTGACGATCTCGACTGCGAGGCCCGGGAGGGCCGCCCGCAGTTGCCGCGCGATCTCCCCCGTCTGGGCAAGAGCCATGGTGCTCCTGCGCGTGCCGATCCGCATCCGGTTTTGTCTCCCGCCAGTCACGAGTGCAATTCAACCACATGTCCGAAGGGCGGAGAAAAGTCTTTCCCGCCCGGATGTTGCCGTATCCGGCGAAGAACTTGGGTTCGGCTGGCAAGCGACCCGGCGCAAGTCCCAGTCCTCCGGCCAGACCCGCCGTATCCCGGATGCACCGCCGCGGCACCGTCTTCGAATTGCGAGATTTGAGCCTTTGCAAGGGTCCGCGCCATTTGTTATAGCCGGGCGTCGCTCACACGGCTGCGTTCCCCGGTAGCTCAGTGGTAGAGCAACCGGCTGTTAACCGGTTGGTCGCTGGTTCGAATCCGGCCCGGGGAGCCAAAGATTTCAAGGACTTAAGACGAAATAAGGCGCCCTCATCAGGCGCCATTTTCATTTCGGGGCACCTGCCGGGGCACCGCTGCGATCCTTTTCCAATGACCAATCCGCTGAAGCACCACTACATCCCAATTTTCTACCTCAAGAGCTGGCTGGGGGCAGACAACCACATTTCGGTTTTCCAAATTCGACACCACAAGGTCCGAGTGAAGCGCAAGCACCCGAGCGCAACAGGTTATGTGATTAGCCTCTACACCATTCCCGGCCTGCCTCCTGAGCGGGCCCAATTTCTTGAAAAGGAGTTCATGCAGCGTGCGGACGACCTGGCTGCACGGGCCCACCAGATATTGTTGGGGGGAGCCGGCAAAGACATCTCTATTGAACCGCGCCTGCGATTTGGTTGGGCGCGCTTCATTTACTCCCTCAACTGAGAGCCTGAAGAAAATGGAAGCTGCGCTGATAGTGAAGGCTCAGGAGATTGTCGAAGGCTTTCGTGAAAAGTATCCCCAGGTGCGACAGCCAAACGACCCAGTGGACTTCGAGGAGTTCAAGAAGAAGTTCCTTGCCAATCCGTTCAACGTGCAGATGCACCTTATCTTCACCGAATGATCGACAGCGAGCGCCCGCTGACTTACATCGCTAACATGCAGTGGTTCGTATTAGACGCGTGGGTGCCAGGGAACCTGCTGCTGACCTCAAACCGCCCTCTGATCATGACCGACGGACTTGCCAACGATAATTCGCATATTGTGATGCCGATCTCACCAACGCTGCTTTTTGTTGCCGTGAACAACGACAAGACCTGGAAGCAAATATTGCGAAAGCAGAGGGATGAGATCGTGAGATTAAACAATCGGCTCGTCAGCGAACAAGCGAGAAAATTTGTCTACGGTTTCAGCGGCGCTGCTATCAACACCGTCTCATCATACCTGGGCAAGGCTGCTCCTTCGTCGCCCTTCGATACGATGAAATTCTAAAGCCAGCCTTTCAAAAGGCTCGCGGACGCCCCTGTTTGCGCACACCCTCTATTTCGTTTGAGGTCGCTCCGGTCCGATTAGACACACCACATCATCTCCCACAGCCACCATTGATTTTGAGAAATCACATCGAAGAGCAACCGCGTACAAGACCCGCCTATTGATTATGACAACATCGCCCACCCGACAGTTCTTCAACGCCGCAAGAAAGTCAGCACCCTCCGGTCTGCCGGATGGTAAGCTGCAATATCTCGACCCAGGAGGCACTTTGGCCTCTTGTGCCCATGCACCACTGACGACCATGCTCATCACAAATGCGACTACGCTCCTCATTGGCCACCCTCCGTGGATATTGCAATCTGCATGAGTTTCTCGTGGTAAAATTGACCCCCAAATAGCTCCCTGATCTTCGGCAGCGGCCGCGGTTTCCAGATGTCGATTGTCGAAAGTGTCCATTCGACGGCATCGCTTTGAAATAGGCACCATCGGATCGCGCATGTAGATGCGACGCACAACGCCAATTCCGCCGAGTTGACACGATCAAATTTTATTACGTCGGGCGACGCCGTAGCGGGCAGCAAGCGCAATGATCAATTCACGTTTGTAATGTTGAAAGCGTTGGGCAGCACAATAAGACCTCCGCCCCGATCGCGGGTTTGCCCGGCGATTACGCCTTCGATCTCGCGTTCCGCGTGAACGGTGACGGCATTCACCTGGACGTTTAAGGAAGATGCAGCGGCTTGAATCGAAGGCAAGAGGAATTGAAGTATCGGACCAGTCGGATTGAATAGGAGCGCTACGCGGGCTGTGCCCGGCGCCATCTGCTTCAACAGCTCCACCCATTTGCCGCCAAGCGAGGGATCATCAACCGTGAAGCCAGTGATATTGCCGCCAGGACGCGCAAAAGTCGCGGCGAAGCCGGCCGATCGGATCGGATACGGTCACAAACACGATTGGCGTTGTTTGCATCTCGCGCGCAAGAGTTCTGACCACGGGTGTAGTTTGATCGAGGATGGCGTCGGGCCGAAGAAAAGCCAGCTCTTTTGCCAACAAGGTGGTCCTATCGGGATCAGGGCCAGCCCAACGGAGTTCAATGCGGACATTGCGGCCTTCCGTCCACCCAACTTCGAGAGTGTGCTTCGGAACGCCGCGACCGTAGATCGAGCGACCGGATCGCTCTCCGCGAATCCCATCAGTATGCCGAGCAGCTTTATCCTATCCGATTGCTGCGCGAATGCCGCTCTGGGCCACATTGCCGCGCAAAACGTCGTCCTTTGGAAGGCGACCGACGATCGGAGCCAACTCGCGCAGAAATATCAGCGAATAGACCGAATTTGATGTGCATGTGAACTGATTTGCGGACATCTTCTGCGCCTGGCCGTTCAAGGATTAGGGCGACGCCCGTAGGATCGACATGCGCCTCGAAGCGCGAGGAACGTTCGAATGTACCAACATACAACTTGTCAGGATATTCGAGTGCGATCTGAGCCTTGTGTGTGACTGGTTTCGTCATGAGGCCCCTTTGAGAACTCAACTGTTACACTATGACGGTGGCAGCGATTGCCATCCTGCGATAAGTCAAGAAATTCCTCCTGCATAGCTCCATTGGCGGTCTATGGTAGGTTCGCTGTTGAATGGGTCACGGCGGACACGAGCCGGGGCCAAATTCCTTGATCGGCACAAAGAAGCGGAGCCCGCAAATCGTGCTTTGAGACCTTGCCAAAGAACAGATCGTAGAGCGGCTCGTCCTCCCGCTTCATGGGACGCGTTGAACCTGTGTTTCCGAATCTCGCTCGGCATCGAGATGCACCATCAGGGCTTCGCAAGCTCAACGCCGGTTCGTGTTCTCCACAATGCGGAACCCATGCCCTGCACCATGATACAGAACAAACGCGGGCGATGGGATGCTAGCGATACTAGGGCTGTCCCGGCATCGAGGCCCCGGAAGATTTCTGTTCGTTAAGCAGATCGGGAGCCATTCCATTGCCATGGTGAGGTGCCTTGGGAGTGATGCGCCACGGCCCATCGGCTGGGGACGCTAGCTGTGTCCCTGTTCGCCGTCTTTTCGCATGTGGGACTGACCAAAAGCGCGAGGGAATTAGCTCTATCACCAGGCCCGAAAATGCATGCTCGAGTTTGTCGTCGCCGTACTGATTTTTGAGCTTACGCCCGGCCCTAACATGGCCTATCTGGCCACACTGGCGATCGCGCGCGGCCGCGTCGCCGGATTGTATGCAACGCTTGGGATCGCGCTAGGGCTTGGCGTGCACGGCGTGGTGACTGTCTTCGGCGCCGGGGCACTAATTCAGCGTTACCCTTGGCTCTATGAAACTCTTCGATGGACGGGCGTTGCTTACCTGCTGTTTCTGGCCTGGGAAGGTTGGCGCGTGCAGAAGGCGAATTCACCGGCAAAGGTAGATTTTTTCCAATCGGCATGCCCCCTTGTCCTGCGCGGTTTTCTTTCCAATGTCTTCAATCCGAAATCGATTTTGTTTTTCGTTTCCGTGGTTCCCGGTTTCGTCCGCACCGGCGCTCACAATCCTGCCCTTCCGCTTCAGATGATGTTCTTTGGCATCATCTACGTGGGGATTGCGACCGCAATTCACTTCGGCATCGTCCTCGCGGCGACCGAGCTGCGTCCTTACCTCATCGAAGGTCCGCGCAGCCAGTTGGTCCGGCGATCACTGTCCCTTGCTCTGGCGCTGGTGGCAGGCTGGCTGGCATGGACGACGGCCCGCTGAACCGCGTCCCTACTCCCGCCTTCGGTCCTGCCGTTTCGTCGCGGTTGCGTCGAATGTGCTCGTCGTCCCCTGCAAAAGATGCGGAGATACTACCGCTCACTGATCTCGAACTCAGCATCGGAGTCACGCGCCGCTGGTGACGTCGTCGTCGTCGAGAATGCGCAGTGCAGCGCCCTCGACATCGTCGTACTGGCCGCTGCGCAACGACCAGAGGAACGCTACCACTCCGATCAAACCGAGCGACAGCGCCGCCGGCAGGAGATAGACTAGGACGTTCATGACACCGCCATCCTCCCCACCGCGGGGGATGCCGGCGCCGCGGCGACCTCCGGCCGGGGCGCATCTTCCGGAAGGCGCGCCCGCAAGGCATTGACCGTCACCAGGATCGATGAGCCGGACATCGCCAGCGCGGCGATCAGCGGCGTGACGTAGCCGGCAATCGCGATCGGCACCGCGATGGCGTTGTAGATCACCGCGAGCCACAGGTTCTGGCTCATCAGACGCCGCGCGCGCGCCGCGATCAGGACCGCGTCGAGTACCGGTTTGAGCCGCTCGCCGAGAAAGACCGCATCCGCCTGCGCCTGCGTGATGTGCGCGGCGTCGATCGGCGACAACGACACATGCGTGGCCGCCAACGCCGGCGCATCGTTGAGACCGTCGCCGACCATCAGCACGCGGCGCTGGCGGGCCTTCAATTCGTCGATGACGCCGATCTTCTGGACCGGCGTCAGCACCGCCGACCAGTTCTCGATGCCCAGCGCCGCGGCGATCGGTGCGACCGCTGCCTCACGATCTCCCGACAGGATCGTGATGTCGAGCCCGCGCTGGCGGAGCGCCTTCACCACCGCGATCGCGTCCGGACGCAACTGCTGGCGGATCAGCAGCACCGCCGAGCGGCCAGCGTGCGAAAAGGCGATCACCGAAGTCGCCGGATCGTCCGTCGTCGCAACGCCGGCGATCCCGCAGAACGCCGGACTGCCGAGCCGCGCCTCGCTGCCGTCGATCATTGCGCGCACGCCCTGCCCCGGCACTTCGATCGCCGCATCGTATGGCGACTTGTCGCACGCCTCCTGTGCGACAGCACGTGCAAGCGGATGTCGGCTCGACAGTGCGAGCCGCGCGGCACGCTCCAGCAGGCCGGCGTCGACCGCATCGCCGTTGGCGACCCGCGGCTCCGGCAGCGTCAGCGTTCCGGTCTTGTCGAAGATCACCGTGTCGGCCTCGGCGAGCCGCTCGATGGCGTCGCCGTTGTTGAGGATCAGGCCCGCGCGGAACATGGCGCCGGACGCCACCACCTGCACAGCAGGGATCGCCAAGGCGAGCGCGCACGGGCAGGTGATGATCAGCACCGCGATCGCCGTCACGATAGCGTCATGCCACGACGCGCCGGCAACTAGCCAGCCGATCGCCGTCAGGGCCGCGGTGGCGTGCACCATCGGCGCATAAGAGCCGCGCCGCGCGGT
>CAWEDK010000006.1:0-13918 GCA_963807865.1 uncultured Alphaproteobacteria bacterium | reverse complement strand
CTGCGCGCCGTCAGATGACGCGCCTTGAACTCGGGTTCATTGACGATGGTCCCGATCTCACTTGAAAGCCTCTCTACAAGCAGTTTGGGCGTGCCGGCTGGGACAAATAGTCCAAACCAGTCCCGCGACGGCGGGCCTTTGTAGCCGATGTCTGCCAAGGTCGGCACATCTGGAAAATTTTCCGAGCGTAGATTGTTGACCATCACGATCGGCCTCAACTTGCCCGCCCTTATCTGGGCAATGACATTGCCTTCGCCGAGAATCGCGATCTGTGTACTGCCGCCCAAAACCGCATTCACCGCATCTGCGCCACCCTTGAACGGCACGCGCACCCAGTCAGCGCCCTTTTCCGTCTTCAACCGATCCATATATAGGGCGATCGTATGGGTGCCGCTGGTGTAGTTCATGGTGCCCGGCTTCGCTTTCGACAACGCTACCAAGTCATCCATAGTCCGCGCGTTAATTTCGACATTTACTGCTAGAGTTTGCAGCAGGTGGAACAAATTCGTGACCGGTTGAAGTCCGCTCTCATCGAACGGCAGTTTCTTGAAGAGATGCGGATTGAAAACCAACGGATCCGAATAGACGATGCAGATGGTGTAGCCGTCAGGCAAAGCGTCCTGGCACGCGCGTGCGCCGATGTTATGCATCCCGCCGGGGCGGTTTTCGACGATCAGCGGCTGCCCCCATCGCTTCTGCAACTCCTGGCCGACGGCTCGGATGAAGATATCGCTGAGACCACCTGCAGACATGGTGGTGATGCCTCGGATCGGTCGAGAGGGATAATCCTGGGCGGTCGCCGGGACCGGCACGTGAATGGAGACTGCGCCAGCCAACGCCACGACAAACCCAATCTGAGTGGATTTCATAAGGCGCCTTCCCGCTTTGGGTGGACGAGCGACCGCAATTCCGATCCTACTCGCGGCCGAATGTCAAACGCAGGATCGGCACCCGAGCGGCCCGGAGCGAATTTCGCCCGCGCTCGCCGCGGCAGGCTCAGTTTGATCGCGCGCTTTTACTGCGACCCTGCGTAGCCTGCGTCGGTCACAACCTTGCCCCAGCGGACCGTCTCCCGCTTGACGTAGTCGGCAAGCTCGTCCGGAGTGCCCTTTCCGGTAGGGGACATCCCGAATTTGATCATCTGGCTTTGAACCTCGGGAGAACTTACGACCTCATTCACCGCGACGTTGAGCTTGGCCACGATCTCCTTCGGCGTCTTCGCTGGAGCAATGAGCATCTGCCAAGAATCGCCGTCGAATCCGGCAAGTCCATTTTCCGCGAGGGTCGGTAGTTCCGGAGTGCCGACGAAGCGCTTCGCCGTGCTGATGCCGAGCGCTTTGAGTTTGCCTTCTTTCACCAGTTCGTTGCCGGAAGCGACGTCCGTGAAGGTGAATTGCACATTGCCAGCGACGGTGTCGGTCGTAGCCGGCGTTGTGCCGCGATACGGCACCTCGATCATCTTGGCGCCCGTCATGCTTTGCATCATATAAACGAGAAACGATGTCGTGCTGCCGGGGCCGCCGGTTCCGAAGTTCAACGCGCCGGGTTTCTCTTTCGCGAGCTTGATCAGGTCGCCGACGTTGTTGACCGGAAGCGAAGGGTGCGTGACCAGCAGGAAGGGCACGGAGCAGACCAGCGACACCGGCGTCAGCTCGGTCTCGGGATTGTAAGGTAGCGACTTGTAGAGCGTGCGATTGATCGACATCGTGCTGCCGGTCGCCATCATCAGCGTATAGCCATCCGGTGCGGCCTTGGCGGTCGCGACCGCTGCGACGACGGTGCCAGCGCCGCCCTTGTTCTCGATGACGAACGACTTTCCGAACTTCTCCCCCAGCTTCTGCGCGATCATTCGCGCGAGCACGTCGGTGACGCCGCCGGCCGCGTAAGGCACGATGATCGTGACCGGCCGCGACGGATAGTCTTCATTGGCAAAGCTGGTGCCGGCTTGAATGGCGATCAGCGCGGCGAGCGCCAAACGGGATATCCAGGCCGGAATATTCATCGTGACAGCTCCAAGTTGTAAGTGCCGCTTCCGCATTCTCGCGTCGAAGTGGCCGGCGAGCAAGAGTATGCAAGATCGATACCTTCCGGCCGGTCGCGCAACCGCCCGAGGCAGAAGCTCTCGCCATCCAGACTGCGCTACACCGGTGAAGATGGTGCCGCCGGTTCGCAAATCGCATCACCATGACGCGCCAAATATCTAGCTGGTCATTTTCGCGTCAAAGCTTCAACAGCGCCTTGGCATTGAGGCCCGCGAGCTTCGCCTTGTCCGTCGCACTTAGCGACAAGCCATTGAGCCAATCGCATGCGAGCTTGTTCGAATTGAACGGCCAATCGACCGAGAACATGATGCGATCAATGCCCATTTCGGTGATCGAGGCAGTCAATGCGGAATCGGAGAAGTTGCCGCTGGTCGTCAGGTAGAAATTATTGCGGAAAATATCCTTGAAAGCGCTTCCGGTCGTGCGCGGCAGAAACTGATCGATGCGCCAGAGAAGGAAGGGGATGCCTTCGCCAAGATGCCCAAGAATGATCTTGAGCTGCGGATATTTGTCGAACACGCCGCTGATGACCAGCCGCACCGCCTGCGTCAGGGCTTCGACCGTAAAGCCCAGCGCCGGCCCTATGAGCTGCGAATAAGCGGCGGCGTATTCCTTGTAATAGGCCTCGATGACGATTGGACTCGGAAATGCCGGGTGTATGTAGATCGGCACATCCAGCGCCTGCGCGCGCTCGAAGATCGGCCAGAAATGCGGCTCATCGACAAACTTGCCGTTGGTCAGTCCGTGGATCATCGCGCCTTTCATCCCGAGCTTGCGTGATGGCGCGCTCAAGCTCGTTTGCGGCAGCCGTCGGATCAGGCGTGGGCAGTAGGCAGAGCGCAGAAAATCGCTTCGAATTGGTAGCGACGAATTCAGCAAGACGCGTGTTGCAATGGCGCGCCATGCGGATCGAGGTCTCGGCGTCGAGTTTCTGTGTGCCCGGTGCTCCGTGCGAAATGACCTGGATATCGATGCCGGCCTCGTCCATCTCGCGCAGCCGCAACTCGCCCGTGTCGAGCAATCGTTTCTCGACATCAGACACGCGCTTACCCTCGCCCCCAGGAAAAAGCGCGAGCAGATCAGGGTCCCAATAATGCTCTTCAAGCGCGACGACGAGCGGCTTCCCGGGCGCGGACATCAAGTTCTCCTGTTCGATATCCGTGTTCCGAGGCCGGAGACTCGGTTCGATGTTGATGTGACCGGTTCGGTTCGATCGTACCCCTGCCGAACCGGGACATTGGCGATGTGATCCGCTCCCAGGATGAAGAGGTCTGTCTCAACAAGGTGGCGGTGGCGTCTCGACCGTCTTTGCGTCAATCGCCTTGAGCCCCTCGCCCCATGTCAACTGAGTGAAGTCGACCTTCGCGTCTGTGACCTTCTCCTTCTGCGCCCAGCGACTGAGGCTGCAGAAGTCGTCATAATAGATCTTGTCGAGTGCTAACGGCCGCGTATTGGTTTCCCATTGCTCGCGCGTCGCCTTCTCGCTGAGATCGAATTTAGCCTTGGCGTATGCGGCGACGCTGGGGAAATCCTTTTCGGCGGCATCGCGTCCCTTCATCGTCGCACGTAGCCAACGGGTGGCTGCTTCCTTTCCCTGCGGCGAAGCTAACCACGCGGGACGGGCGCCGGCGACCAGGTAGCCTTGAATATAGCCGGTCGCGTCGGTGAGGTAGTGGGCTTTGTCGGCGCAAATCTCCAGCGTGCGTGATCCGATGGGCTGCCAGATGAAGAAAGCGGCAATCTCTCCGCCGCACAGCGCGGCCGGCAAGACTTGCGTATCCAGGTTCTTAACCGTGACCTTCGTAGGATCGACCCCGTTTTTTGTCAGATACTCGGATATGAACCAAGACCCGGTCGAGCCGACGCGCGTCGCGATAGTCTTGCCGACAAGATCTTGCGGCTTGGTGATTTCCTTGCGGGCGACGGCGACATAGCCTTTGACGTCGCGTTCGACGACCGCGATCGTGCGGTAGTCGCCTTTGACGCGGAAGAAGTACTGCACGCTCGGAAGATCGCCGGTCAGAACGATATCCCCCTGTCCGTTTTGAAAGGATTGGAAAGCGGTCGTACCGGAAGGGAACAGCCGATAGGTGACGTCAAGTCCTTCCTGTTGATAGAAGCCCTTCTCGAATGCCATCCAGATCGAATCGTTGTTGACGGACGGCTGCCCGAACAGGGTGAGCTTGATCGGGGGCTGTTGTGCCAGGGACGGAGTGCTGCTGCCGAGCAAACACAGGCCGACCGCTGTAGCGAGGAATTGTGGACATCTCGACATCTGCGGGTTCTCCATTTTGCGGCGATCAGGTGATCGCGACGAAGGACATGTAGCGGGTCAGGATGCGGTCGACGAAGAAGCGAAAGAGCCTGTCGACGGCGAAGCCGAGAATGCAAATCGTCAGCAGCGCAACGAAAATACGATTCGTCTGCAGCAGCAGAGATGATTTCTGCAGCAGATAGCCGATGCCGGAGTCCGCCGCCAGAATCTCGGCGGGAATGATCGCCATGAACGAGGATGCCATAGCGACGCGCATGCCGGTCACGATATAGGGCACAGCCGACGGGATCACGACCAGGAGGAATATCTGCAAGCTGTTGGCGCCGAGGCACTCTGCTGCGCGTTGTCTGGCAATCGGCGTGCGCCATACGCCGGCAGTCGCATTGACGAGCACGATGAAAAACGTGCCCCAGAAGATCAAAAAGTATTTCGAGGTTTCGCCGATGCCGAACCAGATGACAGCAATCGGAATCATGGCGGTCGGAGAGAGATAGCGCAGGAGCTCCACGATAGGATCGAGCAGATCATGAAGGATGCGAATTCGTCCAAGCAGGACGCCGAGTGCTACTCCGAGCAGTGAGCCGGTAATGAAGCCAACCAGCACCCGCGTCATGCTGATCGAGATGTCGGCGAAGATCTCGCCGCTTAGCACCATCGGAATGGCGGTCCGAATGACCTCAACCGGCGGAGGAATCAGGAACGGATTGAACACGAAAGTCGACAGTACCTGCCAGATCAGGAACGCTACCACCACAGATGATATCGACAGCAACGTGCCGCGATATTTGCCGATAATCTTTCGCCACCGCAGCTGTGGGTTCGGCAAGACGACATCAGGACCGGCCGCGCGAGTGCTCTTGAATGTTTCGGTCATCGGCGCCCCGTTGGCATCAATCAGGCCGAACGTTGTTCGGCCCGCGCGACGTCGGGAGCCAGCAATGTCTCGATATCCTTGGACAGCTTCGCGGCCAGCGGATGAGCGAGGTCGCGAGGCCGCGGCAGATCGATCTCGAAAACCTTCGTAATGGTGGAACGGGGGCCGACCGACATGACGCCTATCCGGTCCGCCAGCAGGATGGCTTCGGATATGTCGTGTGTGACGAACACGATCGTCTGGTGCATGCGTTCCCAGATATTCAGCAGCATGGCGTGCATGCGACGACGGATCAGCGCGTCGAGCGCGCCGAACGGTTCGTCCATGAGCAGGATTTCGGGCTCGACCGCGAGCGCGCGTGCAATCTGAAGTCGCTGCCGCATTCCACCTGATAGCTGCGCGGGAAACTTCATGCGGTGCGGTTCGAGATCGACCAACCGTAGATATCTCTCGATGATCGGTTCCCAATCGCCTTTCGGTATCTTCCGAACGCGCAAGCCGAAGCGCAGGTTCTCCTCGACCGTCAGCCAAGGAAAAAGTGCAGATCCAGCATCCTGAAAAAACATGACGCGATCGCGCCCGGCGCGGGTCACCGCGATGCCATCGGAGGTCACCACACCAACGGTGGCAAGCTCAAACCCTGCGAGAATATTCAGAAGCGTTGATTTACCACAACCAGACGGACCGAGCAGACAAAAGAACTCGCCGTCGGCGATATCTACGTTGACCCCATCAAGCGCTACATAGCTGTGGTCCGCTTCCCCATAAGTCTTGCCAAGGTTGGCGACCCGCAACAAGCTCTGCCTCCGTTGGGCGGCATGTGCAAACCAAAAACCGTAATGTTGCAGCGCCTCGATGTCAATGAGCGGTGCCCGCGCGCATTGTATGCACGAAGCGATAAGGAGGTAGAGATGGCTGACGTTAAGTGCATTGCGCCGACGCCAATCGGAGACTCGGACATCTTGTATGCGCAGGGCATGCGGGCCGGATCATGGCTGTTCTTCACCGGGCACTTGGCCAGTGATTTCAAGCATGGCCTCGCACCGGCAGTGGCCGGCAAGCCGGGGCTGCCCCTTGGCAGTCCGCCGCGGTACCGACGCGAGGGCGACTTCATCATCGATCGCTTGCAAAAGCTGATCATCGCCGAAGGCGGCGACTTGCGTCACATCGTCCGCGTCGACCAGTACTATCCGGATGCAAACGTCGTGAACGCCTATCAACGTGCCCGCAAGTCGGTGCTGGGCGACTTCGTCCCGCCAAGCACGTCGGTGCTCATGGAGGATCTGCGTCGTTGACGGCGCCAACATGGACGTATCGATGATCGCTGTCCTGCCTGGCGGGGGGCGCGAACCGAGACCCGCCAGGCCGGAAGGGGTGCCGGTGCCGCAGCACTCCGGCTTCATCGCTTCCTTGATCTCCGGCGACTTCGTCTTCGTGGCGGGGCAGATGCCAAACAACGACGAGATGACCGGGCTTGCCAAGCCCGCCTACCGCGCGCCGAATGCCGTATGGAACGGAACCGATATCAGGTTGCAGACCGAGTTCCTGATCACCTCGCGTTTGAAGCCGGCACTCGAAGCCGGTGGGAGTTCGCTCAAGAATGCAATCAAAGCACAAGTCTATCTGACCAATATCGATGACCTTCCCGAATTCCTGGACGTATGGAACGGCCATTTTGGCGAGAATTCTTGCGCCTTGACGGTCGTAGGCACCAAAGGGCTGGCGCTGCTCGAGTTGATCATCGAGATCAATATTTTCGGATTGCGCGATGACGCCAAGATAACGAAGCAAGTCATCAATCATGATGCGTCGCGCGACATGCGACTCGGTCCCGCGGCGGTGCGGGCGGGCGATCTCCTTTGCCTGTCTGCGCTCTATGCTGCTGATGTTGACGGTGCGTTGCCGCAAGTGCGCGGCACCGGCGGACTAAGTAAGCTTGGTGTGCCCGCCTATCACGAGATGCAGGCAATTCTGGCGGCGGCGGATGGCATTTGTCAGGCCGCCGGCGCTTCCCTTCTCAACCTGCTGCGCGTCAATCACTTCGTCGGAAATTTCAGCGTCCTTCATCCGGCGCTTCAATGCTGGCAGCATCGGCTCAAGGGCGCGCCAATTCCGTTCGGCGCGGTCCAGGTTCCTCGCCCAGCGATTCCAGAATGCGATATCGTGGCGGACATATGGGTGTATTGTCCATGACGAAAGGTGCGCCGGACCGGTGTGTTGGCGCTGATCGGTTCGACCGCAGCCATGGCTGGTCTCCGATGCCAGGCAGAACTACGCCAAGCGGAGAACCTCAGAGAAGGCGATGAGAATCTCATCTCACGTCGAAACTTGCCGACGAGATGACGGGGCAAGCGGAGCTAAGTCTCACCGCTGCGCCGTCATTCCCGTCAGTTCGACCTCGTGCATGATCGTGCAATCGAGGCGGCTCAACCGCAGTAGGGGCCTTCGGTGGCGCCGGAGCTGTCATATTGGAAGGTCGAATAGCCGCAGGTGCGCGGCTCGGCGGACGCGGGGATCGTGGTGGCCACCGCGAACAAGAGAGCAAGAGCGATCGTGATTTTGGTCATCATGGTCATCAACCTCGGTTTGTATGCGCACTCGACCAGAGCTGGGAGGAGATGCCCTCAGTGGTGTGCTGGGTTGATGTAGCTTTCGTCCGACTGCGATGCTTAGGCCCGCTTGCGACGAATGTCGCAAAATTGCTGAAATGGAATTGACAAGCTTCGGAAAAGCTCGCTCGGCGAGGCCGTGACAGCGACCGCCAAGTGACGGCTGCGCAGTGTGCTTATGTCGCTCATCGTAGGCGTGAATCACTCGATCTGGTCAAGTGGAACGGCTTTCTTCTCTCTTTCTGTTATCCGCCTCAGTGTTGCCACCTGTCGGAAGAAGGCTCGTTTTGGCTGAGCGGGAAATCCAACCACTTCCATTCCTGAAGACACGTCTGACATGACACCAGCCTGTGCTCCGATCCGAGCACCGCGGCCGATCCTGAGATGTCCATTCAAGGCGGCCTGCCCCCCGACTTGGACGAAATCCTCAAGCACTGTCGAACCTGCAATGCCGGCCTGTGCAACCACGACGCAACATCGGCCAAGAACAACATTGTGTCCGATCTGCACAAGATTATCGAGACGCGAACCTGCGCCGATCAGCGTGTCTCGAATTGATCCTCGATCAATGGTCGTATTGGCGCCGACCTCGACGTCGTCTTCGAGGATCACCCGGCCGAGTTGGGGCGCCGTTAAGAACCCAGTTTTGGTGGGGCCAAATCCAAATCCTTCTTGCCCGATGCGCGCGCCGGGATAGACGTAGACGCGCGCACCTACGAGCGCGTGGCTGATACTGGCGTGCGCGCCGATCCGACAATCGCGACCGATGACGACGCCGATACCGATCACCGCGCATGGTCCGATCCGGCAACCCGGTCCTATCCGCGCTCCAGCCTCAATCACACACAGTGGTCCAATTTCGGTGGTCGGATCGACCTCCGCATCCTCGGCCACAAAGGCGGACGGGTGAACGCCGGGGGAGACTGGCGGCATCGGATGAAATAGCGCGGCGACACGGGCCCATCCGACATGTGGCTCGGTTGTGAGAATGGGCACAGTTGCGACTGGCACGCACGCCTGCATTTCGGGACGCACGATCACGGCGCCGGCCAGCGTCTGCTCGAGTGCCGATACGTAACGTCGACTGTCCAGAAAACTCACGTCGTTTGGGCCAGCCGTTTGCAGCGGCGCCAGGCCGTCGATGAGCAGATTGATCTTGCCTGCGGTCCCGCCTGCCGCTTCCGCCACGACCGCGAGAGCATGTGGGCCGCTTCGGGCAAAGAAGCGAGCATCGCCAATCGGCGTGCGATCCATCTCGATGTCCTTCCGTGATAAAACGAACTGTATCGACCCAGCGGACGCGGTGCCGGCTGCCGGGTCTTTGGAATTGAAATTCGAAGTCTCGTAGGGACGAAAGGCAACTCGCCGGTGTTACGGCCGCTGGTTAGCCCGCTGGCGGCAGTGCGGTACCTTTTACCTTCGCAAAAGATCGGCATCGGCAGACCGGAAGAACCACGAGCATCGCATCTAGCAGACGTCGAACGAATCCTCTAACGATTTTGTTGCGGGAGACCTTTTTGTGTCGTGCTGGCGACCGGTCTGGTCCCTTTCCAAATCACGCCGCCGTCCGGGATGTGTTTTCGAGCGAGAAGGGAACAACTGTGACCTTCCCAGCGACCTCGCTGCGTGGACGGGAGAGCGCTCTGCCGGCATCAGGTCGGCGGGGAGTCTCTGTCAGACGCTCCGCCTCGAGCTCCCGCGCTAACGCGCCAACCCGATCGCGTTGACCACCTTGGCCCACTTGTCCGCTTCGGCGGCGTAGAACTTGCCGAACTCCTCCGGTCCGAGGTCAAGGGTCGTGAAGCCTTGCTTGGCCAGCGTCTCCTGAACCTCCGGCAGCGTCAGCGTCTTCTTGAGCGTTGCGTTCAGCTTCTCGATCACCGGGCGCGGCGTGCCCTTTGGCGCGGCGAGCCCGAACCAGAGCGGCATGTCGAAGCCAGGCACGCCGGACTCCGCGATGGTCGGCAGCTCGGGCAGCACCTTGTCGCGCTTCAGTCCGGTGGTGGCGATGCCGCGCAGCCTGCCGTCCTTCACGAAACCCAGCACCGGCGGGATGGTCGAGAACATGACCTTCATCTCGCCGGACAGCAGATCCTTGATGGTTTCGCCTCCGCCCTTGTAGTGCACGGGCATCATCTTGGTGCCGGCCATGAAATTGAACAGTTCGGCGGCGAGATGCGTCGCCGTCCCGTCGCCGGCGCTGGCGTAGAGCAACTCGCCGGGTTTCGATTTCTCCAGCTTGATCAGATCGGACACGCTCTTGACGTCGAGCGACGGATGCACGAGCAGCACCAGGCCGGTATGCGCGATGCCGCCGATCGGCTCGAAATGATCCGAGAACTTGATCTTGAAATTCTTGAACAGGCTTTCGTTGACGGCGCTGCTCATCAGCGTCACCTGGACGGTGTAGCCGTCGGGCTCGGCGCGGGCGGCCGCCTCGGTCGCGATGTTGCCGCCGGCGCCGGTGCGGTTCTCGATATAGAACTGCTCGCCGGCGACCTTGCTCATGCCGGCGCCGATCACGCGGGCGAGGATGTCGGTCGGGCCGCCGGCGGCAAATCCGACCACCAGCTTGACCGGCTTGTTCGGATAGGCGGTCTGCGCCTGTGCGGCCGTGGCGGCCGACACCGCAAATCCAGCAAGCGCGACAACGGCTGCGGCATGCGCGATGAGCGTCTGCAGTGGTGCGGATTGTGCATGGGCAATTGGCTGGCAACGCATATGAGTTCTCCTCCGCTGGTCGGTGTGGCCGTCGGGCGGCGCACTCGGCGCGTCAGAGCGCGCGTGGTGGGCCGCTCGTCGCAACGAGCCTTGTTGAAATTATCGCAGCGCGTGGCGGCGATGTCGAGTTCTGCGGCGACAGCACGCAACCGGCGCGACGATCCCCATCGCGTTGCTGCCCACCGGCGATCTCTGAATTATCGTTCGTGTCGATGACGATTATGCACGGCATCGAAGATGGAATCGTTGCCGCGCTCGCCGCCGGTGCAATGCGTTCCATCGCATCGTAGGATGATCCTGATGAACTCCGTTGGGATGGAAATGGGAATGAACAAGGTCGATACAGCCAGGAAGTCGGAAATCCGCGACGGGATGCAGATCGATTGGGACGTGCCGATCCCCATGGACGACGGCATCGTGCTGCGCGCCGATGTGTTCCGGCCGCGCGGCGATAAGCCGCATCCCGTCATTCTCACCTACGGCGCGTTCGGCAAGGGGCTGGCGTTCCAGGAAGGCAACAAGAGCGCGTGGGACCGCATGATCGCCGCTTTCCCGGAGGTCGCCGAAGGCTCGAGCTGCAAGTACCAGGTCTGGGAGGTGGTCGATCCGGAAAAATGGGTGCCGGACGGCTATGTTTGCCTGCGCATCGACTCGCGCGGCGCCGGCCGCTCGCCCGGTTTTCTCGATCCGTGGTCGCCGCGCGAGACCAAGGACATCTACGACTGCATCGAATGGGCGGCGGCGCAGCCGTGGTGCAACGGCAAGGTCGGGATGAACGGCATCTCCTATTTCGCGACGAACCAGTGGTACGTCGCGCAGCACCAGCCGCCGCATCTCGCCGCCATCTGCGTGTGGGAAGGCTGCGCCGACTGGTACCGCGAGTTCGCGCGCCACGGCGGCATCTATTGCGGCTTCCTCGACAATCTCTTTCCGCGCGCGTTCCATCGCGTGCAACACGGCCTGGGCGAGCGCGGCTTGCGCAGCCGCGTGACCGGCGAACTGGTGTCCGGGCCGGCGACGCTTGAGCGACGAGGAGCTGAAGAAGAATCGCCGCGACATCGAGCAGTTCATTCTCGATCATCCGTTCGACGACGCGGCGTGCCGCGAGCGCACGCCCGACTTCAGCAAGATCGACATTCCGCTGCTCAGCGCCGCCAACTGGGGCGGGCAGGGCCTGCATCCGCGCGGCAATTTCGAGGGCTTCCTCGGCGTCGCCTCCAAGCAGAAATGGCTGGAGGCGCACGGCGACGCGCACTGGACGCACTTCTACACCGACTACGGCGTGAGCCTGCAGAAGCGGTTCTTCGGCCATTTCCTCAAGGGCGAGGACACCGGCTGGGACAAGCAGCCGCGCGTGCAACTGCAGATCCGCCATCCCGGCGAGAAATTCGTCCAGCGGCACGAGAACGAATGGCCGCTCGCGCGCACGCAATGGACCAAGTTCTATCTCGATCCGCAGACCATGAGCCTGGGGCGGGACGAGCCGAAGCGCGACACGACGCTGACCTACGAGGCGCTCGGCAACGGCATGAATTTCTTGACGCCGCCGCTGACCGAGCCGCTGGAGATCACCGGACCGCTGGCGGCCAAGCTGTTCCTGTCGTCATCGACCACCGACGCCGATGTGTTCCTGGTGCTGCGGGTGTTCGACGACAAGGGCAAGGAGGTCACGTTCATCGGCTCGAACGATCCGCGCACGCCGATCGCCAACGGCTGGCTGCGCGCGTCGCATCGCAAGCTCGATCCCGGAGCGCAGCCTGCCGTATCGGCCCTATCACACGCACGACGAAGCGTGGCCGCTCACGCCCGGCGAACCGGTCGAGCTCGACGTCGAGATCTGGCCGACGTGCATCGTCGTTCCGCCCGGCTACCGCCTCTGTCTCTCGGTGCGCGGCAAGGACTACGAGAATGAAGGGCCGCCGCTCGCGCTCGACGGCGTCAAATATACGCTGACCGGCGTCGGACCGTTCCTGCACGTGCATCCGCAGGACCGTCCCAAGGAGGTGTTCGGCGGCACCAACACGCTGCATTTCGCGCCGGGCAAAGCCTTGCTACGTCTTGCTGCCGATTATTCCTTCGTGAGCGCACCAGCCTGTCGCCGCGTCGGCATGATCACCCGGGGAGGGGTTCGGTGTGACCAATTTCGATTTCATTATTGTCGGTGCCGGCTCCGCCGGTTGTACTCTCGCCTATCGCCTTTCCGAGGATCCCGCCATCAAGGTCCTGGTGCTGGAAGCCGGCGGCTGGGATCGCGATCCGTGGATTCATATTCCGCTCGGCTGGGGCCGCATCCTGCAAAAGCGCCTGCACGACTGGATGTACTTCGCCGAGCCGTCGGCGACGATGGACGGCCGGCGCATCGAATGTGCCCGCGGCAAAGTGGTCGGCGGCTCATCCTCGATCAACGCCATGGCATACTATCATGGCCATCGCAGCGACTATGACCGTTGGGCCGCCAATCGCTTGCCTGGCTGGGATTACGCGCAAGTGCTGCCGTACTTCCGCCGCTCCGAAACCTGGGAAGGCGGCGCCAACGCCTATCGCGGCGGCGACGGCCCGCTGACCACCCGGTATTCGACGTTCAAGGATCCAATATGCGAAGCCTTCATCGCGGCGGGCCGGTCGGCCGGTCATCCCGTGACCGACGACTATAATGGCGCGATGCAGGAGGGGTTTGCGCCCGCTCCAGATGACGCTGCGCAACGGGCGCCGCTGCAGCGCGGCAACCGCGTTTCTGCGGCCTGCGATGAAGCGCAGCAATCTCACGATCAAGACCGGAGTGCTCGTTACCAGGATTGCGATGGAAGGATCGCGCGCTGTCGGCGTCGAGTATGTCCAGAACGGGCAGACCGAGTTGGTGCGCGCCAATCGCGAGATTATCCTGGCCGGGGGCGCGATCAACTCGCCGCAGCTTCTGATGCTGTCCGGCATCGGCCATCCCGACGAACTGAAGGTGCACGGCATCGAAGCGCGCATTGCGCTTAAGGGCGTTGGCAAGAATCTGCGTGATCATACCTCGGCGGCGCTGACGTTTCGCCGCAAGCAAACTAGCCCGTTCCAGCGTAACATGCGGCTCGACCGCGTCGCGCTCGCACTCGCGCAGGCATATTTGCTGGGCACGGCTTCGCCTCCGACCTGCCGTTCGGCGTCACCGCGTTCCTCAAGACCAGACCGGAGGAAGTGGCGCCCGACGTGCAGATGCTGTTCTGGATGGGCGCGACCAACGCCGCCTCGCCGTACCTGCCGCCGTTCAAGCGGCGTTCGCCGACAGCTTCTCCTGTCGCGCCATGCCCATGCGACCGACTGGTCAGGGATCTAGAACTCGCATCGGCTGATCCGGCGAAGCATACCGCATCCACCAGAACTTCCTCAGCACCGATGGTGAATGTGGAGCGCT
>CAWEDK010000005.1:0-29833 GCA_963807865.1 uncultured Alphaproteobacteria bacterium | reverse complement strand
GGATGGTCGGCGCGAACGGCGAGGCCCCGTTCATCACCATGCCGCGGAAGAACGCTTTCTCGAATGTGCCGAGCAGCGGGCCGTCCCCGGCGAATGTCAAACTGTAGCCAACCGCGAACCACAGCAGCGTGCACAGCGCCAACGCAGCGAAGCTCTGCGCCATGGTGGCCAGCACGTTCTTCTTGCGCACCATGCCGCAATAGAACAGCGCAAGCCCCGGGATGGTCATCATCAGCACGAGGCCGGTCGCCGCGATCATCCACGCGGTATCGGCGGCATCGATCGTGCTCGCCTCCTCGGCGAAGCACGGCGCCGACAGCAAACCAGTCCGCAAGCGCCGCCGCGATGGTGCGCGCAACGCGCCCGGCGTTGTCTCGATGATCATGATGGTCCCCCTTGGACTTTGCTTCGGTGCCTTGGCGTCACGCTCTCATTGGTGCCCGGGAGGGTACGTCCCTGAATCAATTCTGGCCTTAGCGCTCGTGAGTCCGCGCTAGATCGCGTCGTTGTCGGTCTCGCCGGTGCGGATGCGCACCGCCTGATCGATGCTGGTGACGAAGATCTTGCCGTCGCCGATCTGTCCGGTCTTGGCGGCTCGGTGATCGCCTCGACCACCTTGTCGACCCGGTCGGACGGCACCGCGACCTCGATCCGCATCTTGGGCAGGAAGTTCACCGCGTATTCGGCGCCGCGATAGATTTCGTTGTGGCCCTTCTGGCGGCCGTAGCCCTTGACCTCGGTGACGGTCATGCCGTGCACGCCGACCGCGTCAGCGCGTCGCGGACGTCCTCGAGCTTGAAAGGTTTGATGATGGCGATGATGAGCTTCATGGTTGCTCCGTCGAGTGAGCGGACCTCGGCCGTGTCCAGTCCCGACGTTGGGCACGCCGGAGTCGGAGCAAGCTCACGCGGCGCGCAAGCCTGCGCACATATCGGCATCGCGCCGGAAAATTAAGCGCCATTTGCCGTTCAGGCAGGCGTGCGAGCGAAGGCTGTGGGCAGATCGGACAGCGATGCTGTCCTACTGGTCAGCCGTCAGGTTTCGGCGCGGCCGCTCGCGCACCAGTCCTTCCTGCGCGACCGAGGCGACCAGGGTGCCGTCGCGCGTGAAGATCAGGCCGCGCGAGAAGCCGCGCGCGCCGGCGATGTTCGGGCTGTCCTGCGCATAGAGCAGCCAGTCGTCGGCGCGGAACGGGCGGTGAAACCACAGCGCATGGTCGAGGCTCGCCGCCATGATGGCCTTCTCGAACACGGTGCGGCCGTGCGGGATCAGCGCGGAGTCGAGCAGCGCCATGTCGGAGGCGTAGGCCAGCACGCATTGTGGATCGCCGGATCGTCCGGCAGCGGGCCGGTCGCGCGGATCCAGACGTGGAAGCGGCCGTCCTCGATCTTGCTTGCCCAGATAGCGGTCGTACTCGACCGGCCGCAGCTCGATCGGCCGCTCGCGCTCGTAGTAGCGCCGCACCGGCTCGGGCATCATCGGCAGTACGCGCTCCTTGAGTCTCGGCCTCGCTCGGCAGCTCCTCGGGCGTCGGCACGTCGGGCATCTTGGCCTGATGCTCGATGCCCGGCTCGTCGCGATGGAACGACACCGACATGATGAAGATCGCCTGGCCGTGCTGGATCGCGACCACGCGCCGGGTGGTGAAGCTCTTGCCGTCGCGCATGCGCTCGACCTCGTAGATGATCGGCACCTTGCGGATCGCCGCCGAGCAGGAAATAGGCGTGCAGGGAATGCGGCGGCCGGCCGCCACATCGACGGTGCGGCAGGCCGCGACCAGCGCCTGGCCGATGACCTGGCCGCCGAACACCCGCTGCCAGCCGGTCTGCGGCGAGCGGCCGCGGAACAGGTTCACCTCGAGCGGTTCGAGATCGAGGATTGTCAGCAGAGTCTTGGACGGCGGAGGACATGGCGGTCTCGCTTCGTGCCACATCCGCGCGCGGCTCGCTAGTCGGCGAGCCGGCGAGCTATGCGTCGACACTAGCTGGACGGGACAGCTCGCTGGTGACCGCGATGAACGCAGGCGCAAACCGGCGCATCGACGTGCTGATCGGCGGCGGCGGCTTTGCCGGCCTGGCGCTCGCGATCGCGCTGCGGCAGGCGCTCGGGCCGTCGTTCGCGGTCGCGGTCGCCGATCCGGCGCTCGGCCGGCCGCCGGCGGATGCGCGCGCCTCGGCGATCGTGGCGGCGGCGCGGCGGCTGTTCGAGACCATCGGCGTCTGGGACGCGGTCGCCGACGACGCGCAGCCGATCCTCGACATGGTGATCACCGACAGCCGCCTCCAGGACGCGGTGCGGCCGGTGTTCCTGACCTTCGACGGCGATGTCGCGCCGGGCGAGCCGTTCGCGCCACATGGTCGAGAACGCGCCGCTGCTCGCGGCGCTGGTCGAGAAGGCGCAAGGCCGAAGGCGTCGAGCTGCTGTCCGGTCGCGTGTCGCGACTTTCGTCGCGACGTCGAGGGCGAGACGCGCAGTCGCGTCGACGCTCGGCCGGATGGCGAGCCGACGATCTCGGCGCGCCTGCTGGTCGCCGCCGATGGCGCGCGTTCGGCGATCCGCGAGCGCGCCGGCATCGCGACCCATGGCTGGGGCTACGGCCAGTCGGCATCGTCACGACCGTCGCGCATGAGCGCGATCATGACGGCCGCGCCGAGGAGCATTTCCTGCCGGCCGGCCCGTTCGCGATCCTGCCGCTCAAGGCGACGGCGCGGCCACCGCTCCTCGATCGTGTGGACCGAGGACAAGCGCGAGGCCGAGCGCATCGTCGCGCTGCCCGATGCCGAATTCCACGCCGAGCTCGAGCGCCGCTTCGGGCTGCAGCTCGGCGAGATCGAGGCCGTCGGGCCGCGGCGCGCCTTTCCGCTCGGCTTCGCGGTGGCGCGCAGCTTCGTCGCCGAGCGCATCGCGCTGGTCGGCGACGCCGCGCATGTGATCCATCCGATCGCCGGGCAGGGCCTCAACATGGGCCTGAAGGACGTGGCGGCGCTCGCCGAAGTGATCGTCGACGCGGCGCGGCTCGGGCTCGATCCCGGCGGCGCGCGGTGCTCGAGCGCTACCAGCGCTGGCGGCGCTTCGACACCATGGCGATGGGGGTTGCGACCGACGGGCTCAACCGGCTGTTCTCCAACCGCTCCGACGCGCTGCGGCTGGTCGCGCGACGTCGGCCTCGGCCTGGTCGACCGCCTGCCGGCGCTCAAGCAGCTTGTTCATCCGCGAGGCCGCGGGCCTGGTCGGCGATGTGCCGAAGCTGCTGCGCGGCGAGGCGCTGTAGATCGCCGCCGCGAAGTGATGACGCGGTCATTCCCGCGCAAGCGGGAAATCCAGATGCTTCCTGTTCGCTGCTCAGCGTCTGGGTCCCGGCTCTCGCGGGGACGAGCGGAGAGGACGGTGACGACCGGAGAGATGACGCGCGTCACGTCAGCGGCACCGGCCGATCTGCTCCTTGAAGGCTGGGCGCGACGAGATCGCCGCGTACCAGCGTCGAGATTGGCATCGCGCGGCCGCTCCGGAACGAGCTGCACGATAGCGGTAGGCTCATGATGCCGACCGGGATGTCGCCATCGAGAACGCGTCGCCGGCGAGGTACTGCGGTCTTGCCGAGCTGCGCGTCCAGGATTTGCGCGGCCTCGTGGTCTTCCTTGCCGGCCGCGATGGCGCGTGGTCGCGCTTCTCGGGCGGCGTGCGGATCAGGCCCCAGAACAGGCGTGGATCGCCGGCCCGATGACCGAGAGCTGCCAGTCCATCCACGTCTGCGCGCGCGCGCGGTCTTGCAGGTCGGCCGGCTCGAGCGTGCCGGCGCCGTGCTTGGCGGCGAGATAGCGCACGATCGAATTCGATTCCCACAGCAGAAAGCCGTCGTCCTCTTCGAGCGTCGGCACCAGGCAGTTCGGGATTCATCGCGAGATAGAACGGCTCGTTGTTCTTGCCGAACGCGCCCCCGATGTCGATCCGCTCGTACGGCAGCTTCAGCTCGCCGAGCGCCCACATCACCTTCTGCACGTTGAACGAGGTGTTGCGGCCCCAGATCTTCAGCATGGTTTTCTCCCACCTTGCATTGTCATGCCCCGCGCAAGCGGCGGCATCCGGTCATCGCTCGAGCTTCACGGCGTCCGGATGCGATCGGCGACTGGATCGTCCGCTGGCGCGGATGATGACACCGAATATGACGCGATCAATCCAGCCGGCGCGCTTCCTCGGGCAGCATGATCGGAATGCCGTCGCGGATCGGATAGGCGAGCTTGGCGGCGCGCGAGATCAGTTCCTGCTTCTCGGCGTCGTATTCCAGCGGGCCCTTGGTCAGCGGGCAGACCAGGATTTCCAGCAGCTTGGGATCGACGTCGCTCGCCAGCGGGCCGGTCGGTGGGCGTGAGGCTCATGGGCGTACTCCAGACGTGGCGGCCTGTGACCGCCGACGCCTATAGCACGTGCACTTGCTCAGGGCGAAATCGCGTTGGCGAGCCGGCTTAGAGACGTTCGGTCATTCCGGAAGCCGCGAAGCGGCTGTCCGAAATCCAATCCGCCGATTGCATCTCGAAGTTTGAGAGATCGATTCCGGGCTCCGTCCTTGCCGACGGCCCCGGAATCACGCGGGCTGGCGATTAGTGCCGGCGGAAATTCTGCCGCCGGGCGGGCGCTGCGCCGGCCACGCGTTCGGTCTTGTGGCGGAAGTTGATGCGGCCGCGGTCGAGATCGTAGGGCGACACCTCGACGATGACCCGGTCGCCGACGCCGGTGCGGATGCGGAACTTGCGCATCTTGCCGGACATGTAGGCGAGGATCTGGTGGTCGTTGTCGAGCTTGACGCGATAATTGCCGTCCGGCAGGACCTCGGTGACGGTGCCGTCGAATTCGATCAGTTCTTCCTTGGCCATGTTGTTTCTCCGATTCGATCAGTCGATCAGCGAGGTGCGCGATGGTGTGCGGGAGCGCCGCGGATGCCCGCCACCGCGCTTCGGCTGCTTCATGAAGGCGAGCCGACGATCTCGCCGGTGTTGGCCGTCGGGCCGGTCGTTGCCGCTGAGGCTGTCCTTGCCGGATCGGCGTCCGCCGCCTTTCGGCGCTGGTGCCGGTTGGCCTGCGTCTTGCGTTCCGGGGATTGGCGTTGCGCGGCGCATCGCGGTGGCGGCCCTGTTGTGGACGCTGCTGCTGCGGGCGACCTTGCTGCGGCCGGCCCTGCTGCTGCCGATGTTGCTGCCGCCTGTGGCGGCTTGCCGTTCGAGATGCCATTCGCGGTCCGTCCGGCTGCGGTTCGGCCGCGGCATGACGGCTGCCGCGCCGCTCGGTTGCCGGGATCGACATGCGGATCAGCTTCTCGATGTCGCGCAGATAGGCCCGCTCCTCGCCGTCGCAGAACGAGATCGCGATGCCGTCGGCGCCGGCGCGCGCGGTGCGGCCGATGCGATGCACGTAGCTCTCCGGAATGTTCGGCAGGTCGTAGTTGATGACGTGGCTGATGCCGTCGACGTCGATGCCGCGCGCCGCGATGTCGGTCGCCACCAGCGTGCGCACCTTGCCGGCGCGGAAGGCCGCCAGCACCCGCTCGCGCTGGCCTTGCGACTTGTTGCCGTGGATCGCCTCGGCGGCGAGGCCCGGCCTTTTCGAGCGCGCGGACCACCTTGTCGGCGCCGTGCTTGGTGCGGGTGAAGACCAGCGCGCGGTCGATCGTCTCCTGCCGCAGCACCTCGGCCAGCAGCGCCGGCTTGCCGGCGCGGTCGACGTGAATGATCCGCTGATCGACCTTCTCGACCGTCGTGGCCTCGGGCGTCACGGCGACCCGCACCGGATCGCGCAGCATCCCCTTGGCGAGCTCGGCGATCTCGCGCGGCATGGTGGCCGAGAAGAACAAGGTCTGCCGGCGTGGCGGCAGCTTGCCGACGATCGCGCGGATGTCGTGGATGAAGCCCATGTCGAGCATGCGGTCGGCTTCGTCGAGCACGAAAATCTCGACGCGGTCGAGCCGCACGGCGCCGTTCTGCATCAGGTCGAGCAGCCGGCCGGGCGTCGCCACCAGGACGTCGACGCCGCTGACCAGATCGCGGATCTGCGGTTGATCGGCACGCCGCCGATGGCGAGCGTGACACGCGGGCGCACATGACGGCCGTAGGTCTGGAAGCTGTCGACGATCTGCGCGGAGAGTTCGCGCGTTGGGCTGAGCACCAGCACGCGGCAGGTGCGCTGCTCCAGGCGCTGCTTGTTCTTGGAGAGGTGGTGGAGGATCGGCAGCGCGAAGGCGGCGGTCTTGCCGGTTCCGGTCTGCGCGATGCCGACGACGTCGCGCGCGGCGAGCACTTGCGGGATGGTCTGGGCCTGGATCGGGGTGGGATCGGTGTACTTTTCCTCGGCGAGAGCGCGGGCGATGGGCTCGGCCAGGCCGAGCTGGAGAAAGGAGGTCAATGAACGAATCTTTCGTGTGGCGATCGGGGCCGGCGCAACCGATGGGTTAACCATCGGCGCCGATTTCGGTCCGCAAGGCAGACTCAGCCGGCTCGCGAGCGCGACCGCAATCGCGGGACAAACGAGACATCCCGCGTGGTCTGGGCTGTCGATGAATAGTGCTGAATGAGACAGGTCGAAAACCAAGACGTGGAATTCGTTCACGCGACCCGTAAACGGCTCAAATCGAAGTGGAAGGACTGGCCGTCAATCTCACGAGCCGTCACGTAACAACTTAATGCGGTCGTTTCAAGGCTTTAATTCGGGGCGGTAGCGGCATCCGGGCGCTATTGCAACGGCGTCTCGCCGCCCGCGATCTTCTTGGCGAGCTCGATCTCGGTCATGGCGACCAGCATTTCGGCCCGGGTCTTGAGGTCGGGCGCTTCCAGGAGCGCCTGCTTCTCGGCCGCGCCATAGGGCGACATCATGGCCAGCGCATTCACCAGCGCCTCGTTCGGCGCGTTCTCGATGCCGTCCCAGTCGGCCTTGAGATTGTTGGCCTTGAGGAAGCCGGTCAGCGCCGCCAGCAAGCTCTTGCGATCGACCTCGTCCTCGCCCTTGCGGGGCGTGAAGTCGTCGATGAACGGCACGTAGCGGACGCGGCATTGCCGGTACGGCGTCATGGCGGTGAGTTCGTCCTCGACGCGAAACCGCGCGACGCCGGTCAGCTGGATCAGATAGCGGCCGTCGCCGCTCTCGGCGAGCTGGGTGATGCGGCCGACGCAGCCGATCTTGTAGAGATTGGGCTTCTCCTCGGAGCCCGGATGCGCGGTGTCGGGCTGGATCATGCCGATCAGGCGATGGCCGGCCTTCAACGCGTCGTCGATCATCGCCATGTAGCGCGGCTCGAAGATGTTGAGCGGCATCTGTCCGCGCGGCAGCAGCAACGCGCCGGCGAGCGGAAACACCGGGATCACGTCAGGCAGATCGCCGGGCGCTTCGTAACTCGCGTTCATCGGCATCGCCGCGCTCCATTCGCCGGACTCATGCAGCGCCTCATCCTGCGGAACAGAGATCAGTGCAGGCTCACGCAAACAAGATCGACGACAGGCGCCTGCGCCCGGCGACCGTGGCCTCGTCGGTCGGGCCCCAGGCCTCGAAGAACTGCACAAGTTGCTTGCGTGCACCGTCGTCGTTCCATTTGCGGTCGCGCCGGACGATTTCGATCAGGTGGTCGAGCGCCTCCTGGCGCTGGCCCTTGCCGTTCAGCGCCACCGCGAGATCGAAGCGCGCCTGGTGATCGAGCGGATTGGCCTGCACCTTTTGCTCGAGTTCGGCGATCGGACCGACCGATTTCGCCTGCTCGGCGATGTCGAGGGCCGCGCGCGCGGCCGCCACCGCGGCATCGTTGCGCTTGGCCTCCGGCACCAAGGCGAGCGTCTGCTTGGCCTGCTCGATCGCGCCGGTTTCGACATAGCAGCGCGCGAGCCCCGCCAGCGCGGGCACATTGGTGCCGTCGGCCGCCAGCAGTTGCGAATACAGGTCGGCCGCGCCGGCCGCGTTGCCCTCGGCCAGAGCCGCATCCGCCGCCTTGCAGGAGGTCCTGCTCCTCGCCGCCGATGCGGTCCTTGGTGACCCGCTCGAGGAAGGCGACGATCTGGCCTTCGGGCAGTGCGCCGAGAAAGCCATCGACCGGCTGGCCGTTGACGAAGGCGAACACCGCGGGGATCGACTGGATGCCGAGCTGGCCCGGAATCTGCGGGTGCTTGTCGATGTCCATCTTGACGAGCTTCACCTTGCCCTTGGTGGACTTGACCACCTTCTCGAGCACCGGTGCGAGCTGCTTGCAGGGCCCGCACCATTCGGCCCAGAAGTCGACCAGCACCGGCTGGCGCTTGGACTCCTCGAGCACGTCCTTCACGAACGTCTGGGTCGTGGTGTCCTTGATGGCACTGTCGGGGGCGGTGGCCGCCTGCCCGAGATTCTCAAACATCGTCATTCCGTTTTCCCCATACTCCGCGGATCATCTCGCCCGCGGTTAGACCTGAATTTGGCGGCGCCGAAAACCTCAAATGTCGGCAATTAAATGGGGTGAGGGGAGAGGTTTGCAATGCGGCCGGTCAATCCGGCCCGCCCTCAGGGCCGGCCACCGGGACGATCTGCGGCGGGTGGCCGGTCGACTCCAGGAAGCGGACGAGGTCGGCGCGGGCGATCGAGGTCGTCATGGTGTTGGTGAGCGGGTGACAATTGACGATCGCGTGCTCCATCAACGCCGGTGTCGAGCACCACCGTGACCCGGCCTGCGGTGTCGTTGATGGCGGCGAGCGGCGTTACCGCGCCAGGCGCGACCCCGAGTGCCTCGATCAGGAGGTCGGCGGAGCCGAACGAGAAGCGGCCGGAGGCATCGAGCCGGCGGTGCAGCGATTTCAGCTCGATCGCCGCATCTTCCAGCGTCGTGACCAGGAACAGCGCGCCCTTCTTGTCGCGCAGGAACAGATTCTTGGTATGCCCGCCGGGGATCTGGCCGCGCAGCGCTTGGGACTGGTCGACCGTGAACAGCGGCGGGTGCGTTACGGTCGGGTGCGGGATGCCGAGGGCGTCCAGGGCGGCGAACAGGTCGGCCGGGGTGGCGGGCATGGATGGCTCGGGAGGTTGGGGACAGGCAGGCGAGATCAGCCCGCCCGGGAAGGGCGGTTGCAATGGGGGACGCCTTTTGGCATAGCTTGCCCCAGCGGCCGACGTCCATGCGGAACCCACCGGGCTCCGCATGGAGATTTGGCCGGAATACCCTCTCGGATGCGGGTGTAGCTCAGGGGTAGAGCACGACCTTGCCAAGGTCGGGGTCGAGGGTTCGAATCCCTTCGCCCGCTCCAATTTCAACCGAATTTGGCGAATTTGGCCGAACGGCTACCCGTTCGGGCGCGGCTCCGCGTCGGGAGACCGCCAATTTGTGATGGCCATCACATCGCTGCCCCTTCCGCGCTCTTACATTATCTGCGGATCAGATATGGGAGGCGTAATCATGCTGAGTTTCATCATCGTCTTTGCGATCGGCGTGCCGCTGATGATCTGGGCGCTGTCCCCGGACCCTGTCCGCAAGCGCAGCCCGGGTCATGGACATCATCCGTATCCGTCGGCCGACCTGATGTCGCTTCCGCCAGCCGCGGGCGTCGGCGGCTTCCACTTCGGATCAGGCTGCGACGCTGGTAGTGGCGGCAGTTGCGATGGCGGCGGAGGCTGAGCAAGCCGCTGCCAATGGGGGCCATGCGCCGCTCATGCCTTCGCGCGGAGGCCCGCAACCGCAAGCCATTCCACGTGCGACCAATTACATCTGTTGCTCCGGCTTAGTTTAGTTCGACTTTGGCCGCCGAAAGGCGCATGGTGATCGCGACCGAAACGCCAGATCAAAGCGGCCGGCCCTTCAATCCAACTTCACAATTTAGTCTTTTCGACCGGAGCCCATTCGGGTCTCCGCGGCCCTCGCTCCGAAACATGTCGGGCGAAAGGAACAACGCATGCAATTACCTGCGATCCTGGAAGGCGAATCGTTGACACGGCTGGTGCAAGGCGTGGTTGCCGGTGTGGTCGCGACCCTGGTCATTGGATTTACGTGGGGCGGCTGGGTGACCGGCGGCACCGCGAAAGAGATGACCCAGAAGAGCGCAAGCTCCGCGCTCGTGACCGCGCTCACTCCGATCTGCGTCGACAAGTTTCAACACAGCCCCCAAGCCGCGGCGAACATGGTCGAGCTGAGGAAGGTCAGTTCCTGGCAGCAGGGCAATTTCATCACCAAGGGCGGTTGGGCGACCATGCCCGGCACCACCGAGGCCAACTCCGCGGTCGCGGACGCCTGCGCCAACATGCTGAACTCGTTGAAGATGTAAGGTTCGGCAGGGCGGGCCGGTCAGTCGAGCTTCGCGCCCGAGCGCTTCACCACGTCGGCCCACTTGGCGGAATCCGTGCGCGATGGTCGCGGCGAAGTCCTCCGGACTGCCGCCCGCGGGCTCGTCGCCGATCGCACCGAAGCGATCCTTGAAGGCTTGCGTCGAGATCGCCCGGTTGATCGCCGCGTTGAGCTTGTCGACGATCGGCCGCGGCACGCCGGCCGGCGCGATCACGCCGCTCCAGGTGCCGGCGTCATAGCCGGGCACGCCCGCTTCGGCGATCGTCGGCAGGTCGGGAAACGCCGGCGAGCGGCGCGGTCCGCTGACGCCGAGCGCGCGCAGCTTGCCGCCCTTCGCGGTCGACGAGATCGAGTTGAGACTCTCGAACATCAGGTGGACATGGCCGGCGATCAGGTCGTTGATCGCCTGCGCGCCGCCCTTGTAGGGGATGTGCAGAATTTCGGTGCCGGTCATGTACTTGAACAGCTCGCCGCCGACGTGGCCGGGCGAGCCGTTGCTCGACGAGGCGTTCATCAGCTTGCCGGGATTGGCCTTCGCATAGGCGACGAGTTCCTGCACGGTCGTGAACGGCATGGTGGTCGAGGCCGCGAGCAGCAGGTGGCCACGGCTGACCAGCGCGATCGGCTGCAAGTCGCGCTCGATGTCGTACGGCAGCTTCGCCACCATGTGCCGGGTGATCGCGAGCGCGCCGATCGGACCCATGCAGAGCGTGTAGCCATCGGCGGGCGACTTCGCGGTGAGATCGATGCCGAGCGTGAGGGCGCCGCCCGGGCGGTTGTCGACCACGATGGTGACGCCGCCGAGCTGCGGGCCAAGTTCGGCTGCGAGCAATCGCGCCAGCACGTCGGTCGCGCTGCCGGGCGCCTGCGGCACGATCAGCCGGATCGGCTTCTCGGGGAATTCGGCGGCGGCCGGTGTGGGAAACATCCCGGCGGCTGCGGCTGCCAGCAGACATGCGGCGGGCAACATCCACCATCGCCGACGCGTCGACAGCGCGTTCGAAATCGTCGCCATGTTCACTCCCTGGCGTTCGAGTGCCGCGACTGGGCGGCTTCGGGCTCGAACTTGCGATGAGCATAGCAACGTCGTGTGCCGTGCGAAAGCCGACGCTGTCTCACGTACAAGTTAGACAAGCTGGAATAGAGAAGTGCGGTCAGTCGGAACAGACCCTTCGCTCAGTACCCCACCGCGAGCGCGCCGCGGGTGCGCGGATCGGCGGCGCCGACAAGCCCATCGGGCGTGATCAGGATCGAGTTGACCGAGCCTCGTGGTGGCCCCTCGACGACGCGATGGCCGCGCGCCTCGAGCGCGCGGATCGTCGCGGGATCGAATCCGCGCTCGACCGAGACCTCGTCGGGAAACCATTGATGATGGAATCGCGCGTCTGCGACCGCGTCTGCGATCGACATTCCACGATCGATCACGTTGGTGATGACCTGCAGCACCATCGTGATGATGCGGCTGCCGCCCGGCGAGCCGGTGACCAGGAACGGCTTGCCGTCCTTGAGCACGATGGTGGGCGTCATCGACGACAGCGGCCGCTTGCCGGGCCCCGGCGCGTTGGCCTCGCCGCCGACGAGACCATACGCATTGGGCGCACCCGGCTTGGCGGCGAAATCGTCGAGCTCGTTGTTGAGCAGGATGCCGGTGCCTTCGGCGACCATGCCGAGGCCATAGCTGAAGTTCAGCGTCGTGGTGTTGGAGACCGCGTTGCCGAAACGGTCGACGACCGAGAAATGCGTGGTGTTGTCGCCCTCGGGGCGGATGCCGGTGCCGGTGCGGATCGTCTTCGATGGCCGCGCCTGCTCGGGGTCGATGCCGGCGCGCAGGCCGGCCGCGTAGGGCTTCGACAACAACCGGTCGAGCGGCGCGTTCACCATCGCGGGATCGCCCAGGAACAGCGCGCGATCCGCGTAGGCGAGCTTCATCGCCTCGATCATCAGGTGCAGTCGCCGGACCTCATCGTTGCCGAGGTCATCGTAGCCTTCCAGGATGTTGAGCATCTCGATCAGGATCACGCCGCCCGACGAAGACGGCGGCATCGAGACGATCTCGTAGCCGCGATAGCTGCCGCGCACCGGCGCGCGCTCGATCGGCTGATAGTCTTGCAGGTCGGCGCGCGTCATGATTCCGCCGTCTGCCTGCACGGCGGCGGCGATACGCTCGGCGATCGCGCCGTCGTAGAACGCGCGAGGGCCGTCGCGCGCGATCGCCGACAGCGTCTCGGCGAGATCGCGCTGTACCAGCATGTCGCCGGGAGCAAGTGGCTGGCCGTCCGGCTTCAGAAAGATCCTGGCCGACGCCGGCCAGCGGGCCATCCGCCGTTGCATGCTCGGCAGCGAGTCCGCGACGTCGTCCTCGACCGGAATCCCGTTGCGCGCGAGTTCGATGGCGGGCGCCATCAGGTCGGCCAGCGTGAACTTGCCAGAGCCGTACTTCGCGTGCGCCAGCGCGAGCCCGGCGACGGTGCCGGGCACGCCGACCGCGAGCGCCGAGTCGCGCGACTTCTGCGGATCGGCGTCGCCCTTGTCGTCGAGGAAGATGTCGCGCGTCATCGCGGCGGGCGCGGTCTCGCGATAGTCGATCGCGATGTCGCGGCCGTCGGCGAGATGGATCACCATGTAGCCGCCGCCGCCGATGTTGCCGGCGCGCGGGTAGGTCACCGCCAGCGCGAATCCGGTGGCGACCGCGGCATCGATCGCATTGCCGCCCCGGCGCAGCACGTCCGCGCCGATGCGCGCCGCGCGGGTCTCCTGCGCAACCACCATGCCGTCGCGCGCGACGACCGGTGCGACCCGCGCGGGGCCGTTGGGTAACGCATCCTGCGCGAGGAGTGAGACGGCGCCGGCGAACACGGCAACCAGCACGAAGCGTCCAGCGAACGGCGGCGATCATCAAAACTCCGTGGATCGGCCTCGCCTCAGTCGGCAGCGGACGAGGAAGCTGTCACCGAAGTATCGACGGGACGGCGGTGTTGCAAGCGAGGCGCCAGTTCCTCGGCCGGTGTCATTGTCGCGCACGCCACAGTAGGTTCATGGACGGTGCGTTAAATCCGGAGGACGCCTGTAGTACCAGAGGCGATCCTGCTAAGGAGTTATCGGTTCGTTTCCTGGAGGCTCACATGAACATCCTTGCCGCGATTCTTCTCCGTTGCGCGCGCGTCCGCGCTCGTCGTTCTGCTCGGATTGATGGTATCGGGATGCGGAATCAACACCATCCCGACGCAGGAGGAGAACGCCAAGGCGAAATGGTCCGACGTCCTCAACCAGTATCAGCGTCGCGCCGATCTCATTCCCAACCTGGTCGAGACCGTGAAGGGCTACGCCGCTCAGGAAAAGCAGGTGCTGGAAGCGGTGATCAATGCCCGTGCGCGCGCGACCCAGACGACGCTCCAGGTGCCGCCCGACATCCTGACCAATCCGGAAGCTTTCAAGAAATTCCAGGAGGCGCAGGCACAACTCTCCGGCGCGCTCGGCCGGCTGATCGCGGTGTCGGAAAACTATCCCGACCTGAAATCGAACCAGAACTATCTGGCATTGCAGTCTCAGCTCGAAGGCACCGAGAACCGCATCGCGGTGGCGCGCCGCGACTACATCGAGGCGGTGCGGGCCTACAACACCGAACTGCGGACCTTCCCGGGCGTGATCTGGGCCACCGTGCTCTATCGCAACAGCAAGCCGATGGAGACGTTCACCGTCCCCGACGAGATGACCAAGCCGCCGCAGGTGAAGTTCTGAGTTTGAACGAGTGATTGCGTATGGTTGGTGTGCCTCGCTGGTTTGACCAACGCCCTCGCCGCTTGCTCGCTCTGCTCCCTCCCCCCTTGAGGGGGAGGGGTGGGGAGGGGGGTGTCCCGAGTTGCGAGCCGCTCGTTGAGTTACCCCCCTCCCGGCGGCTTTCGGCCGCCGACCTCCCCCTCAAGGGGGGAGGTGGAGCAAGCCGCGCATTCGTCGGCCTATTGCTAGTTCTCCTGCTTGCGGCGCTACCTGCGCTGGCGCTGACGTTTCCCACGCTCACCGGCCGCGTCGTCGATGACGCCAATATTCTCGACGCCGCCACGCGCGCGGCCCTGACGCAGAAGCTCGCCGACCTCGAGGCGAAATCGACAGACCAGGTGGTCGTGGTCACGCTGAAGTCGCTGCAGGGCACATCGATTGAAGACTACGGCTATCAGCTCGGCCGCCACTGGCAGATCGGACAGAAAGACAAGAATAACGGCGTACTGCTGATCGTGGCGCCGAACGAGCGCAAGGTGCGCATCGAAGTCGGCTATGGCCTCGAAGGCACGCTTACCGACTTGGTCTCGCGCTTCATCATCGACAACTCGATCCTGCCGCGGTTTCGCGCCAACGACTTTCCCGGCGGGATCAACCGCGGCGTCGATGATATCGTGCAGGTGTTGACCGGCGATGCCGAGGAATGGAAGCAGCGCGCCGCCAAGCGCCCGGATCCGACCTCAGACTGGGTTGCGATCCTGCTCATCATCTTTGTCATTTTCATCTTCTTCCTGGTGTTCGCGATGATGGTGGGCTCCGCGTCGCGCGCGCAGCCCGGAGGGCGCCGCCGCGGCAGCCCGTGGATCGTCATCCCGAGCAACTCGGGCTCGTCATGGTCGTCCGGCTCGGGCGGCGGTTCGTGGGGCGGCGGTTTCTCGGGCGGCGGCGGCTCGTTCGGCGGCGGCGGTTCGTCGGGAAGCTGGTGAGCCAAGAACTTGAGCCAAGAATCTGGTGAGCGATGATTTCGCAAAACGACAAAGACCGCATCACCGAGGCGATCCGCCAGGCCGAGGCCCGGACGTCGGGCGAGATCTTCTGCGTCGTCGCCCATAACGCCAGCGATTATCGGCTGGTGCCGGTCGCATGGGCAGCGGTGATCGCGCTCGCGGTGCCGTGGCCGCTCATTCACTTCACGCTGTGGCCGGCGTCGGTGATCTACTTTCTGCAACTCGCGGCGTTCATCGCCGTCGCGATTACGCTGTCACAACCGGCGATCCGCTTCCGGATCGTGCCGCGACGGGCCAAACATGACCGCGCGCATGCACTGGCGATGCGGCAGTTCTTTGCGCAGGCCCTGCACCAGACCGAAAACCGCACCGGCGTGCTGATCTTCGCGGCGATCGCCGAGCGCTACGCCGAGATCGTGGCGGATGCCGGTATCAACGCCAAGGTCACGCCGGAGGTCTGGGACAAGGCGGTCGCCGCGCTGATTGCCGGCATGCGGCGCGATCAACCAGGCGACGGCTTCGTCGCTGCGATCGAGCTATGCGGCGCGGTGCTGGCCGAGCACTTTCCGCCCGGCGCGCTCAATCGCGACGAGCTGCCGAACAAGCTCGTCGAGATTTAGTCGTACGGAGGCGAACTCGCTGTGTCTCCCCTCCCCCGCTACGCGGGGGGAGGGTAAGAGCACCGCCTTTGCGGCCGCTGCATAGCGCCAAGGTTACGACCGGCCGGCCTCGTCGAGGAACGATTGCACAGCCTCGAACAGCATCATCCGGTTCTTCTCCATGATGATGGTGTGGGTGCCTTCCGGCAGTTGCACGTAACGTTTGCCGGGCGAGTTGACGAGCAGCGGAAACAGCGTCTGCGCCATGTAAGCCGGCAGGTCACGGTCCCACTCGGCGTGCACGAGGAGCGTCGGCACAGTGATTTTCGAGGGGTCGTAGTAGGCCTTGCCGGCCGCCCAGTATTCGGTGCTGTCGGCAACCACGCCGTTCGGCGCGCGGATGAATTGCGGGCTGGCCTTGGCGCCCTCCGGATCGGTCGCGAACGTGGCGTCGGCCCAGGTGTCGAACCAGCCGGCCGGAATAAGGGTCGCCTTCTTGTCGTCCGGCACGCCCGTCATCCACCGTCCCAGTGCCTGATCGCGTGAGACCTTGCGGTAGGCGCCGAGCGGCCCCGGGCCGGTCTGCACCAGCGACGCGGTCTGGCGGATCCAGCCCGGCGCGTACAGCACCAGGCGCTCGACCTTGCCGGGGTTCTGCGTCGTGTAGGTCGCCATCGTGGTGGAGCCCCAGGACCAGCCCATCAGGTTGACGCGGGGGATGTTGCGGCGCTTGAGGATGAAGTCGACCACGGCGCCGATGTCCTTGACGGCGGTATCGCCGCGCACGATCGGCGGATTGTTTTTCGCGTCTTCCGCCATTTCCTTCGGCCGCGTCGACTTGCCGTAGCCGCGCAGGTCGAGGAGATAGACGTCGTAGCCGCGCGCCGCCATGTAATCCATCCACGACATGCCGCCGAGCTGCAGGTCGAATGCCGTCGAGGCCGGATAGGTCGCGCCGTGCACGTACAGCACCGTGCGTTCGGGCCGGAACGCCGTCATGTCGGCCGGGCGCTTGTTGCGGACGTAGATGTCGATGCCGGGCTCGGACGGCACCATCATCTCTTCCATCACCACGCGCGGCGCTTGCGCCAGCGCCGCCGATGACATGGCGGAAATCGCCGCCACCGCGAGACCGATCAGCGTGTTCATGGGCTCCTCCGTTTCCTCGTTGATGTCCAGGCTTCTTGATGCACGCACTTAATGCGAGCTTGATATCGTCCTCATGCTGAGGAGCGACCGCAGGTCGCGTCTCGAAGCATGGCCGCAAAATTCGGTGCCTGCCGCCATCCTTCGAGACGGGCGCTGTGCGCCCTCCCCAGGATGAGGATCGGTGTCAGTGACGAGCGCCGCGATCACCGCGCCTGACCATGATAGGCGGTGTTGGGCCGCATGTCGGTGGCTGATGCCAGCCGGTTTGTCATGTTGTAGAACGCCGCTACCGAGGCGATATCCCAGATGTCGCGGTCGGTGAATCCCGCGCGGCGCAGCTTCTCGCGGTCTTTCTCTTCGACCGCCCAGGATTCGACCGTCATCTTCACGGCGAAATCGAGCATCGCGCGCTGCCGCTTGGAGAGCTTCGCGGCGCGATAGTTCATCACCATCATTTCGCCGAGGATCGGATCGCCCGAAAGCGCCCGCACGCCGTTGCCGTGCACGGTGATGCAGTAGAAGCAGCGGTTCTGCGCCGACACCACGGTGGCGATCATTTCGATCTCGAGCTTGGAAAGGTTCTCGGCGTTCTGCACGAGCTCCTGGCGGTAGTCGACGAACGCCTGCAGCTTGCCGTTGTCGAAGCCGAAGGCGCGCAGCACGTTCGGCACATAGCCGAGCTTTTCCTGGCATTTGTCGAAATAGGTCTGCATCTCGCCGGACAGCTTGCCGCGCGCAATGTCGAGTGCCATGAACTTGGTGTCGTCGTCGGCGCCCTGCTTCGAAAGGGCCGCGGCCTTCTTACCGCCTTTCACGGGCGCATGCTTGGTCGGGCTCGGCTGCTTCTTGAGAACAGTCTTGCTGGGTTTCGGCACGGCGTTCGTCTCCCTTGTCGGATGCTCGATCCTACCGCGTTCGGCCGGGGGGCGATATCGCCCCGCGCGTCGACCGGCTAATCTTGGCCCTCGACGGGAACCCAAGGAATCGGAAAGACTTCATGAGTGGGCCGCAAAGGGCGTTCATTCTGTGTCTGCCGGGACAATAGCCATGACCGATCCCACTCTCCACGACGACGAAGAGCGCGCCGCGCAGGCATTGCTGACCGCCGCCGGCAAGGTCCTGGCGGACGGCCATCGTGACGTGCCGCCCGATTTCGTCGCCGGGCTGTTCGCGCGCGCCGTGCCGGAAGACCTGATGCGTTATGACGCGCGCGAGATCGCCGCCCTGGCGGCCGAGGCGTGGGCGCTGTTTTCCGAACGCAAGCCGGGCACCTCGCGGGTGCGCCTCACATCGCCTGCCCCGGCCGGAACGCACGAGCAGCGGCTCAAGGCGGCATCGGTGCTCGAAGTCGTCAACGACGACATGCCGTTCCTGGTCGACTCGGTGATGGGGGAGCTTGCCGACCGTGGCCTCGACGTTCATCTCGTGGTGCATCCGATTTTTTCGGTGGAGCGCGACGCGGCGGGCAGGTTGCTTTCATTCGAGCGCGCGGGGCCGGCTGTGCTCGGCAAGCCGCGCGAGAGCGTCATCCAAATTCACCTCGCACGTATCGACGAGGAAGCACGACGGCGCGAGATCACGGAGGCCATCGAAGCGGCGCTCGCCGATGTCCGCGTCAGCGTGCAGGACTGGCGAGCCATGCTCGACCGGGTGGCGGGCGCCGTTGCCGGGCTGAAGGACAACCCGCCGCCGCTGCCGGTCGGGGAAATCGCCGAAGCCATCCAGTTTCTGCAATGGCTGACGGGCGACAACTTCACGTTCCTTGGCATCCGCAATTACGATTTTTCCGTCGGCGAAGATTCGCTCGACCCGGTGTTTGAAAGCGGGCTCGGCATCCTGCGCGCCCGCGACATGCACGTCGTACAGCGCTGGAACCAGCCGCTTGCAATCACGCCTGCGATCAGGGCGTTCCTCAAGGAGCCCACGCTGCTGATCGTGACCAAGACCGCGGTCCGTTCGCGCGTCCATCGCCGTGTCTACATGGATTACGTCGGCCTGAAGCGGTTCAACGCCGCCGGGAGGCTGGTCGGCGAACTCCGCATCGTCGGACTGTTCACCTCGACCGCCTATACGCGGTCGGCGCGATCGATCCCGTATTTGCGCCGCAAGATCGACGCGGTGATCACCCGCGCGGGCTTCGATCCCGAAGGGCACTCCGGCAAGGCGCTGATCAACGTGCTGGAGACCTATCCGCGCGACGAACTGTTTCAGATCGACGAGGACACGCTGTTCCAGTTCTCGCAGGCGATCCTGCAACTCGACGAGCGTCCGCGCGTACGCGTCTTGCCGCGGCGCGACCGCTTCGATCGCTTCGTGTCGGTGCTCGTATACGTGCCGCGCGACCGGTACACCAGCGCGGTACGCGAACGTGTCGGCGCGTATCTGGCCGGCGCCTTCCAGGGCCGCGTCAGCGCCTTCCTGCCGTTCTTCCCGGAAGGACCGATGATCCGGGTGCATTACATCATCGGTCGCAAGCCCGGCGCCGGCGAGGCGGCCGACCCGGCGCGGCCCGCGCTCGAGGCGGCGGTCGCCGCGATCGTGCGCACCTGGGTCGACGAGTTCGGCGACAAGCTCGCGCACACCTACGAACCTGTCAGGGCGCGCGCGCTGTTCGAGCGCTATCGCGACGCGTTTTCCGACGGCTATCGGGAGAACTATTCGCCGGACAGAACCGTCAAGGAGCTCCGGATCGTCGAAGGGCTGTCGTCCGCCCGGCCGCTTGGCGTCGACTTCCACCGCCGATCCGGCACCGACGGCGGCACGGTCGGTCTGAAAATCTGGAGCTACGACCGGCCGATCCGCCTGTCAGATCGGGTTCCGGTACTGGAGAACATGGGCTTCAAGGTGGTGGACGAACGGACCTACCGGATCGACCGCAAGGCCGCCGATGCCGTCGTCTGGTTTCACGACATGGCGCTTCTCGCCGCCCGTGGCGATGCCGACATCGACGCGCCGAAAGGGCAGCCTGGAAGCGGCCTTCCTGGTGATCATGACCGGCGCGGCGGAAAGCGACGGCTACAATGCGCTCGTCCTCGATGCCGGGCTGATGTGGCGCGATATCGCGCTCATTCGCAGCATCTCGCGCTTTCTGCGGCAAATTCGCGTGCCCTATTCGCAGGACTACATGTGGACGACGCTGGTCAAGCATGCGGCGATCGCAGCCGAGATCGTGCGCCTGTTCAACGAGCGCTTCGATCCGCGGTCTGATCCTCCACCGTCATTCCGGAAGCCGAGCGAAGTGAGGCTGTCCGAAATCCATTCGAGCGATGCAGCGGCCGTGGATTCCGGGTTCCGGCCTGCGGCCGGCCCCGGAATGACGAATGAAAAAAGCGAGCGCGCCGCGCGCGAGGCCGCGGTTGTGGCGGAAATCGAGAGCGCGTTGACGAAGGTCGAGAGCCTCGACGAGGACCGCATTCTCCGCCACTTCGTCAATGCGGTGCAATCCGCGGTCCGGACCAATTTCTACCAGATCGAAGCGAGCGGACAGGCGAAGCCGCTGATCGCCATCAAGTATGCCAGCCGGAAGCTCGACGGCGCTGCCGCTGCCGCGTCCGCTCTACGAGATCTTCGTCTATTCGCCGCGCGTCGAGGCGGTGCACCTGCGCTTCGGCAAGGTGGCGCGCGGCGGCATCCGCTGGTCCGACCGGCCGCAGGATTTCCGCACCGAAGTGCTCGGCCTGGTCAAGGCGCAGCAGGTGAAGAACGCCGTGATCGTCCCGGTCGGCGCCAAGGGCGGCTTCGTGCCGAAGGCGCTGCCCGGGATCGTCGCCGCGCAGCGGCACACGCGAGGCTGTGCAGGCCGAAGGCACCGCGACCTACAAGCTGTTCATCTCGACGCTGCTCGACATCACCGACAACCTCGGCGAGCGCGGCGTGATCCCGCCCGACAACGTGGTGCGGCACGACGATGACGATCCCTATCTGGTGGTCGCCGCCGACAAGGGCACCGCGACGTTCTCGGACATCGCCAACGCGATCTCGGCCGAACATCATTTCTGGCTCGACGATGCGTTCGCGTCCGGCGGCTCGGCCGGCTACGACCACAAGAAGATGGGCATCACGGCGCGCGGCGCCTGGGAGTCGGTGAAGCGGCATTTCCGCGAGATGGACGTCGATATCGGCACGACGCCGTTCACCGTCGTGGGTGTCGGCGACATGTCGGGCGACGTATTCGGCAACGGGATGTTGCGGGAAACGACCTTGAAGCTGGTCGCGGCGTTCGATCACCGCGACATCTTCATCGATCCCGACCCCGATCCGGCGAAGAGCTTCGCCGAGCGGCAGCGGCTGTTCGATCTGCCGCGCTCGAGCTGGCAGGACTACGACAAGGCGCTGATCTCTTCGGGCGGCGGGGTGTTCTCGCGTTCGCTGAAGGAAATTACGCTGTCGCCGGCCGCACGGGCGGCGATCGGCTTCGACAAGCCGAAGGGCGACGCCGGCCGAGATCATGAACGCGATCCTGAAGGCGCCGGCCGATCTGCTGTTCTTCGGCGGCATCGGCACCTATGTGCGCGCCTCGACCGAGACCGACGACGCGGTTGGCGACCGCGCCAACGATTCGATCCGGGCGACCGGAAAGGAGTTGCGCAGCAAGGTCGTGGGCGAGGGCGCCAATCTCGGCATGACCCAGCGCGGCCGGATCGAGGCGGCGCAGCACGGCGTCCGGCTCAACACCGACGCCATCGACAACTCGGCCGGCGTCAACACCTCCGACGTTGAGGTCAACATCAAGATCGCGCTGACGCCGCCGATGCACGACGGCCGTCTTACCCGCGACGATCGCAATCTGCTGCTGGCGCAGATGACCGATAACGTGGCTTCGCTCGTGCTGCGCAACAATTATCTGCAGACGCTGGCGCTCTCGCTGGCGGAACGCCGCGGCCTCGAGGACCTCGGTTTCGAACAACGGCTGATGCAGTCCCTGGAAGTGGCGGGCGAACTCGACCGGGCGGTGGAATTCCTGCCGGACGACATGGAGATTGCCGAGCGCCGCCGCCGCTCGCAGGCGCTGACCCGGCCCGAGCTGGCGGTGCTGCTCGCCTACGCCAAGCTGTCGCTCAACCATCATCTCCTGAACTCGCGGGTGCCGGACGACCCTTATTTGGCGCGCGAGCTCACCCGCTATTTTCCGGACGCCATTGCGGAGCGGTTTCCCGACGCGATCGCGCAGCATCGGCTGCGGCGGGAGATCATCACGACGCAGCTCGCCAATTCGATCATCAACCGCGGCGGTCCGTCGCTCGTGGTGCGCATCGCCGACCAGACCGGCGCGGCGGCGCCCGACATCGCGCTCGCGTTCGCGGCGGTGCGCGACAGCTTCGGCATGACCGCGCTCAACGGCGAGATCGACAGGCTCGACAACAAGGTGCCCGGCAAGCTGCAGCTCGAACTCTACACGGCGGTGGAGGACCTGCTGCTGGACCGGCTGGTCTGGTTCCTGCGCAACGTCGACCTGACGAAGGGCCTCGCTGCCGTCGTCGAGCACTACAGCGCCGGCGTCGCGGCAGTCGAAGCCGCGCTCGACAAGGTCCTGTCGGCGGACGCCGCCGCGGCACGCGACGCCCGTGAAGCCGAGCTGAGGAAGGGCGGCGTGCCGGACGCGCTGGCCCGCCGGATCGCCAATCTGCCGGCGCTTGCGTCAGCGCCCGATATTGCCGTGGTTGCCGAGCGCGCCGGCCGCAACGTCGCCGACATGGCGGCCACGTATTTTGCGGCCGAATCGTTCTTCCGCTTCGACCGCATCGCCAATGCGGCCCGCGACATCAAGGTGTCCGACTATTTCGACCGGTTGGCGCTCGACCGCGCTCTCGATTCCATCGGCGACGCCGAGCGCCGGTTGACGGCCGCGATGGCGGGCGACGGTCTCGTCGGGCCGCACGCCGTGGAGGCGTGGGTCGCGCCGCGCAAGGGCGAGGTCGACCGCATCCGATCGTCAGTGCAGGAGATCGCCAATTCGGGCTTGACGCTGTCGAAGCTGTCGGTCGCGGCGAGCCTGCTCGGCGATCTGGTGAAGCCGTAACCGCTGTTGCGGTTGCAGCGCTAGCGTTGCCGCGCACTCGAAACCCTCTCCCCCTGCGGGAGAGGGTGTCGAGCGGAGCGAGGCGGGTGAGGGGGGGTCTCTTGCGAAAGCCTCTCAACCGGACCCCTCACCCGGCTCGCATCTCCGCTGCGCTGCGATGCTCGCCACCCTCTCCGCAAGGGAGAGGGTCACGGAGCCAGCGGCTCCGTGTGAATGATTACTCTCGATCAATGCCGACGGCTTGTCCGGCCTCAATGCCGGAAATGGCGCGTGCCGGTGAACACCATGGCGATGCCGTGGTCGTCGGCGGCCTTGATCACCTCGTTGTCGCGCATCGAGCCGCCGGGCTGGATCACCGCGGTGGCGCCGGCCTCGATCGCGACCAAGAGCCCATCGGCGAACGGGAAGAACGCATCCGAGGCGACCACCGAACCTTTGGTCAGGGGGGCGGAGAGGCTGGCCTCTTTGGCGGCATCCTCGGCCTTGCGGGCGGCGATTCGGGCGGAATTGATCCGGCTCATCTGGCCGGCGCCGATGCCGACCGTGGCGCCGTCCTTAGCGTACACGATGGTGTTCGACTTCACGTGCTTGGCGACGCGGAACGCAAAGGCGAGGTCGCGCAGTTCGCTGTTGCTCGGCGCGCGTTTGGTCACGACCTTCAGCTCCATGTCGTCGACCACCGCGTTGTCGCGCGACTGCACCAGCAATCCGCCCGCTACCGATTTCACCGTCAGGCCGCCGGCGCGCGGGTCGGGCAGGCCGCCTGCCAACAGCAGCCGCAGGTTCTTCTTCGCGCCGACGATCGCGATCGCCTCCTCGCTGGCGGCGGGCGCGATGATGACCTCGGTGAAAATCTCGGTGATGGCGCGCGCGGCTTCGGCGTCGAGCGGACGGTTGAGCGCGACGATGCCGCCGAACGCCGAAACCGGATCGCAGGCCAGCGCCTTGCGATAGGCGTCGATGAGGCTCGCGCCCTCCGCGACGCCGCACGGATTGGCGTGCTTGACGATGACGCAGGCGGCAGTACGGCTGGCGTCGAACTCGCCGACGCACTCGTACGCCGCGTCGGTATCGTTGATGTTGTTGTAGGAGAGCTGCTTGCCCTGCAGTTGCCGCGCGGTCGCGACGCCGGGACGCATCCCGGGCGCGCGGTAGAACGCCGCCGCCTGATGCGGGTTCTCGCCGTAGCGCAGCGCCTCGGCGAGTTGCCCGCCGAACGCCCGATAGGCCGGTGCAGGCTCCGCGATCTGCTGCGCGAACCAGTTGGAGATCGCCGCATCATAGACGGCGGTGCGCGCATAGGCCTTGGCGGCGAGCTTCTGGCGCAGCGCCAGCGTCGTCGCTCCGCCGTTCGCCTTGAGCTCCGCCAGCACGGCTGCGTAGTCGGCGACGTCGACCACCACGGCCACATCGCCGTGGTTCTTGGCGGCGGCGCGGATCATGGCGGGGCCGCCGATGTCGATGTTCTCGATGCAGGTTTCGAAATCGGCGCCATTCGCGACGGTTGCTTCGAACGGATAGAGGTTCACCACCAGCAGGTCGATCGGCTGGATGCGATGCGCCTGCATCGACGCCGCGTGATCCTGGTTGTGCGCGGATCGCCAGCAGTCCGCCGTGCACGCCGGGATGGAGCGTCTTCACCCGGCCGTCCATCATTTCGGGGAACCCGGTCAGGTCGGACACGTCGAGCACCTTGAGCCCGGCATCGCTGAGCGCCTTGCGGGTGCCGCCGGTCGAGACCAGTTCGACGCCGTCCGCCGCCAGCGCGCGGGCAAACTCGACGAGCCCGCTCTTGTCGGAAACGGACAACAGGGCGCGGGTGACGCGGCGAAGCTCGGTCATGTCGGTTCCAGGGGTAGTTGCGGCTCATCATCGCGGCCGCGGCGGGGCGCGGCCGGCGTGCCGGCCGTCAGCGCGATGGTCCACTGCACGCGCATCACCTTGTTGGCGTTGCCGTAGATGGCGATCTGCAGCGTGCGGCGCGGCCCGTCGGTGCCGGCGAGATAGACGCTTTCCTCGATTTCGATCTGGTCCTCGTAGGCGTCGAAGCTCCAGACGTCCTTGTTCGCCATCACCAGCATGGCGCTGCGGCCATCGGCCAGGCGGCTGGCCCTGACCGAGGGATGCAGATGGAAGCGCACCGCGAACTGGTCGCGCCCGGACGGAAAGGTCTCGCCCTTCGCGGGCACGAACGTATCCTCGCCGTCGAGCTTCTGGCCGTCGGGCGAAAGCATGACGACGCGATGATGGATGACGTTGAAGAGATCCGCGTAGCCGTTGTGCGACGCGCGCAGCACGGTGCCGCCCGCCTGCTGCTCGCGCGTGACCGGGACGTCGTGCGGGCCGCCGACCATCGGAATGCCGTGCAGCATGGCCTTGACGGCTCCGAACTCGATGAACCGGCACGATGACGTGTCGTTGAAGGTGACGGTGGCATGCGCCGCGGTGGCGCGCGCGGCCTGCTGCCATGTCTCGCGGCCGATCGTCGGCAGTCCGCAATTGATCACGATCCGCTGCTGCCTGGTCGACAGCTCGAACGACAGGCATCCCGCATGGGCGTCCTGGCTCACCGTGATCGGCGGCGGACGGCCGGTGTCCATCAGCACGAGCGTGCCGGCAGCTTCGATCCGCTGGTAGCCGGAATGCGGCGCGCTGGCGAGCGGCGCGCCGCGCGCATCGTCGTAGGCCAGCACGGTGGTAAGGCGGTCGGTCTGGGTCGGGCCCATGCCGTTGAACAGCGCGAAATTGCCGTCGCCATGCCGGAAAAATCGCAGCATCGGCATCATGCGATCAATCGCGTTGAGCAGAGGCGGCGGCGGCGCGATGTTGCGCGATGTGAACAAAGTGCGCAGCGGCAGCAGATCGATCATGATCTCCAGCAGCGCGCCGGAGTTGCGGCTGATGTGCCCGCCGTCCGGCAGAATCTGCCGCTGCAGCTCGTCGATGAATCGCTTGGTGGCGCCGCGGACGTGCCGCTGCTGCCCCGCCATGCAGAGCGCCGCCGTCAGCAGCGCGATCACCACCTGCATGCGCGGCACGCCGTCGCGCGCATCGCCGACCGAGTGCCGCAGGTGGCGGACCTGCCGGGTCAGGCTGCGCAGGAAACGGCGGTAGAACCGGGCGTCCGATTCATCGAGCACCAGCGGCGCCTGGCTGAGCCAGGAGATGACGCGGCGCGCGATCACCTCCGGCCGCCAGGCGATCGGCGTCGTGCGCGCTGTTCAGCGTGATCCATTCGTCGACCAGCGCGCGGGCATTGGCGCGCGTGATGGCCGAGTTGGCCGCGCGCAAATGCCGGAGCCAGCCGAAGCCGTGCAACGCGATCGCCCAGTCCTCGGACGGCGGCGATCCCTCGAACGGCGAGCGGGCGTCGCAGACCACCACCTTGCCGGCAAACACAAAGCGGCCGGCGTAGATCTCGCTGGCGCGGGTGGCGTCCGATGTGCGCAGATCCTGCGGCGCGATCAGCAGCCGGTCGGGCTTGCCGAAGGAGAACGGCCACTGGGCGATGGGATGCGTGAGGACACGGGTGACAAGCCGGCGCAGGCCGCCGCGCACCACAAAAATCGACAGCCTGCTCCGCTCCGCGACCGAAACGCGCGACATCGGTGGCTCGCTTCCCCGTTCGGCGGGCAGTCCCGTTCCCGCCAGAGTGGCGGATTTGACGTTCCTATCGGTACCGCGGCAAGTGCCTCGTAGGGATCGTCAAATCCAAAATCACACTAGTATCACTGAGTTGCTGAGTGATCACCTTCGGTATCCGATGCGCTTCGCAAACACGCTGTCGAGTTGCTGGGTCCTTCGAATCGGGATACGATATTGAACTGTCAGTGTCTGGTGGCCCGATACCACGACACGAGCGGCAAGATAGCGGAACCGCGGGCGGCGGGCCAACTGCGGTAAGCCCTTCAAATCCTTGATAGACGTGCGGCATAGAAGCCGTCGAGGCCGGCCATGCGCGAATCAGCATCCGGCCAGTGGCACGGCAGTGTTCGCAGATCGCCCTCCGGCGTCAGCCAATCGTCCTGGCCGCAGACCTCGCCGGCTGGCGATCGGCCGGCGCACCGCGCGGGGCTCGCGCGCCAGGAGATCGCGCACGACGTCGATGCCTTCTTCCGGTTCGAGCGAGCAGGTGCAGTAGACCAGGGTGCCGCCCGGCCTGGTGCATTCGAACGCGCTGGCCAGCAGGCGCCGCTGCAGGTGCTGCGAGCGCCGCGATGTCGCTCTCAGTCTTCAACCACGGAATATCCGGATGGCGGCGGATCGTCCCGGTCGACGAGCATGGCGCGTCCACCAGGACCGCATCGAACGGGCCGCCGCGCCATTCGGTGACGTCGGCTGCGACGATCTCGGCCATCAGACCAAGGCGCGCCAGGTTCTGCCGCAGCCGATCGAGCCGCTTGGGCGCCCGGTCGACGGCCGTGACCTGTGCGCCGGCGGCGGCGAGCTGGGCGGTCTTGCCGCCGGGCGCGGCGCAGAGGTCCGCGACCGTGCGGCCGCTCACCTCTCCGAGCAACCGCGCCGGCAATGCTGCGGCGGCGTCCTGCACCCACCAGGCGCCCTCGGCATAGCCCGGCAACGACGGCACCGGCCCGTGCACCACGGCCCGCACCGAGCCGGTCGGGAGCACGCGCCCGCCAAGCTTTTCGGCCCAGCCGGCCGGCATCGTCCTTGACCGTAAGATCGAGCGCCGGCTCTTGGCGATTGGCCTGGGCGATGGCGCGCGCCAGGTCCGGCGCCGTAGGTCTTCACCCAGCGCGCCATCAGCCAGTCAGGCGTATCGAGCAGCGCGGTATCGGCGCCGGCCAGTTGCTGCGCGCCGTCGCGGGCGACCCGGCGCAGCACCGCATTGACCAGGCGGCGCAAAGTGCTTCGCGCGCCGGTCGGCCTGCGACCAGCCGCACCGACATGTCGACCGCGGCGTGATCGGGCGTCTGCAACAGCAGGATCTGCGCGGCGCCCAGCAGCAGCGCGGTTTCGACCCGCGGGGCGTCCGCCGGAAATCCGCGGTCGAGATAAAGGCCGAGCACATGCCGCAGCGTGCCGAGGCGGCGCAGCGTGGAGCCGACCAGGTGACGAACCAGCGCACGGTCGCGCTCGGGAAGCGCCGCCAGGCCGGCGCCCTTGGTCATCCAGTTGCTCGTCGAGCGGCCGGCGCCGGCGCAGCACGCCCTCGAGCACGTTGGCGGCGATCTCGCGCGCAGCGAGACCCGGTGGCGGAGGAGTGGGGCGGGCGCGTGACGCGGTCATGCGGGTGTGTCGCACGAAACCGCGTCACCTGCGAGGTGGCGGACGGTGGCGGGATAGAAACAGCCTCGGCGGCGCCGGTCAGCCCCAGGGTCCGCGGGATTTGACGTTTCCCCAGACGCCGCCCGGCACGCTTTGGCGCGAGTCCTGGCCGGACCACGGCCCGCGTGGTTCGGACATCGGCCGGCCGCCGGCCGCCCCAGGCGCGGCCCATCGCGGCAGCGATCTGCTGCAGCGCGGCCACGCGGTTCTGCGTCGACGGATGGGTCGAGAACAGGTTGTCCATCCCGTGGCCGTTCAGCGGGTTGATGATGAACAGGTGCGCGGTCGCGGGATTGCGCTCGGCCGACGGGTTGTCGATCTGATGCGCCGCATTGGAGATGCGGGCGAGCGCCGACGCCAGCGCCTCGGGCTGTCCGGAGATCTGTGCGCCCAGTTCGTCGGCGGCGTATTCGCGCGAGCGGCTGATCGCCATCTGCACCAGCATGGCGGCGAGCGGCGCGAGGATCACCATCGCGATGGTGCCGATCACGCCAAGGCCGCTGTTGTTGTCGCGATGGCCGCCGAAGAACAGCCCGAACTGCGCCAGCATCGAGATCGCGCCCGCGATCGTGGCGGTGATCGTCATGGTCAGCGTGTCGTGGTTCTTGATGTGCGCGAGTTCGTGCGCGATCACGCCGGCGATCTCCTCGCGGCTAAGCATTTGGAGTAGGCCGGTCGTCGCCGCCACCGCGGCGTGCTGCGGGTTTCGGCCGGTCGCGAAGGCGTTCGGCTGCGGGTTGTCCATCAGGTAGACGCGCGGCATCGGCAGCCCGGCGCGCTGCGCCAGCTCGCGAACCATCCGCACCAGTTCGGGCGCAGTCCGCTCGTCGACCTCCTGGGCGCCGTGCATCGACAGGACGAGCTTGTCGGCGTTCCAGTACGCGACGAAGTTCATGCCCGCGGCGACCAGCAGGGCCAGCACGGCGCCGCTCGATCCGCCGATCAGGTAGCCGACACCCATGAACAGGGCGGTCAGCCCTGCCAGCAGGATGGCGGTACGCAAGTAGTTCATTTTCCTCTCCTTGGCTGGAGCGGCGCACTCGCGCCTACGCTCCAACGCTCGAACAAAATGTCGGATGCGGAACGCCGGTCTGCAAGATGCCGCGGGCAGCGGACGCATCGGACTTGAACTGCCGGCGTTCCCGCGCATTTATGGATCATGAGCGAACGGAAACCCGAGGATACCGCGACGCCTTCGTCGCCGGTCCCGCAAGGCGCCAAGCCGCTGCCGGCGGCCGCGCAACGCGCGCTGGCGGAGGCGGCCGCTCGCCGCGCTGCCCGCGATGCGGCTCGTCCCGATCAAGCGAAGGAATTGCGTGGCCGCGGCGGGCTCGACCCGGTCCGATACGGCGACTGGGAAAAGGACGGCCTCGCCTCGGACTTTTGATCCGCGGGCCGTCATGCTACTATCGGTAGAATATTTGCAGAGATCGTTACTTTAGATAGTATTGCGGTCCTAGGAGGAATCACCTAGTCTTAAGATTATGTTCATATCGATGCGAGCCCTGCTGCATCCGGCACGCGGCAGCATGGCGATGGCCTTGGCCGCGGTGTTTCTGCTGGGCATGGCGGCGGGCACGATGATCGGCCCGGTGACATCCAGCGGGAAAGCCGCCGCGGACACGCCGGCTCCGGCGCCACCTCCCGCCCGCACCGCGACAGCGGCCGATACGCCGGCATCCGGCAGCATCATCCGGTCGAGGTCGTGCGCATCGTCGACGGCGATACGTTCGACGCGCGGGTGAATGTCTGGCCGGGCATCGACATCAACACCCGG
>CAWEDK010000004.1:0-109304 GCA_963807865.1 uncultured Alphaproteobacteria bacterium | reverse complement strand
GCGGGAAAGGGCATCGACACCGTCCGCCGGGTCCGTGACGACATCCGCGGCCGGGTGGAGACTCTCATCGGCGAACTCCTCCCCACCGGCGCCTGACCACCATGAACGACGCCAAGAAACCGTCCGTGCTGTTCATCTGCGTGAAGAACGGCGGCAATCCCAGATGGCCGCCGGCCTGATGCGCAAAGTCGCCGGCGATACCGTCACCGTCGACTCTGCCGGCACCAAACCCGGATTCCGTGGTCAACGGGCTCTCCGCCGAGGCACTCCTCGAAGTCGGCGTCGACATCACCGACCAAACCCCGAAACAGCTCACCGACGGGCTGATCGCCGCGGCCGACCGGGTCGTCGTGCTGGGCCGGGACGCCCAGGTTCAGCCCGTCGACGGCACCCCAGTCGAAGTCTGGGATACCGACGAGCCCTCCGAACGCGGCATCGACGGAATCGACCGCATGCGCCTCGTTCGCGACGACATCGCCTATCGCGTCAAATTTCTCGCCGACCAGATCAGTACTGGCAGCTGATCTGGCCGGCGCTCCTGCCGGACAGCATCAGCCGAAGCGGCCGGAGATGTAGTCCTCGGTCGCCTTCTCGTTCGGGTTGGAGAAGATCTTCGCGGTCTCGTCGTACTCGACGAGCTTGCCGGGCTGGCCGACGCCGGCCAGGTTGAAGAACGCGGTGCGGTCGCTCACCCGGGCCGCCTGCTGCATGTTGTGGGTGACGATGACGATCGTGTAGCTCTGCTTGAGCTCGCTGATCAGGTCCTCGATGGCCAGCGTCGAGATCGGGTCCAGCGCCGAGCACGGCTCGTCCATCAGCAGCACCTGCGGCTCGACGGCGATCGCCCGGGCGATGCAGAGCCGCTGCTGCTGCCCGCCGGACAGGCCGGCGCCCGGGCCGGGTCGAGCCGCGGCTTGACCTCTTCCCAGAGGTTCGCGCCGCGCAGCGACCGCTCGACGATGTCGTCGTACTCGTTCTTGGACTTGCGGGCGCCGGCGAGCTTGTAGCCGGCGACCACGTTGTCGTAGATCGACATCGACGGGAACGGGTTCGCCTTCTGGAACACCATGCCGACGGTGCGGCGGACGTTCACCGGGTCGACGCCCGGGACCGTAGAGGTCCTCGCCGTCGAGCAGCACCTTGCCGGTGACCCGGCCGCTCGGGATCACCTCGTGCATCCGGTTCAGGGTCCGCAGGAAGGTCGACTTGCCGCAGCCGGACGGCCCGATGAAGGCGGTGACGGTCAGCGGCGCGATGTTGATCGACGCGCCCTCGACCGCGAGGAAGTCGCCGTAGTAGACGTTGAGGTCCTCGACGTCGATGCGCTTGGCCATGTCAGGTCTGCTCTTTCAGTGGAACTCGTCGGAATCGGAACGAGTGGTCGCGCCGGCGGTCAGCGGGCCTTGGGCTGGAACAGCCTCGCGATCAGCCGGGCGACGATGTTGAGGATCAGCACCAGCAGCACCAGGACCAGCGCCGCGCCCCAGGCCCGCTCGGTGAAGTCGGTGACCGAGCCGCCCCGCTTGCCGAGCTGGTCCCAGATCATCATCGGCAGCGTCGCCTGGTCGCCGGCGAACGGGTTGAAGTTGATCTTCGCGGCGTAGCCGACCAGCAGGATCAGCGGCGCGGTCTCGCCGGCGACCCGGGCCACGGCCAGCAGCGCCGAGGTGATCAGGCCGGACATCGCCGTCGGCAGCACCACCTTGAGGATGGTCCGCCACTTCGGGCACGCCCAGCGCGTAGGACGCCTCGCGCAGGTCGCGCGGCACCAGCTTGAGCATCTCCTCCGACGAGCGCACCGCCACCGGCAGCATCAGGATCGCCAGCGCGATCGCGCCGGCGGCACCGAACGGCCGCATCCCGAAGCCGAGCAGCAGGAAGGTGTAGACGAACAGGCCGGCGACGATCGACGGCACGCCGGTCATCACGTCGACGAAGAAGGTGACCGTCCGGGCGAACGGCCCGCGGCCGTACTCGACCAGGTAGATCGCGGTGAACAGGCCGATCGGCAGCGCGATGACCGACGCGATGCCGACCTGATCAGCGTGCCGATCATCGCGGCGTAGACGCCGCCGCCCTCTTCGCGGGTGCTGACGCCGTTCATCGAGTTCAGGAAGAAGTCCGGGCTGACAGCGGCAGACCCTTGACCACGATGTAGCCGAGGATCAGCACCAGCGGCACGATGGCGCACGACGAACGAGGCGTAGATCAGCGTCGAGGCGAACCGGTCCTTGGCCCGGCGCCGGCCTCGATGGTGAACGACCAGGCGGTCAGCATGCACGATGAACAGCACCGCGGCGGTGAAGAACGAGGTGCACCAGCCGGTCCAGCCGAGCAGCACTTGAGGCCGACGGCGACCGCAGCCGCCGGCCGACGGCCGCGGCGTAGGGCGCCCATTTCGGCAGCCGGGCGCCGACCAGCGCGGACGGTCTGGCCCTTGGCCGGCGGCCGCCGGGGGTGGCTTTCGCAGGTGCGGATGGTGCTGGGCGGCTCATGCCGTGAATTCCTTCCGGCGGGCGATGACGATCCGGGCGATCGAGTTGACGACCAGGGTGATCACGAACAGGAACAGACCGGCCGTGATCAGCGCCGGGATGCCGAGCGGGTTGCCGCCGGACTCGCCGAACTTGTTGGCGATGGTCGAGGCGAACGTGTCGCCGCCCGGCTCGGTGATGTGCCAGTTGATCTTGAACCCGGAGTTCAGCACCAGCGCGACCGCGATGGTCTCGCCGAGCGCCCGGCCGAGACCGAGCATCGCCGCCGAAATCATCCCGGCCCGGCCGAACGGCAGCACCGCGGCCCGGATCATCTCCCACTTGGTGGCGCCGAGCGCCAGGCCGCGTCGATGGTCTCGCGCGGGATCTGCAGGAACACCTCGCGGCAGACCGCCGACACGATCGGGATGATCATGATCGCCAGCACGATGCCGGCGATCAGCAGGCTCTTGCCGTACTGGTTCACCGTCGTCGCCGTGTCGATTGCCGAACAGCGGGATCCAGCCGAAGTACTCGGTCAGCCACTTCTGGAAGCCCTGGGTCTTCGGGATCAGGAAGTACAGGCCCCACATGCCGAAGATCAGCGACGGCACCGCGGCCAGCAGATCGACCATGGCGCCCAGCGTGGTCGCCGCTCGGCGGGATGGCGTAGTGCGAGATGAACAGCGCGATGCCGATCGCGATCGGCACCCCGATCACCAGCGCGATGAACGACGACATCACGGTGCCGAACAGCAGCGCCGCCATGCCGAACACCGGCGGGTCGGCCTGCGGGTTCCAGACCTGGGTGGTGAACAGGTTGCCGCTGTTGCCGGTGAACGCCGGGATCGCCTTCCAGATCAGGAAGACCGCGATCGCGGCCATGACCACCAGCAGCAGGCCGCCGGAACCGGCGGCCAGGCCCTTGAAGACCTGGTCGCCGAGCCGGACCGACCTGCCGGAGATGCCACCCTCGGCCTGCCGGCCGTCCGGGGTCAGGCCGCCGGTCGAGATCGACGTCACCCAGGCCCGGCTCGAGATCGCCGATCGGCAGCGCCCCGGGCACGCCCTGAGCGGCTAGCTCGAAGCGCTCGTCTCGGTCGGGTCGTGTATCGTCGTGCTGGCCATCTGATGTCCACATCTGCAGGATGTTCCGGTGCTGAGCTGCTGGCACGTGCTGGTGCGTGCGATCGATCCGGCGGGATCGCGGTGCCATCCGACCGGCTCGACCGGGGGATCGCTCAGCTGCCGCGTCGACGGCGGATGATCGCACCATCATCGACCACGTGCTCACCGGCCAGCTCACTGATCGCTGTCACCGAGGCGATGACCTTGGTCTGGATCTCCGCCGGCAGCGGAGCCGCGCCGAGGTCGGCCAGGGTGGCCTGGCCCTCGGTCGCGGTGTAGCCGAGGAAGCGCCTTCAGCAGCGGGCCGAGGTCGCCGTTGTTGGCCGAGCAGACGATCTCGTAGGTCACCAGGATGATCGGGTAGGCCCCGGCCCCTTGGTCGCGTAGTCCAGCTTCAGCGCCAGGTCCTTGCCGGTGCCGACGACCTCGGCGGCGGCGACCGCCTTGCCGGCGGACTCGGCGGTCAGCTCGACCGCGCCGCCGCCGTTGTCGACCTTCGCGACGTTCAGGCCGTCGTCGGTGGCGAAGCCCCACTCGACGTAGCCGATGGAGCCGTCCTTGCTCTTGATCTGCTTGGACACACCGTCGGAGCCCTGGGCGGCGATGCCACCGGGAGCCGTCCACGACTTCGACGGCGTCGATCGTCCAGGCGGCCGGTGCGGCCGCCTTCAGGTACTTGGTGAAGTTCTCCGTGGTGCCGGAGTCCTCTGCGCGGTGCACCGCCTGGATGGCCAGCGCCGGCAGGGTGACGCCGGAGTTCAGCGCGGCGATGGCCGGGTCGTTCCAGTTGGTGATCGTGCCGTTGAAGATCTTGGCCAGCACCGCCGGGGTCAGGACCAGGCTGTCGACGCCGGAGACGTTGTAGGCCAGCGCGATCGGGCCGGTGACCATCGGCAGGTTGATCGCGTCGTCACCGGCGCAGCGGGTCGTCTTGGCGGCCGCCGCCTGGTCCTCCTTCAGCGCCGAGTCGGAGCCGGCGAAGTCGACCTGGTTGGCGATGAAGTCCGCGATGCCCTTACCGGAGCCGCCGCCGCCGTAGGCGTTGATGTTGGCGCCGCACATGTCGTTGAAGTCGGAGATCCACTGCTCCATGACCTTGCCCTGCGCGGTCGAACCGGACGAGCGCAGGTCGCCCTCGGCGCAGGTGAAGCCGGCACTCTCGAAGGTCGGCGCCTCACCGGACGCGGCCGCGGACCTGCGCGGACGTCGCCGAACCGGCGGCCGATGTCGCGGCTCCGGCAGCGGAGGTCGCTGCGGCCGCCGCTGACGTGGTGGTGGCGGTGTTGTTGTCACTCCCGCAGGCACTGAGGGTCAGTGCCCCCACCGCCAACAGGGCGACGAGCCCGCTGATTCGCGTGATCTTCACGCTTGTTCCTCCATCGAGTGTCACAACTACTGACGAGTAGGCGCCCTGTTCGGGGCGCGGTCGGACGCCAGGCGGCGTCCGACATGTAGGACGTTAGGGGGTGCGAATGGACAGCAGACCCCCCCAAGGTGAACGGCGGGTGAACCGACTGCGGGGGCCACCCTCTGAAGTCAGGCAGGGCCGACACAGGCTGCCGGTCGGCTGATCCGCCGACCGCAGCATCGCCGAACGCAGACGGGTGCGGGACGCACGAGTTGGTAGCCACAGCCGCGCACCGACCTGATCCAATCCACCCCGGAATGCGCCTGGAATCTGCGGCGAACCCGTCCGAGGTGCACGGCCAGACTGTTGCTGACAATTGTGTCGCGGCTACCCCAGGCGACGGAGACCAACTCGTCCCGCGAGACGATCTGGCCATGTCGTTCGGCCAGGTACCGCAGCAGCAAGTGCTCCATGGCGGGCATCAGGCACTCCACCCCGTCCATCCACATCCGGGTGGCGATGCCGTCGACCCGCAACCGACCCAGATCGATCGGCAATGGCTTCATCTGGAACGACCCGGCGCGGCGATGTCGTCCCAGCAGACGCAACACCTCCCCGGCGCGCGAAGGGCCGGCGAGCACTGCGGTCGCACCGGCCGCCATCACTCTCCGATGCCGCAAGTGGACCTGACTCCGCAACCCCAACGACAACCGGCACAGTCGATCCGGCACAGCGGAGCGTTCGCACGAAATCCAGCGGCCGATCACGCCGGTTGAATTCCCGACGACGAACATGTCCGGACTCCATTGTCCGCTGCGAACCAGGGCCAGGGCCAGATCGGCACCCGACTCGATGTCGAGCGCCTGACCCTCCCAGGCCCGCCGCACATGTCGGATTCGTCCGCATCGCAGGCGAGAAACACCAGCAGCCGCCTCCGGGGCGCTCAGCCGCCCTCCCCGCCAGCTGACGCCGGCGACGGTGGCGCCGTCCCCAAAAGCGTTCAGAATCCTCGCGATCGTCGCATGTCCGGCACCTGACATCCAGATCGCGCTCGATAGCAGGGTGATCAATTGCGACGTTCAACCGGTCCCCGTACCCCGCGACCACGAAACCATCCCAGGATGAACGGCAGGTGGACAGCAGCGTCACGCTCCGTGAATGACTTTCCCACCGTGGTCGACCGGACCCTCGCGCGTCTCAGCCTCTGTAGCGTCGTGCCTGTGGCACTCGACGCGTCGACGAAGAAGGTATACCGGCGCACAGATTCCGCGACTCTGACGGCCTTGTTGCCTGAGTTGCGCCGACTCGCGAAGGGCGCACAGAAGGAACGCGAGCGAATCGGCCGCGAGGATTCGGCCCTCACCGGCGAAGAAGAGAAGTTCGCCGCGGACCTTGCCGCTTACGAGGCTATTTCGACAGAGCGCGAACTCTGGATCCGGAACGAACTCAAACGACGGGGACTCCTGCCGCTGTGGCCGGGTGAACATGAGCGACTGGACGATGATGCCTAAAACTGGAAAATGCTGGCCGTTAGGGATTCGACAGTTGCCTGATGATCACCGATCGCGCAAACCGCCGGAATCCGCTCGAGTTTGTGCCGCCAAGCAGCACGGCCCGTGCCAGAGCAAGTTCCGCCACGCGCTCGGACTGGTCCGTCCGACCGCTGATTCACCACAGACGACGCCGGCAACCGATCGGGCCATTGGCTGATAGAACCTGCAGGCAGCTTCTTCCAGTTCCGCCACCGAGGTGGCGTCCTCGTCGGCCCGCGCCAGAAAGATGGCCTCCCAGAGACGCTCTGCCACCGCTAGGAATCGGCCGGATTCTGCCGCTCCTGCACCATCGGCAAATTGGTTCCGGCAATTCGTTTTTTTTTTTTTTTTTTTTCCGCACCTCGTTCAGTTGGGGTTTGCTTAGAAAACGCCGGCAGATGAGCCTGCGGGATCGCCATCGGGATGCAGCAGAAGATCATGGCCACCGCCATCAACACGTAGACCAGGTTCGGCGGCCAGCCCATCACGCGGCGGCGCGCTCGACGACAGATGGAGCGCCGCTTCCGGCATAGGGCGACTCGGGCGGCCGATGCAGGAAGATAATCGCCAGCGGAATGATGATCGCGACCTCCATGAGGCCGTAGAAGAACATGGTCTGCCGCCGCCCACCCATGCGATCGCCCGCTCGAACACCAGCGGCCATACCGCGCCGGCGAGATACCCGCCGCTCGAGATCAGCGCGAGCGCAGAGCCGCGGCGGCGATCGAACCAGCGGCTGATATAGACGTAGAATGGCGCGTTGATGCCGCCGATGCCGAGAAAGCCCACGAACAAGCCCTGGCCGAGGTAGAGTTGCCAGGTCTCGCCGCCACTCGACAGCGCAAGCCCGACGCAGATCATCACCGCGCCGAACATCACCGTCCATCGCACGCCGACCCGCTCGGCCACCTGCCCCATGAGGATGCCGCCGGTGCCAAACCCGATCCAGGCGAGCGCGCTCCCAGCGCCGGCACCGACCGCAGTCCGCCGGTTTCCGCAGCGATCGCCTTCAGCGCGACGACGGTGATCCACGGCGCACCGAACGACAGCATCAGGATCAGCAGAACGACGACGGCGACGATCCAGGAGATCTGGTTTCGATCGATTGCACGATGTCTTGGCGCCCGGCGGCGCCGTATTGCAGGTGGCAGGCCCGGGAACCGGAGTTCCCGAAACTGTGGGGCGCGGACCCTATCGGGTTTTTTCCCCACGTACGAGCCCGCCGGACGCCGCCCTGCCCTGTGGAAATGCTGGGGAAAGCCTGTCCGCAGCGATGTGGGAAGAGCCTTGAAATGCCGGTGGATAAGTTGGGGAAAAGTTTGCGGATAACGCCGGTACAATTAGTGGACTGCGCCCTGCGCGGCATGGAACAAGCCCCGGTGAATTGCGGGGGTCACGAGGACAAATCCGCTTGATGTCAGATGCTTCATGCCTCCCTGCCGCGGTCGCCGTCGCTCGCCTTACGACCGACGCGGCGGCCGCCCGCCGAATTTCGGATGTGCTCACCGAAACGTTCGATCCGGAGGCCGTGGCTGTTTCCACCCATGAAGAGCCCGACGGCCGCTGGCCCATCACGCTCTACTTCCGCGAAACGCCCGACGAGGCGGCTGTGCGTACGCTGGTGACGCTCGCGACCACGCCGCAGCTTGCCAGCACGCTCCTGTTCGAGACGCTCGCGCCGACCGACTGGGTGCGAAAAAGCCTCGAGGGCCTCAAACCGGTCGAGGCCGGCCGTTTCGTGGTTCACGGCTCGCACGACCGCGCGCGCATCGGACCGAATCGCATCGCAATCGAGATCGAAGCCGGCCTCGCCTTCGGCACCGGCCACCACGGCACCACGCGCGGCTGCCTGCTGGCGCTCGACCGCCTGATCAAGCGGACGGCTGCCGGCGGCGCGCCGTGCTCGACGTCGGCACCGGCACCGGCGTGCTGGCGATCGCGGCGGCGAAGTCGCTGCATCGCAACGTGCTTGGCGAGCGACATCGACCGCCGCGCGGTGCGCACGTCGCGCGCGACAATGCACGGCTCAACCGCGCCGGCGCGCGCATCGAGGTGATGCATGCGGCCGGCCTCGCCGCACAGCGGTTCCGCGCGCGGGCGCCGTTCGCGCTCGTCCTCGCCAATATCCTGCTGGCGCCGCTCCAGCAGCTGGCGCGGCCGATGGCGCGCCTGGTCGCGCCCGGCGGCTGCATCGTGCTCTCCGGCCTGCTGCGCGCGCAGGAACTGCCGGCGCTCGGCGCCTATCTGCCGCACGGCTTCGCGCTGCGAGCAGCGCATTCCGCTCGAAGGCTGGGTGACGCTGGTGCTGCGCGCCGGACGCGGCGAACCCGGCAGCGCCGCGGGCAGGTCTGATCCCCGCCAGCCCGGCGAGCATTGCCGCTGTGCAACGCAACCCATAGATTGGCCGCATGTTCGAAGCCCGCTTCCAGTCATTCGACGACGCCGGCGACCGCGCCGCGAGCGGCGCGCGGGTCGCGGCGCTGCGCACCGAACTGGCGCGGCGCGGGCTGACCGGCCTGATCGTGCCGCGCGCCGACCGCCATCAGAACGAATATGTGCCGGCCTGCGAGGAGCGGCTCGCCTGGCTCACCGGCTTCACCGGCTCGGCCGGGCTCGCGATCGTGCTGATGGACCGCGCCGTGCTGTTCGTCGACGGCCGCTACACCCTGCAGGTGCGCGATCAGATCGATCCTGCGATCTTCACCATCGCGCATCTGGTCGAGACGCCGCCGAGCCGCTGGATCGAGCAGAACGTCACGGCCGGCGAGCGCATCGGCTACGATCCGTGGCTGCACACGGTCGAAGGCGCCGAGCGGCTCGCCAAGGCCTGCGCGGCGGCCGGCGCCACGCTCGTTGCGGTCGACGGCCGATCCGTTCGATCGCGATCTGGAACGACCGCCCGCCGCCGCCGCTCGGCGCCGATCACGCTGCACGACCTGCGCTTCGCCGGCGAGGAACGCCGAGGACAAGCTCGCGCGCGTCCGCGCCGAGCTCGCCAAGCTCAAGGCCGACGCGCTGGTGGTCTCCGACCCGCACGCGGTGGCCTGGACGTTCAACATCCGCGGCGCCGATGTGGCGCATACGCCGCTGCCGCTCGCCTTCGCGATCGTGCCGGCGGAAGGCCGGCCCTCGCTCTATGTCGACGGCCGCAAGCTGTCGAACGATGTGCGCCACCGCCTCGAAGCAGCTCGCCGACGTGCGCGAGCCGGCCGACTTCGAGCGCGACCTCGAGGCGCTCGGCGCCGCACAAGCAGCACCGTACGGCTCGACCAGGCGACCGCCGCCGACGCGCTGGCGCGCCTCATCACGGACAACGGCGGCAAGGTCGACGCGCGGCGCCGATCCGATCGCGCTGATGAAGGCGGTGAAGAACCCGGTCGAGATCGCCGGCGCGCGCGCCGCGCAGGTGCGCGACGGCGCCGCGGTCGCACGCTTCCTCGCCTGGTTCGACCGCGAGGCGCCGCAGGGCAAGCTCACCGAGATCGACGCCGTCGAGGCGCTGGAAAGCTTCCGCCGCGATACCGGGCTGCTCAAGGACGTTTCGTTCCCGACCATCGCCGGCGCCGGCCCGAACGGCGCGATCGTGCATTACCGCGTCACCGACGCGACCAACCGGCACGATCCCGCCGGGCGAGCTTTTCCTGATCGATTCCGGCGGCCAGTACGAGGACGGCACCACCGACATCACCCGCACGGTCGCGGTCGGCACGCCGAGCGACGAGATGCGCGACCGCTTCACCCGCGTGCTCAAGGGCCACATCGCGATCGCGCGCGCGGTGTTTCCCGGACGGCACCACCGGTGCGCAGCTCGATTCGTTCGCGCGCCAGTTCCTGTGGCAGGCCGGGCTCGACTTCGACCACGGCACCGGCCACGGCGTCGGCAGCTATCTGTCGGTGCACGAGGGGCCGGCGCGCATCTCCAAGCTCGGCATCGACGCCGCTCAAGCGCGGCATGATCCTGTCGAACGAACCCGGCTACTACAAAACCGGCGCCTACGGCATCCGGATCGAGAACCTGGTGCTGGTGGTCGAAGCGCCGGCGAGTCGCCGGGCGCCGAGAAGCCGCTCAACGCGCTTCGAGACGCTGACGCTGGCGCCGATCGATCTGCGGCTGGTCGTACCGGAGATGCTGAGCGGCGAGGAAATCCGCTGGCTCGACGCCTATCATGCGCCGCGTCCGGGATACGCTCGTCGCCGCTGGTCGACGCCGAGACCCGCGCCTGGCTCGCGGCCGCCACCCGCCCGGTCGGGCGCTCGTTGAACCCCCGGATCGGGCCTTTGACCGCCTCGCCGGGCGAGGCTGCCGGCGGCGCGCCGCGCCACGCGCCATGGCGCCTGCTCGCGCTGCTCATCGCGATGTCCGGCGTCGGCTCGATGTCGCTCAATATGCTGGTGCCGGCAATTCCCGGACTGGTCGCGAAGTTTGCGCACCGATGCGGGCAGCGTCCAGCTCACAATCTCGCTCTACATCATGGGGCTCGCCGTCGCCCAGCTCGTGTTCGGGCCGCTGTCCGACCGGTTCGGACGCCGGCCGGTGCTGCTCGCGGGCCTCGGCCTCGCGACGCTCGCCAGCACGGCCGCGATCTTCGTGGCGACGATCGGCGGGCCTGGTCGCCGCGCGCGTCGTGCAGTCGCTCGGCGCCTCGACCGGACAGACCATCAGCCGCGCCATCATCCGCGACCTCTACGATCGCGAGCGCGCGGCCTCGATGATCGGGCTGGTCACCTCGGTGGTGGTGCTGATGCCGATGATGGCGCCGCTGCTTGGCGGCATCCTCGACACGCTGTTCGGCTGGACGTCGATTTTCATTTTCATCGCGCTGTTCAGCGGCGCGGTGTTTCTCTGGGCGGCGCTCGCGCTGCCCGAGACGCGGCGGTTCTCGACCGATCCGGGCGGCAACGGGCAGCTCATCCCCGACCTCAAGGCGCTGGCGCAGAGCCCGCGGCTTCTTCGGCTATGCGTTGTGCGCCGGGCTCGGCTCGGCGCCGTTCTTCAGCTTCCTCGGCGGCGCGCCGCACGTCACCGTCAGATGCTGGGGCGCACCTCGGCGGAGTACGGCTTGTGGTTCTTCCTGCCGTCGTTCGGGTTCATGGCGGGCAATTTCGTCGTCTCCCGGCTGAGTCGGCGCGCTTCAGCATCGACACGTTGATCTGGTGGGGCATCGCCCTGACCGTCGTCGGCGTGCCTGCTCAACATCGCCTCTACGTCGCCTTCCCGGGCTGGGAGATGGCGACGATCTTCCTCCCCCAGATCATCATCGGGTTCGGCAATGGCCTGCTGCTGCCGACCGCGGTCGCAGGCGCGATCAGCATCCGGCCGCATGTCGCCGGCACCGCATCCGGCATGATCGGCTTCATCCAGATGGCGATCGGCGCGGCCGCGGCGCAGTTGTCCGGCCACATTATCGGGGGCGCGACGAGCGCGCTGCCGATGCTGCTGCAGATGCTGTTGTTCGGCATCGCCACCGGCGTTGCGGTGTTCGTGCTTGTGCGGCGGCCGTAAATTCTTCGAGGCGCGCGCATTCTGAATCGTGGCGGATGGAACTCTGGGTTGGTCGTGGCGTTATTTCGTCACAGTTCCAATCCGAACGAGGGCCTCGGCCATGTAAGACCATCCTGATCATTGTCCTGATTCTGGCGTTGATTGGCGCGCTGCCGACCTGGGGCTACAGCCGAAGCTGGGGTTATGGGCCCGGCGGCGGTCTCGGCCTCATCCTGATCATCGTTATCGTGCTGGCACTGACCGGGCCACATCTGAACGATCGCGCGCAGCGGCCTGTAACTGAAGTAGCATCAAATCGCGGCGTCAGCGCTTCTCGCCGATGAGGTCGAACCATTCGTCCTCGGTGAGGACGCTGACGCCGAATTCCTTTGCCTTGCCGAGCTTCGAGCCGGCGCCCGGCCCCGCCACGACATAGTCGGTCTTCTTCGACACCGAGCCCGCCGTCCTTGGCGCCGAGCCGCTCGGCCATGGCCTTGGCCTCGTCGCGCGTCATCTTCTCCAGCGAGCCGGTGAACACGACGGTCTTGCCGGCGACCGGCGAACTCGGCCGCCGGCTTCTCGGCATCGAGGATCGTCACCTGCGCGGTCAGCCGCTCGACGATGCTCGCGATTGTGCGCCTCGCCGAAATAGGCGCGCGAGGCTGTCGATCACCGTTTCGCCGATCTGATCGAGGTCGTCCATCTCGGCGCGCGCCTCCTCGTCCCCGGCGACGAGCTTCAGGCAGGCATCGTGGAACGCCTGCCAGGAGCCGTAGCCGCGCGCGAGCGCCCGCGCGGTGGTTTCGCCGACGTGGCGGATGCCGAGCGCATAGATGAAGCGTTCGAGCGAAATCTCGCGCCGCGCCTCGATGGCGGCGAACAGATTGCGCACCGAAGTCTCGCCGTAGCCTTCGACGCTCCTCCAGCTTGATCTCGGCGTTGCGCGCCTCGAGCGTGAAAATGTCGGCCGGCTCCTTGAGCCAGCCTTGCTCGAAGAACAGCTCGATCTGCTTCTCGCCCAGCCCTTCGATGTCGAAGGCGCGGCGCGACACGAACATGCTTGCAGATGCTCGACCTTCTGGTACGGACAGGCGAACTCGCCGGTGCAGCGGGCGCGCGCGCCCTCCTCGCCGGTCGCGGTGGTCTCGCGCACGACATCGGTGTGCAGCGGGCACGGGCATCTCTTCGGGAAGTGGTAGGGCTTGGCGCCCTTCGGCCGCTTCTCCAGCACGACATCCAGGACCTGCGGGATGACGTCGCCGGCGCGCTGGACGATGACCGTGTCGCCGATGCGGATGTCGCGCCGTCGCGCAACACTTCGCCGTTCGCGCCGATGCCCTTGATGTAATCCTCGTTGTGCAGCGTCGCGTTCTGCACGATCACGCCGCCGACGCGTCACCGGCTCGAGCTTGGCGACCGGCGTCAGCGCGCCGGTGCGGCCGACCTGGATTTCGATGTCGCTGCACGACCGTCGTCGCCTTCTCGGCCGGAAACTTGTGCGCGATCGCCCAGCGCGGCACGCGCGAGACGAAGCCGAGCCGCTCCTGCCAGTCGAGCCGGTCGACCTTGTAGACGACGCCGTCGATGTCGTAGTCGAGATGCGACGCGCTGCATCTCGATCTCGCTGGTGGAAGGCGAGCAGCTCCTCGACCGTACGGCAGATCTTGGTCAGCGGATTGGTCTTGAAGCCGCAGCGCTTCGAACCACTTGATCATGCCGGACTGGGTCTCGGCCGGCATCTCGCTCATCTCGCCCCAGGCATAGGCGAAGAAGCCGAGCGGGCGCGACGCGGTGATGCGCGGGATCTTTCTGGCGCAAGCGAGCCGGCGGCCGAATTGCGCGGATTGGCGAAGATCGTCTCGCCGGCCGCCGCTCTGACGCTCGTTGAGCGCGAGAAAGGCGGCCTTGGTCATGTAGACTTCGCCGCGCACCTCGCACACGGCCGGCAAGTGCTTGCCCTTGAGGCGCTGCGGCACGTCTTTCAGCGTCCTGATGTTGGCGGTGACGTCCTCGCCTTCGATGCCGTCGCCGCGCGTGGCGCAGTGACGAGCGTCGCCGTCCTCGTAGCGCAGCGACATCGACAGCCCGTCGATCTTCGGCTCGGCGGTGAAGGCGATGCTTCGTCGTCGCTGAGCTTGCAGGAAGCGGCGGATGCGGGCGACGAAATCGATCACGTCCTGATCGCTGAAGGCATTGTCGAGCGACAGCATCGGCACCGCGTGCCGCACCTTGGCGAAGCGCGCCGCGTCGGCGCCGCGCCGACCTTCGCGACAGGCTTTCGGCCGTGCGCAGTTCGGGGAACCGCGCCTCGATCGCCTCGTAGCGCTGGCGCAGCGCGTCGTATTCGGCGTCCGAGACGGTCGGCGCGTCCTCCTGGTAGTAGCGCTTGTCGTGCGCCCGCGATTTCGCCTTCGAGCCGCGCGTGCTCGGCCTTGGCCTGCGCGGCGGTCAAGTGCGTCGACGGCGATTTCTGCGGAAGTGCCGCCTTTGGCAGATGAAGCCCGCCGCGCCATCGTCAGCCTGCCGCCTTGATCAGCCGCTCGGCCGCCGCGCGCGCCTCCGTCGGTGATCTCGGCGCCGGCCAGCATGCGGGCGATCTCCTCGCGGCGGCGTTCGGCGGCGACTTCGACGACGCGCGTCGCGACGCGCTTGCCCTTGTCGAGCGCGTCCTTGCTGATGAGGTAGTGGCGGTCGGCGCGCGCCGCCACCTGCGGCGCGTGGGTCACCGCGAGCACCTGCGCGCGCGCGCGCCAGCCGCGCCAGCCGCACGCCGATCGCATCGGCGACCGCGCCGCCGACGCCGGTATCGATCTCGTCGAACACCAGCGTCGGCGCCGAGCCGCGATCGGCCAGCACGACCTTGAGCGCCAGCAGGAAGCGGGCGAGCTCGCCGCCTGACGCGACCTTCATCAACGGACCGGGCCGCGTGCCGGGATTGGTCTGCACCCAGAACTCGACGCGGTCGATGCCGTGCGGACCGCCGCGCGGCTCGCTCGTCGATCTCGGTCGAGAATTTCGCGCGTTCGAGCTTGAGCGGCTTGAGCTCGCCGTTGACCGCCTTGTCGAGCTTCGTCGGCCGCCTTGCGGCGCGCCGCCGACAGCGCCGTCGGCGGCCGCGCGATAGCTTGCGCTCGGCCTCCCGCTGCGGCGGTTTCAAGCGCCGCCAGCCGCTCCGCGCCGGCATCGATCAGCCGAGATCGGCGGTGTAGCGCTTCGGCCAGCGCCGCCAGGTCGTCGACCGGCACGCTGTATTTGCGCGCCGCCGCGCGCAACGCAAACAGCCGCTCCTCGATGCGCTCGAGTTCGTGCGGATCGTGGTCGGCGGCGCGCAGCGCATGTTCGAGATGCCCGCGCGCCTCCTCGAGCGCGGTGCAGCGCGGCGTCGAGCGCCTTCACCGCCGGCTCGATCAGACGCCGGCGCCTGCGCGGCGCGGCGCTCGAGCCGGCGCACCGCCGCCGACAATGCCGGGACCGGCGAGCCGCTGCCCGCCACCGCATCGTGCGCGTCGCGCAGATCGCCGGCGACCTTTTCGGCCTGCATCATCGCGGCGCGCCGCTCGGCCAGCGCCGTCTCCTCGCCGGGCTCGGGCGCAAGCCGCTGCAATTCCTCGACCGCATGCCGCAGCCAGTCGGCCTCGCGCTGCGCGCGCTCGACCTCGGCGCGCATGCGCGTCGACAGCTCGGTCTCGCGTGGTGCGCCGCGCATCCCACAATTGCTCGACCTCGCCGGCCTCGCCCTCCAGCGCGCCGATAGGCGTCGAGCAGCGCGCGATGGCGTGGCCATGTCGACCAGCGCGCGCTCGTCGTGCTGGCCGTGAATTTCCACCAGCGCCGCGCCGAGGGTGCGCAGCACCTGCACGCTGACCGGCTGGTCGTTGACGAAGGCGCGGGTGCGGCCGTCGGCGAGCTGCACCCGGCGCAGGATCAACTCGTCCTCGGCCGGGATGTCGTCTTCGGCCATCAGGCCGCGCACCGGATGCGCCGGCGGCACCTCGAAGGCGGCCGTGACCTGCCCCTGCTCGGCGCCGTGCCGCACCAGCGCGGCATCGCCGCGCGCGCCCAGCGCAAGCGCGAAGGCGTCGAGCAGAATCGACTTGCCCGCCCCGGTCTCGCCGGTGAGCACCGCAAGGCCGGACGCGAAATCGATGTCGAGCCGTTCGATCAAGACGATGTCGCGGATCGAAAGCCGGGCCAGCATGCAGGTTCTCAATCGGGCGGCGCCGCTCCCGGACCCGATCCGGGCGGACAGGCCGCGCAGATTCGCTATCATCAAAGACGCCGATGGCCGGCACAAGGCCGGCCTTCGCGATGTGCGTAAGTCGTCTGCTGCGAATTAGCTGAGCTTGAACGCCCGGCTGATCCAGGAGCCCTTGTTCTCGGACGGCTTCAGGCCGCGCGACTGCACCAGTTCGTAGGCGTCCTTGTACCAGCGGCTGTCCGGGAAGTTGTGCCCCAGCACGGCGGCGGAGGTCTGCGCCTCGTCCATGATGCCGAGCGACATGTAGGCTTCGGTCAGCCGCAGCAGCGCTTCTTCGACATGACGCGTGGTCTGGTAACGCGTCACCACGACCTTGAAGCGGTTGATCGCGCCGGTGTAGTCGCGCTTCTTCATGTAGTAGCGCGCGACATCCATTTCCTTGCCGGCAAGCTGATCGCGGGCGATGTCGATCTTCCGCTTGGCCGCGGCCGCGTACTCGGAGCCCGGATACTTGCGGACGACCTCTTCCAGCGCTTCGACCGCCCGTTCGGTTCGGCCCTGATCGCGCGAGATTTCCGGGATCTGATCGAAATAGGACGATCCGATCAGGTATTGCGCGTAGGCCGCGTCCGCGCTGCCGGGATGCAAGGCAACATAGCGTTTCGCGGCGCTGATGTGTCGTCGTAATTGCCCGCCTCGTAGTTGGCGTAGGCCGTCATGAGCAGCGATTTGCGCGCCCATTCCGAATAGGGATGCTGGCGGTCGACTTCCTCGAACTTCTTCGCCGCGCTCTTGGCGTCCTTCTTGTTGTTGAGAAGGAACAGACCCTCGTTGTAGAGCTTGTCGGCCGGCTCGTCCGGAATCACGGCGTCCTTGTCGAGCATGCTGCAGGCGCCGAGGACGGCGACAATAAGCGATAGCGCCGCCACGCGAAGCGCGGCGCGGCCAGGCGATCGCAACCGATTGTTCGTCAAGCCCCTACCCATGGCTCGGAAGACCCCCGTCCCCCAGATGCGTGCCGCCAAGACGGCACTGGCGCCACGACCGAGGCGCCAGCCCCTTAATTCACGACTTAACTGGAAAAATAGGCCGACATTCTGCCCGGAATGTGGCAATCGCAGCGGTCTGTTAACAGTCGATCAGGAGCAATTCCGGGTCAGGACACGTCGGGTCCGAAAGCCGGTTGCACGGCCGTGACTTCCGCGTGGCCGCGGCCGGGGAGATGCGGCCCATGCTCGACCCAGGTCCAGGCGCTCTTGTTCGACATCAGCGCGCACAACACCGCATGGTTGAGCTTATGCCCGCCCCGCACCAGGTGGTATGTCGCGAGCAACGGCGCTCCCGCCAAGGCAAGATCGCCAACCGCGTCCAGCGCCTTGTGGCGCACGAATTCATCCGGGAAGCGCAAGCCTTCCGGATTGAGAATGCGGTTGTCCGTCACCACCAAAGTGTTTTCGAGCGAGGCGCCGAGCGCGAAGCCGGCGTTCCACAGCGAGGCGACATCACGCATGAAGCCGAAGGTCCGCGCCCGCGCGATCTCGCGGCGAAACGTGTCCGGTTTCACGTCGATATTCAGCGTCTGCCGCCCAACCAGGGGATGAGCGTAATCGACCTCCGCTTCGATCCGGAAGCCGCGCGCATTCGGCCTGATCTCGCCGAAGGCATCACCGAGCGCAACCTGCACGGGCTTGAGCACCCGGATGTAGCGGCGCGGCTGATCGAGCGTTTCGATACCGGCGGCATCGATGGCGGCGACGAAAGCCGCCGCGCTGCCGTCCATGATCGGCGCTTCCGGCCCGTCGATCTCGACCAGGGCGTTGTCGATGCCCAGTCCGCGCAAGGCGGCAAGCACGTGTTCGGCTGTGGAGATGAGCGGTCCGGTTTCGTCGCCCAGCACGGTGGCGAACTCGGTAGCGGTCACCGCATCCATGTCGGCTGCGATTTCCCGCTCACGCGGTCCGTCTGCATTCATACGGATAAAGCGAAGACCGGTATTGGCGTCCGCCGGGTGCAATGTCAGCGTCACCGGCAAACCGGTATGGACGCCGACACCGGACAACGCGGTGCGGTCGCGAAGCGTCGTTTGCCTGCCGCCGACTCTCATACTCCCCGTCCCACAGACTTTTTGCCGCCCAAGGGGCGACACACGACTTATCAAGCGGGCGACACCGGTCGCTTTGCTGCCATCGTTTAGGCTGAGCGATTTTGCGGGCAAGGTTCTACGCCGCGCTGTCCCCCGACAAAAACCCCTTTCCACGAAGCACTTTAGCTGCATACTGAGCAGTTGCAACTCACGCTTCTTTACTGAGTGTTACCATATCTGCGGCCGCAATTGGGCAGGCGGCTGCCACGAAAAACGGCAGGCCCGGATGCCCGCACAGATGTGAGGCTGGCGGCGAGGCGCCCCGGTCGGCGGTACCTCCTAGGTAGAATACAAGTTATTGTAATTTATCGTGAATTTCCATCGCTTCAATGCGAAGGGGTCCCGGCGTGGTGCGCCGGGACCCCAGAATTCATCCGCGATCGGCCTGCTCAGTTGGCCTGACGGCGCAGGAAAGCCGGGATGTCGAGTTGATCGTCGTCCCCGCTATTATGCACAGGCGCCTGCCGGCCATGGGGATCGAGCCCGTGGTGCGCCGGCCGCCGAGCATACTCGGAGACCGGTTCTGGCCCGCGCGGTTCCGGTCCGCGAGGCTCCGGAGGACGGGACGCTGCCGGACGGGGCGCGGCAACGGCGGGCCGTTCAGCCGGCCGTGGCATCGGGCGAACCGGCCGCACATTGCTCGGCGCCTCCGGCTCTTCCGTCTCGCGCCGACCCAGGCCGACGGCGGCGAGGCGCCGCAACAGCCCACCGCGCCGCTTCTCCGGATGTTCGGTCTCCATCGGCTCGCCGCGCTTGGCGCGCAACTCCTTCTGGCCGGGGATCGGCAGTTCGTCGATCCGGGGCATCCGGGGACGCCCCGCCGGGCGGTCCGGCGCCGGCGGGATGAATGTGCGCGGAGCCGGCGGGTCATTCGGCGGCTGGTGCGAAGCAGGCTCAGGGAACAGCGACGGCTTCGGCTGCATCGGCCGGATGGTCACGTCCTCGATCTCGGTCATCGGCAGGACCGCGGCGGCTACCGCGGCACGCGCCGCCTGCTCGATCGCCTCGATATTGGCGTGCGACGATGCGGAATGCGTCTGCACGGTTGGCGTGGTGATCGACACCGGACGCGACGGCTCGCTGCGCTCCAACCGATCGCCGCGTTCAGCCCGCACCTGGTCGGCACGCAGCTTCTGCGTCACTTCGGCGATGCGAGCCTCCGCGACGGCGGCCGCGGCCGGCCGATGCTGGGCCGCCATCATGGCCTGCTCGATGCCGGTGGCCACGACCGAGACCCGGATGATGCCGTCGAGGTTCTCGTCGAAGGTGGCGCCGACGATGATGTTGGCGTCCTGATCGACCTCCTCGCGGATGCGGGTAGCCGCCTCGTCGACCTCGTACAGGGTCAGGTCTTTGCCGCCCGTGATCGAGATCAGCAGTCCCCGCGCGCCCTTCATGGACGCGTCGTCGATCAGCGGATTGGAGATCGCGGATTCGGCCGCAGCCAATGCCCGCTTCTCACCGGAGGCTTCGCCGGTCCCCATCATCGCCTTGCCCATCTCGCGCATCACGGCGCGGACGTCGGCGAAATCGAGGTTGATCAGGCCTTCCTTCACCATCAGGTCGGTGATGCAGGCGACGCCCGAGTACAGCACCTGGTCGGCCATCGCGAAGGCGTCGGCGAAGGTCGTCTTCTCGTTCGCCACCCGGAACAGATTCTGGTTCGGGATGATGAGCAGCGTATCGACCACCTTGTGCAGTTCGGTGATGCCGGCTTCGGCAACGCGCATCCGGCGCACGCCTTCGAAGTGGAACGGCTTGGTGACCACACCAACCGTGAGGATGCCGGCCTCCTTGGCGCAGCGCGCCACGACCGGCGCGGCGCCGGTCCCGGTGCCGCCTCCCATACCGGCGGTGACGAAGCACATATGCGCGCCTTGCAGGTGATCGCGGATCTCGTCGAGCACCTCTTCGGCGGCTGCGCGCCCGACCTCGGGCTGCGAACCAGCGCCGAGACCTTCCGTCGTCGCCACGCCCATCTGGATGATGCGCTCGGCCTTGGACATGGTGAGCGCCTGAGCGTCGGTGTTGGCGACGACGAAATCGACGCCTTGCAGCCCGCTCGTGATCATGTTGTTCACGGCGTTACCGCCCGCGCCGCCGGTCCCGAACACGGTGATCCGTGGCTTCAATTCGCGGATGTCGGGTATCTTCAGATTGATGGTCATGTCTGCCTCTTCATAACGCGGATGTCACACCGGGTCGGGCCGGTCCGCCACCGGCCGATGGGATTTGGGATGGGTCATTAGAAGCTCTCGCGAAGCCATCGTCCGACCCGTGCGATATAGCTGCCCGTTCCTGTCGCCGAGTGCCGCGTTCGCCGCGGTTCAAAATGCTCGAGATGTGCCGCCTGCGGGTAGTTCAAGAGACCTGTCGCGACGGCAAATGCCGGCCCCTTCGCTTCTTCCGGTAGCCCGGCAATGCCGAGCGGCCTGCCAATTCGCACTGGACGGCCGAGGATATGTCCGGCGAGGTCCGGCAAGCCGTTGAGCTGGCACGCACCGCCGGTGAGGATCACCCGTCCGCGCGGCTCCGCCGCGAACGGCGAGGCGGCCAGCTTGTCGCGGACCATTTCCAGGATTTCCTCGATGCGCGGCTTGATGATGCGAACGAGACTTGCACGCGAGACGAACTGCGGCGCCTCGTGGTCGTCGGCATCGACCGACGGCACGGCGATCATGTCGCGTTCGTCGGACGCTCCCGCCAGCACGCTGCCGTAAAGCGTCTTGATGCGCTCGGCGTCGGAGATGCGGGCATTGAGGCCACGGGCGATGTCCATCGTCACATGCGCGCCGCCGAGCGCAAAGCCGGCGGCGTGGATGAAACGGTCGCCGCTGAACACTGCGATGGTCGTGGTGCCCGCTCCCATGTCGATGACGGCGGCACCGAGATCGCCCTCGTCGTCGGCCATCACGGAGAGGCCCGCCACGTACGGGCTCGCCACCATTGCCTCGACGTTCAGGTGGCAGCGTTCGACCGCCAGCATCAGGTTGCGGGCTACCGAAACGTCGGTGGTGACGACATGCATGTCGATGCCGAACTTACGGGCGAGCATGCCGCGCGGATCGCGGATGCCGGAAGCATTGTCCACGACGTAACCGATCGGCAGCGAGTGCAGCACCGCGCGCGCCTCGCGCACCGAGTAGCGGCTGCCGGCGGACAGGACGCGGGCAATCTCGCGGTCGGAGATCGCCGAACTGGCGACCTCGATCGAGGCCGAGATCAGTTCGCTGGCGAGCCGGCCGGCGGACACCGACACGATGGCCGACTGCAGTTGCAGCCTGGCGGAACGCTCGGCGAGATCGACGGCCTGCCGTACCGCGGTTTCGGCGGCCGACAGGTCGATCACGGTGCCGGCCTTCATGCCGAGCGCCAGCGTGTGGCCAAAGCCGATGACATCGATCGAATGGGTACGCCCACGCAGCACGTCCTGCGGCGCGCACGGCCGCAACTGCCCGATCAGGCAGGCGACCTTGCTGGTGCCGACGTCGAGGACCGCGATCCGCGCCGAGCGGTTGGGTGGCGAGCGGCTTCATCTTCGGTGTGAGGCCGTACTGGAGCGTGCTCATGCGTCACGCCCCTTCTTCGCCGCCTTCTTTTCCTTGAGCGCCTCGGCGCGCGCCGCCGCGGCGGCGTCGGAAAGACGCACCGTCACGCGGTCGGCAATGCGCAGATCGATCGTGACGATATCTCGGCTGGTCAGGTTCTTCTGCGCGGTCGAGTTCGACCAATCGTGCGAGCGCGGCCTCAACGCCGGTCTCCGGCAATTGGACATCGATGCCGTTCTTCAGCCGCAGGTTCCAGCGGCGCTCGCCGACCAGGATTGCGGCGCGGACTTTTTCGCGCAACGCGGAGTGCTGCTCGAGCAGGAGCAGAAATGACTTGGCCTGCGCTTGCGCTCCGCGGCCGACGACCAGCGGCAGGCGGGTCATGCCGGGAGAGAAGAACGGCTCGAGCACCGTGCCGTCGTCGGCGATGACGGAGACCTTGCCGTCCTGCTGCCAGACCGCGAACGCCTCGCGCTCCTTGATGCCGATCTGAAGTTCGCCGGGATAGAGCTTGAGGACGCTGGCTTCGGCGATCCAGGGACTGGTCTTGAGACGGTCGCGGGTCTCCTCGACATCGAGGAACAGCAACGAGGTCGAGCCGGTGATGCCCGCGGCGGCGAGGACGTCCTCGCGGCCGAGTGCGCCTGGCCGGAGATCGCGATCGACGTCGAGCGGAAGCCCGCCTGGTTGGCGATCCCGTCGCGCGCGCTCTTGAGCGCCTCGGTCACGGCCGCCACATGCTCGCCCTTCACGACTCCGTAGCCGACGCTGCCTGCGATCAGCAGCACGAACGCCGCCGTGCCGGCGCCCCGCGGAAACCGCGTACGCAGCAGCCACGACCATCGGTCCATCAGCCGGCCGAGGCGGGCTACCGAGTTGGCGGTGTCATTGCGCGTGCGCAAATTCAAATTCCAGTTCAACGGTTGAGCGATGCGTCCTCGACCATCCACCGCACGAGTTCATCGAATGAGATGCCCGCGTGCGCCGCCAGTTCGGGAACGAGCGACGTTTCGGTCATGCCCGGCTGGGTGTTGACTTCGAGACAGACCAATCCCCCTTCGACGCTGTCGTCGTAGCGGAAGTCCGCCCGGCTCACACCCCGACAGCCGAGCGCGCCATGTGCCGCCAAAGACAATTTGCGGACCTCTTGGTAAACAATCGGTGAAACTGGCGCAGGAAGTAGATGTTTCGAGCCGCCCGGAGCGTACTTTGCTTCGTAATCGTAAAAGCTGGTCGCGGCGACGATCTCGATCACCCCGAGCGCCTCGTCGCCCATGACGGCACAGGTCAACTCCTTGCCGGGAATGTATTTTTCGACGATCAGCCGCTCGCCATAGGTCCAGTCTTCGCGGGTCAGTTCCTGCGGCGGATGGGCATGTTCGACGGTAACGATAAAAACACCGACGCTTGAGCCTTCGGCGATCGGCTTGATGACGTAGGGCCGCGCCATGAGATGCGATTTGGCAACCTCGAAGCGCGACGCCACCAGCCCCTCCGGCACCGGCACCCCGGCGGCGGTCAGCAACACCTTGGCGGTGTCCTTCTGCATGGCGACCGCCGACGCCATCACGCCCGAGTGCGAATACGGAATTGCGAGGATTTCCAGGAGGCCCTGAAGCGTGCCGTCCTCGCCCGGGCAGCCGTGCAGGACATTGAGCGCGACGTCGGGTTTGACGGCCGTGAGCACGGCGGCGACATCGCGCGCGACATCGACCCGGCTGACCCGGTAGCCCTGACGCTCCAACGCGTCCGCGCAGGCGTTTCCGGACCTCAGCGACACTTCACGTTCGGCCGACCATCCTCCCATCAGAACGGCGACGTGTTTGGTCATGCTGCAGTCTCATCTCCGGCGGACGCACCCACTGATTCGCTCTGGCACCAATAGAATTGAGAATGAGCGAGGCGTCGAGAGTCCTCGTGTCGTTACGTCGCCGGCATGTGACCCATTTCCCACACCGGTGAAGTAAAGCGCGGCGAGGTGGCGGATGGCAGGCGAACCGCCGGCCTCTCGCACCCGAGCACGGCCGGCAAAGACCATCAGCCACGCCGGCCGGCGGGCGGAGCTCGCTCACCGCCCGGCCCTACCCCGTCGTAGAGCCAGGCGAGGCATTGGAACGTGTCGGCCTCGCTGCGCTCGCCCAGCATCTGGAAGTAGACGTCCCGGGCGATGCCGCCGGCGTGATAGACCTCCCACAGATAGCGAGATTCGAGCGTCACGCGCGCGGTGCGCACCCCGCGCGCCGTCTCGTACCTCCGGAAAGCGGCCACGTGATCGCCCGGCGCGCCGGCAATGCACTCCGCCAGACAGAGCCCGTCCTCGATCGCCATGCAGGCGCCCTGCGCCAGCGACTGCAGCGTCGGATGCGCGGCATCGCCGAGCAGGACGACCCGGCCCTGGTGCCAATGCCGGATCGGATCGCGGTCGCCGACCGCCTGGCGGCGGCCAAGGTCGAGCATCGCGATCAGCGCCTTCATGGTGGGGTGCGCATCGCGGTAGACGCGCTCGAGCTCGGCCCGATATGCCGCGGCATCGCCGCGCTCCGACTGCGCCGACCGGCGGAACACCGCCACGATGTTGAACAGGGCTCCGTGGCGCAGCGGGTAGTGCACGATGTGGAAGCCGGGTCCGCCCCACAGCGTCACGACATCGCGCTGCACATCGGCGACGACGTCCGATATCGGCACGATGGTGCGGAATGCCATGTAGCCGTTCGGCAGCGGGTCGCCGTCCTGGAGCATCTGAGCGCGAGTGCGCGAGCGGATGCCGTCGGCGCCGACCAGCAGCGAGCCTTCGAACGCACGGCCGTCGTCGAGCTTCACGGAGACGTGGTCGCCGTGGTTCGCGAAGCTGGCGACCATCGCGTTCGGCTCGAGCGTGATCGCGGCATTGCGCCGGCAGGCATCGATCAGCACGTTATGCAGGTCGATGCGGTGGATGATGATGTACGGATGCCCGAAGCGGGTGCGAAACGACGGCCCGGTCGGCACTCGCGTCACCTCCCGCCCGCTGAGCGCATCGCGCATCAGCACCGCCGGCGGCGCATCGGCTTTGTCGAGTACTGCCGCAGTGAGGCCGAGATGATCGAAGACGTGAAATACATTCGGGCCGAACTGGATGCCATAGCCGATGGCGCCGAATTCCGGTGCACCCTCGAACACCCGCACGCGGTGGCCACGCTGCGCGAGCGCGAGCGCAGTGGTGAGGCCGCCCAAGCCGCCGCCGACGATGAGGATGGGTTCGTGCGAAGCCAAGTCGTCCTCAAGGCAAACTGTACTGCGTCAGTGTGTCATTGCTCGGCTCGGCCCCGCAATCCCCGTGCGGCGGATCAACTGATGCTTCGGCCTTCCCCGAAGCATCAGCAAGATCGGACGCCGTATCGTCGAAAGCATCGTGTGCATCACATCGCGGCGGAGCCAGAGCATGGACGACGTCACATGGAAAAGCTTCCAAGTGGGCGCTACGGAAGGCGACTGGGAGCCCGCCGGCTATAATGTCAAATGGCCAGATGGCCACGAATACGGCCGCTGGAGGCGGGTACTACGCAGGCACAGCCACGGCCTTACCGTTATTTCCCGTTACACAGCACCGCCCGGCAAGGCCTGGAGGATCGTCGGCAAGGCGTCCGCCCTTGGCGAAGAGGTCTACATCATGTCCGGCGCCTACTATGACACCACCGGCCGCATCATCGCCGGGCCCGGAACGTTCATGTTCAATGCGCCTGGAGCCGTGCATGGCGGGATTTCCTGCGATCTGACCCTTTATATCCATTGCTGCAGCGGCGAGCCCGACGAGATCATCTCTGTGGGTCTGATCGATTTCGAGCCGAAAGAAAAATTGTAGCAGGTTGTGCGCTCTGACGTGCCGACTCCCGGGCCGTCTGGGGACGGCGTCTCCAATCAACCGTCGGACGCCACCCCAATGCGCTTGATTTCCCATTCCAGTTCGACGCCGGAATTTTCCTTCACGCGCCGGCGCACCGTCTCGCCGAGCGTCTCGATATCGGCGGCCGTCGCATTGCCGAGATTGATGAGAAAATTGCAGTGCATCTGCGAGACCTGCGCATCGCCGACCTTGAGCCCGCGGCAGCCGGCGGCGTCGATCAACTGCCAGGCCTTGTGACCGGGCGGATTCTTGAAGGTCGAGCCGCCGGTGCGGCTCTTGATCGGCTGCGTCGCCTCGCGAGATTCGGTGATCTTGTCCATTTCGGCCGCGATCGCTTTGGCATCGCCCGGCGAACCCTGGAACAGCGCCTGCGTGAAGATGATGTCGTCGGGAGCGCCGCAGTGGCGGTAGGTGTAGTGCATGTCGGCATTGCTGAACACGCGCACGTTGCCCTGCCGGTCGACGCCGCGCGCCTCGATCAGCGCATCCTTGGTCTCGCGGCCGTAGGCCCCGCCGTTCATGCGCAGCGCGCCGCCGATCGCGCCCGGAATGCCGCGGAAGAACGCGAGCCCCGCGATCGAAGCTTCCTGCGCGGCGCGGCTCACCTTCACGTCCGGCACCGCCGTGCCGGCGCGAATGCGCTCGCCCGGCTCGACCTTGACGTCATTGAACCCGCGCCCGAGCCGGATCACCACGCCGGGCACGCCGCCGTCGCGCACGATCAGGTTCGATCCGAGCCCGATCACGATGACGGGAATATCCGCCGGCAGATGGCTGAGGAAGTACGCCAGGTCGGCCTCGTCCTCCGGCATGAACAGCACCTGCGCCGGCCCGCCGACCCGGAACCAGGTGAGCGGCGCCAGCGGCTCGTTCGCGAGCAGACGCCCGCGCAGCGCGGGCATCTGAGCTTTCAGGTCTGGAAAGAGTTCAGGGAACGACATGATACGCGTTGCTCACGGCACTCGTTCACGCCACACATTGGGGTCGCGCTTACCGTGAACGCAAGCAACTATCCTGATCACACCAGAAGAGGCGCTGTAGATCACATTGTAAGGAAAGCGAGCCAATGACAACGCTGCGAAAGTGTTGCTATGAAATCTGATACTGGAGCGGATTCTTTTCAATCTTAGCGAAAGCCAGATCGCATTTCGGCGAAGAAATTCGGCGCCCAGTCCAGAGCGCCGCGCATCCATACCAATCGCGAGCTTCGGCGATGTCGGCCTCCGCCTCAGGTGCGAGGATCAGTTCCGATGTCACTTATACTTGGCCCAAACCGTTTCCGGGCCTCGTCCCATGTCGATCCACGGGCAGGATCATTAACAAGCGCCTCGTACCGGCGCTCGATCTCCGCTACGTTGCTCGTCGCTCAGCGACGGCACGTCATGAGAAGCGAATGCTGTCCCAGAGCTCGCCTGATCAAATCGAGGCGCTCAGCCGGGCTCAGCTCCATTAACTCCTTCCGCAAAGCAGCCTTGTTCATATCAACGCTCTGTGCGATGCTATGATCGAAGATGGCAACCGACAACGTCCGGATCGCTCAAGCCCGCGTAGTCACGCCACCGCCCCGAGCGCTGCGAGTTCGCCCGGCAAGGCGTAGGCCCATTGCGTGATGTTGCCGGCGCCGAGACAGACGACGATGTCACCGGGCTGGGCCAGCCGCTTGACGATGCGGGCCAGGTCCTGCGGGCTGTCGAGCGCGATCACCTGCCGGTGGCCGTGGGCGCGCAGTCCCTGCACCAGGCCGTCACGGTCGGCGCCCGCGATCGGCGCCTCGCCCGCCGCATAGACGTGCGCGACGATAACGCTGTCGGCGTCGTTGAAGCAGGTCGAGAACTGGTCGAACAGCGACGCGAGCCGCGTGTAGCGATGCGGCTGCACCACGGCGATCACCTGCCCCTTGTTCGATTCGCGCGCCGCCCGCAGCACGGCGGCGATCTCGACCGGGTGATGGCCGTAGTCGTCGATGATCGGAATCCCGTTCCACTCGCCGACGCGGGTGAAGCGGCGGCGCACGCCGCCGAAGCCGCTCAGCGCTTTGCGGATGCGTTCGTCATCGATGCCGAGTTCGTGGGCGACCGCGATCGCAGCGGTGGCATTGAGCGCGTTGTGACGGCCGGGCATCGGCAGCGTCAGAGCATTGATCTGATGCATGGTCTCGCCGGCGCGATCGCGGAACACGACGGAAAACCGCGATTGCCCGCCGGCGTGATCGAGGTCGACCATCCGTACGTCGGCCTGCGGGTTCTCGCCGTACGTGATCACGCGCCGGTCGGTGATCTGGCCCACGAGCTGATGCACCACCGGGTGGTCGGTACACATCACCGCGAAGCCGTAGAACGGCACGTTCTCCACGAAGGCGCGGAACGCCTCCTGCACCGCCTCGAAGGTCTTGAAGTGATCGAGATGCTCGGGGTCCACATTGGTCACGATGGCGACGTCGGCCGGCAGCTTGAGAAAAGTGCCGTCGGATTCGTCCGCCTCGACCACCATCCAGTCGCCGGCGCCCAGCCGCGCATTGGTGCCGTAGGCGTTGATGATGCCGCCGTTGATCACGGTCGGATCGAAGCCGCCGGCATCGACCAGCGCAGCTACCAGCGACGTCGTCGTGGTCTTGCCGTGCGTGCCGCCGATTGCAACGCAGTGCTTGAGCCGCATCAGTTCGGCCAGCATCTCGGCACGGCGCACCACCGGCAGCCGGTTGGCGCGCGCGGCGACGAGCTCCGGGTTGTCGCGCTTGATCGCGGTCGAGACCACCAGAACCTCGGCGTCGCCGAGATTGCCGGCCGCGTGGCCGATCGCGACCTTGGCGCCCTTGTCGCGCAGCCGCTTGACGTTGGCGCTGTCGGAAGCGTCGGAGCCCTGCACGGTGTAACCGAGGTTCATCAGCACTTCGGCAATACCGCTCATGCCGATGCCGCCGATGCCGACAAAGTGGATCGGACCCATTTCGCTCGGCAGTTTCATCGTGACAACCTCTGGGCCACCTTCAACACCAGCTCCGCCAGCCGCTCGGCCGCGTCGGGAGCGCCCTGCGAGCGAGCGGCGGCGGCCATTGCTACGAGTTTTTGCGGATGGGTGGCAAGCGCGGTGATCTCCGCGGCAAGCCTGTCGGGCGTGAACTCGTCCTGGCGCAAACAGAGCGCGCCGCCTGCGCGCTCCAGCACGGCGGCATTGGCGGCCTGGTCCTGATCGAGCGCGTGCGGCAGCGGCACCAGGATGGCCGGCCGTCCGATCGCGGCAAGTTCCGCGACCGTCGACGCACCGGAGCGCGAGATCACCAGATGCCCAGCCGCGATGCGCGCAGGCAGGTCGGTGAAGAACGGCGCGACCTCGGCGCTGACCTTGGCCCGCGCATAAATCTCGCGCACCCGCGTCACGTCCTCGTCGCGCGCCTGCTGGATGATCGACAGCCGCATCTGCAGATGCGGCTCGAGCCGTTCGATGGCGGCCGGCACGATGTCGGACATGATCCGCGCGCCCTGGCTGCCGCCGAACGCAATGAGGTGCAGCGGGCCGCCCGGGTCGGGCGCCTGGTAGGGCGTCGCCGCAGCGGCGAGCACCAACGGCCGCACCGGATTGCCGGTGCGGGTTGTCTTGGCGGCAAGCTGCGGCTCGCGGTCGAGCACGCCCGCGAAGCTCGACGCGATGGCGGCGACGCGGCGTGCGAGCAACCGGTTGGCGCGCCCCATGACGGCATTCTGCTCGTGGATGATCGCCGGCATGCCCCGCAGCGACGCCGCAAGCACCGGCGGCACCGTCGGATAGCCGCCGAAGCCGACGACCGCGGCCGGCCGAAGCCGCCCAAGCAGGCGCCACGCCTGCAACGTGCCGAGCCCGAGCTTCGCCGCGGTGCGGGCGAGCGAGACCGGATCGCGGCCGCGCACGGTCTCACTGCTGATCAGGTGAATCTGGCGCGCCGGAAATTTCTTGCCGTAGCGCTCAGCGCGTTCGTCGGTCGCCAGATCGACCACGGCACCGCGGCGCGCCAGCGCCTCCGCAAGCGCCTCGGCCGGAAACAGGTGGCCGCCGGTGCCCCCGGCCGCCAGCAGTATGAGCGGCGCGCCAGCTTGCTGCATCAGGCCGGGCTCGGAACCGGCATCGGCTCACCCGGGCTCGCGAGCAGTTGCGCGCGCGGCCGCTCGCGCGTCAATGCGAGCAGCATGCCCATGCCGTAAGCCAGCGAGATCATCGAGGAACCGCCATAGGAAATGAACGGCAGCGTCATGCCCTTGGCCGGCATCAAATGCAAGTTCACCGCCATGTTGATCGCCGATTGCAGCCCGAACAGGATCGCCAGCCCGGCCACCGCGAAGCGCACGAACGGATCCTCGTCACGCATCGCGCGCCGCAGCGAGCGGATCACAATGAAGGCGAACAAGGCGACCAGAAGGAGGCAAAGGACGATGCCGAACTCCTCGGCCGCGACCGCGAACACAAAATCCGTATGGCTCTCCGGCAGGATGCGCTTGACGGTGCCCTCGCCGGGCCCGCGGCCGAACCAGCCGCCTCGCGAGAATGATTCCAGCGCCTGATCGATGTTGAAGGTGTCGCCCGATCCCGGATCGACGAAGCGCTGGATGCGGCGGGTCACGTGCGGAATGGTGAAGTAGGCGACCGCAATCCCCATCACCGCAGCTCCGCTCAGCCCGACCACCCAGATCAATCGCATGCCGGCGAGAAAGAACAGCGCACCCCAGACCAGCGCGACCAGCATGGTCTGGCCGAAGTCGGGCTGCAGCACCAGACCGGTGATCGCGAGTCCCAGAAGCGCCAGCGCGATGGTGTTGGCCGGCATTTCCGGCCGGCGCGCGGTCTCGCCGAACAGCCACGCGACCAGGATCACGAACGCCGGCTTGAGGAATTCGGACGCCTGCAGATTGATGCCCAGGATCGTGATCCAGCGGCGCGAGCCCTTGACTTCCGGACCGTAGGCCAGCGTCGCAGCAATCAACGCAAGGCTCACGAAAAAGACCACGAGCGCCAGCCGCCGGACGTGCCGCCTCGGCAGGAACGAGGTCGCCAGCATCACGACCAGCACCGGGATCAGAAACGTCACGTGACGGTTCACGAAGTAGAACGGCTCGAGGCCCAGCCGCGAGGCGACCGGCGGGCTGGCAGCCAACGACAGCACCAGGCCGACCAGCATGAGCGCCAGCAACGACACCAGCAGCAGCCGATCGACCGTCCACCACCAGGCGGCGAAAGGCGTGCGTTCAACGCGCGAAACCATGAACTCCCCCCGGAGCGGACGCGGGACGCCCCACTCGTGCATGCGGGTGGTTGACGGAGCCTTAACGGCGCGGCTGCAAGAGCGCCGACGATGGCTGAAGGCTTAGGGAAATCAGCCCCGCGTCAGGCCGGGCAGCGCCAGCACCAAGTTCGCGGAAGGCGTCGCCCCGCACTTCGAAATTCCGATACTGGTCGAACGACGCGCAGGCGGGCGAAAGCAGCACCACCGGCTCCTTGGCATCGGCGGCCTCGGCATCGCGGGCGGCGAGCGCGACGGCGCGGTCGAGCGTGCCGGCAACCACGTACGGCACGTGACCCTCGAGTTCCTCGGCGAAGCCGGCCGCCGCCTCGCCGATCAGGTAGGCCTTGCGGATGCGCGGAAAGAATGCGGCGAGCGTCGAGAGGCCGCCGGTTTTCGGCTTGCCGCCGGCGATCCAATAAATGTCGCCGAAACACACCAGCGCCTGGGCGCTGGAATCCGCATTTGTCGCCTTCGAGTTGTTGACGAACAGCACCCGCCCCTTGCGGCCGACCTGCTCCATGCGATGGGCCAAACCCGGGAAAGACCGCAGGCCCTGCTGGATCGCCGGCGCGGAAAGTCCCAGGGCAAGCGCGGCACCCACCGCGCAGGCGGCGTTCTGCGCGTTGTGCACACCGCGCAACGAGCCAATGCCGCCGATGTTGCGCAATGGCCTGCGCCGTGCCGCCCGTGGCCTGCATGATCTGCTCGGCCTCGACATAGAGGCCCGAGGACATCGGGCGGCGCACCGATACGCGCACCACGCGCTTGCCGGCCTGATCGAGGCGATCGGCCGTGGCGGCGCACCAGTTGTCGTCGACGCCGACAATCGCGCAGCCGTCGTCAGGCACGCCCGCCACCAGACGCTCCTTCACGACCGCGTAGTTCGCCAGCGTACCGTGTCGATCGAGATGATCCTCCGAAATGTTGATCAGGATGCCAACGGACGGGTCGAGCGAGGGCGCAAGATCGATCTGGTAGGACGAGCACTCGATGACGTGGACGCGGCCGGCGCCCGGCGGTTCGAGCGACAGGATGGCGGTGCCGATATTGCCGCCGAGCTGGGCATCGAAGCCCGCCGCGGCGAGGAGGTGCGCCGTCAGCGCGGTCGTGGTCGATTTGCCGTTGGTGCCGGTGATCGCCACGAACGGCGAGCCCGGCGCGTGCACGCGGCGCTCGCGACAGAACAGCTCGATATCGCCGATCACTTCGACGGCGTTGATCCGCGCATAACCGACCGACCAGTGCGGCACCGGATGCGTGAGCGGCACGCCCGGCGCGAGCACGAGAGCTGAGATCGTGCTCCAGCCGATCTCGCGCAGGTCGGCGGTCGGGATGCCGGCGCTGGCCGCCTTCGCCACCGAATTCGGCGTTGTCATCCCAGCCGACGACCTCGGCGCCGCCGGCCAGCAGCGCGCTCGCGCTGACGAGCCCCGAGCCGCCGAGGCCGAACACCGCGACTTTTCTTCCGGCAAAGGTCGTGACGGGGATCATGACGGATCGTGGCTGGACGTCGAATGACAGGTGCACTCCCCCACCACCTGCACGCTGTGTCCCCTCCCCCCTTGAGGGGGAGGGTTAGGGAGGGGGGTAGCCAAAATGAGTGATCGCAATTCGAAGTACCCCCCTCCCCACCCCTCCCCCTCAAGGGGGGAGGGAGCAGACCGCCGATGCCGCTCCCGTGTGCTGGACACTGTCGATTACCGCAGCTTGAGGCGATTCTATTCCCGCAGCTTAAGCCTACTACCGCAGCTTCAGCGTCGAGAGGCCCGCGAGCGCCAGCACCACTGCGATGATCCAGAAGCGGATGACGATCTGCGGCTCGGTCCAGCCCTTCTGCTCGAAGTGGTGGTGCAGCGGCGCCATCCGGAACACCCGTTTGCCGGTCAGCTTGAACGACAGCACCTGTACGATCACCGAGACCGCCTCGAGCACGAACAGGCCGCCGATCACCGCCAGCACGATCTCATGCTTGGTGGCGACCGCGATCGTCCCGATCATGCCGCCGAGCGCGAGCGAGCCGGTGTCGCCCATGAAGATCGAAGCGGGCGGCGCATTGAACCAGAGGAAGCCTAGGCCCGCCCCGATCACCGCGCCGCACAGCACGGCCAGTTCGCCGGTGCCGGCCACGTAGTGGATCTGCAGATAGTCCGAGAAGAACGCGTTGCCGACCAGATAGGCGATGACGCCGAAGCTCAGCGACACGATGATCACCGGCACGGTCGCAAGCCCGTCGAGGCCGTCGGTCAGGTTCACGGCGTTGCCGGCGCCGGCAATGATGAAGGCGCCCACCACGATGAAGAACCAGCCAAGCGGCAGCACCAGTTCCTTGAAGAACGGAAAGGTCAGCGACGAAGCCAACGGTTCGCGCCCCATCGACATGATGAAATAGCACGCCACCGCCGCGACCAGGAACTCGCACAGCAGGCGCAGCTTGCCGGAGACGCCGGCGTGGGTCTGCTTCGTGACCTTGAGATAATCGTCATAGAAACCGATGGCGCCGAACACCAGCGTCACGCCGAGCACGATCCAGACGTAATAGTTGCTGAGATTGCCCCACAGCAGGGTCGACACCACGATCCCGAGCAGGATCATCAGCCCGCCCATCGTCGGCGTCCCGCGCTTGGTCACGAGATGCGACTGCGGACCGTCGGTGCGGATCGGCTGGCCTTTGCCCTGGCGCAGCCGCAGATGATTGATGATCGTGGGCCCGAACATGAACACGAAGATCAGCGCCGTGATCATCGCTCCGCCGGTGCGGAACGTGATGTAGCGCAGGACGTTGAGCGGCCCGATGGTGTCCGAGAATGCCGACAGCCAGTACAGCATGCAGGTCAGCCCTGAGCGGAGGCCGAAGCGACGGCCACCCGGTGAAAGCGGCTTTCGAGCGCCTTGACGATGGAACCCATCCGGGAGCCGTTGGAGCCTTTGACCATCAGCGTATCGCCCGGCTGGAGTGCGGCCAGTATCTGCGGTTCGAGCGCGGCCGAGGCTTCCGCATAGCCGCCCCGGCGGCCGGTGGGAAGGGCCTCCCACAGCGCCCGCATGAGCGGACCACAGCAATAAACCAGGTCGACGTCTTCCTGGACGACGTTTTCGGCGAGCGCCGCGTGCAGCGCCGCGCCCTGCGGTCCAAGCTCCAGCATGTCGCCCAGCACCGCGATCCGCCGTCCGCGCGGACCGATTTCGGCCTGCCCCAGCAGCGCAAGCGCCGCGCGCATCGATGCCGGATTGGCGTTGTAGCTCTCGTCGATCAGCAGCGCTTTGCCGCCCGGCCATTCGAGCGTGATGCGCGTTCCGCGGCCGGCCGCCGGTTGCAGCCCGGCAAACGCCAGCGCCGCGAGCGCCAGGTCGGCGCCGGTGAGCGCTGCCGCCGCCAGCACGGCGAGTGAATTCTGCACGAGGTGACGGCCCGGCGCGCCGAGCTTGTAGGTCACGTCGTGACCCAGTATGCGGGCGTGCACGGTCGAGCCGTCCGGCTGCAATGCGCAGTTGATGAGCTGTGCGTCGGCCTCGGCATGCTCGCCGAACGATACGATCCGCTCGACCTTTGCGCCCTTTGCGGCGCGCGCCAGCCGGTCATATTGCGGATTGTCGCGGTTGAGGACGGCCGCGCCGCCGGGCTCGAGCCCGAGGAAGATTTCCGCCTTGGCGTCGGCGATCGCCTCGATCGAGCCGAGATGTTCGAGATGCACCGGCTCGATCGTGGTGATGATCGCGACGTGCGGCCGCAGCAGTCTGGTCAGCGGCTCGATCTCGCCTGCGTGGTTCATGCCGACCTCGAACACCGCGTAGCGCGCGCTCTGCGGACAGCGCGCGAGCGAGAGCGGCACACCCCAGTGATTGTTGTACGAGGCAACGGAGGCGTGCGTCTCGCCGTCCCGCGACAGCGCGATGCGCAGAGCTTCCTTGGTGCTGGTCTTGCCCACCGAGCCGGTGACCGCGATGATCTTGGCCTGCGAACGCACGCGCGCCGCGCGCGCCAGATCGCGCAGGCCATCGAGCACGTCGGGAACGATCAGGAGCGGCGCGTCGTTGCCAAAGCTCTTGGCAAAACGCTCGGCGACCACTGCGACGCCGGCGCCCGCCTTGAGCGCCGCCGGCACGAAATCGTGGCCGTCGCGGGCGTCGCCCTTGATCGCAAAGAACGCCTCGCCCGGTTTCACCGTACGGGTATCGATCGACAGGCCACTTATGGCCGCCGGCAAATCGCCGGCGCGCGACGCGTTCATCGCCTTCGCCATCGCGTCGATCGTCCAGAGCGCCTCGCTCATGCCACCCTCCCCGTGAGCGCGGCGGCCACCGCCTCGTGATCGCTGAACGGCAGCACCTGCTGGCCGACGATCTGGCCGGTTTCGTGGCCCTTGCCGGCAACGAGGAGGACGTCGCCGCGGCCTTCAGTTCCGCGACCGATACGCGGATCGCCTCGGCGCGATCCGCGATCTCGGTCGCGCCGGGCGCCGCGGCCAGAATGGCGGCGCGGATCGCGGCCGGATTTTCGCTGCGCGGATTGTCGTCGGTGACCACCACCCGGTCGGCAAGCTGCGCGGCGATCTCGCCCATCATCGGACGCTTGCCGGGATCGCGGTCGCCGCCGCAGCCGAACACCACGATCAGACGGCCGGTGACATAGGGCCGGAGCGCTTCCAGCGCCTTGGCGAGCGCGTCGGGCTTGTGTGCATAGTCGACGAACACCGGCGCGCCGTTGCGTTCGCCGGCGAAATCGAGCCGGCCCTTGGCGCCTTCGAGCTGTTCGAGCGCTGCGAAGACCGCAGCCGGCTCCCCGCCGGTAGCGATCGCGAGGCCCGCAGCGGTAAGTGCGTTCTCGACCTGGAAGGTGCCGACCAGCGGCAGGCGGATCGTCGTCTCGCGGCCCGCATGGGCGACGCGCAATACCTGTGCGAAGCCTTCGATCTTCGTGTTCAACAGGCGGATACCGTCGCCGCGCTGTCCGACGGTGAGAATCCGCAGATTGCGCGCACGCGCGGCCGCCATCACGGCTTCCGCTGCGTCATGATCGGCGACGATCACGGCCGCACCGCCCGGAACGATCAGGTCGGTGAACAGCCGCAGCTTGGCGGCCAAATAGGATTCGAGCGTCGGATGATAGTCGAGATGATCGCGGCTGAGATTGGTGAACGCGCCGGCCGCGATCCGCACGCCATCGAGCCGGCGCTGGTCGAGGCCGTGCGACGAGGCTTCCATCGCCAGATGCGTCACGCCCTCGCCCGCCAGTTCGTCGAGCGAGCGATGCAGCGCCACCGGATCGGGCGTGGTGAGCGAGCCGTAGATTTCGTCGCTTCGGCGAAACCAGCCCGATCGTGCCGATGCTCGCCGCCGGTTTGCCGAGCGCGGCCCAGATCTGGCGCGTGAAAGCCGCGACCGATGTCTTGCCGCTGGTGCCGGTAACCGCGGCGATCACCTCGGGCTGGCGCGGAAAGATTTTCGCCGCACCGAGTGCGAGCGCGCGGCGCGCGTCGGCCACCTGGACGAACGCGACGCCTCCGGCAGCGGCGATGGCGGTGCGCGTTCCGCCATGACTGCGACCGCGCCCGCCGCGACGGCAGCACCGACGAAACGCAGCCCGTCATCCTTGGCGCCCGCGACCGCCACGAACACATCGCCCGGCTTGATCGCGCGGCTGTCGGCGCTGATGCCGGTCACCTCGCGCGCGGCAGCGCGCGCATCGGCGACGGCATCGGCGGTGAGCAGGTCTGGCAAGCTTCATGGCGGTTCGTCATTCCGGGCCGGAAAGCCACGGGCAGGTAACACCGTTGCGTCTCGTAGCGGCAGACTGCGCGATCCCTCAGCAGGCTCGGTGAGCGGGTCTTCGCACAAACCGCTTCGGCGAAAAAGCCCCCTTACCGCAGCCCGATGACGTTGCATGCCTTTGTGGCAACTACCGTCCGGCGCCCGCCAGTATTTGCTTGTCGGCGGCCGCAAGCTCGAACCGCGGCTCGATCCCGAGCAGCGGCGCAATGCGCCCGATCACCGTGCCGCCGACCGGCACCGCATTCCAGCCCGAGGTGGCATAGCCGTGGGATTCCGGCGTGGGTTGCGGCTCATCGATCATGATCAGCAACGCATAGCGCGGCCGGTCGGCCGGCAGGACCGCGGTGAACGAGGTCAGCACCTTGGTCTTGGAATACCGCCCCATTACGACTTTCTCGGCGGTGCCGGTCTTGCCGCCGACATAGTATCCCTTGACGTCCGCCTTGGTGGCGGTGCCCTTCTCGACATTGAGCCGCATCAGGTAGCGCATCTTCTCGCTGGTGTCGGGCTTGATCACCCTCTTGGCGAGGCCCGCCGCTTCCTGCTCGCTGCGCTTGAGGAACGTCGGCGGAATGAGGTTGCCGCCGTTCACGAGCGCGCCGATCGCCATCATCGCCTGCAACGGCGCAACCGACAGCCCGTGCCCGAACGCGATCGTGACGGTGTTCAGTTCCATCCAGCGTTTGGGCGCGAGCGGTTCGGCGCTTTCCGGCAGTTCGGTCCGCAGCCGGTCGAGCTGGCCGAGTTTGCGCAGAAACGTCTTGTGATGCTCCACCCCGAGCGCCACCGCCATGCGGGCGGTGCCGATGTTGGAGGAATAGGTGAACACCTCCGGCAGGCTCAGAATCCGGCTCTGCGGGTGGAAATCGTGGATAGTGAATTTGCCGTACTGCAGCGGCGCGCGGGCATCGAGCGAAGACTTCAGATTGAACTTGCCCCGAATCGAGCGCCATCGCGAGCGTGAGCGCCTTGAAGGTCGAGCCCATCTCGTACACGCCGGTGGTCAGCCGGTTGATCCGCGTCGGATCGAGCGCTTCACGCGGATTGTTGGGGTCGTAGTCCGGCACCGAAACCATGGCGACGATCTCGCCGGTCCGCACGTCGGTCAGCAGTCCGGCCGCCGCAACCGCGCGGTACTTCTCGCGCGCCGCGACCAGTTCGTCGCGCAGTGCGTGCTGCACGCGCAGGTCGACCGCAAGCTCGACCGGCTTCTGCAGTCGGTCGGTGGCGAGCCCGGCCAGGTGCAGATCGGCAAGACCGCTCTTGTCCAGCCACTTCTCGAGCCCGGCAATGCCCTGGTTGTCGACGTTGACGTGACCGATGAGATGGGAGACTTCAGCTCCGTTCGGATAGACGCGCTTGTTCTCCGACAGGAAGCCGATGCCGGGCAGGCCGAGCCGATAGATGCTGGTGCGCTGCGGAGGCGTGATCTCGCGCTTGAGCCAGACGAACCGGCGCTTCGAACCGAGGCGCTCGCGCAGTTCGGGCGCATCGAGTTCCGGCACCACCGCGGTGAGCAATTCGGACGCCTCGTCGACGTCGATGATGCGGTGCGGCTCGCCGAACAGCGAAGGGCTGCGCACGTCGGTCGCCAGAATCTGCCCGTTGCGATCGAGGATGTCGGGACGCGCAGTCGCCACCGCATCCTGGGCGGCGCGGCGCAGGCTGTGGCCTTCCGGCACGGCCGCGAACATCACCAGCCGCGCGGCGATCACCGCATAGCCGATGGTGAAAATCAGGATTACAAGCCCGATCCGCGCGCGCGTCTTGGCAGGCGCGATCGACGTTCTTGCCGTAGAGCAGCGTGCGCGCAATCCGCCGGCGCCACGGCTCCTGGGCGGCGGGCGTGGTCCCGGCGGCGGCTTGTGCGATTCACGGCGGCCCCGTCCATGACATTCACCGCTTCGGTACCGGCGGCGTCGCGTTGGCCTGCGACGAAGCTTCGGCTGTGGCACGCTTCCGGTCGGCGTTCGGTCGACGAGGTCCGGATTGGCGATCACCGCACCGATCGGATCGGGCTCATCGAGTGGAACAAGCGCCGGCGGCCGCTCCGGCAGATTGTCCAGCTTGTCGAACTGCCAGGCATCGACCTGCTTCAGGTTGAGATGCCGCCGGGCCAGCATCTGGATGCGGGTCGGGCTGTCGAGCCGCGCCCACTCCGCGCGCAGGCCCGCGATGGCGTCGTTCTCGCGCCGGATTTCGAGGCGCAGCTTCGCCAGCCGCTGCGCCTGCCGGGTCGACTCGAACTTGATGGTGTAGACGTCGACGGCCGCCAGAACGAGCGCGACAATCACGCAGATATTGAGGAGGCGGATCAGCATCACCGCGCCTCCAGAGCATCGCGCAGCGACGGCAAGCGCGGCAGCGGTGACTCGGCGTGCGCGGCCGCGGGTGCATCGGTGCGTTCGGCAGCCCGCAGCTTGGCCGAGCGCGCGCGCGGATTGGCGGCGATCTCGGCTTCGTCCGGGACGTGGGGCTTGCGGGTGAGCAGCCGGAAGGTCGCCGCGGGCTTCACCATTTCCGGCTGGTGACGCGAGGAGCCGCCCTGGCCGGCGCGGGCGGCCAGGAAGGACTTCACGATCCGGTCTTCGAGCGAGTGAAACGCCACCACGACCAGCCGCCCGCCGGGCGCGAGGATGCGCTCCGCGCCGTGCAAGGCAGCCGCAAGTTCGTCGAGCTCTTCGTTGACGAAGATGCGCAGCGCTTGGAACGTACGGGTCGCCGGATGAATGGCGCCCGGCCGCGCATGCACCACGCGCGCGACGATATCGGCCAGCGCCCGCGTGGTGCGGATCGGGGCCTCATTACGCGCGCGCACGATCGCGCGGGCGACCGCGCGCGCATGGCGTTCCTCGCCGAGCGTCGCGATCACCGCCGCCAGATCGCGCTCCGATGCCACGGCCACGAAATCGGCCACGCTCGGGCCGGATGCTCCCATCCGCATATCGAGTGGACCGTCGAGACGGAACGAAAAACCGCGCGCGCCCTCGTCAAGCTGCATCGACGAGACGCCGAGGTCGAATACAACGCCGTCGACCGCGTCGTGGCCGCAGCCGTGCGCGACGTCTTCGAGATTGGAAAAGCGATCCTCGACCAGCGTGAGCCGCCCGCCGGCCTCACTCACCAGGCCGGCACCGAGCGCAATCGCCTGCTGGTCGCGATCGACGCCGATCACCCGGCAGTTCGCCGCGGCGAGAATGGCGCGGGTATAACCGCCCGCGCCGAACGTCGCATCGATGTACGTGGCGTCTTCGCGCGGCGCGAGAAACTCGACCACGGAACGGCCGAGCACGGGAATGTGACGAGCCAGTCCGCCAGCGACAGCAGGGGAGCTGTCGCTGCCCGTCATCATTCCCGCGCTCCGGGCGGGCCTTCCGCCGCTCTCCGCGAGCCCAGTTGCTTCTTGTGTGCGCGGACCTTCTCGGTGGCCTCCGCGAGTTCCGCGCGGAAGCGCTTGGGCTCCCAGATCTGAAACTTGTGACCGAGGCCCGCGAACGCAGCCTCGTCGGTGATTGCCGCATGGCTCTTGAGTGGCTCGGTCAAGGTGACCCGCCCCTCGCTGTCGATCTTCAGGACTTCGCTGGTGCCATAGAGCGCTGCGGAGAATTGCTCGCGCTCCTCCGAGTATGGCGGAAAGCGTGCAATCAGCGCATCGATCTCGGACAGCAACGCGTTGCCGCCGGCATCGAGTGCCGGACGGTCGAGCGTCGGATAGCAGTACAAGCCGTCGAACCCATCGCGCGCCATGACCGCCCGGAACGGCGCCGGGATCGACACCCGTCCCTTGGCGTCGAGCCGCAACGTGTAGTGGGACACGAAACGGTCCATGCGGCCCCTGCTCGCTCCCCACCGGTTGGTCCGGCGCCGTTCTGATCCGGACTACCGACGAGACAGCCCATCTCTCCCGACGGGCGGTACTTTCGGCCGCCTGCCTCGATGGGAAATAATGGGATATCATGGGATTTCCTGGGCGTCAATGGACCAGCCCGGGCGTACACGCCTCCCCCACCCTCCGGCCTCAACTGCTCATTAACGGTGACTGCGCTTAAGGAATGGTTGAGGACGCAGCGCCCGCGATCGCACGCAGCGTCGGACGCGACCGCGTGCGCTGGCGCGCATTACACGAATCGTCGCGCCCGAAAACCGCCCCACAGGTGAACCGCCGGCGAAGCTCGATCGCGACGATCGCTTGTGCGGCGATGCCGCCGCGAAACACTCGCCGCTACGTTACGGAAGACTCCCGGCACGTTCACACGCGCATCAACGAATTTCGCACGTCAGTAACAAGCCGCGATGCGCATGGAACTTCCGCAATTGCGAAACGCTTGGCGGGATGCATATCGCGCGAACAAGTTCCACGCGTTCGAGTGTTTCAATTGCACAGCAGGGCATGTGTGCATCGGAACAGCGGACGCACTCGCGCGTTGATAGAGCACAGCAGGATGAACTTCCTGCATCAACCAATTTAGGAGGACTCGAATGCTCAAGAAGCTCATGATCTCGGCGGCCGTCATTGGACTGGCCGCGTCGGGCGCATTGGCGCAAGCCAATCCGCCGGTGAAATCCGCCGACCGCCAGCCCGAAGTTCGTGGCCGCGCAGAAGGCCGACCAGTGGGCGTTCTCCAAGTTCAAGGGGACCGACGTTCTTGGCCCCGACAACGCGCATATCGGCGACGTGGTCGACGTGCTGATCGACAAGACCGGCAAGATTGAAGCCGTGATCGTCGGCGTCGGCGGCTTCCTCGGCATCGGTGAAAAGAACGTGGCTCTCGACATGAGCGCGTTCCAGGTCGTGCCGTCCAACACCGGCAGCACCGTGAACACCACGCCCAGCAACGATCCGAACGACATCAAGTTGAAGGTGTCGTGGACCAAGGATCAGCTCAAGAATGCGCCGGGCTTCGAGTATTGGAAGGCTCCGGCAGCCACCACCGGCATGACGCCACGGAATCCGGCGAACCCGGGCAATCCGGCGAACCCGAACGCGCCGGCTCCGATGCAGCGGTAATGCGTAGTCGTTCGTTCAGCGTCGAACCTCGGAACGGTTGATCGTTCCAAATGCGGCGGTCCGGTCCGGCTCCTAAGCCGCGCCCGGGCCGCCGCATGCGCTTTTCTGGTCCTCGCGGGCGGAATTCGGCTCAACAATTTTCTTTGCTGTGACGCGCACGCCGCACTTGGCGGCGATTCTGCTGCACACGTGCAACACATTGGTGGAATTCGCCTCGCGCAGCGGGTGAAAACGGCGGTCCGCGCTTGTTCACGTTAACCGTTTCTGCACAAATCATTTCGTTCCGCGTCGCGGAATCGGCGTCCGAGCGCCGTGTGAGTAACCGAATATTTGTGCAGCGTATGGCTACGCTCGTGTCCGAGTTTCGCGCTAATTCCTGCGTCGTCGCAGAGGTTCGGCCATCGCCGAATCACGGCGAGCGCAAGGGCGCCGTCGCGCCGAACATGCTCGTGCTGCACTACACCGGCATGTCGGACAACGAAGCCGCGCTCAAGCTGCTGGCGTCGCCGTCGAGCGAAGTATCGGCGCATTACGTCGTCCTCCAGGACGGCTACATTATCCAGATGGTCGCGGAAGATCGCCGCGCCTGGCACGCCGGCGCCGCCTATTGGGCTGGCGAGACCGACATCAATTCCTGCTCGATCGGCATCGAGATCGCTAATCCGGGGCACGACCACGGCTATCCGGAGTTTCCCCGGCGCCAAGTCGCCGCGGTGACGGCGCTCTGCCGCAGCATCTTCACCCGCCACAAGATTCCGTCGGACCGCGTACTGGCACACTCCGATATCGCGCCGGCGCGCAAGCAGGACCCCGGCGAGAAGTTTCCGTGGCGGCTGCTCGCCGATTCCGGCATCGGGCTGTGGGTGAAGCCCGCGCCGCTCAACATGCCGGGGCAACTCTTCGTCCTGGGCGAGACCGATCCGGCGATCGAAGACGCGCAGAAACTGCTCGCGCGGTTCGGCTACGGGATCAGCCCGAGCGGCTATTTCGACGGCACGACCCGCGACGCGGTGGCCGCATTCCAGCGCCACTTCCGCCCCGCCCGGGTCGATGGCGTGCTCGACGTCTCGACGCTCACCACGCTGAAGGCGCTGATATCGGAGCGCGACGCCCGCATGCTGCAAGCCCGGGCAAGTTGAGCGTGCTATCCGCGGGAATATCTCCAGCGAGCACTTGACGGCTCGCGGCAACCTCCCCATCCCTATGAGGTCAGTCGGCTGGACGGCTGCCCGAGCCAATGCCGAAAGGTGGCTCGGGAGGAAAGTCCGGGCTCCATGGACATACGGTGCCGGATAACGTCCGGCGGGCGCGAGCCTAGGGAAAGTGCCACAGAAAACAGACCGCCGTGGTCGCGTTGCGTAGGGCCACGGTAAGGGTGAAACGGTGCGGTAAGAGCGCACCGCGTCTGCGGCAACGCAGACGGCACGGTAAACCCCACCGGGAGCAAGACCGAATAGGGACGGCGCGGAGTCTCTGCGCGCAAGCGCAGCGCCTGCGGGATCGATGTCCGGATCCGGCCGTCCGGGTAGGTTGCATCAGGCGACGGGTAACCGTCGTCGCAGAGGAATGGCCGTCGCGCGGAACTCAACACTCCGCCCTACAGAACCCGGCTTACAGGCTGGCTGATACGCGCAATGGGGGCTCGGTGGGAAACCGCCGGGCCCCCACCAATTTTGGCCGCCGGTTGCTGTCCAAATCTGATGCCCAAGCCTGATGCCTAAGTCGCGGCCTGAGATATGCTTGCGGGATGGTATGAGAACGCACCAAGCGGGCGCGATGAAAATCAGTTGGAGGGTGCCATGCGCAAACAAAATCATGCCGCGCGGAGCCGAGCCGCGCGCGCCGTGCTGGGCGCCGCAGCGCTGGCTTTGCTCGCGGTCCCGACCGGAGCCGGGGCGCAGGACCTGCCGAACCGGCCGCTGACGCTGGTGGTGCCGTTCGCCGCCGGCGGCCCGAGCGATGTCGCCGGACGCATCCTGGCGCAAGGCATGACCGAGGTTCTGGGCCAGCCGGTGGTGGTGGAAAATCCCGCCGGCGCCGGCGGTACGGTCGGTTCATTGCGCGTATCGAAATCGCCGCCGGACGGCAGCCAGTTCGTTCTGGGCAATAGTGGCACGCACGGATGGAGCCAGGCACTCTACAAGACCCCGCCGTACAACACGCTCACCGATTTCACTCTGCTCGGCCTTGTGGTCGAGTTGCCGCGCGTGCTCATCACGCCGAAGAACTTGCCCGCCAGCACGCTGCGCGAGTTCATCGGCTACGTGAAGGCAAACCAGAAGACAATTCAGTGGGCCCATGCCGGCGCGGGCTCCGCTTCGCATGTGAGTTGCATCCTGCTCAACGCCATGCTGGGCGTCGACATCACGCCCGTCCCCTATCGCGGGCTCGGACCGGCGATGCAGGACCTGATCGGCGGGCGCGTCCAATACATTTGCGATTCCGTTTCCACCTCGAAGCCGCAGATCGAGGGTAGCTTCGTGAAGGCGATCATGACCACCGGACTGCGCCGCACGCCGGCGTTGCCGAACGTCGCAACCGCCAAGGAGCAGGGCCTCGATTTCGATGTCCTCACCTGGCATGGCCTGTTCCTGGCAAAGGACACGCCCGAGCCGGTCGTGCGCCGGTTGAACGAGGCGGTGAGCAAGGCACTGGATCTGCCGTCGGTCCGACAGCGTTTCGAATCCCTCGGCGAAGAGGTTCCGGCACCTGAGCGCCGAAGCCCGGAATACTTCGCGAAGTTCGTGGCCGGCGAAATCGCGCGCTGGAGCCCCGCGATCAAAGCGAGCGGCGCATCGGTCGACTGAGTTTCACATGCTGCTCCGGTAGGCCGCGATCACGGTGCGGCCGTCGGCGCCGGCTTTGACCAGCCACTCGTCGGTGAGCTGTTCGCCAATTCGCTGCAACCCTTCCTTCAACGCCTTGCTGGGCGCCAGCACCTTCATGCCTTTGGCGGTCAGTTGGTCCGCATACCACTTCGTCTTGTCCTGCGACATCGCCCAGCCGCGCGCCTCGGCCTCCGCGCCCGCCTTGAGCACGGCGTTCCGCGCGCCGCTGTCGAGCGCCTCGAAAGCTGCGGTGTTGACCAGGGTCACGTTCTTGGGAATCCAAGCCTGGGTGTCGTAGAAGAAACTCATGCTCTCCCACGCCTTGCTGTCGTAGCCGGTCGTGACCGAGGTCATGAAGGCGTTGATCAAACCAGTAGCGAGCGCCTGCGACAGATCGGCCGCCTGGATGATCACCGGAAATGCCTCGACGATCTGGGCGATGCGTTGCGTGCCGGCGTTATACACGCGCCACGACAGGCCCTTCATGTCGCCAATCGCGTTGATCTCCTTCTTGGCGTAGATGCCCTGCGGCGGCCAAGGTACCGCGAACAGCGGCGTGAGGCCTTGGGCGGTGAACCGCCGGGTGATCGCCGGCTTCGACGCCGCCCACAGCTTGCGGGCATCCTGATAGCTCGTCGCCAGGAACGGGATGACATCCACGCCGAACAGCGGGTCCTCGCTATCCAGGAGCGAAATCAGAATTTCACCCGCCTGCGCCTGGCCGATCCGGACCGCGCTCTTGATCTGCGTGGCGCTGAACAGCGAGGCGCCGGGATGGAGCGTGATGGCGAGCTTGCCATCGGTGGCCGCTGCGACATCGCGCGCGAACAAAGCCAGATTCTCGTTGTGGAAATTATCGGCCGGATAGGCGGAGGGGAGCGACCACTTGATGACGCCAGTCCCCTGCGCGCCGGCCGGCGCGCACGCAAGCACAGCGGCAACGCCTGCCGCGAACGCAAATTTTCTAGTCGTTGTCATGGCTCACGGCCCCTGGGGCGGGACCTTAAAAACGTCCCTGCTCCCCGTCTTCCCCAGGCTGCATCATAGCAGAAAATACGCACGGCCAAAGACAAATGGAATGACAGTTTTGTGACGCAATTCCAGGCAGACGCCCGGACAAGCGCAGTCGCCCCACGGCGGCTGAGGCCGCTTCGAGCACGGGGCGACGGCGCGCCAGCCCGGCCATGGTCCTCTCAATGCAGCGCCCAAGCGGCCGCCCCGGGCCGCTCCCCCCCTTCGTTTGCGGCTCCGGCACCCCTATAAGGTGCGCCGGCACATTGGGCGGATTCACTATGCGGACATCGGATAATCCGGCAGGCAGGTGGGAGTTCTGGATCGATCGCGGCGGCACGTTCACGGACGTGATCGGGCGCAGGCCCGACGGCACGCTGGTCGCCCACAAGCTGCTCTCCGAGAATCCCGAGGCCTATCGCGACGCCGCCGTCCAGGGCATCCGCAATCTCCTCGGCCTGCGGGCGGGCGAGCCCATTCCGGCCGGGCAGGTCGGCGCGGTCAAGATGGGTACCACGGTCGCGACCAACGCGCTGCTCGAGCGCAAGGGCGTGCGCACGCTCCTTCTCACCACCAAGGGTTTCCGCGACGCGCTGAAGATCGGCTACCAGGCACGGCCAAAAATCTTCGCCAAGCACATCATCAAGCCGGAGATGCTGTTCGAGCAGGTCGTCGAAGTCGACGAGCGGGTGCGCGCCGACGGCACGGTGGAGCGCGAGCCCGATCTTGCAGCGGTCGAAGTCGAGCTCGTGCGCGCCAAGGCTGATGGCGTCGCGGCGGTTGCGATCGTGTTCATGCACGCCTACCGCTATCCCGAACACGAGCAGCGCGTTGCCATGCTCGCCCGCCGGATGGGATTTGCGCAGGTGTCGGTGAGCCATGAAGTCTCGCCCCTGATCAAGCTCGTCGGCCGCGGCGACACCACGGTGGTCGACGCCTATCTGTCGCCGATCATCCGCCGCTACGTGGCGACGGTGGCGGAGGAGATGGCCGCCGGTGCCTCACTGATGGCCACGGACAGCGCCTCAACGTCCCCTCCCCCGCTTGCGGGGGAGGGACAGGGAGGGGGCACGCACCGGGATTCGAGCAAGCCTTCCCCCTCCCCACCCCTCCCCCGCTTGCGGGGGAGGGAGCCGGCCGAAACAAGTGGTGAAGTCAGCGACCACATCCGGCTGATGTTCATGATGTCGTCGGGTGGCCTGACGGCAGCCGAGTTGTTCCAGGGCAAGGACGCGATCCTGTCGGGGCCGGCCGGCGGCGTCGTCGGCATGGCGGAGACCGGGCGCGAGGCCGGCTTCGACCGGCTGATCGGCTTCGACATGGGCGGAACGTCTACCGACGTTTCCCATTTTGACGGCGAGTTCGAGCGCGCGTTCGAGACCGAGGTCGCGGGCGTGCGCATGCGCGCGCCGATGATGCTGATCCACACGGTGGCGGCGGGCGGCGGCTCGATCCTGCATTACGACGGTGCGCGGTTTCGCGTCGGGCCGGATTCGGCCGGCGCCAACCCGGGGCCGGCCTGCTATCGGCGCGGCGGGCCGCTCGCCGTCACCGACGCCAACGTGATGCTCGGCAAGCTGATCCCGGATTTCTTTCCGAAGATTTTCGGGCCACAGCAGGACCAGCCGCTCGATGCCGAGGCAGTGCGCGCGGCGTTTGCAACCCTTGCCAAGGAGGTCGGCGGCAAGACGCCGGAGGAAATTGCCGACGGCTTCATCAAGATCGCGGTCGAGAACATGGCGAACGCGATCAAGAAGATTTCGGTGCAGCGCGGCTACGACGTGACGCGCTATGCGCTGAATTGCTTCGGCGGCGCTGGCGGCCAGCACGCCTGTCTGGTCGCCGACTCGCTCGGCATGACCAAAGTGCTGATCCATCCTTTCTCATCGCTGCTGTCGGCGTACGGCATGGGGCTGGCGGACATCCGCGCCACCCGTCAGCAGGCGATCGAGGAGCCACTCGGCGACGGCGCGCTGTCCGCCATCACGACCACCGGCGGCCGGCTCGGCGAAGACGCCCGGCGCGAAGTGGCCGGCCAGGGCGTTCCCGAGGGCGACATCGTCGTGCATGTGCGCGCCCACATCCGCTACGCCGGCACCGACACCGCACTCGTCGTCCCGGCGTTCTCCGTCTACCCTGCGGGCAATGACAGCGGTGTGGCTTCAATTGCCGCGATGAAAGCCGCGTTCGAGACCGCGCACAAAGCGCGCTTTGGCTTCATCGACGAGAGCAAGCAGCTCGTGGTCGAGGCCGTATCGGTCGAGGCGGTCGGCGGCGGCGCGAAATTTGCCGAGCCGGTGCTCGACACCACCGCCGCCCCCCTCCCCGCGCCGACTCGCACCACCCGTTTCTATTCCGGCGGGACCTGGCACGACGCGGCGGTGTTCACGCGCGCGCAGCTTGCGCCCGGGCATAAGGTCATGGGTCCGGCCATCGTAATGGAACCGCATCAGACCGTGGTGGTCGAGGACGGCTGGCGCGCCGAGATCACCGCCAAGAACCATCTTGTGCTGGAGCGCGCCGTGCCGCTGGCGCGCGGGCATGCCATCGGGACGCACGCCGATCCGGTGATGCTCGAAGTGTTCAACAATCTGTTCATGTCGATCGCCGAGCAGATGGGCGTGTCGCTGCAAAACACCGCCTACTCGGTCAACATCAAGGAGCGGCTCGATTTCTCCTGCGCGGTATTCGCCGCCGACGGCACGCTGGTCGCCAATGCGCCGCACATGCCGGTGCATCTCGGCTCGATGGACCGCGCGGTCGAAACTATCATCCGCGAGAACCAGGGCCGTATCGCGCCGGGCGACGTCTATGTGATCAACGCGCCCTACAATGGCGGCACGCACCTGCCCGACATCACCGTCTGCACGCCGGTCTACGACGATACCCAGCAGCGGATCCTGTTCTGGGTCGCGTCGCGCGGTCACCACGCCGACGTCGGCGGCATCTCGCCGGGCTCGATGTCGCCCAACGCCACCACCATCGATGAAGAGGGCATCCTGTTCGACAACTTCAAGGTCGTCGACCGCGGGCATTTCATGGAGAAGGAGCTCGACGACGCCCTGACCGGCGCGAAATATCCCGCGCGCAACCCGCTGCAGAACGTCAACGACATGAAGGCGCAGATCGCCGCCAACGAGAAGGGCGTGCAGGAACTGCACAAGATGGTGGCGCAGTTCACGCTGCCGGTGGTCGAAGCCTACATGCAGCACGTCCAGGATAACGCCGCCGAGAGCGTGCGACGCGTCATCGACCGGCTGCATGACAGCGCGTTCGACTATCCGATGGACCAGGGCACCTGGATCAAGGTCAAGATCACGGTCGACAAGAAGAAACGCGAGGCGACCGTCGACTTCACCGGCACCTCGCCCCAGCAGCCGACCAACTTCAACGCGCCCGAGCCAGTGACGCGCGCCGCCGTGCTCTACGTGTTCCGCGTGATGGTCGATGACGACATTCCGATGAACGCCGGCTGCCTGCGGCCGATCAACATCGTCATCCCGAAACGCTCGATGTTGACGCCGGAATATCCGGCCGCCGTCGTCGCCGGCAATGTCGAAACGTCGCAGGCGGTGACCAACTGCCTGTTCGGCGCACTCGGCGCCATGTCGGCGGCGCAAGGCACCATGAACAACGTCAATTTCGGCAATGCCAAGTATCAGTATTACGAGACGATCTGCTCGGGCTCGCCGGCCGGCCCCGGCTTCCCCGGCACCGACGCCGTGCATACCCACATGACCAACACGCGGCTCACCGATCCGGAGGTGCTGGAATTCCGCTTCCCGGTGCTGCTCGAAGACTTCCACATCCGCAAGGACTCGGGCGGGCGCGGCAAGTGGAATGCCGGCGATGGCATCCGCCGCACTATCCGCTTCCTGGAGAAGATGGACTGCACCATCCTGTCCGGCCACCGCCGTATCCGTCCGTTCGGACTTGCTGGCGGCGAACCGGGCCAGATCGGCGAGAACTTGGTGCGGCGGAACGACGGCCGGATGGAGCGGCTCAAGGGTGCCGACGCCACCGTGCTGGACGCCGGCGAGGCGGTGATCATCCAATCGCCCACGGCCGGCGGCTACGGCACGCCGTGACGCGCGGGCTGGCTTACTCCTTGAGAAATTCGATCATTGTCTTGTTGAACCGAAGCGGGTCCTGCAGCATCGCGAAATGACTGACATCCGGTTGAACCACCAACCGGGCCCGCGGAATGTGCCGGGCCATCTGCTCGGTATGATCCCGCCTGATAATCTCGTCGTGCTCTGCCGCGTAGATCAAGGTTGGGACCGTGATCGTTCCCAACATCGCCGGGGTGAAATTCGGTTGAGCCCGCCACATGACTCTCAATCCGCCGACGAGCTGTGCCCATCTTTCGGGATGCGGCGACAACCGGCCGTATTCCGTCTTGGTGCGCTGGGCGAATTCGGCAAAGGCGCTGCCGGAGGCCGCTTTGTATCCTGCCGGATTCATGTTGGCGCCAAACGCGAACAGCTTGCTCACGCGATCCGCACGCTTCATTGCCAGTTCGAGGCCCGTAACCCCGCCATCGCTCCAGCCTACGATCGCAACGCTCGGGATCTCCAGGACATCCAGCAATGCTGCAACGTCATCGGCAAAGGCGCGGTGGCTGAAATCCCGCGACATCACAGGACTTCGACCGTGGCCGCGGGTATCCATGACGAGGACGGAAAACTCCTTCGCAAGCTCCCCGACTTGCAGGCCCCAGTAATTTGAATTGGCGAGCCCGCCGTGCAGCAACAGGACAGGAGGCCCTTCGCCAAATTGTGCGTAATAGACGCTTGTTCCATGGACCGCCGCCATGCCGCTCCGCGCCGGAGCCGGCAGTGCGGGCGTCGGCGGCAATGTTCGCCATGCCGGAATAGGCGGGCCGGATTTCGCTCGCGGAGGCTGCTTTGGTTCCAGAGCCCGTTTGGGCGCTTGAGAGTACGCATCGCCCGCCACGGTCGACGCGCCCAGGACCGTCAGAAGCGTGCACGCCTCACGCCGCGTCAACCCTGACATCGTTGCACGAACTCCTTTAGGGCGGAGTGGCAACAAAAATGGCCGGGGCAAAGCCCCGGCCATTTCAGTCTCAGTTCATCGACGCTGGCGTCAGGCGGCCTGCTGCACCGCCGAGACCAGCCACTTGCCACCGTGGTCGCGCCGGAAGGTCCACACTTCGGTGGCCTCGTCCGGGCCGCCTTCAAGCACGCGGCCGCTCGGATCGACGACCGTGTCGTTGAGCGAATAACGCATCGCGACGGTGGCGTAGTCGGTACCGCCTTCGCGCCAGGCTTCGGCAAGGTCGCCCTGCTCCAGCTTGACGTCGGAGATCCGGTTGGTGACGCCACGGCTCGCGTTCGCCGCCAATTCCTCCGAGTAGTACGACAGCATCTCGGGCGTCACGCGCGTGCGCAGCGCGCCCAGGTCTTCCTTGCCGTACGCGGTCTGCACGTCGCCCAGGATCTGCTCGAACGTGCTGAAGTCTTCCGGCGACAGGCCGACCTCGTCGCTGCCGGCCGCACGCGGCGCCGGAGCGCTTGCACTGCCGAAGCCGCCGCCCATGCCGCCGCCAAGGCCACTCATGCCCATCTGCCGGCCGGTATCGTTCCTGCCGTAATCGCGCAGCATCGGTCCGCTGGCCATTGCCGTCGCCGGCTGGCTGCGGCGCTGCCACCAAGTCCACACCAGATAGCCGATCAGCGCGATGATGCCGACCTGCAGCAGCAGGCCGAGCATTGAGGCCGCGCCGCCGAGGCCGCCGGCAAAACCGTTGCCCATCAACATGCCGAGCAGGCCGGCGCCGAGGAAGCCGGCGAACAGTCCGCCCATGAAGCCCGGCCGGCTGAAGAAACCGCCGCCCGCCGCGTTCGGCGCGGTCGCGGTGCGCGAGGCCGTGCTGCCCGGCTGACCGGGCTGGGTCATGCTCCGCTCCATCGGCTGCGCCGCCTTGGGGGCGGTCGCCGTCGACGGCGGTGCAGAATACGTTTGCGAACCACGGCTGCCGAAGCTCGAACGCGGACGCGCGTCGGCTACCGATGCAACCAACGCGACGCTCGCCGCGAGGGCGAGAACCGCAAACAGTGGACGAAATCTCGAAAAGCGCATTTGTCGCTCCCTGGAGGCCGGTTGGGGCCGGGACGTATATTGGTATTGGCCGCCTCGGATTGAAGAGGCTACATGGTGTCGCAGACCGGCGCAGCTACCGCAAGCGGCGTCGGTTGCGGATGCAACCAATAACTGCCGGCGCCGCCCCTTTCCGCTGATAGTTTGTCGAATTGAACCGCACGGAGGTTCGACGGCTCAGTTTTCCTCGCCGTCGTTGCCCGGCTCCGCCATCGGCAGCGCCCGGTCGCGGCGCACCTCGTCGGGGTTGCGCCACGGCTTGCGCGCGGCGGCAGCCCGGCGCTGTTCGACCGATCCGGTCACCTCGCCCGGCCGCCGTGCCCCGCTATATCGCGGCCCGCCCACCCTCGCGGCCACTTCCTCGCCCGGAACGGCGTTCGGATTGCAGGTGCGACCGCTCCGCCGCATCAGGTCGACGTGGATATGGTCGTAGTGAAAGACGTTCGAACCCGGCGCCAGCACCGTGGTGAACTGCTCGCAGGCGGCGCCTTGAACGTCGCGCAGGAAGCCCTGCTCCTCGGGCAGACCGTGCCAACCGTTCTTGACGGTGATCTTGCGGCCGTCCGCCAGCGTGAAGGCCGCGATATCGAGCGCATTGCCGAACGCATGCTCGGAAATGCGCGCGCGCGGATTGCCGTTCATGCCGCGGCAGGAATAGGCGGAAATCTGTTTGATCTCGCCGACCGGAACGCCGAACCAGCGCATGGCCGCCGGCTGCACCGAATTGGCGATCCAGCGGTCGAGCTCCGACACCATCGGACAGGCGAGCGTCGCAGCCGGGCTCACCGCGACCGGCGTCCCGATCGATCCGGTGGTGCCCGGCCCGCGTGCGGGACCGAGCGGCGGCAGCGCAGATTGCGGATCGCGGGTGCGGAGGACCTCGGCAGGGGCGGACTGCACCGGCCCACGGCCGCTATCGTATGGCGGGGGTTCCGGCCGGACCGCTCCGCGCGACTGCGTGGACAGCGGCGACAGCCGGGGTGACGGCTGAGCATCGATCGGGCGGCGGCGCTCGTACGGAACCGGCGAGATGTCCAAGCTGCCCGGAGGCGGCTCGCGCACGTTGCTCGCGCGCGATGGGGCCGCAGGCGGCGGCGCGGCACCGTAGGGTTTGCGATAATCGTAGGGAACGGACTCGGGGGCCGGCGAACTCGTCACGCCCGGCGCCGTCAGCGAGACCGGATCGTCGGGCGATCCTCCGCGCGTGCTGCCCGTTGACCCCGGCCAGCGCGGTTGCGACGCATTTGGAATCGTGCCGGGCGGACGCAACTCGTTCGTGTAGCCGAGCGACCCGCCCTCTCCCAGCACGGCAACCTTCAACGGAAAATCGGCCCCGCACATGCCCGGGCCTTGGATCGCCTGGATGCGGACGACGTTGGCGCTTTCCTTGACGGCGCCGCTCGCAAGGCATTGCACCTCGGCTTCGTGCCGCCATGACTCGCGTTCGGCAGTGAAAAAACCACCGCTGCAACCCGCGAGCACACAGAGGACACCGAACGAGCCGAGGATTACGGAGCCGGCAGGCGACCAACGAACTCCCCACACCATGCCGCGGAGAATGCGTCGGAGTTGATTAATGACCCTTCAAAGATTTGGAAGGCGGCCGGAAGCGCTGACTTGCGCCTGCCGATATGGTTAAGAGGAGAACGGCAGGCGAACCGGAACTGATGACATGCCCTGGAAGGTCCGACTGATATTGGTGATGACGATGTCGAGTGTCATGGTGTTCATGGTGACGCTGCTGGTGACCTACCTGAATCTCGGCCTGCCGGCCGACTTCGCCTGGCAATGGGTGAAGGCGTATTTCATCGCCTGGCCGATCGCAGCCATCACCGGCTTCCTCATTATGCCGTCGGCTCGCCGTCTGACCGACCGGATCGTCGCCCGCCTCGACGGAACAGCCTGATGCTATCCGCCCTCGATCTTGCTCGCCGGATCGCGGCCGGCGAACTGACGCCTGCGCGCGTCCTCGATCTATGCGCGCAGACCATCGCCGCGCGCGAGCCGCAGATCGGCGCCTTCGCGGCGCTCGATCTCGCAACCGCGCGGCGGGCCGCCGAGACTCCTGGGCTCGCGCAGCAACCGCTGGCCGGCCTGCCGGTTGGCATCAAGGACATCTACGACACCGCTGACCTGCCGACCGGATACGGCTCGCCGATCTATGCCGGCCATCAGCCGCGCAGCGATGCCGCGATGGTCATGCTGGTGCGGCGGGCTGGCGGTCTGATCGCCGGCAAGACCGTGACAGCGCCGTTCGCATCGCGCGAGGATGCGCCAACCCGCAATCCGTTCGACCTTGCGCGCACGCCGGGAGGTTCGTCATCCGGATCCGCGGCGGCCGTTGCAGCGGGCATGCTGCCGATCGCGCTCGGCAGCCAGACCGGCGGCTCCACTGTCCGTCCCGCCGCCTATTGCGGCATCGCCGGCTACAAGCCGTCCTTCAAGCTGTTTCCAACGGTCGGGATGAAATGCTTTTCCTGGTCGCTCGACACCGTGGGTCTGTTCGCAGCCGGCGTCGCCGACGTGGCGTTCGCGGCATCCGCGATCAGCGGCCGCGACCTGCGGGTGGATGGCCGGCCGCCACCAGTGCCGGCGATTGCGATCGTCCGAACCGATGAGTGGGACGAGGCGGGTGCGCCGATGCAGTCCGCGATCGAACAGGCCGCCCTCGCCGCCGAATGCGGCGGCGCGTCGATCAGAGAACTCGCGCTGCCCGCGATCTTCGCCGATGCGTCGCGCGCGCATCGCACGATCGTCGGTCACGAGGCGTTCCGCGCGCTGGCGTTCGAGTACGACCGCCATCGCGACCGGCTGGGTCCGCTGTTGCGTCAACAGCTCGACGAGGCCGCCGCGATCACCATCGATCATTATGACGACGCCCGGCGCACCGTGCGGCGCGCGCGTCAGTCGTTCGCCGAATTGCTGCCTGACGGCGTGGTGATCCTCACGCCATCGGCGCCCGGTATTGCTCCGTCAGGCTTGGTGTCGGGCGAGCCGACCTTCAACCGGCTTTGGACTCTGCTCGGCACGCCCTGCGTCAATGTCCCGGGTTTGACCGACGCGACAGGTCTGCCGCTGGGCGTGCAGATTGTCGCGCGCTTCGGGCGTGATCGCTTCGCCTTAGCCAGCGCGGCGTTTCTGGAGCACGCGCTGACCCGATAAAAATTGCCGGTCACTCAAGCCGCGACGTCGACGGATGCGTGTTGCGCGCCTCAAACGACGTGCAAAAACCGAAGCAAATCAAAGAAGATATTCGCGAAACTTGCACCCGTTACACAGAACTTGCGGCGATATCTCTCGATTTGTGCCGAAGCATCTGATCGGCCTGCACTTTTCGGACAATTCGCAATGCTTATGAGAAGTAAGTTCGAAAAACTTTACATTGAAATATCAGAGTGTTGGAAGTGCGAGACTGACGATCCCGAACGATATTTTGCACCGCAATACATTTTGTTGCTTCGTGAACGGCCATTCATCTGCTATGCTTAATCATTCGAACCAAAGGAGTGTGACGTGGACCTTGCCTTGAGGCTCGATGTTCTGGCGGTGTGTGCCGTGTTCGCGTTTGTCGGCGCCATCCTGCTGGGTGCGTTCTGAGTTCGGGTAATCCAAGGACGACGACAGATTCCGCAAATCAAGTTTCGCAAGTCGCGCGTTTCGGACACCGGAGAGAACAACCTCTCCGGTGTTCGCTTTTGAGAATACGAATTGTAGCGGCTCGCACACTCGCGCGCGGCTGAAGACACGCTTTCCGAGCGATGCAAAGTCGGACGGCAGTAAAGAAATTCAGCCGGCTGGCGCCGCCGCACTTTTCGGCCGCCACTCGCGCGCCAAGCGTTGCGCCTCGGCAATCTGTTCGCGCGACATCCGGCTCGCGGTCAGGTCGCGATTGTGGATCGCGGTCCGCCGCCGGTCGCTTTCGCTCGGCAGGAAACGCGGAACGGCGAGATTGAACCACATGTAAGCCAGGATGTAGTTCTGATCGGTGCCCTGACCTTCCGCATATGAGACGCCGAGATTGAACTGCGCGCGCGCCTCGCCCTGCTCGGCGGCGAGACGGTACCACTTGATCGCCTCGACGTAGTCCTGCGGCACGCCCTGGCCTTCCGCATGCATGACGCCGAGATTGAACTGGGCCCGCGGCTCATCCTGGTCGGCGGCGAGGTGGAACCACTTGGCCGCCTCCGTGTCGTCCTGCTTCACGCCGCGGCCGTGGTAGTAGATCAATCCGAGCACGGCCTGCGCGCGCGCGTCGCCCTGCTCGGCCAGCGGCTGCAGCAGCCGCAGCGCCAGCGGGTACCGGCCTTTCGCATATGCGTCCTCGGCCGCATCGATATTGCTGACCGCATTGGCAATTCCCAGCGCCGGCATGAGACTACCGATGGTCTGCTTGATCGCGTGGTGATAGGCGCCCGCCCCGTAGCCCAGCACGAAGACGAGCAGAGCGACCGCGGCCTTCACACCGTAGCTCCAGCTTTCGCGATGGCCCGCCTGCGCTTTGCATTGAGACAGTTCAGATTGCAGAACCGCAATGCGCTCCGCCAGCGCGGCGGCTTCCGCCCGCTTGGCGCCAATTCCGAACAGGCTCCATCGCCGCGGCGAACCGGGGACGGCTTGGGTTCCGAGAGACAGCATTGTTTGCCCTAACCGCAGGACACCGCATTCGAGAACACGCCCTCGCCGGGGTCACTGCACGACGCTCTTTAAATAAGCCTTGTGGCAAGGCCATTCAACATGGAGTGATCCGTGAGGCACAATTTACCGGCGGGATTTGATCGCTGCTGATGGCGTTCGAATGCCGCAACACTATTCGGCCGCGGTCCTGACTCGCGCGACCGGATCGTAGTTGAGCACCGGCGCCAGCCATCGTTCGGCATCGGTGACGGTCCAGCCCTTGCGGCGCGCATAGTCCTCGACCTGATCGCGCTCGATCTTGCCGACGCCGAAATAATGACTGTCGGGGTGACTAAAATAGAGGCCGCAGACCGACGCGCCCGGCCACATGGCGAAGCTTTCGGTGAGCTTCACGCCGATCCTCGCCTCCGCATCCAGCAACCGGAACAGCGTCGCCTTCTCGGTGTGATCGGGCTGCGCCGGGTAACCGGGCGCCGGACGGATGCCCTGATATTGCTCGGCGATCAGGTCCTGGCTGCGCAGCGCCTCGTTCGGCGCATAGCCCCAGAACTCCTTGCGCACCCGTTGATGCAGGCGCTCGGCGAAGGCTTCCGCCAGCCGGTCGGCCAATGCCTTGACCATGATCGACGAGTAGTCGTCATTCGCATGCTTGAACCGCTCGGCGATCTCGTCTTCGCCGATGCCGGCGGTCACCATGAATGCGCCGATATAGTCCGCGAGCCCGCTCGACCGCGGTGCGACGAAATCCGCCAGCGCGATATTGGCACGCCCTTCCCGGCGCACGAGCTGCTGGCGCAGCGTATGCAACGTCGCGACCGGCTGCCGGCGCGCATCGTCGGCATAGAGCGTGATGTCGTCGCCCTCGGTGTTGGCCGGCCAGAACCCGACCACGGCGCTGGCGCGGAACCAGCGCTCATCGGCGATCCGGCGCAGCATCGCCTGCGCGTCTTCGTACAGGCTGCGCGCGGCCGCGCCGTATTTGGCGTCCTCGAGGATAGCCGGGAACTTGCCGGTCAATTCCCAGGTGGCGAAGAACGGCGTCCAGTCGATGTAGTCGATCAGCTCGCCGATCGCATAGTCTTCGAACGTGCGCGTTCCGAGGAAGCCAGGCCTGTGCGGCCGGTAGTTGCCCGACCAGTTCAGCCGCAGCGCATTGGCGCGCGCGTCCGAAAGCGACAGCCGCTGCTTGGCCTCTTCGCTGCGGGCGTGGGCGGCGGCGATGCGGGCATATTCCTGCCGGATGCCGTCGACGTATTCGGCGCGCTTCGTTTCCGACATCAGGTTCTGCGCCACGCCGACCGCGCGGCTGGCGTCGGTGACATACACCGTTTGGCCTCGCCGATAGTTCGGATGAATCTTGACCGCGGTGTGCACCCGGCTGGTGGTGGCGCCGCCGATCAGCAACGGCATCTCGAATCCCTGGCGCTCCATCTCGGCGGCGACGTGGCACATCTCGTCGAGCGAGGGCGTGATAAGACCTGAGAGGCCGACGATGTCGGCGCCTTCGCGCTGCGCGGTCTCGAGGATTTTCGCCGCCGGCACCATGACGCCGAGATCGATCACCTCGTAGTTGTTGCACTGGAGCACGACGCCGACGATGTTCTTGCCGATGTCGTGCACGTCGCCTTTCACGGTCGCCATCACGACCTTGCCGGCGGAACTGCGCTCGGTCGCGCCGCCCGCAAGACGCCGCTCCGCTTTCTCCTTCTCCATGTACGGCATCAGGTAGGCGACCGCCTGCTTCATCACCCGCGCCGATTTCACCACCTGCGGCAGGAACATCTTGCCGGAGCCGAACAGGTCGCCGACGACGTTCATGCCGGCCATCAGCGGGCCTTCGATCACGTGCAGCGGCCGCTCGGCGTTGAGCCGCGCCTCCTCGGTATCGGCCTCGATGAAATCGGTGATGCCGTGGACGAGCGCATGGGAGAGCCGCTGCTCCACCGACTGCTCGCGCCAGGCGAGGTCGGCCTCCTTCTTCTCTTTGCCGTGGCCGTGGAATTTCTGTGCGAGCGCCAGGAGCCGCTCGGCCGCGTCCGGCCGTCGATTGAGCACCACGTCCTCGCAGGCCTCGCGCAATTCCGGATCGAGATCGTCGTAAACCGCCATCTGGCCGGCATTGACGATGCCCATGTCCATGCCGGCCTTGATCGCATGATAGAGAAACACCGAGTGCATCGCCTCGCGCACCTGCTCGTTGCCGCGGAACGAAAACGACAGGTTCGAGACGCCGCCCGAGACGTGCACGCCCGGAAGGTTCGCGCGGATCCAGCGCGCCGCCTCGATGAAATCGACGCCGTAGTTGCTGTGCTCCTCCATCCCGGTCGCGATCGCGAAAATGTTGGGATCGAAGATGATGTCCTGCGGCGGGAAGCCCACGCGGTTGACCAGGATGTCGTAGGCGCGCGCGCAGATCGCGGTCTTGCGCTCGAACGTATCGGCCTGGCCCTGCTCGTCGAACGCCATCACGACGACCGCGGCGCCATGGCGGCGCACCACCTTGGCCTGTTCGAGGAACGCCGCCTCGCCCTCCTTGAGGGAGATCGAATTCACCACCGGCTTGCCCTGCAGGCACTTCAGCCCAGCCTCGATCACCGAGAATTTCGAACTGTCGACCATCACCGGCACGCGCGCGATGTCGGGCTCGGCGGCAATCAGATTGAGGAAGGTCACCATCGCCTTCTCGGAATTGAGCAGGCCTTCGTCCATGTTGACGTCGATGATCTGCGCGCCGTTCTCGACTTGATCGCGGGCGATCGCCAGCGCGGCCGGAAAGTCGCCGGCGGTGACGAGCTTTCGGAATTTTGCCGAGCCGGTGACGTTGGTGCGCTCACCGACGTTGACGAACGGGATTTCCGGCGTGAGCGTGAAAGCTTCGAGTCCGCTGAGGCGCAGAAGCGGCGGCACGTCCGGCACCTTGCGCGGTGGCTTGACCGGCGACCGCGTCGGCGATCGCCGCAATATGCTCAGGCGTGGTGCCGCAGCAGCCGCCCACCACGTTGACGAGACCGGCATCGGCGAATTCTTGAAGCAGCGACGCCATGAACGCCGGCGATTTGTCATAGCGGCCGAACTCGTTCGGCAGGCCGGCGTTCGGATAGGCGCACACAAGCGTATCGGCGATGCGCGCGATCTCCGCGATGTGGGCGCGCATCTCTTTGGCGCCGAGCGCGCAGTTGAGCCCGATCGAGAATGGCGCGGCGTGCCGGACCGAGTTCCAGAACGCCGCCGGCGTCTGGCCCGACAGCAGCCGTCCTGAGCGGTCGGTGATGGTGCCGGAGATCATCACCGGCACGCTGACACCGCGCGCCTCCGTGACGTCGGCAATGGCGGCAATCGCCGCCTTGGCGTTGAGCGTGTCGAAGATCGTCTCGATCAGCAGGAGGTCGGCGCCGCCTTCCAGCAGGCCCGCAACCTGCTCGGCGTAGGCGGTGCGCAGTTCGTCGAAGGTGACGGCCCGGAAGCCCGGGTTCGAAACGTCGGGCGAAATGGATGCGGTGCGGTTGGTCGGCCCAAGCGCGCCGGCGACAAAGCGCGGCCGTCCGTCTTCGCGCTGCGCGGTGTCGGCCGCGACTCGCGCCAATCGCGCGCCCTCGACGTTGAGCTCGTGCGCGATATCCGACATGCCGTAGTCGGCCTGTGCGATCCGGGTCGAGGAGAACGTGTTGGTCGAGACGATATCGGCGCCGGCGCGGAAGTAGGCGAGATGGATGTCGCGCACGGCGTCCGGCTGGCTGAGGATCAGCAGATCGTTGTTACCGCGCACCTCGCGGTTCCAGGCATCGAAGCGCGCGCCGCGATAGCCTTCCTCATCCAGGGCGAGGCCCTGGATCATCGTGCCCATGGCGCCGTCCAGCACCAGGATGCGCTCGCGCACCAGGCGCAGCAGCGTTTCGGTGGAGGACTTGGGCACTAACATCGTCGCGGACTCAATTCGGCTCCCTCTCCCCGCAGGGGAGAGGGGTGGGGTGAGGGGGGCCGGATTTATGTTGATTGAGCATGCTCGAAATCTCCTCCAGCACGCCCTCGATGTTCCGCGTCACGTCGTGATTCCAGAACCGGACAACAAGATAGCCGAATGCTTCGAGGGCTTCCGTTCGCTCTGCATCGCGTACGGCACCGGAATGCTGACCGCCGTCAAGTTCAATAATCAGCTTGGCGTCCGCACAAAAGAAGTCGACAACGTAGCGATAAATCGGAACCTGCCGCTTGAACTTCCATCCGTCCAGACGACGATCGCGAAGCCGGAACCACAACAATCTCTCAGCATCGGTTTGATTCCGGCGGAGCCGCTTTGCAATTTGTGCACTGTCTCTCATCACGCCGAGCCGACCCCCCTCACCCCAACCCTCTCCCCGCAGGGGAGAGGGAGCGCACCGAGTTCTTGACTCGGTCTGAGTCCCAGCAAATGGCAGACGGCGTAAACCAGGTCGGCGCGGTTCATGGTGTAGAAGTGGAAGTCGGTGACACCCTGGTCGACCAGGTCGAGCACCTGCTCGGCCGCGACCGCGGCGGCGATCAGCTTGCGCGTGGCCGGATCGTCGTCGAGCCCTTCGAACCGGCGCTCGAGCCAGGCCGGCACCGAGGCGCCGCAACGCGCGGCGAAATTCTTGGTCTGCTTGAAGTTCTGCACCGGCAGGATGCCCGGAACGACCGGCACATCGATACCACGCGCGCGAACCAGATCGAGATAGCGGAAATAGCGGTCGTTCTCGAAGAAGAACTGGGTGATCGCGCGCGTCGCACCGGCATCGACTTTGGCTTTCAGCATATCGAGATCGGCCGCGACGGTCGGGCTGTCGGGGTGCTTCTCCGGATAGGCCGAAACCGAGACTTCGACATCGGCTTGCCGCCGGATGCCGGCGACCAGATCGGCGCCATTGTGGTAGCCGCCGGGATGCGGCGCGTAGCGCTCGCCGGCGCCGCTCGTCGGATCGCCGCGCAGCGCCACGATGTGGCGCACGCCGGCATCGCAATAATTGCGGATCACGTCATCGATCTCGGCGCGCGTGGCGGCCACGCAGGTCAGATGCGCGGCCGGCGTCAACGCGGTCTCCGCCAGGATGCGCTTGACGGTGGCGTGCGTGCGCTCGCGGGTCGAGCCACCGGCGCCGTAGGTGACGGACACGAAGTTGGGAGCGAGCGGCGCAAGCCGCGTGATCGATTCCCACAGCGTGCGTTCCATCTCCTCGCTTTTGGGCGGAAAGAATTCGAACGACACGCGGATGCTGCGTTCGTCGTCACCAGAATTGCCAAAGCGGCTGGCGCGGGCGGCGGGTTCGGCGTTCATCAGGCGACCTCCCGTGCGGCAGGCTGCGCGAGCACCATGCGCGGGTCGCGCCCGAGCCAAAGCGAGACGGCGATCTTGCCGTCGGAGGCGGGATCCGGCGCGAGGTTTCGGTGCAGCACCACGTCGAGGCCCGCGGCCTTCATCCACTGAGACACTGTCTCGGATGCAAAGCCGAGCCGGCGGTGAGCGTGTTCGTCGCGCAGAAACTCGAAGTCGTGCGGCGCGAAATCGACGACCAGCAACCGGCCGCCGGGACGCAGCACCCGAGCAGCTTCGTGAATTGCACGCGCTCCATCGTCGAGGAAGTGCAGCACCTGATGGATGATGACGGCATCGAACGAATCCTTCGCCAGCGCGAGGTCGTAGATGTCGCCCTGCCGAACGCTGCAGTGGCGCAGGCCCGCGCGATCGAGCCGCGCACGCGCCAGCGCCAGCATGTCGAGCGACATGTCGAGGCCGAGGCCGCGTTCGACCGCGGGCCCGAACAGCTCCAGCATGCGGCCGGTGCCGGTGCCGAGATCGAGCAACGTACGCACTTCGGTACCCGACAGCGCCGCGCGGATGGCCTCCTCGACCGCGTCGTCCGCGATGTGCAGCTTGCGGATACGATCCCATTCGGCGGCGTGCCGGCGGAAATAGGCCTGCGCGGCCGCCGCGCGCGCGGAGCGCACCGCCGTGAGCCGCTCGCGATCGCGCAGTAACGTGGCGTCCGCAGGATCGAGGCAACCAATCAGGTCGCGCGCGAGCGCAGCCTCCCCGCCCTGCTCACCCAACCGGAAGAATGCCCACGATCCTTCGCGGAACCGCTCGACCAGCCCGGCTTCCGCCAGCAGCCGCAGATGCCGCGAGATCCGCGGCTGCGATTGCCGCAGAATGTCGGTGAGTTCGGACACGGTCAGCTCCGCCTCGCCCAGCAACGCCAGTATGCGCAGCCGCGTCGCTTCACCGGCGGCCTTCAGCGCGCCGTTGAGTGCCGCGAATGGGAGATGGGCAGACCTAGCCATGGAGTGGGCAGCGTCCCTCGAGGAAATACGGATCGGATATCACATAAGGATATCTTTATACGTTTAACTCGAGCACGCAAGGGGGAAGTGGGCAGGACGGCCTTGGAACGCAGCAGGCAGGCCGAAGTCGCTGGGCCTTTCATCCGCGGGTCAATTGCTGTTCGTTACGCCACATCCGTCAATGTGAGGCCGAGTGCAAATCGTGGACGAGAACGCCTTTGGAATCCGGGACGGCGAGGTCGCGGCCGAACTCCCCGACCGCTATGACGCCTCGCTGTATTTCATCGGCCGGATCCGCACGCCCTGGAAGGAGCGCAAGGACTGCCCGAAAAACGCCCGCGAATCCGACGCCGTCTGCACGATTGAGGTCGATCCGCGGTGGGCGCCGGCGCTGACCAAGGTCGAGACCCTGAGCCACATCATTGTGCTCTATTGGATGGATCGTTCCCGTCGCGATTTGGTCTTGCAGGTGCCGCGCCACTACGGCGAGCAGTTCGGCACGTTTTCGCTGCGGTCACCTGCCCGCCCTAACCCGATCGCGTTATCCGTCGCCCGGCTAGTCAAGATCGACGGGACCAAGCTTCAGGTGGTTGGGCTCGACTGCCTGGACGGCACGCCGCTCCTCGACATCAAGCCCTATTTCGCCTCGACCGACGCGGTGCCGGACGCCGCGGTCGGCTGGCACGCGGACCGCAAGCGGTAGCTCCACGACGGTAGCGCCCCGCCACTTTCACGCCACAAAGGCGGCATCCGGAGCGCCATTATGCGGCGCTGCGATACCAGAAAAATCCATGCAATGATAAATGGTTACGGAAGGTTAATCCTATTCCACCCAGCGCTTTTGAACCGAACCGCACGCCCCCGCGACCAACAATCAGACGAGGGGAGCGTATCATGCACATCATTTCCAAGATTTCGGCCGCGGCCGCGCTTGCCGCTGCGACGGCGGCGGCGACCCTGATCGCTGCCACCGCGTTCGCGAGCACGGCTTCCGCCAACCCGTTCGAGGCTCTGTTCGGCGCCCATCGCGAGCAGGTCCAGGCACCGGCCTACCAGAGCCAGGAACAGGATGACGAGGGCGTCACCGAGACCCGCAGCCAGTTCCGCCGCCAGATCGTCGACTACCGGACCAGCGAAGCGCCGGGCACGATCATCATCGACACCCCGAACACCTACCTCTACCTGGTGATGCCGGGCGGCAAGGCGATGCGCTACGGCATCGGCGTCGGCCGCGACGGCTTCACCTGGGCGGGCACCCAATCCATCACCCGCAAGCAGGAATGGCCGGACTGGACGCCGCCCGAAGAGATGCTGCAGCGCCAGCCCTATCTGCCGCGCTTCATGGCCGGCGGCGAAGGCAATCCGATGGGTTCGCGCGCCATGTATCTCGGCTCGACCATCTATCGCATCCACGGCACCAATGCGCCGGGCACGATCGGCACCCGCGTGTCCTCAGGCTGCATCCGGCTCACCAACGACGACGTCGCGGACCTCTACAGCCGCGTGAACGTCGGCACCAAGGTCGTCGTGATGCCGATCAGCGGCAGCCGCCGCGCCGCCACCGCCCCGCTGCGGATCAACTGAGCGCCGCAGACCTGAATTCCAAACGCCGGTCCCGCGCTACCGCGGGGCCGGCGTTGCTTTTTCCGCTACTGCTCCGGCGTGAATCCGGACGCCTTCACCGCCGGCGCCCAGAGCGCGGCATCCGCCTTCTGGATGACGGCGAATTTGGCCGCCGTGGTCCCGGTCGGCTCCAGCCCGAAGTCGAGCAACCGCTTCCGGATTTCCGGCGTACCAATCGCCGACACGATCGCCTTGTTGTAGCGCTCGACGATGTCGTCGGGAGTCTTGCCGGGCGCGAACATGCCGTACCAGCCGGCACCCTCAATATCGTAGCCGGACTCCTTGAACGTCGGCACGTCAGGCAGGAAGGGCGAGCGCTGCGCACCGGACGTTGCCAGAATGCGGATGCGACCGGCCTTGTGCAGCGGCAGGAGATCGGTGGTGGTGGTGAACACGACCGGCACCTGCCCGCCCATCAGATCGGTCAGCGCCGCCGCCGAGCCCCGGTAGATGACCGACTTGAGATCGACGCCGGCCGCGCGGCCGAACAGCACGCCGAAGAAGTGCGGCAGCGAGCCTGCGGCCGGCATTCCATAGTTGGCCTGGGTCGGATTGGCCTTGAGCCAGGCCACCAGTTCCTTGAGCGATTTCGCCTCGGAGCCGGGGCCAACCGCGACGGCGAGGTCGAAGGTCGCAATCTGCGTGATCGGCTTGAAGTCGTTGATCGGGTCGTATCCGAGATTTGGATAGACGTGCTGGAACACCGACATCGGCGCGATCGGTGTCAGCAGCACGGTATTGCCGTCGGGCGCCGCCGCTTTCACCGCCTGCACGCCGATACGTCCGGCCGCACCGGTGCGATTCTCGACGATCACCGGACGACTGAGCGCAATGCGCATCTGTTCGGCCATCAGCCTTGCGGTGCCGTCGCCGGAGCCGCCGGCCGCATAGGGGAAGATGATGCGGATCGGCTGATCGCCGACCTGTGCCTGGGCAACGGCAAGAACCGCAATGGTGCAAGCGGCGGTCGCGGCCGCTTGCAGGACGCGATGGACGCGCATGGACGGTCTCCTCTCCTGGAAGCCGGCCCTTGTTGCGGCCGATCTTATTTTGACGATGAGGCTGCCTCGCCCTGATACCTGCTCCACAGTTCCTCGGGAATATCCATTTCGTCCCAAACGCCGATCAAAATGCCGCGCCGCAGCACCTTGCCGCGCATGCCCCGGATCTGGCTGTCCGACAGCGTGGTCCGCTGCGACAGCCGCAGGCCCCAGCGACCGAGCGCGGCCTCAAGCCGGTCGCGCTCGGCCTGATAGGCCGGATCGCGGCCGAGGTCGCGCAACTCCTCGGGATCGTTCGCAGGTCGAACAGCATCGGCGGGAAGCCGACGGCGTGCACATATTTCCAGCGCTGGTCGCAGATCATGAACAGGCGGGCATCGCGCGGCGCGACGCCGAGCGCATGGGCCGCGGGCTTCATCGAGTAGTCGTATTCGCTGATGGCGAAGCGCCGCCACGCCTCCGGCGGCGTCCCCGCGCAGCAACGGCATCAGCGAGCGGCCTTCGAGGCGGTGCGCCTGCTCCGCCGGATCGGCGCCGACCGCCACCAGGAAGGTCGGCGCGAGATCGATCGCCTCGACCAGTTCGTCGCACACCGTGCCGCGCGCCGCGTCGGCCTCGGCGGTCGGATCGTAGATGATCAGCGGCACCTTCACCGACGGCTCGTGGAACAGCTCCTTCTCGCCGAGCCAGTGATCGCCGAGATAGTCGCCATGATCGGACGTGAACACGATCAGCGTGTTGTCGATCAGCCCGCGTTCGCTGCATGAAATCGAACAGCACGCCGAGCTGATCGTCGATCTGCTTGATCAGGCCCATGTAGACCGGGATCACCTCGTCGCGCACCTCGTCGCGCGAGAACGTCCTGCTCACCCGCTCGCGCATGAATTCGCGGTAGACCGGATGGGGATCCTCGCGCTCCGCCTCCGAGCGCACCGCCGGAATGACGTCGGCCGGACCGTACATGTCGTGGTAGGGCGCCGGCGCGATATAGGGCCAGTGCGGCTTGATGTAGGACAGATGCAGGCACCACGGCTGATCGCCGGCCTCCTGCATGAAGTCCATCGCGCGGCGGGTCATGTACGGCGTCTCGGAATCCTCCTCCTTGACGCGCGCGGGCTTGCGGGCATGGCGCATCGCCCAGCCCGAGGCCAGCGTGTTGCCGTCGCCCTCCGCGGCAGTTGGCGAAGTCGTGCCAGGGGTTCTCGCCCGGATAGCCCTTGGCGTTGAGATAGTCGTTGTAGCGCGGCAGCCGTGGATCGTAGCGCCCGTCGGGACCGAGCGCGTGCAGGCCGTCGTCGCGTTCGTACGGATCGAAGCCGCATTCGGAGACCCGCACGCCGATGATCGAGTTCGGATCGATGCCGAGCCGCTCCATGCCCTCGCGGTCGGGCTCCATGTGGGTCTTGCCGACCAGCACGGTCGCAAGCCCGAGCGGACGCAGATAGTCGCCGATCGTCATCTCGCCGACCTTCAGCGGAAACGCGTTCCAGGACGCGCCGTGCGACTGCACGTAGCGGCCGGTGTAGAAGCTCATGCGCGACGCGCCGCAGATCGGCGACTGCACGTAGGCGCGGGTGAAGCGCACGCCGCGCGCCGCCAGCGCATCGATGTTCGGGGTCTCGAGGTGCGGATGGCCGGCGCAGGAGAGGTAATCGAAGCGCAACTGGTCGCACATGATGAACAGGATGTTCTTGATCGTCCGGCGCATGCTTTCCGTCGCTCTGGCGGGATGAGGGGGCGGCACTCTAGCGTCATTCCCGGCCGAGCCGTAATCGCCGGAGATCGCTGCGCCGCAGCAAGGGCGACGCCCCGTACTTGGCGTGTCGGCATCGCGGGAACCGCCCCGCCGACGAAACGGCCGAGCCAGCCATGCCTGTAATCGCGTTGACACATGGCGGCCGTGCCCTACATTAGCGCTGTTCCGAGGGGAGCTCCGGTCAAGGAGCTGAGAGACCGCCCGTTTCGGCCCGAATCACGGCCGAGGCACCGCGGGGACCCTTTGAACCTGATCCGGGTCATGCCGGCGAAGGGACAGGACCGTTTCCCGATGGCGAATTCGATCTTCCTTGCGAAGCTGATGGGGCCGGTCGCACTCGTTGTCGCGATCAGCCTGTTCATGCACGCCAAGGCGTACCGGGCGATGGCAGAGGAATTCATCCGCAGCCCGGCCCTGATCTATCTGGCCGGCGTGCTGACCATGACGGCGGGGCTGGCGATCGTTCTCACGCACAATGTGTGGGTCGCGAACTGGCCAGTGCTCATCACGCTGTTCGGCTGGCTCGCCACCATCGGCGGCGCCGCGCGGATCGCGTTTCCGGACCAGGTCAGGACTACGGGCGAAGCCATGCTGCGCAAGCCGATGGCGATGACCGTTGGCGGCGCGGTCTGGCTCGTGATCGGCGCCATCCTCTGCTTCTTCGGCTATTTCCGCTAACTCGCAAGCACCCGCGAAAGGGAGCCAAACAATGAACAAGCACATCTCCGAAACCGATCTGGCGACGCCCAAGGTCACGACCGGCCCGCTGCCGGCCTCGCGCAAGGTCTATGCGAAGCCCGACATGGCGCCCGACCTGCGCGTGCCGGTGCGCGAGATCGTGCTCAGCGAAGGCGCGAACGAGCCCAACCTGCCGGTCTACGACACCACCGGCCCCTACACCGACAACGATGTCGCGATCGACGTCGAGGCCGGCCTGAAGCGCGCCGCGCACCGAATGGGTCAAGGAGCGCGGCGGCGTCGAGGAATACGACGGCCGGCCGATCCAGCCGGTCGACAACGGCAACGTCACCGGCAAGCATCTCGCCCGCGCCTTCCCGACCGTGCACAAGCCGCTGCGGGCGCTGCCCGGCAAGCCGGTCACGCAATACGAATGGGCGAAGGCCGGCGTCATCACCAAGGAGATGATCTACGTCGCGGAGCGCGAGAACGTCGGCCGCAAACAGAAGCTCGACCGCGCCGAGTGGGCGCAGCAGGACGGCGAGAGCTTCGGCGCCTCGGTGCCGCTGTTCGTCACGCCGGAATTCGTGCGCAGCGAGATCGCGCGCGGCCGCGCCATCATCCCGTCGAACATCAACCACGCCGAACTCGAGCCGATGATCATCGGCCGCAACTTCCTCACCAAGATCAACGCCAATATCGGCAACTCGGCCGTCACGTCTTCGGTCGAGGAAGAAATCGAGAAGATGGTGTGGGCGATCCGCTGGGGCGCCGACACCGTGATGGACCTCTCCACCGGCCGCAACATCCACAACACCCGCGAATGGATCATCCGCAACGCGCCGATCCCGATCGGCACCGTGCCGATCTACCAGGCGCTGGAGAAGTGCGACGGCGATCCGGTCAAGCTCGACTGGGAGTGCTACAAGGACACGCTGATCGAGCAGTGCGAGCAGGGCGTCGATTACTTCACCATCCACGCCGGCGTGCGGCTCGCCTATGTGCCGCTGACCGCCAACCGCGTCACCGGCATTGTCTCGCGCGGCGGCTCGATCATGGCGAAGTGGTGCCTGTCCCGGCACAAGGAAAGCTTCCTCTACGAGCGCTTCGACGAGATCTGCGACCTCATGCGCAAGTACGACGTGTCGTTCTCGCTGGGCGACGGCCTGCGCCCCGGCTCGATCGCCGACGCCAACGACCGCGCGCAGTTCGCCGAACTCGAGACCCTGGGCGAGCTCACCAAGATCGCCTGGGACAAGGGCTGCCAGGTGATGATCGAGGGCCCCGGCCACGTGCCGCTGCACAAGATCAAGATCAACATGGACAAGCAGCTCAAGGAGTGCGGCGAGGCGCCGTTCTATACGCTCGGGCCCGCTCACCACCGACATCGCGCCGGGCTACGACCACATCACGTCGGGCATCGGCGCCGCCATGATCGGCTGGTTCGGCTGCGCCATGCTCTGCTACGTGACGCCGAAGGAGCATCTCGGCCTGCCCGACCGCGACGACGTCAAGGAAGGCGTGATCACCTACAAGATCGCCGCCCACGCCTCCGACCTCGCCAAGGGCCACCCGGCGGCGCAACTGCGCGACGACGCGCTCTCCCGCGCGCGCTTCGACTTCCGCTGGGAGGACCAGTTCAACCTCGGGCTCGATCCCGACACCGCGCGCGAATACCACGACGAGACGCTGCCCAAGGACGCGCACAAGGTCGCGCACTTCTGCTCGATGTGCGGCCCGAAGTTCTGCTCGATGAAGATCACGCAGGACGTGCGGGATTACGCGGCGAGCCTCGGCGACAACGAGAAGGCCGCGCTGGGGCTTTCCGACGGGGCCGGCTCGTCCGCCGAAGCCGTGGCGAAGGCGGGCATGGCGGAGATGTCGGAGAAATTCCGGCAGATGGGCGGCGAGGTTTATCTCGACGCGGAGAAGGTGAAGGAGAGTAATAGGGTGCTATAGGCACGCAATCACAAGCTCTCTCCTTGATCGGAAAAGCAGATGGCGAGCGAGCCGATTTCAATTTCCGTCGCTGCACCCCTTATCGGAAAACTTGCTAGTGCTTTTACAGCGTCCGCAAAAGGGGCAATGACGCGCACCAGAGAAAAACTTGAAGTTCGTTTTCAGAAGGGGTTTTCACGGTTCATTGAAGAGAATTCCTGAATCGCTTCTCTACAATCAAGACCATTATTTCTGGCAGCACCCCAATTCCGCTAAGGTAGCCTATACTTAACCTCCTCCTTGCACAAAGCGGACGCGCCCATCGCGACGACGACTTTCTTAAAGAGATTGCTAAATACAAATACGTCCTTTTTACCGCCACTGCCGGTGCCGGAAAATCAATGCTAATGCGGTATCTGTATCTTAGGGAACTCTGATCCGACGGCGTGCCAGCTTAGTTACCTCAGAGCGATCGATGTTTGCAAAGTAACCCGTTTAGGGTGATGCACAGGTTGGATTGGCCCCTGATTATGTCAGGCGGACGTAATCGATCTGCGGGCGAGGTACAGGTTGGCGAGCGCCAGCAGTGAGAATACCTGAGCAGCGTTCTTGGCGAGGCCGCGATAGCGCACTTTGCGATAGCCGAATTGACACTTCATGACTCGGAACACATGCTCGACCTTCGCGCGCACCTTGCCGAACCGGCGATTGCGGGTGCGCTGCCGGGCCGTCAGCCTGCGTCCGAGCGTGATTTTTTCTTTCACCGCCCATAGCACGCCCGCCGCTTCGGCCGCGCGCTTCCTGGCGCCGCTGGCGTAGCCCTTGTCGCCATACACCGCAATGTCGTCATCGCGGATCAGGCGTTCCATCACGGTCGCGTCGTGCACACTGCCGCTGGTCACGCCCACCGTGTGCACAAGCCCGCTGCGGGCATCGACACCGATGTGCGCCTTCATGCCGAAGTACCACTGGTTGCCCTTCTTCGAGGAGCGCATCTCGGGATCACGCTGGCCCGCGGCGTTCTTGGTGGATGGCGAGGCGATCAAGGTCGCGTCCACGATTGTGCCGCCGCGCAGCAACGCGCCGTGCGCTTCGAGATGATCCGCCACCGCTTCGAACACCGCCTTCGTCACCCCATGCGTCTCGAGCAGGTGCCGGAAGTTCAGGATCGTCGTCTCGTCGGGGAACCCTATCACACCAGTTCATCTCTCCTCTCGGATCGCGGCCAAGCTCAAGATTGCAGAACGCACGCATCGACTGGATGTCGTAGAGCGCTTCCTCGGCACCCGGATCGGACAGGGTGTACCACTGCTGCAGGCAATAGATGCGCAACATCACCGCGATCGGAAACGGGCGCCGGCCGCCTTGCGGCCCGACCTTCGGATAGTGCGGCTCGATTAGTGACTCCAGAACCGACCACGGCACCACCGCTGCCATCTCGGCCAGAAACACGTCGCGCTTCGTGCGCTTCTTCTTCCCCGCAAAGTCCAGCGACGCAAAGCTCAGTTGTCCGTCCATCGGCGCCACCTCCGAATCAATCCCGAAAGTGTGCCATCTTCGGGCCGTTGATCAGAGTTTCCCTAAATACAAATACGTCCTTTTTTTACCGCCACTGCCGGTGCCGGAAAATCAATGCTAAATGCGGTATCTGTATCTTAGATTTCTCGAGACACAGACTGAGCGTTTGCCGATATTTATCGAGCTCCGAGAACTAAATCAGCACCCTGCAGTATCTTTGCTGGAATACCTACGAGCGAAAATCGCTGATTACATCGACGGCTTCAGCGATCAACAAATGAAATATGCAATGCAAAATGCACGTATTTTGCTTTTCTTGGATGGCTTTGACGAGGTAGATTACGACAAGCGAAAAGAGAGAGAACAGCAAATCAACGTGACCTGCTCCCCAATTTGCCCTCGTTCATAAGGAGAGTCTGTTCCAGTTTTGCCCCTGTTGAGGGCGTGTTGCGAACTCGATTGGTGTGAGCCCGTTGAGGCTCGTGTGCGGTCGGTTGGTGTTGTAGTCGATCCTCCATGCTTCGATGATCTGGCGCGCCTCATTCAGATTGGCGAACAGGTGCTCGTTGAGGCACTCGTCGCGCAGCCTGCCGTTGAAGCTCTCCACAAGGCCATTCTGCATCGGTTTGCCCGGGGCGATGTAGTGCCATTCGACGTCGCGCTCCTGCTGCCAGGCGAGGATGCTGTTCGAGGTGAACTCGGTGCCGTTGTCGCTGACGATCATGCGCGGGCAACCTCTCGTCTCGATGATGCGGTCGAGTTCGCGCACGACCCGTCGAGCGGTGAGTGAGGTATCGATCACAAGGCTGAGACACTCCCGGGTGAAGTCATCGATCACGGTGAGGATGCGGAAGCGCCGGCCGCTCACCAGCGTATCCATGACGAAGTCGAGCGACCAGCGCAGGTTCCGATCCTGCGGGATCGCCATCGGCGCCCGCGTGCCCAGCGCTCGCTTGCGGCCCCCGCGTTTTCGCACGGTGAGCCGCTCTTCCTTGTAGAGCCGGTAGAGCTTCTTTGGGCTGAGCTTGATGCCCTGGCGCTCCAGCATCAGGCCGAGGCGTCGATAGCCGAACCGCCGGCGTTGTGACGCCAGCTCGCGCAGCCTGGCCCGCAACCCTTCATCGCCAGTCCTCTTCGAGGCATAGCGATAGGTCTTCGGGTGCAGACCGACGAGCCCACAGCCGGCTACGAAACGACGTGGTTCCGCGGTGGGGTACCAAGAGCATTCACGAGATCAAGCGTCGGGACGTGGTTGAGCTCGTCAGCGAAGTCAATCAGCGGGGGCCAGGTGCCGGGCGCAACATTGCGAAGTATCTGAAGACCTTCTTCCGCTGGTGTGTCGGGCGCGCTGTCCTAGACTTTTCTCCAGTCGAAGGACTGAACCTGCGTACCCCTGACCGGTCTCGCGATCGGGCGTTGAGTGACGTTGAGCTAGCATCTGTCCTGATGACAGCGCGCCAGATGCCGGACCCCTTCGGGGCGATCGTCGAGGTCCTTGCCCTTACAGGCCAGCGCCGCGAAGAAGTTGCACAAATGGCATGGGACGAACTCGATGACAAAGCGCGCATCTGGCATATTCCCTCGCAGCGCAGCAAGAACGCGAAGGCGCATCTGGTTCATCTCTCGAACCCAGTCTGGCATTTGATCGAGCGCCGATCGCGTCACAGTAGGTTTGTGTTCGCAACCGGGGGCGGCAGGAACTTTCAATCGTTCAAGCTGGCCAAAGCTGAACTGGACCGACGTTCAGGCGTGACCGACTGGCGATTGCATGACCTGCGCCGGACCGTGGTCACCGGAATGGCGAGGCTTGGTGTGCCGCCTCACGTTGCTGACAAAATTCTCAACCACCAGAGCGGTACGATCTCCGGCGTCGCAGCCGTATATCAGAAACATGAGTTTTTGACCGAGCGCAAAGATGCACTTGAGCGATGGGCGCGAAACATGATGGAGGTCATTGGGGGCCGAGTTGCAAATCGCCTCACTTAGGCGGAGGGGGTTGCCGAAATAAAGTAAGAAAGAACCGCCCTAACTTCGTGCGCTCAGCCGCGTTGAAGGAGTAACGACGGAAGGTCGCGTAACCTTAGTTCCGGTAACGATGCTCATCGACTTTGGCGACGAGGCCATGAACCGTTATACATCGCTGATCCTGTTCCTTGTTCTGGTGCTGGGCGCCGGCCTCGTGCTCGGCCGACTGACCGTGCCGGGCGGATGGTATGCGGGACTGGTCAAACCCTTCTTCAACCCACCAGCCTGGCTGTTCGCGCCGGTCTGGACGGCGCTCTATGTGCTGATCGCCGTCGCTGGATGGCGTGTCTGGCAGCGCGAGCATACCGGCTGGCCGATGAGGCTGTGGTGGGTCAGCTCGCGCTGAATTTCCTATGGACGCCCGTATTCTTCGCTGCCAACGAGATCGGTCTGGCGCTCGTCGTCATATTGTTGATGCTCGCGGCGATCCTCTGCTTTATCGCTACGGCATGGCGGAAGGACAGCGCGACGGCGTGGCTGTTCGTGCCTTATGCCGCCTGGGTGGCCTTCGCGTCGGTGCTGAACGGCTCGATATGGATATTGAACTGATGCGTGCCGGCGTGGCGCCGTTTGCGGCTCAAACCGATACTGCGCCGTCCTCTCCTCTACACTCGGCCATTTAATTGTGGCGGGGAAGCCGAGTTTTAAGCCAGGCAGCAGAGGCGATAAGGCTGGCCTACACGGTCGCGATCGTGGGCACGCCAGCGCCGAACTAGTCGCGGATGGCCGCCCCTCCACGACGCGCCGAAGGCCTTCCGTATCGAATTGCCCCCGGCGGGGCGCAACTGCGCGAAGGATCGTCACCCTGAATGGCCGAGACAATCGGATCGTGGATCGACAATAGCGGAACTTTCAAAGCGGATTGGTGTTTGTCGGTCCACACTGAAACTGAAGTCGGTTCATCGCAATCTGGAGTCGGAGACGTCATGGGCATTTTCACGAAAGACATCAAAACGATGGAGGACCTGTTTATCCACGGCCTTCAGGACATTTACTACGCCGAAAACCAGATCACGAAGGCGCTGCCGAAGATGATTGAGATGGCGACCAATCGCGATCTTTCGGCGGGGCTGAACGCGCATCTCGAAGAAACCAACAAACAGATCGAGCGCCTCAATAAAGTGTTTGAAAAACTCGGCCAGAAGCCGAGCGGCACGCAGTGTCCGGCAATCAACGGCATCATCAAGGAAGCTAACGAAGTGGCAGGTGATGTTGCCGATAAGGCTGTGCTCGACGCCGCGATCGTGGCGAGCGCGCAGGCAGTAGAGCACTACGAGATTTGCCGGTACGGCACTCTGATCGCATGGGCCGAATCCCTCGGCCACGAAGAGGTGGTGCGTTTCCTGACCACCAATCTCAACGAGGAAAAGGCCGCGAATACTAAGCTGAACACTGTCGCGCTACGCAAGGGCGTGAACACGAAAGCGACCAAAGTCGCGTGACAACCCGATGCACCGCACACGGCAAAGGGCCCGGGCCACCCCGGGCCTTTTCTTGCTCAGCGATGCGGACGGGCGTCCATCATGGCGTGCGCCGGACACTTCGCCCCAGGTCCTCTCTTTTCCACGGTTTCGGCTTTGTCCCCGTGCACGCGACAGCGATGCACACGCGTCCCACGGGGTTGTCGTCCGGGTCGGGACCGCCACGCCGGTGATTGCAGCCGAAAGTGTGCCGGAGCGCGCCCTCGGTCACGCACTGCGCGACGGCGCTCTTTGTCGGTGCGGCGCTGAGCCTGAGGAACAAACCGCACGTTTAAAACGTTCTAATGCGCTCCGGACAGTAGCTCCGGTTTAAGCAATCAAAGATTCGGCCAAAATCGCATGTGGCCCGGTTCGTCACCTACCAGCCTCGTCAACGGTGCTGCCGGGATGACGATCATCGCATTGGTGATCGCCGCTCTTCACTTTGCCGACAGTTTTCTCATCCCGCTGGCGCTAGCCGGTTTTCTCAGCTTCATATTGCAGCCCTTGGTTAGATGGCTCGACGATTGGGGGTGGCCCCGGGCCATTGCTGTCCTGACGGTTGTAGTCGTCACCACGCTGTTGCTGGGGTTGGCGAGCATTTTCCTAGTGCGCGAAGCCTCCAACCTTGCCGCTGAACTTCCGCGGTATGAGACTAACTTGCGAGACAAGGCGAGAACCGCGTCGGAGATGTTACAAAGCGTCGGTGTCTGGCGAAATGCCTCTAAAGTTCTTGAACGCGTAGAAGGTGAGCTCAAAACTCAGCCAACAGAAGCCGCGCCGTTGAAAGTCGAAGTCCAGAAAGAAGAAACGCGCCCTCTCGCCTCGCTACTTGCTTACGTTCATTTTTCACTAGCCCCCCTGGCCACCGCAGGGTTGATGTTTCTGTTTACCGTTTTCATTTTGCTACAGTATCACGATCTGCGAGATCGCATCGTTCGCTTAATGGGGCCCAGCGAAATTGGCAGGTCCACACAAGCTCTAAACGAAGCAGCTCTTGATCTTGCGCACTTTTTCCGTCTCCAAGCCGGTCTCAATCTGTCATTCGGCATCGTTGTGGGGATTGTTCTCTGGCAAATTGGATTGCCAAATCCCGCACTGTGGGGTGCGCTCGCTGCTGTGTCGAGATTTATCCCTTATGTTGGGGGAGCCGTCGCAGCAGTAGGGCCGGTTCTGGTTGCAGCTTCGGTTGATCCTGGATGGGGAATGCTGATCGCAACGGCTGCGGCGATTGCCGTCGCGGAATTCACCGTAGGCCAAATCATCGAGCCGCTATTGTTCGGCACAAAAACTCGATTGTCTCCCCTGGCGGTTTTGCTTGCCGCAGCCTTCTGGACGACATTGTGGGGGCCGGTCGGCCTCATCTTGGCATTACCGTTGACGCTTGGTCTGGTGGTGTTTGGCGAACATCTTCCGCATTTGTCATTCCTACGGGTGGTGCTCGGTAACAATCCCGCCCTCACCGCGGAGCAACGCCTCTATCACTTATTGCTTGCCGGGGACGCATCCGAGGCCGCCGAGGAGGCGGCGAAATTCCTCAAAGAGCGATCATTGGAGGACTATCTGGACGAAGTCGCGATACCGGCTCTGTCCATTGCCGCTAAAGATAGCAACAAGCAGATCTTGCGCCACGAGCAGTTGATCGAATTAAAAGCCACGACTGAGGAGTTCGTAGAGCTTTGCAAGGACATGATCGACATGCGGCGAGACGAGAATGTGCAGCCGCAGCCCAAGGTTCGTTCGATCGAAGGCAGTGTCGTGGTGCTACCGGCGCGAGGAGCGTTTGATCAGGCAGCAGGCGAATTGTTTGTCTTGGCGTTACGCGAGGCCGGCATCCCAACTGCGACTTGCGCCTCTCCGGGTGGCTTGACGGGGATAAGCGCTACCGCGACCCAGCGCCGCGGGGCCATCAATTACGTTGCAATTATAACAGTTGGGACAGCAACACCGACACAACTCGATCTTTTGAAGCGGCGCGCTCTTCGCGATCTCTACCCTAACCGGTTGGGTTTATTCATTTCTGACGGCAGTCCGACAAAACAGAAATCTGGAGCCGCCTCGACGGAAAGACTAAGCTCTTTGAAATCGATGCTCCGTGACATCGCGAAAACAATGTGCCCGGTGCGCGAAGCATCTTAGGCCACTGGGGAAGCTTGTCGCTCCTACTTGATCACAGAAACGGCGGACGATAGTCTAATCCGTCCTGAGAAATGGCGCCAAGTCGCCTACATGCTTCTTTCCGACCAGACGCAACAAAATGAAAAGGAAGACGACATCAGGCGGGCACGCCAGCTGCTAGTCCGGTCTCCGTCGTCAGTTATTCGCTGGTCGCATTATCTGATGCAGCCGCCGCGACAACGGGATGCGGCTCAAGCAGGCTCGGACCAACCACGATGACGGCTTTGACATTTGCGATCGGCGACGTTCATGGCTGCCTCGACAAGCTCAGGCGCCTGCTCGACGGCTGCGCTGCCTACGCCGCCGGGCGGGACGCGCGCTACGTCTTCCTCGGCGACTACGTCGATCGCGGGCCGCACAGCCGTGGCGTCATCGAGTTACTGATGCGCTGGCAGGCCAACGCGCCCGGCACGGTGATCTGCCTGCGCGGCAACCACGAGCAGCTCGCCATCGATGCCCACCGCAGCGCCGCCGCCATGCCGCTTTGGCTCCGCAACAGCGGCGAGACCACGCAACGCAATTATCCCGAGACCGGCGGCCGCATCCCGGACGACCACCTCGCCTGGCTCGACGCGCTGCCGTTCTGCCACGACGACGGGCTGCGCTTCTTCGTCCACGCCGGCATCGACCTCGACGCGCCCGCTCGACGCGGCAGGCCGATGAGGTCGATGCTCTGGATGCGCGAGCCGTTCCTGACCGACAGCGACGCGATCGACTGCGGCCGCCTGATCGTGCACGGCCACACCCCGCGCAAGGACGGCAAGCCGGAGCTGCGCCCGCACCGGCTCGATCTCGACACCGCCGCGGTTTTGGGCGGGCCGCTGACAGCCGCCGCCTTCGATATGAGCGAGCGCGGCCCGCTCGACTTCCTCACCGATGAGCGGCCGCTGCGCGCCGAGCCGGTGGCCCGATTGAACCTCAGCAGCATGAAAGAATGCCGGTGATGATGCCCGGTGACGGAACGGCCCCACTGGTAAAGCGATAGAACAGTGGCAATCCCCGGCACCAGGGCGGGCGCTGATATTTGAGCCGCGCTCTAAAGCCTCGCGCACCAGCGGGCGTCCCTAATTGCGGGTTCCTGGCGACCGTCCAGGTGGTCACCGGCCGGACTGAAACCTCGCCTTAACGGGTCAGGGTGCAGCGTCGTCCGGGTGGGTGAGGTACTACCGTGAGGAGTGCTGAGGACAGAAAGCCTGCGGGGCGCCCCGGGGGAGTATCGGGGGAAAGCGGGCTCTCTAAAGCATTGATCGCGGGGATCGGGGGGATCGAGGTGACGATGCTTATCTTGCTTCTGTGGCAACCATTTTGTCGCGATTACCGCCGACCAGGTTCATCCTAATTTGTCTGAAAAAATATATTTCGGTCCAGCGGCAGCTCTTCTTTGGCACCCTTGGCCTGCTTTTGGCCATCTGGAACGATTCTCGAAGCAGGGCTGCTTTTCAGCGGAAGCCCCACCACCCTGGTGCGCCATTCTCTCTTCGACGATGATGCGCGTCCCAAGCTCCTCGTCCTTAATGCCCATCTTCTCCTGGATGAGCTCATCCGTCTTTATTGTATGTTGAAAGAACTTCTCGATCGTGTTGAGCATCCGTGATATCAGCTCCGCGACCGATCACCGGCTCCGACATGACCCGACGAGAGCTTATAGAAGTGGGCGTGGTCACCGGCGGCGCGCTTGTGGGAGGGCAATTGATGCCTGGCTTCTTACCGCAGGCTGTTCGAACAGGCGGCGCCCTATCGGCCCGCCGCATCGTCACTCCGAAGACGACGCGCAGTCAATGCATCGGCGGCATGGTCGGTGGCATCGACACGGCGCTCATGGAGCATTTCGGTGGAGGACGGCCGGAACGGGCGCGTTCCGAAGGCCAACTTTGCCGAAGACGCGGTCCCGGTGCACGCCGACGCGCCGTCAGTGATGGATGTGTCCCTCGTGGAGGAGGAACCCGCTCGGCGTGAAGGGCTTCGGCGAGATCGCCATGGGGGCGTCGCACCGGCCATCGCCAACGCAATCTTCCACGCTACCGGCAAGCGCATCCGTGAACTGCCGATCACACCGGACAAACTCCTTTGAAAGACCAGGATGAACAACATGAGGGCCAAGGGTTCGTCAATCATTGCCGCTTCGATTCTGACCTTGTCCTTGTGTAGCCAAGCACAAGCGCAGTACGTGCGTCTGGCAGAACTCGAAATCGACCCCGCTCAGCTGAACGCCTTCAAAGCTGCCGTTACGGAAGGCGTAGAGGCTGCGGTTCGCTTAGAGCCAGGAGTTCTGGTGTTGTATGCCGTTTCTGAAAAGGACAATCCGAACCGCATCAGAGTGTTTGAAATGTATACCGATGCGGCCGCCTATGCGACCCATTTGGAAACGCCGCATTTCAAGAAATTTCGGGCTACGACGGACAAGATGGTCTTGTCCCGGAAGCTTCTCGACGCAGCGCCCGTCGTGCTCGGCGCAAAGGCCCAACCGCCAAGCACGTTACGGTAAGTGCGAAGGCGGCGACATTCGCGGAGGCACCATGATCACACGCAGACACATCCTAGCCGCCACCGGCCTCGCTGCATTGGCTACAGCCGGAACTGCCGCCGCGCAGGGAGCGAATGTTTCGTCTAAAGCGAGGAACGGAATGATGCAGATCACACGAAGCGGCTCGCAGCCGTCCGCCAAGGGACCGGCGGATTACTTCACTGGCCCAGTGCGCGTCGACCCGCTGTTTCAGGCGGGCGATCCGGCGCGCGTATCCGGCGGACATGTCACGTTCGAGCCGGGCGCGCGCAGCGCGTGGCACACTCATCCGCTTGGTCAGACACTGATCGTCACGTCGGGGCTCGGCTGGGTCCAGGCCGAGGGCGGACCGATCGAGGAAATCCGGCCCGGCGATGTCGTCTGGTTTCCTCCCGGCTTAAAGCATTGGCACGGGGCAACGCCGACGACCGCGATGACACACATCGCCATCACGGAATTTCAGAACGGCAAGAACGTCGATTGGCTAGAAAAGGTCAGCGACGAACAGTACCGGCGCTGATGCGACAGTGACGCGCGGCAATCTCAGGCCGCCGTCTTGCGCTCAGACCGAAGAGAAAGGGAAATCGACATTGAGACCTCGAACAGGACTCTTACGACCTTCGCTTTTCGCTTTGGCCTTAACGCTCGCGATCCCCGCCAGCGCTGCGGCGGACGAGAACCCCTCTCGCAAGGACGTTCAGATGGTTGCGCCGGCTCTCGACAAATACACGCAAGATCGCCTGCTTGGTGACTTGTGGAAGCGTCCCGGCCTTTCGCGGCGCGATCGCAGCGTCGTCACGCTCGCCGCGCTAATCGGGCGCAACCAGACGACGGCATTGTCGGATCACCTGAAGCTTGCGCTCGACCATGGCGTGAAGCCGACGGAGATTTCGGAGATCATCACCCATCTGGCGTTCTACTCTGGCTGGGCGAACGCGATGGCAGCCGTTGTGGTGACAAAAGACGTGTTCGCGGAGCGCAGCATCGGACCCGATCGGCTGCCCGCGGCATCTCCCGCGCTGCTGCCGCTCAACGAGGCCGCCGAGGCCGATCGGGCCAAGCGCGTCGGCGATCAGTTCGGTGCAACCTTTCCCGGCGTCGTGCAATACACGACTGACGTCCTGTTCCGCGACCTGTGGCTTCGTCCCGATCTCGCCCCGCGCGACCGCAGCCTGGTCACGATCAGCGCTCTGATCGCCAACGGTCAGGTCGCGCAGCTGACCGGCCATATCCCGATCGGGATGAACAATGGCCTGACGCAGCCCGAGATCGCCGAGGCCATCACGCATCTCGCCTTCTACGTGGGATGGCCCAACGTGTTCTCGGCGATGCCGGTTGCGAAGGAGGTTTTTGAGAAGCGCGCCCGCTGACTTATCACCGGAAAGGCGCCCCGCTTCAGTGGCAAAAGGAGCCACAGGACAAAAGGAGCTGCTGTGGAGTTTAAACTGCCTTTAAGAGCTTTCGTCATCACACTCGGATTGATCGGACCTGCAATGGCACAAGAGCGCATTCTGATTTCCTCCGACTGGGGCAAGGTCGCTGCCGAGCTGGTCGACAACAACGCGACCCGATCGCTGGTCCAGATGCTGCCGCTGACGATCGAAATGCGCGACCACCTCCGCCAGGAAAAGACCGGCAATCTGCCTTCGTCCTTGCCCGCGGTCGAGCGGCAGCTCGATTTCTCGACCGGGACGCTGGGACTCTGGAGTTCTAATCACTTTGTGATCTACTACCGCCACGGCCGCGTCCCTCAGCCGGGAATCATCTTGCTCGGCCGAGTGACCGATGACGTTTCTATTTTTGATCGGCCCGGTCCGGTCACCGTCCGCGTTGAGCGCATCAAATGAGACTTTTTTGCCGGCGAACCGCCAAGAGCTCGCAAGCTCGTCGGTGGGTTGAGCGAAGCGAAACCCACCGTTTTCAATGATCGCAAGCGATGAAGTGAACATTCAGATGAACCCGACGTACGATTTCAAAGGCCAGGTGGCGCTGGTCACAGGTGCCGCCAAAGGCATGGGTTTGGCGACAGCGCGCATGTTTGCCGAGAGCGGCGCCTCTGTCGTGCTGGCTGATCTGGACGGCGATCTCGCAGCGAAGGAGGCGGAGCGGATCGTTGCCGACGGCGGCACCGCTATGGGTTTCGCCTGCGATGTCGCCGACGAGGCGCAGGTGGCCGCGATGGTCGACCGCACGGTCGAGGAGTACGGCCGGCTCGATATGGCGTTCAACAATGCTGGCATCCAGGTGCCGCCGTCGGATGAACGTCAACGTCGCCGTCCACATTTCATCCGCCGTCCCGGTGGCGACCGGCTGAGGGTGGCAGTCCTGAAAGAGGCGGCGTCATGACCGACTCAATTCCTACAAAAACTGTTCGCATTCGCCCTCGGCGGTGCTCTCTTCCTTATTTGAGAGTTTGCGACGGTGTCGCGGGCTGCTTGAGATCGGCTTGTTGACCGCTTCATTTTCCAGCCAGTACGCTTTCTGCATGGCCTCTGCCGCCATTTCTCGCAAGCGGCGGGCATCCGCGCCAGCGACATCTGGCGCGCTAAAGAAAGGCAGCCCTTCTGCGTAGGCCCGTAAGCAGTCGGATTTTCCGATGCACACAAACCTTTACGCGCTCGTGTTGGGCTTCGACGGCAAACTTAACGGCTAAAGCAGGCGACCAAGCCCATGCCGACCGTGTTCTTCATCGGTCTCGAAGCCCGTCGAGGTGGGCTTCCGTTCAGCTAGTCTGAACCAACCGGTACGCAATCTCGCGCAGGCGTGAACGACCCTCAAAACAGACGTCGGGCCGAAAAGGCTTGAGGTCAGGACGTCGTGGATTAATCTGCGGCTACCACCATCGCTCTCTCTCGTCTGATCCGACTCAGCTCCAGTTGCCGAGAGCCTTGTGAACTCGGCAATGAAAGGCGAAGCGCAGCCTCTACGCTCTTGCGCGACAGGTGCTTCAGAAGCGGCCTTTTCTGTTGAAAGCTACGTGTCCGATCGGATCGTAGAACGAATGTCTGCCTCACTCGACAGGCCTATGACCACCGGCATCGGGCAAGGCAGAACGATCACGCTAGTCCGCGCCCGGATAGGTCTTCGATGGCTTCGGCAACCGCGGGCGTGCTTCTTGCGGTGCATATAAGTCCATTGCTTCGTCCGGAACTGACCTGACAATCACACCTACTGAGGTCTGAAGTTCGAAGTTAAGCGGCCAAACCCCCTTCATAACTTCATTGCGGACGCACCGCTATGTCCGCAGCGCATGTCGACCGAAGCATGTTGTCGGCGTGCCGGTCGGCATTTCAGGACTGTGACGTACCTGTCTCGCTGACGTTTTTAGCACTGCGATGATTACCAAGCACTTCGATCTGCGCATGACCGAGTTGCGACGCGTAAGAAATGGCCTGCCGCGCTTTTGATGGCCCGGCCTTATGTCAAGAAGGCCACAACCGTCGTCACCACACTACAAGGTTTTGCGACAGGTCCTCTAAAAAGCAACTGGCCGAGACGATCAACGGTCTCTACAAAGCCGAGCTCATCCATCGGCGAGGACCGTGGCGGTCGTTCGAAGCCGTCGAGTTCGCTACGCTGGAAGGGTGGACTAGTTCAATAACCGGCGGCTCCTGGAACCATCGGCAACATCCTGACCGGCCGAAGCGAGTGGTCGGTCTTCAATTGAGCCTTGGGTTTGGCTCGTCATCCGAGATATTCTAGACCGCGTCCGACATTCGCCTCGAAGATGGCGAGGGCGGGGCTAGCGCCGCCCGCACCGTCTCGAACGTCGCTGCGGCAACATCAATGGATCATTAACCTCGCACTGCCAGTATTTGCTTTGAGTGCATCCGTCACGGGGCACTCATCTGGTTGAGTGGAAAGGCCCTTGAAGTTCCCCGGGGGCCTTTTCACTTGTCCATCTTGCAGCGGGGCATCGCCCTCCGTCCTGCTGCCGGTGGACCCACTCCTCGGGTTTCTCTGGGGCAAGCAAAGCATCAGAACAGTACTCTCCCATAAACCGGATTCCCAACCCAAGCATGCAACGCTCTTGTTTCGCCGCCGGCTTAACTTGCGCGGGCAGTTGGAGGACGGTGGCTTCTTGACCTGGATAAAGACGGGTAAGGAGTACGATTTTTCCGTCCGGAAATTTCCAAGGCATCGTGATGCGTTTGCGATACCTCACCGTTGATCTGACGAAATACAGCAGTTCTTCTGTCCATTCTTCTGCCACCGCATAACCCCCAGCGAATAGTTTATTGAAATGCCAGCTCTGCTCTAGGCATAACGCATACTGCTACATTGCCATTCTTGGTCGCAGCAAACCCCGTAGTCCCAGTCCCTAAATCTTGAGTAATCCGCCGATCGGCTATTTTAGCGGGACGGGACGCTACATTGTGCAAACTGTAATCACACATCTGAGACCTCCTGGCAGGAGTGCACCCTCTAGTCGCCGGAACTCCGCGACCCTAATTGGTTCGCGTTAGGCGATCGTGAGCGTACCGCACACGTCAGCCGAGACGACGGGCCGGTTAAGTCTTCGTTTTTAGCCAAATGGTGAGTGAGGCAAATCCAAAGATACGCGCCCGCGGCGATGATCAGCATGTCAATTATTGGCTTTGCTCCTGTACCAAAAAAGCCAGGTGCTTCGTGTCACAGTCAGGGCGGCGATGATCACGCCGAGTAGAAAAAATGCAGGTGGCCAATACCAGATCAGCGACGCGAAGCCCCAGATAAACATCGACAAAACGGTGATCGCGCCTAGCGTAATGATGCCTGTCTCTACGAGCCCCTCCGGACACAACCCCCCTCGTGCTCCGATGAGAAAAACTCGGTACGACACACTACCAAGGATCAATATGGCTGCGTAGAGAACCAGAGTCATATGGTGTCTTTTTGGCAGATGCAACTCGAATTTACAAACGATAGTGAGGCCTCAAAACGGCTGCGACGCTGGTCGCTCGCGCTTGATTAGTCCACGCCGACATTACTTGCATGTACACGCTACGGTACTCGTTTACATCGTCCTATTCTCATGCCGATTTATGCCCATTCAAGTCAGGGCTACGATTATTACCGTTTACAATTGCATCATAAGGAACCCGGGTTGCGTGGTTCGTTTCCTCTTGTGCCCTATGTTTGGTGTGATGCGCTCGAATGATATTTTTATAACAGCGCAGGTAGTCTTGTGCCATTCGACGAGAGGTGAATTGCCTTTCAAATTCACGGCGAATAGTCCGACGATTTAATCGATGAAGTTGCCCGATCGCTCGAATGGCATCAGCTTCACTTTCGACAATAAATCCTGTTTTTTCGGACTCGATAATCTCTGGTACCGAACCACAACGCCAAGCAATCACTGGAGTGCCGCAAGCCAAAGCCTCGATCATCACCAAACCGAAAGGTTCAGGCCAACTGATTGGGAAAAGAAGGGCAGCCGCATTCCCGAGAAAACTAGCCTTTTCGCGATCACTAATCTCGCCAACAAATTCCACTTGGTTCCCGTCAATCAGTGGTTCGATTTCTTGTTGAAAATATCGAATTTCTGCGCGTGGTATTTTTGCAGCTATCTTCAGTGGCATTTGCGCAGCGCGAGCAACTTTAATCGCGATGTCGGGGCCCTTTTCGGGTGTGAAGCGGCCTAAAAACGCCAAATAACCCTGTGGCTGTGAAACTGGATTTAGGAGCGTGGCTGGCAAGCCATGATGTACATTTGCAGCCCAGTTCAGCATTGGTAACGGCGTGCGTTGATTGTGAGAAATAGACACAAAAGGCGAACTCGAAAAGCCCCTGGCCATATTGTTAAGGAACGGGAGGTCTAATCGGCCATGCAAGGTCGTCAGATACGGCGTTCCGAGCCTACGGAGGAGAGGCAAATGGACCCAGTCGATGTGAGAATGGATAATGTCAAAATCCATAGCTCGTTCGGCGACAGCTTCCAGCAACGAAGCCGAGGCAGCGACGGGGTCGATTGCAGGACGGCTCAGCCGCAAGCTGGGACAGACGGATACGAGTTTTGCTCGAGTTGAAAGAATTGCCGCTGGCGAACAGCGTTACGTCGCACCCGAGATTGACTAACTCTTCAGTCAACCAAGAGGCAACTCGTTCAGTGCCACCATACAGCTTCGGTGGAACGCTTTCGGCCAAAGGAGCTATTTGAGCAATTCGCATTTAAGTAGTTCTTGTCCAGCTCCGGAAGTGACGACGGGATTCAGAGATTGATAAATCTCTGCTCTTTCGTTTTTGCCGCCGAATAAAGCTCCACAACAAATTCCAGGACAGAGTTGTCCACGACCAAGTGCGGTCAAATAACGGCCAGCAGTGATCTTGGTTCCCATTAAGAACATTCGCTCCGAACGATGCCGGAAGCATGCAGCCCGATGTCTCATCGCAAGTTGCGTAAGCGCTACACGAGTGCATTGTACGCTTCTGTACCGAAATACACTCCACACAAACGAATCGGTTCGGAACATTTTTAAATGCATCGCGTTCGGCAGCGTGTTTCGGGAAGTCCTAGCAACGAAGATCACGAACGTTCCGGCGACAGATATCATCTCCGTTCTAAAGCAACTTGAGGCAGGTAGGCCAACCAGTGAAATTTTGCGGAAGTCAGGAATTCCGAGGGCCACCCTCCGCAACTGGCGGATGAAGTATGGCGGGCTTGATCCACTGGAGATAGATCGAATGCGGCTTAAGGAGGAAAACGACAAATTGAAGGGTTTGGTAGACGAGCTGTCGCGAGAATGCGCGATACTTAAACATCAACTGGACGGGGCGCCAGACTCCTAAACGCCGACCTTCAAGGCCGGCGCACATCGAACAAACTGCTCAGTCACATAACAAAACCCCTCGAGCAAAGTTGGCTCAACGGGCCAGGGAGTATCCGGTTCCGAGTTGTCACGCTAGCTGCGATTTGTGTCTGGCAGGCGGGCCCCCCGGCTCCGCCCGAACGTCTCCAGAGTTCACCATCGGCAGTGATCCTCCGACGCAGAGGCCTAGCGGCGACGTCGGGATTGGCCTCGCGTCTCCGCGAAGGGGTTCGGCCGGCAGAAGCCACCATTGCCAAATGCTGTCTGCTGGCACTGGTTGTAACTGGTAAATCCACAGTTGTAGGTCGATGAATCATAGAAAACGCACCAAGGATATTCCCTTGCCTCGGTGGGGCTTGATGCACCGATTAGCGCGGTAAGCGCGAGCATTGTCATGCCCACAAAACTGGAACCTAAAATTGCACGCATGGCCGCCTCCTTCGCGATTTACGGGCCTGAGTTGAGATGCGGGATAACGCTCGTGGTTACTATGAGTTGCGGCCTATTCGCTTCCATTATGTTGTTTCGGCAACTGCCGGTCCTGCGGAAGTGCCACAACAGTGCGCTCGCCTCGGCAAATCCGTCACAGAAACCTAAGCTTCCGTGGCGTAGTCGAGCCTGTCGCGGTGGGTGCGTGGCACGCGGCGAACGGAAATCTCGAACTGCGCGCCCGTATTCTTCATGAGCAACACGGTGTCAGATTCGCGAAAGCTCGCCGCCCGATGGCAAACCAGCCTGACTCGACGACACTCACACGAACTCATGCAGTGAGGCCGCGTCGCGGGGTTCTCTTGCGACATTATCCGTGCCGGGCTGTTGTTAGGGCGTTGCCGGAGGCATTCAATTGATCCTGCTTTGGATCGAGAAGTGCAAGGTCTCGCGTTCTCGGGCGTTAGTCTGCCTATGCTCGGCAGCGAATGCGTTTTCACAGATTGCATCGCAAAAGCGTATTCGGGACCACTCCAAGCGCGGAAATTCCCAATAAAATCGAGAAGGAACATTTGATCGCAATTTTGCAGCGCAGTGGTCGCACCGTTGCATCGGCCGCTCCGTTAGGTACTGATCAGTTGCTGCACCCAAGCATAACATTGCGGACAGCACCAAGTTCCGCGTCACTGAATTGCTTTTGCTAAAGTCGCGGATATTGACCGCAATCATTGAGCCAAATGCCGATCAAGGGTTTGAGGGTAAAACCGCTGCTGAACAGGAAAGTGCGCGTTCAAAGCTCAAACCCTGATACCCGAAATACGGTCGTTTCGGCGGCGACGAGCTGATTGGCGATTTGGAAACGTATGCGCTTCGGACCCTGAAACCCTGCTACCCTAGTATGTGCTATGGAGTGGCAGCCGGAATTGTTCGTCGTCGTGTCTTGGAAGGACTTCGTCTCAAACCATGCTGTCCGTAAGGTAGGCAGCCCATATTGAGAGCGAGTCCTAGCGACCAACGTTTTGCATGGTTTCCCACTTTTTGAACGCCGCCTCCACCGCGAGAAAATAGGCGTGCTCGTTATACTCAGAATGGTTTTTGACGGCAGCGCACGCCCTCGCAAGGCGACCACGGCTAGCTAGGCCAGCAGCTGATTTGCGAGAACCCCTCTGTCAAAGAATCCGTGAACGCGCGATAAAGATCGGAGATGTCGGGTTGCGGACCCATGATCTACCTTCAACTTGAGACCTCTGCGTCTTCCCGTTGGTGAACGCACTTAACCGCCGGGTGAGTGGGCTGCACAAGGTAGCACACTAACGCATGAGCGCGTAATGGTCTCGCCCGCGTCGGCGCGCGAACGTTATTTCAGTCTCAGCTTGTCACCTTGTTAGTCCTTATTCGGATCTTGTTAGGTGACCCATTGTGAAATGACCTACAAGTCGGCCTCCCAGTTCCGGCTCCCATCATCGTGCCACCGAACGTTAGTCCATATCGTCCATTTCTTTGCATCTGGCTCTTCACTCGCGCAAGTGGGTCGTGACAATGCGATTGAGACCGCGCCGAGTTGAATGCTAAGCGCTGGTGATGATCATTAGGTCATTGCATTTCTGCCGCAGCGTTAGCCGCTTCTTTTGGTCACTTGCCCGAATGTCCGACGCGAATTCTGCTTTTCTGGAATGAGAGGTTCCGGAGTGAATACCGGCTGTTCATTTGGCGCCGGTGGCGGAGCGGTATGCGGTCGCGGTAGGACCGGATTGGGAATCGCTTCAGGGATGTCAATCGGCTGCGAGCCTGGTTGATGTCCACGCATGTTTACCCTCCAGCAAAGACCGGAGATTGCTTCTCGAGACGGTGGTTGTATTTTGAAAGCACGTCTTGCATTTCCTGTAAAATGCCATTGGGGGACCGGGCGGGGATGTCACGCCATGATTTAAATATCCCGAGGCGACGCTGTTTAACCCGCACGGCCTCCCCGTATGCATAAGCGACCAGTTCCTTGAGCGCTGCAAAGAAACGGTCGTCATCTCCAAATGGCGCCAATGAGGCCCGGACCCACGGCGCGGCAAGCAACCCACTGAGTAGGTGGCGATCAAGAAGCTTCTCCATGTCCTTTTTGAGCTGCTCTCCATATGGACGCCAGTACCCATCAAATTCGGAATGAACTAGAAGAGTAGATAAGAGATTGACGTTTTGAATGTCCAATTTGCTTGCGGAACCGATCAGAATATCGGTCCGTCCATTCCTGAAGGGAAGTTCGGGTTCGAGCGCGCCTTGCGCATTCCACCAAACGAAATCCCGGTCGAAGTCACCATCTGCGTCGTATAGTACAAGTCGAACTCCGCGCGGATTGATGCAATGCCCTGTGAATGTTGTTCGGAGATCCGCTTGGCTGTAGCGTCGTAGGGTGTCTGAACCCAGGTAAAACCCGACGGCCAATATAGCAGAGTCCGGGGCATTAAGCCGCCCCGGTGAACATAGCTGAAGCTGTATCTGTTGATTTCCAAAAATTGGTGAGCCCGTAAATTCTTCGATGCATTCCAGAAGGTGAATTGCGGAAGAGACGCTTCCTACTGGGGGGAGCACTAGGCAAAATGACGCTTCGGCGTTTTTGTAGTAATTGATCTCAAGAATTCGACGAGGTCCACCAAGCCCTTCAATCAACTCCGAGAATTGCCGCCCATCGTTCAGGCAATGAATTTTGAGGCCAACCGATAATCGACCCTGAACCACGCGCCGGTAACTCACCGCAAGATCGTCGGCTGCTGTCACTTTAGTCCTTAGCAGCCGGATCAAATCCAGGACGCGATAGTTGTATGCCACTTGCAGCTCCCGCTATTGCGGGGTGGATAGGACTATTGCCCAACAACCGGCAGGCCAAACTGTTCCTTTAAATAATCGACCTTGATCAATCGTGGGCCCACTCCTGCCCACGTTCACAGGGTTGCAATGTGAGCGCTGGTGCTGGTCGAGGCAATGAAAGGCAAGCCGCGACGCAGGGCGCGGCTCGCATGGTGGCTGTGCTGACACTTCGGCAAATGCTTGACTACCGCCACGAACGGTCCGATGGCACATTCGGCAGACGTTTTGGGTCTAACAGCCTCGCAGGTTCGTTTGAGCTTGACGTATCGGATTGACGAACCGCCGTACCCCGTGACGCATTGTTTCAGAAATTCCTTGTCGGTCGGCTCGGTACAGGCTTGCGCGCTCGCGACCGTAGATAGAACGGCGGCTCGCCCCTGCCATCCCGATGTTCGCCACCCGCACAAGCTGCATACCAGGAGACGGCGGCGCCCAAGAGTGCGGCGGCTCCCGCCATAAACGCCAGCACGACGGCGGCACGGCGCGCCTTACGGATGTTGTCTCGTGCCTGAGCGATTGCGATGTCCGTCCGTCGTTCGGCTTCGGCAGGCTCAACGCCTGTGTTAACTGCAGTGAGCCGGATCAGATAAGCCCGGTCGTCTGGCAAAACGCCGGAATGGCTCGAACTTGTAAGAAGAATTCGGGCCGCCTCCGAGCGCGCATAGGCCAGGTTTGTTTGTGGACGGCGCTCCGCGCGGAACAGTCGGTCCAAGTCGAAAGCGACCAGATTCTCGCCGGCGATGGACTGGGCGGCCCCCGCCGATCCAACGGAAGATGCTGCCGCGCGAGGAAGCGACAGCGCCGCCGCCGTGACCATCAACACAGTCAGAACCATGGCAATGGCCCAAACCAGAAGGCCGTTGCTCCCGTCGCGAAATTCGACGTCGTCCTCGGATCCGTCAATCGGTGTGCGCAGACGCCCGGCGATGTAACCGCCGACGCCGAATGCTGTAATTGCGACCAGCACCAGGTACAACCCTGACAGCAACTGGAGCATTAGAGAGGAGTTGCGCCAGGTCGGAGCAGTCGAACTCAGGGCAAGGCCAATAGCTGCCCCGAAGCTATCCAGAACAAAGCCGATGGCTGCAGCCGTCAAGGCGCCCGCAACAGCGGGCCCCCACTGCAACCCATAGTGCCAAGGAGCTTGCCGGTCCCTTGAAAGGACGCCTTCTGGCGAATTCATGCTCATGGCGGCCCTCAGCGCAAGCCGAGGAACGACAGAATGAACATCACGACTACGATCAAACCGACGATATAAATGATGCCGTTCATAGGAAGTCTCCTTAGCCCAAGCGGCTCATGGTGAAACTCGCTTCGGAACTTCAGGCGTAGGATAAGGTTCCATTTTTTTTGCGGAGAAAGTTCCGACCTTTTTGTGTGGCTGGATGGGTACGGCGCTTCTCCTGTTCATAGGCCAGCTGCGCGGTTCTGCTCGCCGGCGTCGACATGACGATGATCTGGCGCGCGGTCGCGCAGCCGTTGGCGCGGATCACCCGGGTGAGGGAATTGGTCGCGGCCGGCACCGCGGGCGTGGCCATTCCCTACGCGAGCGCGGCGACGAGATCGGCGCGCTGGCGCGATCGATCGCGGTCTTTCAGGATGCGATGCGGCAGGCAGGACTCTTGGCGCCCGCCCGACCCGGTCAGATGGCCTGTAAGGCCATGCGAGAATGACGGTGATCGTTAAAGCAAACTTATACTTACGGCGCCCCTTATCGCTGCTTGTGATGGCCTGAGAAATTCAGGTGTTCCGCGTCACGGGCATTCAGCCCCTGCGTCGATCCAAGCCTTGATGATCTCTCCGAATTGCTTCTGATTGCCGGGAGCCGGCTGACGTCCCGCACCCGGATTCCAGCCCCAGGCGACAAGTTCGTCATGCGCCATGTGTTCGTGGAGCGCCGCCAAGTCCTTGTTGCCGTTGCGCTTGGGGTCTTTGATCTGCTGGCAAATTTGGGTGAGGGATTTGCCCTGCCAGGCCATTTCGATCGGCGCTACTGCCCACCGCGGATGACCAGGGATGCTCTGATACGATGCCCTCTCTTGTAGCGTGTAGTTGGCCTCGGTATGGCATGCCTGACAGGTCAGTCCAGGTACGCCGATGCCAGCAGAGCCGCGTGTAACCGGCGGCATGTGCAGGTGCATGTCGTTGCCCTGCGTGGGATGATCGTCGGCAGGATGGCAATTCATGCATCGCGGATTGGTGATGACCTTCGCCGCTTCGTTGAACAACGCGCGTGATCGTTCCGCCTTGTCGGCGATATTGGCAAAACTGGCCGGGTCGCGAAGCTCGCCATTGTTCTGGGCAGCGGTGTGGCTCACCGCCAGGACCGCAATACAAACGCCCGAAAGTATAATGCTACGAAGCATGGTCATGCATCCTATTCATACCGACGAATATGGTCTCGACGCTCCTCGGGTCGGAAGGTAACGAAGTTACGTTAAACAGGCGACATCGGAGGGATCGGACCCACGTACGGGTGGGATCCGACGGTTACTTCTGCGTCGCCAAACTCTCAGCCCTGTCAGCCTTGATAGTGAGGCCAGGAAGCATGCCGTTGCCTAGGAAAGTTTCTTAGCCATGGCCAAGTGTTCCTTCAGGTGGGGAAGCGTCTTGGCAGCCCACGCCTTGAGGTCTGCGTTATCGCCAGTTTTTGAGTAACTCTCGAACAGTGCAACTGCCTGTTCATGCGCCTGGACTTGCATTTGATCATATGCTCGATCGAAGTCTTTTCCAGTTTTGGCTTTGAGATCATCTAGTTTCTTCTGGTGTTCGGCATCAAGCGCAGTCGGAAGACTCACATTGACTTTTCCTGCATCCACAAGTGCCTTCAGTTCCTTGGAGGTGCGTTGATGATCGGCAATCATGATCGTCGCAAAGGGCTTGGTATCGGCGTCCGGATTTCTTTCCAGAGCTAGCTGGCTGGATTGAATTTCCATCATGTCGCTGATGGCAACTTTGGTCACAAAATCCTGGGTAGAGATGCTTTGCGCGACGCTGGGGACCGTCCAAAACAGAAAGGCGACGACAAAGGTTAGAGCGCGTGACATGGCCAATCTCCTTAGGCCCCTTTCGCTCAAGTCCGTTAGCCTCACGCGGTTCCGTGCTTCGCAAGCCGTCAGAAAGGAAATGGGACGCGCTTCATGGTTTACGCTTATGGCACCACTGGCGCTCGCGGCGTACCACTGGCAGAAGGCGCGGGGTGGCAAGGTCCGAGTTGATTAGGAGGCATCTATGTTCGAGGACGTTGAGCTTCCTGCGCACGGTTCGGCCTATCATTCTCTCGCGCTTCCGATCGCGCTCTTGGCGCTTGCGTTGAGCTTCGTGTCATTGGGCTTCGGCCACCAGCCCGGGCCCCGCGGTCCGGAGGGCGCCAAGGGCGAGGCCGGCCCGTCCGGGGAGCCCGGCCCAGCCGCCTGTGAGCAAGGCCCACCCGGCATAAGCATTGTGGGTCCACGAGGTCCGCAAGGCGAGCATGGAATGCACGGCGCGCAAGGAGAGAGGGGCGCAGTTGGGCCAATGGGCCCGGTCGGACCTCAAGGTCCTCGGGGATGGCGGGGGCCGCGGGGTTTCGCTGGGCCCCGCGGCAAGAACCGCGATTGAGTGACCGCAGGGCAGGCAAAGATACCTGTGCGCTCGCTGTCAATCAGTCGTTGCACATGGTGGTGGCGCGGGAGCTGTCCGATTGCTGGTCATCTCAGCAAATCTCCGGCTGGTTGATTGCACAGCAATTACCCGCCAACGAGAGCGCAAGCCGTCCACAGACCGTGGCAGCTACCTGGTTCTATAAATGCGATCTCTAAGCGATCGTCGCTTCAACAAAGCACGGTCGACTGCAGGGTTTTGCTTAAGCTGGACATTGTCGCGTTGTCCGCCATGCGAACCGCCCTATCGCTCTAAAGCGCGAACGGAACTCCGGTGATCCCAGCCCGTTAATGGCGCGAGGAGATTATGATGGCCAGAACTCAATATTTCGTTGTGCTCCACGATGGCAAATGGAAAATCAAACTGGGTGACCAGCACTATGGCCCGTACGCCTCGCAGGCCGCGGCGATCGATATCGCGGTAAATACTGCAAACAAGGCCGGTCTTGAGGGCCACGAAGCCCAAGTGCTGGTACAGGGCGAGGACCACCAATTTCGGACGGAATGGACCTATGGGCGCGACCCGTTCCCCCCGAAGGGATAGTCAGAAGCTGCCTCCCGGCGCACGAATCGCGGCGCAGGACGGTGTCGGCGGGCGCTACCGCCACAGGGAAGAGTGATTGCAGCCGCAATACCCGGGGGAACCGCTGTTGGGTTTTAGAATTACAATTGAAATGGCCAAGAGGAGGAATGACATGACTCGTACGACTGCTCACTCCGATCATAGATGCGTGTCGAGCAACGACGTCCACGGCACCGAAGTTTATGCGGCGGACGGGAACCATATCGGTGAGGTAGATCATCTTATCATCGACAAGTTGTCGGGCCGGGTAGCATACGCTGTGATCAGCTTCGGCGGGTTTATGGGCCTAGGCCACAGCCACTATCCGATTCCTTGGAATGCTTTGAGCTACGATACGTCCCTCGGCGGGTTCCGAACTAACATCACGGAGCAGCAGCTGAAGGATATGCCTCAATTCAGCGACGATAGCTGGCAGGACCGAGATTGGGAGACGCGTACCCATCAGCATTACCGGGCCCGCCCATATTGGGAGGCGACGTCGTAAAGCTTCTGCCGCAGAGGCACCGTGAACGGGCTTGAGCTAAGAACACTGCCCTGCTGAAATCGCAGGGTGTGGAAAGAGGACTGTTGGAAAGCGAGGAGCCCGCGACAACCAAGAGCGGGCTCCTTGGCATTCTTTTTGCGGGAACCGTTTTCGGACCTGCGAGCTTTGCGGGACAAGAAAACTCGGCGCCTCGTGAATACGGCTGAGGCGGTTTTTCCTATTTAACGCTCTGTCACGGCTCTCTAAATGCGTGCAAAGTCGGGACACCCGCGCACGAGGCGCGCTACTCGACATGGTCAAAAACCGGCAGACGTCGGATGTACGACAAGACCCCTCGAAAGACCGCAAAAAAGGCCCTGCCGAAGCGGAGCGAGTTGGAGCTTAAAGGAGAACGGCGGCGACGAAGACTTCAAGCCTCCGTGCGATTAAGCCGACCTAACGCTTGTTAATGAGTTGGATCGGGGGCTCGAGTAGAGGAAACGATCGAATGCCTGAAAACATCCCGGCACGCGTCGCGAAGGCGGCCCTGGAGCAAGCTACGAAAATCGCAAAGGACCTCGAAGCCTCACAGCGAGCTGAACAAGCATCATCTTGAGCAGGGTAACACTAAACGTAACTCTGCCGACAAGAGTGGTTGCGACGGCCGTGAGCATACGTGATTGGGCTGCGCTGCACCATTTAAGTTCTCGGCCTTAGAACCCGACTAGCTTTCCATGCCTGACAAACCGGATAAAGAGGCGTCGGGAGGTTCGATTTGGATTTATCGCTCTCGGCAAAATCTGCGCCGCGACCATGAAGTCGGATCGATTGTAGAGATTGCCAAGCGCATAGCAAATCTGAAGGACGTTCCCTTCGCCGGCGAATGCCATCTAGATAACATTCCGCTCGGGTCGTCATACATCGTCCCGGACGAAACGCTGTCGAGCCAAACAGCCGCTTGCCTTGGCGTCAAAAATGAAAGCCAGATTTTCGGTGGAGTCGTCCCACACGAATTTGTTGCGACGAAAATTATTACGCACCCGCTCGTAAACGTTGACGCGGCGTCGCCCGCTGGCTTCTCACAGGAGTTGGGAGAGGAAATCAAGACCGCGGTCCTACGCGGTTATGCCGTATTCTCCGAGACAGATGCCCGCAACGCTGGCGCAGCGCTGCTCACTGGAGGACCAGTGCGTATCAAGCCAAGTCGTGAAAAGGGCGGGCTCGGCCAGGTGGTGGCCAATAACAAGGATGAACTGAGCACGCACCTTGCTCAATGCGATCCGGTTGAGTTGGAAAAATTCGGGATAGTGCTGGAGGAGAACTTGCTCAACGTGAAGACATGCAGCGTTCGGATTCATATCCGTCGGCGAGACCGACATAGCTTATTATGGAACCCAGTCGCTAACACCAAACAATCATCAAGGCGTTGCCTACGGTGGTTCGAACCTCTTTGCGATGCGCGGCGGGCCGGAAGCTCTTCTTAAAGCATTGCCGGGCCACCGACAGCGCCTAGCTGTTGAGCAAGCACTTGCATACGATCAGGCCGTCCGACGTTGGTACAAAGGCGTCATCGCCTCCAGACGAAACTACGATATTGCGCAGGGGATCGATGCGCAAGGACATTGGAAATCTGGCGTCCTTGAGCAATCCTGGCGCGTCGGTGGAGCGAGCCCCGCAGAAATAATGGCGTTTGAGACATTCAAAAATGATCCCCACCGTCGAGTCAGTGCGCGTCTGTTGCGTCGAGCGGTATGGTGAAGGCATCGAAATACCTGGACACGGCCAAGTATATTATCAGGGCGTGGATGAGCATGCGGGGCCGTTGACGAAATACGCGATGGTAATGCCATGAAAGAACGCGAGCATATAGTCCAGTTGGAAGTGGGCATGCGGCGAATAGCCGGAACGGTGATTTCTCCTGAGCCCATGCTGGAGGGAATGCTCTTCATCCACGGTTGGGCCGGCAATCAGGAGCAATATCTCGTTCGCGCCCGGCAGGTCGCCGCATTGGGATGCGCATGCCTCACCTTCGATTTGCACGGACATGCCGCGACCTCTGAATTTCAAGCTACAGTCACTCGTGAGGAAAATCTTGCTGACGTCGTCGCCGCATATGATTATCTTGCCAGTTTGATGAATGTGAACGCTGACGCGATCGGAGTAGTTGGCAGCAGCTATGGGGGCTATCTGGCGGCTATTCTAACGACTGTTCGGCCCGTGCAGTGGTTGGCTCTTCGTGCCGCCGCGCTCTATCGAGATGCGGACTGGACTAAGCCGAAAGGTAGCTTGGATCGGACCGATTTGAACACCTATCGGCTACTGTCGATCAAGCCGGTCGAGAACCGCGCCCTTGAAGCTTGCTCAAACTTCCTTGGCGATGTGCTCCTGGTCGAATCGCAACATGATACGATCGTTCCTGCATCCGTCACCGCCAATTACCGCACTGCGTTTGTGCAGGCGCGCTCGCTGACATTTCGCGTTATCAAAGGTGCCGACCATGCACTTAGCGATCCGAACTCTCAAGACCAGTACACGTCGTTACTGTTAAGTTGGGCAACCGAGGTCATTTTCAAATCGCGGGGCAGTCCGGTTTGAGGCATCGCGAACCATTAACAGAGGCCCCGTTCATCCCAGCGCATATGGGCACGTCGCTAACACGGAGGCGAGGCCGGTAATCGTCACGTTCCCGCTCACATTGCTTGGCCGACCCGTTATCAAATTTAGCGGCTAGTCACCGGCCCGCGAATCGCCCGCAATCCGCGGATGCCGAGCCCACCCACGTACATCATGGAGTTACTTCGCAGAGGTCGGCGAGTCTACCACTGGGTGCATTAATCGCTAAGCAGCTACAGCGCGCCTTCCACGGCTGCTTGCATTTCCAAAATCTGTTGGTCGCGGGCCTTTATCCGCCCGGGGGGTGGCGGATTGTCCAAGTCCGCTTTCATCGCTTCCTGCATTGCGGCGCAATCGGCAGCCACCTTGCTGAGGGTGGAGGCGATGTCAGGATTTCGCTCGCGCAACGCCATGGACACCGCCTCAGCAGCCTGAACGATTGACGGCGCCAACTCGTCCCATTGGGCTAAGTTTTCGAGCTTGGCGGATGGAAGTTCACCGACAGCGGGAACGAGGTTCTGCAGAACCTTGATGATGGATAGGAGCGATTGGTTGTTGGTCATGTCGTCGCCTCTGTGAGGACGCGCCCGGAATAATACCGCGTTTGAGGCGCCCGCCGATACACGTTGCCCGGGGAGCACCCAGCCGGGCTCCAGGGCTGGACCTGCTGTCTCTCCCGCTCCCAGTCGGATCGCGTTGGGCGCTGTCGCGGGTGCCGGTTGACGATGGCCCGTGCCGGCGAGGCCGCTTTGCGGTGCTCCCCCCTTGAAACCTTTCGCCCGTTTTCTAATTTCTTAGGCGTCTAGGAAGGAGGTTCTGGAGGATACCATGACCGCTGTAGAACTGTTCACCGTCGCTACTGTTTTCTCCATTTTGTTCGCGCTTATGGCGCACTGGCAGCAAGACAATGATGGAGGGCTTACATGAGAATAGGACCTGTCCTTGCTCAAAATTAAAGTGATGGCGTTGGACGGGGTGTGAGCAGGAACGTCCAGTCTTTCCCTCAGGCGGCTCGACGCTCATAACGATGGTGCAGACCGCCAACTTCCGGGAAGGCAATGATATCGCCAACCGACGGAGATTGTATGGGACGAGGCCGCGGGCAGTCCTTGCCGAGCGAAAGATGCGTTCGGGTGTCATGATGGTATTGAAAATAGCTCGATAGAACGCGGCGCAAATGGCGCTCGTTGAAGATGATGACGTGATCCAGGCATTCTCGGCGGATCGAACCGATCAGACGCTCTGCGTACGGGTTCTGCCAGGGAGATCGCGGCGCAGTGATGACCTCCGTGATCCCCATCGCTCGAACGCGATGACGGAATGCCGGACCATAGGATTTGTCTCGGTCCCGCAGCAGATAGCGAGGTGCAGTGTCCCAGGGAAAGGCCTCGGTCATTTGGCGCGAAAGCCAATCTTGCGTGGGATTTGGCGTGACCGCAAAGTGGACGACCCGTCGGCGATCAAGACTGAGCACGATCAAGGCGTAAAGCAGCTGGAACGTCGCTGTGGCGACCACGAACATGTCAATTGCCGCAATGTCTGGCAGATGATTGCGAAGGAAGCTTCGCCAGGTAGGGGAGGGGACCTTGGGCCGCCACGGCATCCATCGCCCAACTGTGGCTTGGCTGACGTTGATACCGAGCTTAAGCAGTTCTCCGTGAATGCGAGGCGCACCCCACAACGGATTGGCTCTGCTCATCTGGCGGATCAAATCACGGATATCTGGGCTGATCTTCGGCCGCCCCGGAGCTCGTGAGCGCCAGCGCCAGTAGAGCCGGAAGCCCCTGCGATGCCATTCGACCACGGTTGCGGGCTTGACCAGCACCATCGCGTCAATGACCTGGGGCCAGATCCGGTAGAGCAACACCCATAGCAGCCGATCGAGGGATGATAGTTGAGGTCGACCGGGGCGTTGTCGACGCAGAACCGCCAACTGATGCTGAAGGGCGATAAGCTTGAATTCGAGCGCGGCACGGCTGCGAAAACGGAAAACGAAGATCAATCCAACGGCAGAGAGAATCGCCACCATGACCGCAACGGTACGGTCGGCTCGTGAAAATCACCAGTGTCTCCCAGCCCTGTGGAGATTTTGAGCAAGGACAGCTCCGCGAGCCTCCTCCCGCCTGTCACTTGTTGCCAGTTCTCGTGAGGGCTGAATTCTCATCGAAGCGACGACACTAGTCGAAGTTTGAGTAACACTGTGGCGGGTATTGTTGAGCAACACGGCCGGCGGCAGAGACTTATCGTTCGCGCAGTTTAAAATACAGAATCCCCATAAGCAGCGCGAAGCTGATGGCATTGGCTGTGACAATTACGAAATCGGACTTAAGGAATCCGTAGAGGACCCAGAGGGCAATGCCTCCCGCGAGGATGATGAACATCTTAAGAGAAAGGTCGCCTGCTGAACCCGTGTCCCAGCACTTCTTAAGCTGTGGATAGTAGGATACGGTCGTGCAAAATGCGGCGGCGATACCGACCGTTGTCGTGAAATCCATTCTGAGAATCCGTAAACGTTGTGGTGGTTGAAAACTAACTAGGTCATCACCGGCTGCAGTCAACCGCGCCGATAAATTATTTGCTGGGGAAACATCCACCCCTCGAAACGCTTGAAATGTTCGTCCGCCTGCCAGCACTCACCACCTCGCATAGCGTTCTCGCTAAATGCCATCGCCGACGTGGCCTCGGAACGGGTCTGACAACGTCCAGAAAGCGTCTGCCGGTTCATTCCGCTCTAAAAGCTTGTGCTGATCCCAAAGGCGCTGGAACCCTAAGTATTACTTGTGGATTACTGACTGGCATTGCCGCGAACGCGTCGATTCTGAGCGTTCGCTAGATCAAGGAAAAACCGGATGTCCGGCCGACCGAAACCGCCATTTCCCAAGCAGCAGCAGCCGATGCCGGGATTGACCGCGCGCATGGATCCGGTCCCAGACCATGGCGAGACGTCGTACAAGGGTCCGGGACGTCTGACCGGCAAGCGCGCCATCATCACCGGCGGGGACAGCGGCATTGGCCGGGCCGTGGCGCTGGCCTTCGCGCGGGAAGGCGCGGACGTGCTGGTCTCCTACTTGAGCGAAGACGAGGACGCGCAAGAGACCAAGCGGCTGGTCGAGGAAGCGGGCCGAAAGATTGTCCTGGTGGCGGGCGATATGCAGGAGGCCGCGCATTGCCGGAAGATCGTCGACACGGCGGTGGCCGAGCTCGGCGGCATCGACATCCTCGTCAACAATGCGGCGCATCAAGCGAGCTTCAAGGAGATCGGAGACATCTCGGACGAAGAGTGGGAGCTGACCTTCCGCGTCAACATCCATGCCATGTTCTATCTGACCAAGGCGGCCGTCCCGCACATGAAGCCTGGCAGCTCGATCATCAATACGGCGTCCATCAATTCCGATACGCCGAATCCGACGCTTCTCGCTTACGCGACTACAAAAGGCGCGATCCAGAATTTCACCGCCGGTTTGGCGCAGTTGCTCGCCGAAAAGGGCATTCGCGCCAATGCGGTCGCGCCGGGACCGATCTGGACGCCTCTTATTCCTTCGACCATGCCGGAAGATGCGGTTGTCAATTTCGGCAAGCAAGTGCCGATGAAGCGGCCTGGACAGCCGGCCGAACTCGCAACCGCCTACGTGATGCTCGCCGATCCACTGTCGAGCTATGTGTCCGGCGCGACCATCGCGGTGACAGGCGGAAAGCCAATCCTGTGACGGCCGAACCCATCAGCGTCGCCGAATGTGCCGCTGAGGCAAAGAGCCGGAAAGAGGTTGCGCAAAGCCGCGCTGTTCAAGCAATTGGGCCCTGGCCTCGTCACCGGCGCCGCGGATGATGATCCGAGCGGCATTGCCACCTATTCGCAGGCGGGCGCGCAATTTGGCTTCAATATGCTTTGGACGATGGCGCTGACCTATCCGCTGATGACGGCGGTGCAACTCGTCAGCGCGCAGATCGGCCGGGTGACTGGATGCGGCCTTGCCAAGAATATCGGCGATATCTTTCCGAAGTCGCTCGTGCTCGGGCTCGTTGGCCTCTTGTTCGCCGCTAATACGATCAATATCGGCGCCAACCTCGCCGCGATGGGGGCAGCGACGGAATTGGTGATTGGAGGGCCATCACATCTCTATACCGTGGTGTTTGCGTTCGTATCGTTGCTCCTTCAGATGTTCGTTGCCTACGAGCAATACGCCCAATACCTCAAATGGCTGACGCTTGTGCTGCTGTCCTACGTAGCGGTCGTCTTCATCGTCAAAGTCGACTGGCTGCGGCTGCGAAAGGGATGGTCGCGCCGACGTTTCCCCTGACGGCTGACAGCTTCACCGTCATCGTCGCGATCCTCGGCACCACGATCAGCCCGTATCTCCTCTTCTGGCAGAGCAGCCAGGAGGTCGAAGAGATCGAGCAAAAGGCCGAGGCCAAGCCGTTGGCGAGGCGCCAGAGCAGGCGCCCCGGGAATTGCGCCGGATCCGCTTTGACACCTTCCTCGGAATGGCCGTCTCCAACGTCGTCGCGATCGCCATCATGATGAGCGCCGCGGCAACGCTCCATGCGCAAGGCAAGACCGAGATCGGTTCGGCCGCGGAAGCAGCGGAGGCGCTGAGACCGGTTGCTGGTGATTTTGCCTTCGCGCTGTTCAGTCTCGGCATCATCGGAACCGGTTTGTTGTCGCTGCCCGTTTTGGCCGGATCGGCGGCCTACGCTTTTGGCGAGTCACAAAGCTGGAAATGCGGCCTTGAGAACAAGCCGTGGGAAGCCGTGGGCTTTTACAGCGTCATCGCGGCCGCCATTGTGCTCGGTCTCGGCATCGAGTTCTCACCAATCGATCCGATCAGGGCGCTGTTCTGGAGCGCCGTCATCAACGGCTTCGTAGCCGTCCCGATCATGGCCGCGATGATGTGGGTTGCAAGTCAGCGCAGTCAGATGGGCCGGTTTACGGTAACCCTTCCGGTGCTGGTGTTCGGATGGGCGGCAACGGCCATCATGGCGGTGGCCGCAATCGCTATGCTGGTGCTCAACATCCTTTCTTGAGAGGACCGTCCCGGTGCGTCCCCAAGGAAAAGATTTCAACCGGCCCCGCGATCAGCCGGCTAAACGAGGCGCAAAGGTTGCGGCGCGAGACCCCATTGTCCGATCGCCCTCAAAGTTCGGTATCCCGCTCGACCTGCCGCCGATGGAAGCAAAGCTGTCTGAACGTCTACCCGACGACGGTGCGTGGCAGTATGAGCCCAAATGGGATGGGTTTCGCTGCCTTGCGTTCAAGGCAGGGGCTGACGTCGAATTGCGTGCGAAGTCCGGTAAGCCATTGACGCGTTATTTTCCAGAAGTCGTCGCGATGCTGGCCGATCTTTCAGTCCCACAGCTGGTTGTTGATGGTGAGCTTGTTATCGAGGTCGATGGACAGTTGTCTTTCGACGCGCTGCAGATGCGCCTTCATCCTGCGGAAACACGAATTCATAAGCTGTCGCACGAAACGCCCGCGCGCTTCATGCTGTTCGATATTCTGCGGACGCCGAGTGGTGACACCGTCCTCGACCAACCGCTGTCGGTACGCAGGCGTCACCTCGAAGAACTCATCCGGAGCGCGGCGCGGCCTGGGCTCGCCGTCTCGCCATGCACTCGGGATCGAGACGTGGCGGAAGGCTGGCTGCGCGATGTTCAGCAAGCAACGGATGGCGTCGTAGCGAAGCGTCTTGACGGCCCTTATGAACCCGGCGAGCGCGCGATGATCAAGGTGAAGCGCCTCCGCACCGCCGACTGTGTCGTTGGCGGGTTTCGCTATGGAAGCGGTAGCCATCAAGTCGGATCGCTGCTCCTTGGGCTCTACAATGAAGCAGGAGAGCTCGATCATGTCGGCTTTACATCGGCAATTCCGGCCGCTGAGCGACCGGCCTTGACGCAACGGTTGGAGGCCTTGCGCAAGCCGCCGGGATTTACTGGTCGGGCCCCTGGCGGCCCGAGCCGATGGAGCACGGAGCGAAGCGGCCAGTGGGAGCCGCTCAGCCCGAAGCTGGTTGTCGAGGTGCGCTTTGATCATGTTACATCCGGGCGCTTTCGACACGGCACGAAGCTTGTCCGCTGGCGGCCCGACAAAGACCCTCGTCAGTGCACATACGAACAGATTGCCATGGGCGAGGCCGGCGAGCATGCCGTGCCTGCGCAGGCGAGCCGAGGCTGAGATGGCAGCACCTGGTTATTATTAAGACGAATGTTTGCGTTCTCGCAACCGTGCGTAGGGCGCCGTCGATCGCGGCTTCCGTGTCATGCTTGTCACCAGCGATATGGGGCTCGGCCGACCACACCCATGATGTATTGATGGAACTTTATCGCTCACGTCAGCGAGCAGGTGGAGGCCGTCACGATGCACGAAGTCCTAGATCACTGGCGCCAATAACGACCAGTTGCTGCGCCGATCTTCGCAAAGGCCGAAATCCAGCTGCGTTGACGTACGCAGAGGATCGACCATGAGAGTGGCAAGATCATTTGAGACCGATCCTCAGGCCCAATCAGCCGATCGTCCGAGCGCAAATAGCGAAGAATTCGGCCTGCCAAGGAGGAACATCGGCTCCGCGCGTGGATTAGCCGTCAAGCGCCCCGAAAAATGCTGGAGTTGGTCATGAAGGCTTTGGTCTATCACGGTCGAGGTGACATCCGCTGCGATGAAGTTCCCGATCCCAAATCGAAGATGGGCGCGACGCCATCATCAAAGTGACCGCCTGCGCGATTTGCGGTTCCGATCTCCATCTTATGGGCGGCTTCGTCCCCGAGATGAAGAGCAGGCGATGTGCTGGGCCACGAATGCATGGGCGAGGTCGTCGAGGTCGGCCGAGAAAACAAGCGGCTGAAGGTCGGCGACCGGGTTGTCATTCCGTTCTGCCTGGCCTGCGGCGAATGCCGCATGTGCAAGATGGAACTTTATTCCTGCTGCGAACGATCGAACCGCAACGGCAAGGAACAGGCGAAGGCGTCTGGGCTATCCGGTCGCCGGAGCGCTCGGCTATTCGCATCTGACCGGCGGCTACGCGGGCGGACAGGCCGAGTATGTGCGGATTCCGTTCGCCGACTTCGGCGCCGTTCATCGTGCCGGACGGCTATTCCGATGAGCAGGTTCTGTTCCTGTCCGACATCTTCCCGACCGGCTACATGGCCGCCGAAAACTGCGACATCAAGAAAGGGCAACGATTGCGGTCTGGGGCTGCGGTCCGGTCGGGTTGTTCTCAATCATGTCGGCCTTCGTGCTCGGAGCGGAGCGCGTCATCGCCATCGATTCGGTGAAGGAGCGGATGGACTTGGCGCGCAGGCTCGGCGCTGAAGTCATCGATTACAAGGACGGCAGCGTCCACGACCAGATTCTTGAACTGACCAAAGGTCAGGGGCCGGACGCCGTGATCGATGCCGTGGGCATGGAGAGCATGGGCTCCGAAACCACGATGCAGCGAATGGCCTCGGCGGTTCAATCCACGATCTCCGCGTCCGATCGCCCCTATGCGCTGAATGACGCCATCCTGTCATGCCGGCCGGGCGGGATCGTTTCGGTGCCGGGCGTCTATCTCATGGGATCGGCCGTTCCCACCGCATGGGCGCGTTCATGAACAAGGGTGTCCGATGAGGACCGGCCAGACCCATGTTCACAAATACATGGACCTGATGCGGCTCATCGAGGAGGACAAGGTGGATCCTACGGTGATCATTAGGACTGACCGCCGACCTTGACGAGGGGCCGAGCCTCTATAAAACGTTCCGCGCTAAAGAAGACGGGGTGGGGGGGGGGGGGGGGGGGGGGGGAAGTTCCAGGGGTGGGGGGGGGTGGAGCGGAACGCCTGCCGTCCAAGAACGGTTCGAGATGTGTTTCGGGGAAACGGCGCCAGCGCTTGGGCGAGGCGCGCCCGTCCGGTTCGGCACGGACCAAAAAAGACGTGAGGGCCGCCCTGTTGTCGGGGGAGCGACCGCGGCGAAGGTAGATAGCCTAAAGAGAACGCGGATTAAGATTGCCCCGGTGCGGAGCCGCTGCAAGGGGTTATGATAAGCAAAATGAAAATGTTTCAAGGCAGCGAGAGGGAGATTTCCCGGGCGCCGAGCTACTACGCAGCCTCGGCGTTTACCGCGGTCTCTGCGATTTTGGTGAGGTCGGAGTCCGTCTTGATTTCCTCCGCAAAGTCTGCTCGAGAAGCGAGACCGCTTGCTTGTGACCAAGTTTGCCGGCCCAAGCTTTTAATGTCCCATACCTAGAAATCTCGTAGTGTTCCACTGCTTGCGCAGCAGCCAATAAACCGGCGTCTAGGGCCGGCGAACCCTTGTACTCCTGCATTACCTCCTTGCCCTCTTCGATGATGCCTTCGATGGCATCGCATCTCTTACCGCGGGCCGGCGAACCAATAAGCTCGAAGACTTGTTCAAGACGATCAATTTGCGCCTCCGTCTCGCCTTCGTGCTTCTCAAATGCAGCCTTTAGTGCGGGAGCCTGCGCCGCCTTTGCCATTTTCGGCAAAGTGGACAGTATCTTCTTCTCGGCGTAATATATGTCCTTCAAAGTATCGTGAAACAACTCGGAAAGATGCTTGCTCGAAGCGGCCATTTTTGACTCCAAATTATAGGGACGAGGCCCAATGCCTGGTGTTACGAGAGACGGCTCTTTATCGATCCCTTAGATGCGCTAGCCACAGCCTTAACTTTGTCCGTAACACCCTTCAAGGCATCCGGAGTTAGTCCCTGTGCTTGTGCATCCTTCTTGACTTCCGCGAATACCTTCTTGGCTGTTCCGACGTGTTGTGAGCGACACTTGATCTTCTCCTTAACGGCAGCGCCCGTTTCGCCCATGATTTCCTTTTCGACAGTGGTCGCCGGAAACGAGGCCGCAATTCCCGCGCCGATTGCTAGCCCAATTGCACCTAACAATAACGGCTGCCGATCAAGCGTCTCTGTTAAGTTACTTTGAATTGACGTGCCTAATTCTCGCCCAAACTCCGAGGAGGCACGTGCACTCTTTTGAATCGCGTGTAACGGATCCACCTACCCCTTCGCTTTGCGAATTGACGAGTCATATCCAGCTGACGCGGGATCTTTCACCAGCGTCGCTGCCTTCCAGCCTGAGAGGCGATCGCCTCACCGGCTTGCTGCGTCGCGCGCATGTTCGCGAAGCGGCTCCAGAGATAGCGTCACTCACTGCATTCCCCGCGGAACCCGCCGCGGAGGCGACTGAGTTTGTTGCGATCGTAGCCGCATTCGACAATCCGCTGACGATTTTACCGCTTCCAAAAAACATCCAGAGAACGCCTGCACCCACGAGCGCCGCTGCGACGGGATTTTGTCGGATTGACTCGTCGAGATCTTCAACGAACGAAGCCACACCGGTCGGACTAGAAGGATTTTGCGATTTCATTTTGCGAGTTCCTTGACTGCTGCCACATCGCGACCCACTTGCTGCGACGTTACGGTGGGCGTCAGCTCCTCAAGCTTGAGGCGATTTAGGCCAACAAAGCCCAGCGCCAGACTTATGACGGCGCCGACCGCTGCCGCGATAAGATGTGCGGTGATCAGCGACATGCCCATCTGGTTCAGCCACAGGGCAAGGTTATTAACAGCACGACTAGTACCGGAATCATCAAGATTTCCAGCCGCCGCAACGTATGCAACTCCCTTGCCAGCCTGTGTCAGCTTTCGGTGAGTTCCGCGCGAGCGAGCTGCACCTCATTCTGAACAAGCTTGCCAAGCTGCTCAATGGCGTCGCCAAAGAGCGCGGGTATGGTGCGAACATCATCCGAGATTGACATTGGAGGCCTAATTTGACCGCGTGGGCGAAAACTCGCTTGGCGAATGTGCGCGGAGAGAGGATGCTCGATGATCCACTCTATTGGCATGTCCGCACAGAGCCCGATCCTGAACTCTTGAAAAAGCGAAGAGCAGCAAAACCGAGGATCATTGCGCCGCCGAAGAATAGTGTGGGCTGTCGGCGCGCAAACTCTTGTACTTCTCCGACGAGTTCCCGCATGTCGTGTTGACGAACCGAGTTGGCGACGTTTTCAATCTGGCCAGCGGCTTGTCGAATATAACGGGCAGCCTGCGGCACGTCGTTTTCGAATTCACCAGCAGCGCGCTTAACGGCCTGAGCAATCGTGCCAAGGTAATCAGCGCTTGAGGTCTTTTGCGTATCCATAGCGGACGTGACCTCTGTCCGTTGCTTCCGTCGCCAAGCCTTTCGCCGCTGTCCCCAGGGCATCAACTTGGTCTTTCGCGACGCGCGTTACGGCATCAGTGATGTCCGAAGCGGTAGATTTTACGGCATCAGTGATTTCGGACGCGGACGATTTCAAGTCCTTCGTCACTGTCTTGGCTTGATCCGAAGGCCAGTCTGGCTTTGCCCGGGCGTGGCCCGCGCGGCCGTGCCGGGTTGCTGATTTCTATTAGTGTCCGCCATCTTGGCCTCCGTTTCTCTAGCTCTTAGTTGTTTGAAACTGATTCGGCTTGGGAAGGATCTGGCCATGATGGGCCATCGTTTTCACCCAAGGCAGTCTTGATGCCCTTATCGACAACAGACTTGACGGCTTCGGTGACCCCCTTAACAGACCGATTAATCCTTCGGCATCCAGGCCCTGCTGGGATGCAGCGGCAGTTACATCATCTGCGATGCCAGCAGCTACAGTCTTTGCATGCTCTACGCCTCGCGAAACTGCCTCTCGTGCATCATCTTTAAACTCGTCGCTGCGGTCGCCGAACATTCGATCTTCTGTATCGGAGCGCGGCAGGGAGGCACGCGATGAATGCGCCGATTGCCAGCCCCACGCCGGCGACGAGCAGTGGCTTGCGATCGACCAACTCCTCGAGCGCATTGCGCGACCGGGTCCCGAGTTCAACGGCTTTTGCCCCTAAGTCGGAAACGGTATCAGAAATGGATTCCGTTGCTTCGGCCGCCAATTCTTCACAGTCCCAGCGATGGATTCGCTGATACCGCCGACTAAATCACGTAAGTCATGACTTGTTGCTCGGACTTTGTCCGTGAAGCTTTCCGCAGTCTCAACAAGTGCATCTCCTGCGCCGCGCATCGCATCTGACACCGCGTTAGCGCCCTCGGAGCCGATTTCCGAAACTTTTGTCTGTGATGTCATCAAGCGAGGCGCTAGTGACCGATTTTTGCCGGGACAACCACAGGCCGGCTCCAACGAGCATAATCGGTAATGGAAAGGATCGCACAACGCCCCAGAGGGGATACGAAAGGGCTGCGCCGATTGCCACAGTCTGGAGCGGATTCTCACGTGCTTTACGTTCGATCGATTGGAAAAACTGAGCGCTTCCGTCGCGCACGTAATCTTTGACTTCTTCTTTGATGTTTGATGGCGACAGACGGGTCTTGAGCTCATCTGCGGTATCGGAAACTTTCTCCCGGAGCTCGACTACGGTGCTGGTGAGCACGGCTCTAGATCGTTCAGATTTTCGCGGCGGAGTTCTTCCACCGAGGGGTTGCCCTGAGCAGTCATTTGGTTGGCGCCTTCGGTAAGGGCCGCATGCAGCGGCTGGCGTCCCGAGAACTCAAAGGAAGTACGGAGGTTCCCCGTTGAACGATGCGACTAAAGTTTTTCTCCGTTTCGACTGCGGCGGCGACAGCGCCGCTGGGCGAGTTGGGCCACGCCGTCGGCAGGTTCGGCCCCTGATTGTGCAGAGCTAGCGGACGCGCTTCGCTGTAGGACGCTATCTGCGTTAAATTGCCGCTTCACTGCGGCTACCTTCGGCACTCCGACGGTGCTTGTCCGCCGCTGCCCATCCAAGTTGTGTCTGAAGCCGGATGGTGGCGTCAGGCCCAGGAGCCTCCACCCAATCGAGGACTGTGCCGTAGCGCTTCCCTCAGCGGCACGGCGCCCGCTTCCGAGCCGGGCCTCGTTCGATCAATTTTGGCCTCTGATCATCAGGAACTTATCGACTTAACTCAATGTTCTGAAAGCGACCGGCGCGACCATCAGTACTCCTGGGGGCGATATGGATGTTCTTTTGATCAAGATGTTCGCCACCGCGTTAGCCCTCAGCCAAGTCATCGTTGATCCGAAAGCCGTGGAGGTGGCGTTCGATGTTGAGCGGGACCAAGAAAAGGTCGCCGGCCTACTGCATTCCGGTTGCGTCCACATGCTCAAGACGTTCGATCTGGAGAACATAAATTTCGATGAACTCCTGTCCACCGCGATGGAGGATCCGGAAGCGGTCGGCGACAACAAAGCGTTCCGCGAAATCGACTTTGCAGATCTGCATACCGCGTACCGGCAATTCTGCAAGGATGAGACGGTCGAGCGTGCCGCGATTGAGCTCGCAGATGTCATCAAGTTTTACAACAAGGCGGCGTCAGATTTGCCCGACCACAATAAACTGGAGGGGATGAGCTTCCCGGCGCGAGCGTCGTCCTGGAACGAAAGGGCGAGCGTTTCGCCGAGATCTTCGAAGAGAACCAGCGAAGAACCTGGATGCCGCTCGCCGATATTCCCAATCACGTTCAAAAAGCGTTTGTTGCGGCTGAGGATAAGCGGTTTTATCAACATAGTGGCGTTGACGAACGGGGCCTGATACGCGCCTTCATCGCCAATCTGGCGCAATGGCGACCCCGCAAGGTGGCTCAACGATCACCCAGC
>CAWEDK010000003.1:0-15500 GCA_963807865.1 uncultured Alphaproteobacteria bacterium | reverse complement strand
CTCGGTGAACATTCCGCTCGTCAGCTACGCTCGGGATAGAGATTATAGACTTGACCGCTGATGGTGATGCGCGCCGCCTTGATCACCTTGAGCTTCGGGTCCTTGGCGCGGTTGCCGTGCACGGTCAGTTCGACACCCTTCACCAGCATGGCGTCCTTCAAGCCGGCGCGCTGATTGCGCCACGGCTGGCCGACCTCCACGGTCCATTCCTCGCCTTTGACGTCGAGCTTCAGGATGCCGTGGGGATTGCCCAGCCGGGCAGACTTGATCACCCCGGTGAGGTCCACGGTCACGTCTTCCGCCCACGTCCAGCCGTGGTGCGCCTGGGCGGCGCCGGCGGCGAACACGACGGCGGCCGCTCCGATTCCAATGATGACGGTACGTCGATCGAGCATGCACCCGTTTCCTTGCGCATCGATGCAACCGCCGTGAGCCGGATCGGGTTGCATCCCACGTCCGCCTCGGGCCACTATCATGGCACATCTAAGCCCAAAAGGACGCACAACAATGGACATCAAGGTGGGCCGGCAGGCGATCGAGGAAGCCTCCAAGAAGCTGTCGAACTGGGGACGCTGGGGCAAGGACGACCAGATCGGCACGCTCAATCACGTCAAGCCCGAGGACATCGTCAAGGCCGCAAGCCTGATCCGCACCGGCAAGGCGTTCGCGCTCGGCATTCCGCTCGACCGCGACGGCCCGCAGACCGGCCTGTTCGGCGGCCGGTTCAATCCCATCCACCAGATGCTCGCGACCGGCACCGATGCCATCGCCGGCCGGCAGGACTGGAACAAGATCCGCTATGCCGACGACACGCTTGATGCTGTGCGTGCAGGGCGCCACCCACTGGGATGCACTCGGCCACATCTTCTACGAGGACAAGGGCTACAACGGCCACGACGCCAAGCTGGTCGATGCCAAGGGACTCAACGTGCTCGGCATCGAGCATTCCAAGAACAAGATGGTCGGGCGCGGCGTTCTGCTCGACATCGCGCGCTTCCGCGGCGTGCCCTGGCTGAAGGACGGCGAGAGCATTTCCAACGACGAGCTCGACAAGTGCGCCAAGGATCAGAACGTCGCGATCGGGCGCGGCGACTTCGTGCTCGTCCGCACCGGGCAGATGGAGCGTTGCCTGAAGGAGAAGGAGTGGGGCGGCTACGCCGGCGGCGATGCGCCCGGTGTGAAGTTCGAGAACTGCTACTGGTGTCAGGACAAGCAGATCGCCGCGATCTGCACCGACACTTGGGGCGTCGAAGTGCGGCCGAACGAGACCACTGAGGCGAACCAGCCATGGCACTGGGTGGTGATCCCCGCCATGGGGCTGTGCATGGGCGAAATCTTCTACCTCAAGGAACTGGCCGAGGACTGCGACGCAGACGGCATCTACGAGTTCTTCTTCTGCGGCCCGCCGCTGATCATCACCGGCGGCACCGGCTCGCCGATCAACCCGCAGGCGATTAAGTGACGGCGGAGCGGTCATCGCCGACAGCCCAACCCGCGTAGCGGCGCGGCCGATCGGGATCGCGAGCAACACACTCGGTCGTCATGCCCGCGAACGCGGGCATCCACTGGTCACGATTTGCGATAAGTTGGATTTTAAGAGTGCCTGGGTCCCCGCTTTCGCGGGGACGACAGTCTGTGAATGGAGGACGCACATGCCCCGCTGGCTCAAACGCGGAATGGATGCGGGCGCGGTCGAGGCCGCCGACGCCAAGGTGCGCGCGACGGTCGAAGGCATCCTCGACGACGTCAAGACGCGCGGCGATGCCGCGATCCGCGACCTGTCGCAGAAGTTCGACAACTGGTCGCCGGCCGTCGTTCAAGCTCTCGCCGCAGGACATCGAGCAGCGCCATCGGCCAGGTCGCCAAGCGCGACCTCGACGACATCAGGTTCGCGCAGGCGCAGGTGCGCAACTTCGCGCAGAAGCAGCGCGACACCATGCACGACCTCGAAGTCGAGACGCTGCCCGGCGTCGTGCTCGGCCACAAGCATATCCCGGTCAATTCGGTCGGCTGCTACGTGCCGGGCGGGCGCTACCCGATGGTCGCCTCCGCGCACATGTCGATCGTCACCGCGAAGGTCGCGGGCGTGAAGCGCATCATCGCCTGCGCGCCGCCGTTCAAGGGCGGGCCGCATCCGGCGATCGTCGCCGCGATGCACTTCGGCGGCGCCGACGAAATCTACGTGCTGGGCGGCGTGCAGGCGGTCGCCGCCATGGCGCTCGGCACCGGCACGATCGCGGCGGTCGACATGATCGTCGGCCCGGGCAACGCCTACGTGGCGGAAGCCAAGCGCCAGCTGTTCGGCCGCGTCGGCATCGACCTGCTCGCCGGACCGACCGAGACGCTGGTCATCGCCGACGACACCGTCGACGGCGAAATCTGCGCCACCGACCTGCTCGGCCAGGCCGAGCATGGCCCGACCTCGCCGGCGATCCTGCTCACCAATTCGGAGAAGCTCGCGCGCGATACCATGGCGGAGATCGAGCGGCTGTTGAAAATCCTCCCCACCGCCGACCTCGCCGGCAAGGCCTGGGAGGACTTCGGCGAAGTCATCGTCTGCGAAGACGAGGACGAGATGGTGCGCGAGGCCGACCGCATCGCCTCCGAGCACGTCCAGGTGATGACCCGCGACCCGGACTACTTCCTCGACAACATGACGAACTACGGCGCGCTGTTCCTCGGGCCGCGCACCAATGTCGCCTATGGCGACAAGGTGATCGGCACCAACCACACGCTGCCGACCAAGAAGGCGGCGCGCTACACCGGCGGCTTGTGGGTCGGCAAGTTCCTCAAGACCTGCACGTATCAGAAAGTGCTCACCGACGAGGCATCCGCGATGATCGGCGAATACTGCTCGCGGCTGTGCATGCTGGAGGGCTTCACGGCGCATGCCGAACAGGCCAACGTCCGCGTGCGCCGCTACGGCGGCCGCAACGTGCCGTACGCGCAGGCGGCGGAATAGAACATGGCGCAGCTTTTCTTTGGTCCGAACGACACAGCACTCACCAAACCGGAAGATGTGATCCCATTCCTCGGCAAACGGGAAGAACACTGGAACAAGGAACGTTCCGCGTATCAAACGGCTTACAGTTGGTTCAATGCTCAAGGACTACCCAGTCGCATCCGCGAAATCCTGCAGACGGACTCTGCGTATGAAGGGGCCATTCTAAAAAGGGCGGTCTTTGAAAAAGAGACTAAGTTCGACACTCATGGTCGCGAAAGTCAAACCGACGTCGTCGCGACGATACAAACCAAATCGAGTTTGGCCGTACTTGGTATTGAAGCAAAAGTTGATGAAAGCTTTGGGCCGCTGATACACGAATGGAATGACTATTCCCTCGGAAAAATGCGACGTCTTCTTGGTTTACTCGAAAAGCTAAAGCTAAATTGCGATTCGATTGGTTGCATCCGCTATCAACTTCTTCATCGAACTTTCGCTACTGTCGTTGAGGCGCGAGCATCGGGGGCATCGACCGCCATAGTGCTCGTTCAGTCATTCGACAAGAGCCGCGCCGGCTTTATGGATTTTGCTGTTTTTTCAACCGCCTTCGGCACGCCAATAATGCAGCCCGGGCAACTTTCAGAGCCAAAGATCATCGATGGCATAACTGTAAGATTGGGTTGGACTGAAAATCCGATGTACTTGGCGGACAACTAAGTACATGGAACTCGCACGCACTCCCACTTTCCGTCTCGACGGCAAGCGCGCGCTGGTCACCGGCGGCGGGCGCGGCATCGGGCTCGCGGCAGCCTCAGCGCTGGCGGCGGCGGGCGCACACGTCACGCTCGCGGCTCGCACCAAATCCGAGATCGAGGCCGCAGCCGAGGCCATCCGCACGCGCGGCGACAAAGCGGATGCCCTTCCGCTCGACGTCACCGACATCGATGCGGTCCGGGCGGCGGTGGCCGCCTCCGACCCGTTCGACATCCTGGTCAACAACGCCGGCACCAACCGGCCGAAAATGCTGCACGATGTGACGGTCGAAGATTTCGACGTCATCATGGGGCTCAACGTGCGCGCCGCGTTCTTCGTCGCACAGGCGGTGGCCGGCCGCCTCGTCGAAGCCAAGCGGCCCGGCTCGATCATCAACATCTCGTCACAGATGGGCCACGTCGGCGCCGCGCGCCGCACCGTCTACTGCGCCAGCAAGCACGCCATGGAGGGCTTCACCAAGGCGATGGCGATCGAGCTGGCGCCGCACAACATCCGCGTCAATTCGCTCGGGCCGACCTTCCTCGAAACGCCGATGACGCGGCCGTTCTTCGAGAACAAGGCGTTCCGCGACGAGGTGCTGTCAAAGATCAAGCTCGGCCGCCTCGGCCAGCTCGACGAACTCACCGGCGCCATCGTCTTTCTCGCCTCCGATGCCTCCTCGCTGATGACCGGCTCGGCGCTGGTGCTCGACGGCGGCTGGACGGCGGAATAAACCAAAACGACGCAACGGGATGGACGCCATGAGGCTGATGATGTTTTCCGCCGTCGTCGCGGTCGCGCTCGGGACGTCTGCCAACGCACAGAGTCTCGACCGGCTACAGAATGTCCTGGATGCGAAGGTGCTGCGCGTCGGCACGACGATGGACACGCCGATGTTCAGCATGCGCGATCCGGCGACCGGAAATCTCGAAGGCTTCGACATGGATGTGTTGGCGACGCTCGCGCCCGCGCTCGGCGTCAAGATTGAATACGTCAAGATGACGTTCGGCACGATGATCCCGGACCTGCTCGCCAACAAGTTCGACGTGGCGATGTCAGGCATGGGCCGCACGCTCGAACGCGCGCGGGTCGCGACCTTCTCCAAGCCCTACATGCGCTATGGCAAGCTGATAATGATCCGCAGTGCCGACCGGGACCGCTACCGGACGCTGGCCGATCTCGACAAGCCGGGGCTCAAGATTGCCTACAACCGCGGCGGCCTCAACGACCGCTTCGCCAACACCGAGTTCAAGCAGGCGACCCCGGTCGGCTTCCCGTCGAATGAGTTCGCGACGGCGGACCTTCTCGCCGGCAAGGTCGATGCGCAGGTGCAGGATTCGACCGCCGCAGTCTACATGGCGCGCAAGGAGCCACGCCTTGCCGCCATGTCGCCCAGTAACATTTTTCATCCCGTCTATGTGGCGATGCTACTTCGGCGCGAGGACCAGACGCTGCTCAACTACGTCAACATTTGGATCGACCAAATCGAGATGGACGGGACACTGGGCAAGATCCGCATCAAGTGGATGGGCGATACGAAGTAACGGTTGCGGCACGGGAGGACAAAATGCGCGCTGCTTTCCTGATCTGCCTGGCGATGTTGCTGGTCGCGCCGGCGCAAGCCGACGACAAGGAACTGAAGGACAAGATCGTCGGGATTTGGACGCTGGTCTCCGTGGTCTACGAGGACCAGGAGACCAAGGCGCGCACGCCGGTGCTCGGCGAACATCCGCGCGGCCGACAGATTGCCACGGCAGACGGCCGCTGGCTTGCACTCGTGACCGCCGAGGGCCGCCCGGTGCCGACGACCGACGCGGAGCGCGCGCAGGCGTTGCGCACGATGATCGCCTATACGGGCCGCTACCGGGTTGAGGACGGCAAGGTCATCACCAAGGTCGAGGCCGCCTGGAACGAAGCCTGGGTCGGCGGCGAGCAGACGCGCTTCATCCGGTTTGAGGGCGACCGGTTGTACATCGAAAGCCCGCCGATGCCGCACCCCAACGTCAACAACAAGGTGGTGAAGGTGATCGTGATCTGGGACCGGGAGAAATAGGCTCCCAGTCGCGAACGATCTCCGCCGTCACTCACGCGCGGCTGCTTAAACCAACGGTTGGAAAGCGCGACTCCGCAGCGTCATGGCGGGCTTGTCCCGGCCATCCACGTTCTTGAACTGAACTCACGAAACAAGACGTGGATGCCCGGCACAAGGCCGGGCACAAGAGTCATTCAATGCACCTGGTACTACTGCAATCCGAGCTTGAGCCGTGGGTCCTGCACGATCTTGCGATAGAGATCGAACTGCGCCCGGTTGAAGGCAGCGAGTTCCTCCGGAGTCGATCCGACCGCTTCGGTCCCCACATCCCGCAGCCTTGAGATGACGCCAGGGTGCTGCATCGCTCTGGCAATCTCCGCCGACAGCTTGTCGATGATCGGCTTCGGGGTCGCGGCCGGCGCGAAGATCGCCGTCCAATAGGGCACCTCGTAGTCGATCCCCTGCTCGATCATCGTCGGCACGTTCGGCAGCGAGGCTGCACGCGTTCGGGTCGTCACCGCGAGCGCGCGCACCACGCCCGACTCGATATTCTTCTGCTGCGGCGGGACGCCGTCGATCAACATCTGGATGCGGCCGGCGAGCAGATCGGGCATGACCCCGGCATTGCCACGATAGGGCACATGCACAATATCGACGTCGGCGGTGACCTTGAACAACTCGCTGGCGAGATGGATCGCCGTCCCGGCGCCGGACGAGCCATAGCTGAACTTGCCGGGATTGGCCTTGGCGAGTGCGATGAATTCCTTCAGGTCCCTGGCGGGCAGCGACGGATTGATGATCAGCACCGGCGCAAAGCGCGTGACCAGCGAGACCGGCGCGAGGTCGCGCAGCCAGTCATAGGCCAAATCCTTGCTGACCAAGGAACTGACCACGCCCGTCACCGAGTGATAGAGCAACGTGTAGCCGTCAGGCGCGGCGCGCACCACCGTGCTGACGCCGATCGTGCCGCCCGCACCGCCGATGTTTTCGACGATCACCTGCTGGCCGATGACCTCGGAGAGCCGTTGCGCGGTCGCGCGCGCGGTGAAATCGATGCCGCCGCCGGCGGCCAGCGGTACGACAAGCTTGATCGGCTTCGACGGGTAGTCGGTCTGCGCGGCGGCCAGATGCGAATGCAGCACGACGAGTGCGGCGCAGGCCAGCGCCGAAAGACCAAGGCGAAGGAATGGATGTGCGATCATGACGTCCTCCCGAGCGCCGCAATGGCCGCCAGTCGCTCCTTGAAGAATGGAGCCGGCAACAGAATGCGGGTCTCCTGCGCCGTCAGTAGCGGGCGGCACTTGTCGAGGTAGCCGATCCAGGCCGGGTCCTGGAAGAGGGCACGTCGTCGCTCCACCCGTTCGTCGAGGCTGTCATATGCCCACAATGTGGTGATCTGGTTGAGTGGGCCGATTTCACTGACGTAGTAGCCGATCGGCGTTCCCTGGTGGCGGGTCTGCGGCTCGCGGCCTTCCTGCTCGTACATCTTCAGGAACCTGGCGGAATTTCCCGGCGCGCACGTGTACAGTCGCTGCTCCACGAACATCCAATCCTCCTCATGTCTCGATTTCTGCGCGGCGTTGTGCGGGCGCGCTCGGCCGATCTTGCGACGACGCCATTATTCACGATGAGGAACCGCGGACAACCTGAAGTCCGGCGGGAAATCCTATGCACAAATTGCCCAGGCGTCCGCACTAGCCGTGGTCGCGACGGGCGCGCCGGCTCAATCCGACTGAGCTAAAGAGTTGGGCGCCCTCGCGACAAAAAGCGGTCAGGCTGAGTACACGTCCGGATTGATGCAATTGGGTGGGCGGCGGCCCTCGATGACCGCGATGGCATTGTCCACCACCACGTGCGCCATGCCCTCGCGCAGTTCGAAGACCGCGCTGCCGAGATGCGGCGTCAACACGACATTCGGCATGCCGACAAGAGCCGGAGTGACCGCCGGCTCGTGCTCGTAAACGTCGAGCCCCGCGCCCGGCAATGCGGCCTTCGACAAGCGCACGCGTGAGCGCCGCCTCATCCATTACCGGGCCGCGCGACGTATTGATGATGAAGGCGGACTTCTTCATCAGCCCGAACTCCCGCGCACCCATCAGGTGGCGGGTTGCCGGCGTGAGCTGCGGGTGCAACGAGACGAAATCGGCCTTGCGCAGCACCTCGTCGAACCCGGCGTGAGCCATCCCGATGGCCTGCTCGCGCTCCGGCGGCAGGCGGTGGGGGTCGGCATAGAGCACGCGCATGCCGAAGCCCTGCGCGCGTCGCGCCACCGCCTGGCCGATGCGCCCGCCGCCGATCAGCCCGAGCGTCTTGCCGGTGACGGCCGCGCCGGCGAGATGATTCGACTGCGAGCCCGGATAGACGCCGCCGCGGAACAGCCTGTCGCCTTCCACGATGCGGCGGGCGACCGCCAGCAGCAGGCCGAACGCGATGTCGGCTGTCGCGTCGGTGACGATCGCCGGAATGTTGGTCACCGGAATGCGGCGCCGCGTCGCCTCCGCCATGTCGATATGATCGGGCGTGATGACCATCGAGGTGACGGCGCGCAGTTTCGGGTTGGCGGCCAGTACCTCCTTGTCGACCACGTCATGCAGCAGCGAGAACAGGATGTCGCTGCGCGCCACGCCCTCGCATAGCGCGGCCTTGCTGATGATGCTGCTGGAATTGCCGTTGACCTCGACGTCCGCGACGGCGCGCAGCCGCGCCAGCGCGCTCTCGGCGACCGGCTGCGTGACGAACACCCGGACCCGGCTCATCGCTTCGCCGCCGCGTTGACCTTCGGCATCACCTTCTCGGCCATCAGGATCATCGAGCGGCGCGCCAGGTCGCGGTCGCGCCAGTCCTTGCCGGCATAGAGCAGCGTGCCGAAGTCGCCGACCCGCTCGCGGAAGGCCAGGATCTCGTCGGCCACCTTGTCGGGCGTGCCGTAGATGATCAGCTCGTCGCAGACGCTGTCGAGCGTGACTTCGTCGTCCGGCTGGTCGCGGCGCGTCTTGAACAGCTCGATGCGGCCGTTCTTCTTCAGCTTGGTGAACAGCTGGCTGTAGTAGAAGCGGTAGGGGCTGTTCGGATCGGTCGCATAGGCCTTCGCGGTCTTGTCGTCGTCGGCGACGAAGACGCTTTTCGCCACGCGCCAGTTCGCGGGATCGGCCGGCCGCCCGACGCGCTCGCAGCCTTCGACATATTTCGGCCAGTGGCTCTTGACCCATTCCGGCATCAGGAAGTTCGCCGAGATCGGCTCCCAGCCGCGCGCCGCCGCCTCGGTGACGCCCTTCGAGAACGGCGCGACCGCCGTGACGACGATCGGCGGATGCGGCCGCTGCAGCGGCTTCGGCGATGAAGCCCTGGCCGATCTCCGGCATGAACTGGCGCTCGATCGCTGATCGTCCAGTACTTGCCCTTGAGGTTGTAGGGCGGCTCGCTCGCCCAGATCGCCAGCACCTGGTTGATCGCCTCCAGGAACATCGCGTTGCGGTCGGCGTCGAGATTGCCGAACACCTCGGCGTCCGACAGCAGGCCGCCGGGGCTGATGCCGAAGATGAAGCGGCCGTCGAGCAGATGGTCGAGCATCGCGATCTGCGCGGCGACGGCGGCCGGATGGGTGTTCGGCATGTTGATCGTGCCGGTGCCGAGCCTGATCGTCTTGGTGGCGTCGATCAGCCTCGCGATGAACATCGACGCAGGAGGTGATGTTCTCGGCGCGGTCGGTGACGTGCTCGCCGACATAGCCTTCGGTGAAGCCGAGTTCGTCGGCCAGGATGAAGGCCTCGCGGTCCTCCCGCAGCGACTGCCGCCAATCCTTGTCGAGCGGATGGATCGGCATGGTGAAAAAGCCGAGCTTCATCGGAGCGCTCCTCGCATGAACGCGGACACCGGCGGGACCGCGCGAATGCTAAGGCGTTGGCGGCCGCCGGACGAAATAATATAATCTGACGATCGGCATTATGTTTCCTGATAGGCAAAATCCATGACCGATATCGCTCTGCGGCAGATCCGGGCCGTCATCGCGGTCTGCGAGGAAGGCTCGTTCACGCGCGCCGCCGAGCGCGAGAACGCGACGCAGTCCGGCATCTCGCAGCACGTCGCCACGGTCGAGCGGACGCTGGGCGTGCGAGCTGTTCGAGCGCTCTGCCCGCGGCATCGTGCCGACGCCGGCGGGGCAGCGCTACTACAAGCGCTGCGTCGAGGCGGTCGGCCGGCTGGAACATGCCAATGCCGAGGCGCGCGGACTTGCCGGCGCTGGTCAGTGGCGACCTGCGCATCGGGCTGATGCCAACCTTCACGCGCGCGGTGCTCGCGCCGACGCTCGAGGACTTCGTACCGCGGCATCCTGACGTGCGGCTCCATGTGTTCGAAGGCTACAGCGGCGTGCTGACCGATATGGTGCTGGCGGACGAACTCGATTTCGCCGTGGTGCCGGCGTTCGAGGGCCGGGTGGGCCTGCGGTCGCGGCTCCTGGTGCGCGACCGCGAAATGCTGCTTTCCGGGCCGGCGGGCGGCCTCACGCCGCTGGCTCCGGTGCGGCTTGCGGAGCGCGCGCCGCTGAAGATCGTCGTGCCCGGGCCGGACAACACCCGCCGGCGCAATCTCGACACCTATTTCCAGAGCCACGGCGTGGAGATCGCCGCCATGCTGGAGATGGACGCGATGATCGGCACGCTGGAATTCGTCGCGCGGTCGGACTGGGTCACGGTGCTGCCGAGCCTGATCTCGGTGAACGACATCGGCCGGCGCGAACTCGTGGTCAATCCGATCGTCGATCCGCCGCTGCACGCCGAATTCGTGGTGATCCAGCCGGCGCGCCGTCCCCTGAGCATCCAGGCCAGGCTGTTTCTCGAGCGGTTCGAGGCCGAGATCGCCAGCATTCAGGCAATTTGGAAGGACGCACTGGCCAAGCCGGCAAAGGCGAAGGGGAAGAAGAGCCACACGTTCAAATCGCGCGGCTCCAGCGTCCCCTCCCCCCTTGAGGGGGAGGGGCAGGGAGGGGGGTGGCAGCAAGTTCAGGACTCGCGTCTACCCCCCTCCCCACCCCTCCCCCAAAAGGGGGAGGGAGCAGATAGAGTAAGCGGCGCGCTCAACGATCACCTCAAGACTAAGTCAGCTCTTGCCGCCGGGATCGGCCTTGAGGCCGGCGGCTGCGATGCCGGCGAGCGCGCAAGCCTCGTCCTTGTCGGACGTATCGCCCGAAATGCCGACCGCTCCGATCACATCGCCGCTACCGTCGCGGATCAGCACGCCACCCGGGTTGGAGACGATGCGACCGCCACTCGCCGCCGCCAGCATGGTGAAGAACTGCGGAGTGGCGGCCGCACGTTCGGCCAGCGTGCGCGAACCGAAGCCCATGCCGAGCGCGCCCCAGGCCTTGCCGTAAGCGATGTCGAAACGCAGCAGGCCCGACTTGTCCTCGCGCTTGAACGCGACGAGGTGACCGCCGGCGTCGAGCACCGCCACCGTCAGCGGCGCGCAGTTGGTCTCGCGGCCTTTGGCGAGGGCGGTGTCGACGATGGTGGAAGCTTGCGCAAGCGTGACGACGGACATCGGTTTACTCCAATATTTTCGGGATCGGTTTTCTACTCCCGTGTCGTCCCCGCGCAAGCGGGGACCCAGAACCAATACTGCGGGAGCATGGGTCCCCGCTTGCGCGGGGACGACAATCTGGTTGTTCTCACATCTTGGCGCGGTTCGCCCAGTAGACGGTGACGGCGGAGATTTCGGCGTCGCCCGTGACCTTGCGCTGCGCTTCCTCGTAACAGGCCAGCGTCTTTTCGACGAGCGGCAGTTCGACGCCCTGCGCCTTGCCCTCCGCCAGCATGGCGCGCAGGTCCTTGATCGCACCGTCGACGTTGAACGTGACCGGGCCGCCGTCGCCGCCCTTGAGCATCTTGGCAATGCCGGGACCGCGCACCTTCAGCACGGTGGCGGCGCCCGACGTCTCGCTCAGCATATCCATCAGCGTGTCGGGATCGAGCTTCAGCGAACTGCAGAGCGCCAGCGCCTCACCGAGCGCCTGCCAGTAGATCATCAGCGGCATGTTGACGGTGAACTTCAGGATCGCGCCGGAGCCGACCGGCCCCGCGTGTTCGACCCGCCGGCAGAGTTGATCGAGAATAGGCTTGGCACGTGCGGCATCTTCCGGCGCCGCGCCCATCAGGCCGAGCAGTTTGCCCTGTCGTGCCGGCCCGGTGCTGCCGCCGACCGGGCACTCGACCATCGCGGCGCCCTTTGCCCTCACCTTCTCGGCGAGCGCCACCGGCACGGCCGGCGGCACCGTGCTCATCTCGATGAACAGCTTGCCCTTCACATCGCCGGACAGCAGGCCGGAGGGACCGTTGTAGACGGCCTCGATCGCGGCGGCGTCGGTGAGAATGGTGATGACGGCCTCGGCCTTGGTGGCGAGCTCGGCCGGCGACGCCGCCAGTGTCGCGCCCGCGTCGACCACCGGCTTGGTCTTGGCGGCGGAGCGATTCCAGACCGAGACCTGGTGGCCGGCCTCCATCAGCCGCTGCGCGATGGCAGCGCCCATCTTGCCGATGCCGGCAATTCCGATGTGCATTGAATATCCCTCTTCCGTGTCCCGGACACGGTGCGGCACACAGTGCTGCACCGCTGATCCGGGACCTTACCAAACTCCGAACGTGGAACGGTCCCGGGTCTGCGTCGCACCACTTCGTGCTGCGCCGCGCCCGGGACAAGCCTCACTACTTCATCCGGTCCTTGATCTTGTCGAGCGCGGCACGCGCGCAGTCGTCGTCGAAGTTGCCGCCCGGCGCGCCGCCAACGCCGATGCCGCCGATCGGCTTGCCGCCCGCCATGATGGTGACGCCGCCCGGGGTGAACGTCACGTACGGCAGGCTGGCGAGACCCGCGGTTGTCATGCCGGGCTGCTTGGCGAGGCGCTCGAAGATTTCCTTGGTGCTGGTCTCCTTGCGCACTGGCGCGAGCGAGGCGGCGGTGTAGGCCTTGAAGTAGGCGCTGTCGAGCGTGTGCACGGCTGCGCCGTCGCCGCGCAGCACCGCCTGCCGCACACCGTCGATATCGACGATGATGGCGGTGACCGCATAGCCGTTCTTGGCGCATACCGTGACCGCCTCACCCACCGCTTCGTTCGCCAGTCCGGACGAGAGGCGCTGCTGCGCGATCAGTCCCTGCGCCGCCGCCGAATTCGCGGCCAACGCCGCGATACCGGCCACCATGCCGGCGACCCATACCTTTCGAAACATCGTCATGAGCATCTCCCCTGAGCCGCCGTGTGTTCCGGCAGTCGCGGCGAACCATAGGGGATCGGGCGCACAGGAGAAAGACGGCCAACCACCGCGGCGTGGACATTCGGCTTGTACGCGACCGGAAGCGCCGTATAGCGTTCGTCCCGGTCGGAGGGAGCAGAAAATGGCGAACAGCACAAAGACGGTCGGCGTGGTCGGCCTTGGCATCATGGGCGGATCGTTCGCCCGCAACCTGGTCTCGGCAGGATGGCGGGTCGTGGGCTACGACGTCGATCCTGCCCGCCGCCGCGCCATGGCGCGCGCTGGCGTCGAGATCGCGCCAGACGTCGCAACGCTGGCCGCCAAGGTCCCGACCATCATCACCAGCCTGCCGAAGCCGTCGGCGCTCGACGCCACGGTCGCCGCTCTCGCGGCCGCGCGCGTATCGCCGAAGGTGATCGTCGAAGCGAGCACGTTCACGCTCGCCGACAAGGAGAAAGCCGAACGTGCGCTCCGCAAAGCCGGCCACGTCATGCTCGACTGCCCGGTGAGCGGCACCGGCGCGCAGGCGCGGACCCGCGATCTCGTGGTCTATGCGAGCGGCGACAGCAAGGCGATCCGCAAGCTAAGCCGCTGTTCGCCGGCTTCGCCCGCGCGACCCGCGACCTCGGCGCCTTCGGCAATGGCAGCCGGATGAAGTACGTCGCCAACCTGCTGGTCGCGATCAACAACGTCGCCAGCGCCGAGGCGATGGTGCTCGGACTCAAGGCCGGGCTCGATCCTCAGACGATCTTCGACATGGTGCACTCGGGGGCCGCCAACTCGCGCGTGTTCGAGCTGCGCGCCCCGATGATGGTGAAGAACGATTATGACGACGCCACCATGAAGATTTCGGTCTGGCAGAAGGACATGGCGGTGATTGGCGAATTTGCCCGGCAGTTGCGTTGTCCGACGCCGATGTTCGACGCCTCGGTTCCGGTCTACGTCAAGGCGTTGAAGTCAGGGCACGGCGCACAGGACACCGCCGCGGTCTGCGCCGTGCTGGAGAAGATGGCGGGCGTGAAGCGCGGGAAGAAGAAGCCGGCAGCGCGAAAGCGGTAGGGAACGCCTCCCAGCAGCAACGCAGCCATCGTTGGTGAGAACGCTTGCGCCACAGCGTCCCCTCCCCCGCTTGCGGGGGAGGGACAGGGAGAGGGCACGCAGAAACATTCGTGCAAGTTCACCTCCTCCCCAACCCTCCCCAAGCGGGAGAGGGAGCAGACCGTCTTCGTGGCAAGGATCTACTTCATAAGCTGCACGCTCAAGTGCGGAGAAAATCGATCACGGCGGTCTCGGCCAGCACCGCCTCCGGGATGCTGTGACGCTGCGAGCGGGCGCGTTCTTCCGCGGTCTGCGTCGCCTGCAGATAAGCGCCGAGATGGCGCGCGCGCTCGATGATGCGCATTCCAACCGGCTGGCGGACCGCATCGAAACGCCGGAGCGCCGGCTCAACCTCATCGTCCGTCAGCGCCGCCACGAGCGCCGCGGCGTCGTCCGCCGCCTTGGCGACCCCGGCACCCACGTGAGGCCGCGCGACGAATGCCGCATCACCGATGATCACGACACGGCCGAAAGCCATCCGCGGCGTCGCAAGATCGTAGATCGGCTGCAGGATCGGCTCGTCGATCAGCCGCACTACTGCGCGAAACTGCGGCGCCAGCAGCCGTTCGGCGGCGGCGCGCATCGCATCGATCGCGGCGCGCCGGATGAGCGGCGGCGGGATCGAGATGGCGTGAACCGTGCCGCGCTCGTCGGTAAGCAGGCGCTGCAGTTCGGTCGCTTCGTCGGCGGGCCGGTACCAAACCACGTTGTAGCGGCGATGGCCGGGCCGCAGGTCATCGTCCGGGCCGGTGACCGGATAGCCGAGAAACTGCTCGCCGGGAGGCAGGCAGAACGCCATGTACTCGAACAGTTCGCGGTGGATGGCAGGCGGGAACGCCGCTTCCGGGATCAGCGCCCGCCAGGCCGCATAGCCGGCATAGAGCGGCGCCAGCGCGGGCAGGCATTGCTGCCGGATGGTCGAGCGGATGCCGTCCGCCGCCACCAGCAGATCGCCCTCGGCGTCGCTGCCGTCGGCGAAGTGAGCCGATACCGACGTGTCGGTCTCGCTGAAGCGGACCACGGCTCTGCCACGATGATAATTCGCTTGGGGGAACGCGTCCCGCAGCAGCCGGTAAATGCCTTCCCAGGCGGCAAGCACCTGCGGGCATTCGCGCTCGCAGACCAGGCGGCCTTCGGCGTCGAGGATCTTGCGGGACGTGATCGCCACCCCGAAATCCGCCGGCTCGATTCCCAGCCGGCGAATGCGCTCGATCAATTCCGGCTGCGCGACGATGCCGGCACCGCGGCCGGACAGTTCGATTTCCACGCGCTCATAGATGTCGGCGTCCCAGCCCGCGCGCCGCAATTCAAGCGCCGCCAGAAGGCCGCTCATCGAGCCCCCGACCACCAAGGCCCGCCGTCTCCGTGCTGCGCTCACGACCCCGAACCCGCGGTTTTCAACCGGACAAAAGTTGCTATATATCGGATTAAA
>CAWEDK010000002.1:0-13885 GCA_963807865.1 uncultured Alphaproteobacteria bacterium | reverse complement strand
TAGCGTCGAGCGGGCAAAGACATCTACGCCACGCGACGCGGTTGGCGCGCCTCAATCGACCTTGGCGCCCGAAAACTTCACCACCTCGGCGTACTTTTTCATCTCGTTGCGGATGAATTCGGCGGTTTCGGCGCGCGTCGTCGCCATGACCTCCACGCCTTGCTGCGTCAGCACGTCGCGTACCGCCGGCAGCTTGAGCACCGCCACGAATTCCGCGTTGAGCCGATCGAGGATGGCCGGCGGAGTGCCTCCGGCAGCAAGATAGATAAAGCCGGAGTTCGAGGAGAAACCGGGAAATCCTTGTTCCGCGACGGTCGGCACGTCCGGTAGCTGGTGGACTCGCGTCGGATGCGCCACCGCGATGGCGCGCAGCTTGCCTTCCTGCACCAGGGGCGCCGCGTTCGGCGTGTTCGCAAACGCAAGCTGGATGTTGCCCGACATTGCGTCGGTGAGCACCTGGCCCATTCCCTTGTACGGCACATGAATCATCGACGTGCCCGACAGCTTCTTCAGCTCTTCGGTGCCGAGATGAAACGACGTGCCATTGCCGACGGAGCCATAGCTGAGCTCGCCGGGACGCTTGCGCGCCAGGTCCAACAACTCCTTGAGGTTCGTCACCGGCAGCGCGTTGTTGACGACGATGGTGTGGGGCGTGACGCCCGCATAAGTGATCGGCGTCAGGTCATTCAACGAGTTGTACGGCAGCTTGCTGAACAGGCTCGGATTGATGGTGAACGTGTTGGCCACCAGCAGAACGGTATGGCCGTCCGGGTTGGACTTGGCGACCATGCTGGTGCCGATCTGGGTGGCTCCGCCGCCGCGATTTTCGAGCACCACCGATTGTCCGAGTCGTTCGCGCAGCGGCTCAGCCATCACCCGCGCGATGATATCCGACGTGCCGCCAGCCGCATAAGGAATGATCACGCGGATCGGTTGCGTCGGAGCCCACTGGGCAGCGGCAGGCGAGGCTAGCCCGGCTGTTACCGCAAGGACTGCAACCCGGGAGACGATCGCGTTCATTGACAACTCCATTAGATGACCAGTTCCCGCGCGGTCCCCCGCACGTCCATCTCGTAGTCAAGCCCGACGACGGGGGGCCGCGCGTAGTTCCACACCAGGCCGCTTTCGATCGCGCCGCGGCGCGCCAGTTCTTCGCCCACCAGATGGCCGATGTTGTGCACGGTGTAGGCTTGCGTGCTGACAGCGTCCGGCCATCCGAAACCAAGGGCCTTGAGACGGCGCTCCATTTCATCGATGACAAAGACCACCTTCTCGCGCAGCCCCTCGGCGGAGGTGTCGCCGAAACGCACGATGCGCTCCCGGAAGGGTTGCGATCCCTCCCGTGCGTCGCCACCGCCGGAAAGCATGAAGGTGCGGCGGCGCGGCGGCGCCGCGGGCACGGTGTAGGTGAACGCCAGCATCGATGGCTCGGCCGGTTCGTTATACATGGGGCAAACATTGGTGCGCGCCACCGGGTTGACGCCGTCTTTGTAGATGCCCCAGCGCTCCAGCGTGATGACGTACTGTTTGTTGAAGTCAATGAAGCCCTGGTCGCTGAAAGGCGCCGGCGAGCGAAGCTCGCACTGGGCAAAGGCGGTGACCGGCCTGCCGATGGCCTTGATGTGCGCTTCTACGGCTGCGAATGCCTTCGCCAATGGGACCGGCCGCATAAAGCGGGCGCGTTCGAGTTCGAAGCCGTCTTCGGCGGCGACGCCGCCGGAATACTGAAAGACGGCCGGAATGTAGCGGTAGCCGCCTGGGGCGAAAAGGACAGTGCCGGTCATAGGTCGATCTCCTAAGTTTTCGTAGCAAGTGACGTGCCAGCGGCAGTATGCACCGTGGTGCCGCGCACGCCAGTTCTGGGAATTCGGTTAGGCTGTCAGTGCTGACAACCGAGCGCCAGACTACCGCACCGTGGCGTCGCCGCCGTCGACCATGATTGTCTCGACATCGCCCGCGCCGGCGCGGCGGAATTTGGCTGCCTCGTTGTATTCGGGCGAGGTGAAGCAGGCGACGCCCTGCTCCAGGGTCGGAAACTCGATCACCACGAAGCGGTGGAATTTGTCCGGCCCCTCCATGATCTGATGGCGGCCGCCGCGCGCCAGCACTTTGCCGCCGTACTTGGCGATGATGGCCGGCACGAGATCGGCATATTTCTTGTATTCGACCGGATCGTTGATCTTCGAGCGCGCAACCCAATAGGCCGGCATAGTCACCTCTGCGATTGTCTTGTCCGTGATTGTCTTGTCCGTGATTTTCTTGCCTGATTTCTCACGATCGGCTGTCATGCCTGTGAGGGCGGACATCCGTACGATACCCCGTTTGCCCGAGAACAAGCCGCGGTGACGACTGGATCATCCGCTTTCGCGGATGACGGCAACGGAGTCAACCGCACCGAAGGAAGCAACCATGCCGCGCAGATTGATCGATATCTCGGTTCCACTGGAGAACGATGTCGCTGCCGATCCGCCCGGCTATGGCCCGCAGATCGACTACCAGACGCATCGGCAGACCGCTTCCGAAGTGGTGAAATTCTTTCCCGGCCTGCGCGAACAGGATCTGCCGGACGGGGAAGGCTGGGCGATCGAGTGGATCAGGCTGTCGACGCACAATACCACCCACCTCGACGCGCCCTGGCACTTCGCCTCCACCATGGACCGCGGCAAGCGTGCCATCACCATCGACGAGGTGCCGCTGGAGTGGTGCATGCAGCCGGGCGTCAAGCTCGACTTCCGCCATTTTCCCGACGGCTACGTGGCAACCGCGCGCGATGTCGAAGCCGAATTGGAACGCATCGGCCATGCATTGTCGCCGCTCGAAATCGTGGTGGTGAACACCAGCGCCGGCGCGGCCTATGGCCGTCTCGACTATGTCGCCAAGGGCTGCGGCATGGGACGCGAGGCCACGCTCTATCTCACGCAACGTGGGGTGCGGGTGACTGGGACCGATGGCTGGAGCTGGGACGCGCCGTTCGTGCACACCAAGGAGAAGTATCTCGCCAGCCACGATGCGAGCCTGATCTGGGAAGGTCACAAGGCCGGCCGCGAAATCGGCTACTGCCACATCGAAAAGCTCCACAATCTCGAAGCGCTGCCGGCGACCGGCTTCACGGTCTGTTGCTTTCCGGTCAAGGTGCGCGGCGGCTCCGCCGGCTGGACGCGCGCGGTCGCGATCCTCGACGATTGACCCGGCCTGCTAGTGCGGTGTCCCGGACCAGCGCCGCACCGATGACGCGGCTTGTCCGGGGAACACCGAAATGTTTCTGAGCAGCCGTATACTATGCCGCGCCGTTCGCGGTTGACCCCGTGGAGTCCCGCTCCTAGCATCGCGGCCAATATAAATAAGCCCGGCATCAGGGCTAATCCGGGCGGATCAGGGAGGACTCAGCGTGGATAGACGCAACTTCGTCGTCGGTTCGGCCGTCACGGCCGCCGCACTCGCCACCGGACGCGCCGCCGCGCAGGAAGCCTACCCGACACGGCCCGTGACTTTCGTCAATCCGTTTCCCCCGGGCGGAGCCGTCGACGTCGTCGCCCGCCCACTGGCCGGCGTGCTGGAGCCGATCATCAAGCAGCCGGTGGTGATCGAGACCAAGGCGGGCGCAGCCGGACAGGTGGGCGCGCAGTTCGCCGCCAGCGCCAAGCCCGACGGCTACACGCTGCTGATGCACATCGTCTCGATCTCGGGCTTCGCGGAAGTCGACAAGCTGTTCGGCCGGCCGGTGAAGTTCACGCGCGATGACTTCATCCCGATCGCGCGCTTTATCGCCGACCCGATGGTGCTCGTGGTCAACGACCAGCAGCCGCACAAGACGCTGAAGGACTTCGCCGACGATGCCAAGAAGCGGCCGAACGGCCTGATCTTCAGCTCATCGGGCCTGTACGGCGCGCTGCATCTGCCGATGGCGCTGTTCATGCAGAGCGCCGGCCTCCAGTTGCGCCATCTGCCCACCGCCGGCGGCGGTCCGGCGTTGACCGCCATCCTTGGCAACAATTCGCAGGCGCTGGTGTCGTCGATCGCCGCCGCCAACGCCCAGATGAAGGCCGGCAAGCTCCGTCCGCTCGCCTGCTTTGGCGCGCAACGAGCCCCGGCGCTGCCGGATGTGCCAACCATGAAGGAACTCGGATACAACATCGAGTTCTATCTCTGGGTCGGCATGTTCGCGCCGAAAGGCACGCCCACCAACGTCATCACGACCTGGCGCGACGCATCGCGCAAAGCCGCCGCAGATGAGAAGTTCGTCCAATCGATGAAGAACCTTGGACAGGACGTCGCCTATCTCGACCAGGCCGAATTCAAAGCCTTCTGGGATGCCGACGCCAAGCGGGTCGAGGACGCCGTGCGCCAGATCGGCAAGGTCGACGGGTGACGGTGCATCCGGGACCGCGCCGATGATCCTCCGGGCCGATCACATCGCCGGAGCGGTGTTCTTTGGCTTCGGCATTGTCGTGTTCGCGATGAGCGGCGACCTGCCGTTCGGCAGCCTGTCGTCGCCTGGTGCCGGCATGATGCCGAAGCTGTTGGCAGGCTTGATGATGGGCTTCGCGCTGCTGGTCGCGCTCGGCGGCGAGTTGAGCCCGCCGCTCGCCTCCATCGACTGGAGCAATGGCTGGCACGCCCTGCTGGTGGTGATCATCACTGGCTGTGCTGTCGCCGCCTACCAGCCGCTGGGCTTCATCGTCACCATGTCGCTGCTGGTCTTCGCCCTGCTGGCGATCGTGGAGCGGCGCAACCTGCTCGTCGCCGCCGCCTACGGCATCGCGCTCACCGTGTTCGCCTACTGGCTGTTCGGTATCGCACTCAAATCGCCGCTTGAGCGCGGCGTGCTCTGGTTCTAGGGGCCGTGGAAACTCTCGACAGCCTCGCGCTCGGCTTCTCGGTTGCGCTGCAGCCCAGCGTACTCTGGTATGCCTTCATCGGCTGCCTGGTCGGAACATTGGTCGGAATGCTGCCGGGGATCGGACCGCTCGCCGGCATCAGCATCCTGCTGCCGCTGACCTTCGGGCTCGACGCCACCAAGGCGATCGTGATGCTGGCCGGCATCTATTACGGCTCGCAGTATGGCGGCTCTACCACCTCGATCCTGCTGCGGATACCGGGCGAAGCGGCCTCGGTGATGACGTGTATCGACGGCAACGCCATGGCCAAGCGGGGACGCGCCGGCGCCGCGCTCTGCATCGCGGCGGTCGGCTCGTTCATCGCCGGCACGTTCGGCGTCATCATGCTGACGATGGTCGCGCCGCCGCTGGCCAAGTTCGCGCTGGGATTCGGGCCGCCCGAATACACCGCGCTCCTCGTCCTCGGCCTCATCTTCCTGGCCTACATGTCGACCAGTTCGCTGCCGCGCACGCTACTGATGGCGAGCTTCGGGCTGCTGCTCGGCACCATCGGCATCGACGTGATGACCGGCCATTTTCGCTACAGCTTCAACATCCCCGAGCTTGGCGACGGCATCGGCATCGTCCCGGTGGCGGTGGGGCTGTTCGGACTGGGCGAGATTCTGTCGACGCCGAGCCGCCAAGTCACCAACGACATCGTGCAGCCGCGGCTGCGCGACCTGTGGCCGAGCCGCGAGGAGTGGAATGCTTCGGCGATGCCGATCGCGCGCGGCTCGCTGCTCGGATTCCTGATCGGCATCATTCCGGGCTCCGCCCACATCATTTCGAGCTTCATGTCCTATGCGCTGGAAAAGCGGATTTCCAAGCATCCGGAGAAGTTCGGCAACGGAGCCGTCGAAGGCGTCGCCGGGCCGGAGTCGGCCAATAACGCGGCCTCGACCGGCGCGTTCGTGCCGATGTTGGCGCTCGGCATCCCGACCGGGCCGGTCACCGCGGTGCTGATGGCGGCGCTGCTCATTCACGGCGTGCCGCCCGGCCCGACGCTGGTGAACGATCATCCCAACGTGTTCTGGGGCTTCGTCGCCTCGATGTATGTCGGCAACCTGATGCTGCTGGCGCTGAACCTGCCGCTGGTCGGGCTGTTCGTGAACCTGCTGCGCATCCCCTATGCGTATCTCTATCCGCTGATCATCATGTTCTGCGTGATCGGCGTCTATGAGGTGAACCACTCGATCGTCGACGTCTGGATCATGCTGATCATGGGCGTCGTGGGCTACGGGCTGAAGAAATTCGGCCTCGATCCGGCGCCGCTGGTGCTGGGGCTGGTTATCGCGCCGCTGTTCGAGATGTCGCTGCGGCAGTCCCTGATCATGTCGAACGGCGACTGGCTGATCTTCGGCCAGCGCCCGGTTGCGCTCACCTTGCTGCTGGTATGCGCGGCGCTGTTGCTGATGTCGGCCTGGTCGGCGGTGCGCCGGCGCAAGGACTGGCGCAGCAAGCTGGCCGCCGCCGAGACCGGCGAAGTCAACTGACCCGCGCCGAATGCCCGATGAGAACGCTCGAACCGCCTGGCGCGATCGGCTAGTCTAAGCATTTGTTCCGTCGCATGATCTTGTCTGAAAAATCTGCAAACTTTTTGGCGATGATGCTCTAAGGTCGATCCCCTCATTCTGGAACTGTGAGCGCTCGAAAGATCGGTATGCCGGCAGGGACGTGCAGGAGCTGTGGGGAGGCGGTCTCGTATTTTGCGCGATCCTGTCCGGCGTGCGGCGCCTCCAACCAGCCGAACCCCGTGAGCACCGTGGTGGCGCTCGCCGTCCTCGTCCTGCTGCCGTTGTCGGGGGTGCTCGGCTGGCACTTCCTGGTACGAGGCCCCGCTGCACCGCCAGCGGAATCCGGTGAAGCGCCAACTGCCGAGACCCCGGAGGCGTTCGGCTGGATCGCGCAGGCGATGGCCGACTGCGAGGTCCTCGCCAAGCAGAACGCCAACACCCTGTATTTCCTGATCGTGCCGGTGAAGCTGAGCGCCAATCCGCTGCCGGGCTGGCGCCCGGTCACGATCGGAAACCTCGGCCAGTCGATCGCGCTGCTGGCTTCGGCGGACGCACTCGTGGGCCTGCGCAACGGCGCGCTGGAGCTTTACCGCGAGCCGCTGACTTTTGCGGTGAAAGACCCCGACACCAACATCACCTACAAGTGGAAACCGGCCATCGGCGTGAGCGAACTCAAATCACGCGAGATCAACGCGACGTCGCTCACGCTTGGCGTCGAACTTGGCGGCAGCAGCGAGATTCAATGGGGTCCCACCATCGCGATCGCCAAGGGCTCCTGCTACTGGACCAATCCGCTGATCGTGTCGCGGCAATAGCCGGCAAACCTGGTCGCCTTCAAGCAGTTGGCTCTCTCCGTTCGTCCCCGCGCAAGCGGGGACCCAGGATCCATCAAAATGAGAACTGGATTCCCGCTTGCGCGGGAACGAACGGAGTGTGTGGATCGAGCGGTCAGGCCCAGAGACGCTCCTTTTCGAGCCCCTTGTAGAGGTCGGCGACATACTCGCCATAGCCGTTGAACAGCAGCGTCGGACGGCGCTCGTTGCGGCCGATCAGTTCCTCGGTCGCCTGGCTCCAGCGCGGATGCGAGATCTCCGGATTGACGTTGGCCCAGAAGCCGTACTCACTGCCCTGTAGCGACTCCCAGTAGCCTTTCGGCCGCTGGTCGGTGAAGTTGAAGCGCACGATCGACTTGATCGACTTGAAGCCGTACTTCCACGGCACTGCCAGCCGGATCGGCGCGCCCATCTGCTTGGGCACCGGCTTGCCATAGGCGCCGGTCACCAGGAAGGTCAGTTCGTTGGTCGCCTCCGCGATGGTCAGGCCCTCGACATACGGCCACGGATACCAGGTCTGGCGCTGGCCGGGGGCGATCTTCGGGTCGTGGAACGTCTCCATCCGGATGAACTTCGCCGAGGACAGCGGCCTCGCCAGTTCCACCAGCTTGGCCATCGGAAAGCCGGACCAGGGGATCGCCATCGACCAGGCTTCGACGCAGCGATGGCGGTAGAGCCGCTCTTCGAGCGGCATCTTCTGCAGCAGGTCGTCGATGCCGATCTCCTGCGGCTTCTCCACCATGCCGTCGAGCTTCACCGTCCAAGGCCGCAACTTGAGCGCCTGCGCCGCCTTGGCGATCGTCTTATCGGGGCCGAACTCGTAAAAATTGTTGTAGCTGAAGTTGATCTTCTCGTCGGTCACTGGCCGGTCGAGGGTGTATTTCTCGTTGCGCTTGGCCGGGTAGAGGTGCCCGGTCGGGTCCGGCAGGTCGGTGACGCGCTGCGCGGCGGCGATCTGCGGCGACAGCGAAAGCGCGGCGGCGCCGGCCGCCGTCAGCAAGGAGCGGCGGTTGAAGAACAGGTGCTCCGGGGTTGCGAGCCGTTCCGGCATTTCCCAGCCGCGGCGGCGAATGACATGCATCGGCGTCCTCCTGCTCTGAGAGCATTAGGATTACGTGGCGGCCGGATCACCCGCAAGTCACAGACGCGGGATAGTGGGCGTGAAGGAACGTCGCATCGGCGCGCTCACAGCCAGGTTCGCAACGCGAGATGCGTGCCGAGCACCAAAAGGCCGATGAAGAAGCACAGCCGGAAAACCTCGGGACGCGCCCGCCCCCGCAACCACTGTCCGATCATCATTCCGAGCAGCGCCGGCACCAGCGCCAATGCCGATGCGCCGGCGACCGCGACCTGCAACGAGCCGTCGTTCAGCAAGAGCGCGGCGAGCGCGATCGTCGACACCGTGAATGACAGGCCCAGCGCCTGCACCAGATCGTCCTTCTCCAGACCCAGGGCCTGCAGATAGGGGACGGCCGGAATGACGAATACGCCGGTCGCCGCCGTGATCAGGCCGGTGGTGGCGCCGACCACGAACGACAGCCAGAATTCCGCGCGCGCCGGTACCGTCAGCCGGACCGCGCACAGTCCGACGATCGCATAGACGACGAGTGCGATCCCGAGCGCCGTGGTCGCGCCCGGCCCGCCGGTGCCCGACAGAAAGCCGGCGCCCGCCAAGGTGCCGATGCAGATCCCGAGCAGCATCGGCGACAGCCGCCGCAGCAACGACGTCAGGTTCGGGCCGATCGCCAGTTGCCAGAGATTGGTGACGAGCGACGGCACGACCAGCAGCGCCGCCGCCTGCGCGGGCGCCATGACGACCGCCAGCATTCCCATCGCGACGGTCGGAAGCCCGAGACCGATCACGCCCTTCACGAGCCCGGCAAGCAGAAACGTCGCGAAGGTGAAGGCGAAGAGAAAGATGTGCTCGGCCATAAAGGCTTGTAGCAGGCCGGCATGCTCGCCTGCCTTCCGATGCCGCGAACCGGGGCTTCGGCCGGCGCGTAGCGCCGTCCGAGAACCCCAAGCCGGCAACGCGGCTAGTCTAGGCCGCCGACGGCGCCTTGCGCGCTGCGATGATCTGATCGGCGGTGCGGCCGATCAGTTCCGCCATGTGATCGAACTTGAAGGTGAATGTGCCGACGCCAGCGGTGGCCGAGCGCACCTCGACGATGAAGTCGCCGATCTCGGCCTCCGGCATCTGCACGCGCACGACGTCCCATCCGTCCCAGCCCTCGCGGGTATCGAAGCCGAGGATTTGGCCGCGCCGGCCGGACATCAATGCGTTCATCTTGGCAGTCGCCTCCGACGGACAGACGATCTCGACCTGGTAGATCGGCTCGAGCAACACCGGCTGGCACTGCGGCAAGCCTTCGCTGATGCCGATGCGGCCGGCCGTCCGGAACGCCATGTCGGAGGAATTGACGGTGTGATAGGAGCCGTCGACCAGCTTGACCGCCACGTCGACCACCGGGAAGCCGAGCGGCCCGTGCTTGAGAGCGTCGATCACGCCCTCCTCGACCGACGGAATGTAGTTGCGCGGCACCACCCCGCCCTTGATCTCTTCCGAGAAGGTGAAGCCCGAGCCCCGCGGCAGCGGCTTGATATCGAGCACGACGTCGCCGAACTGGCCGTGGCCGCCGGACTGCTTCTTGTGGCGGCCGCGCTGGACGATCGCCTTCTTGATGGTTTCGCGATAGCCGACGGTGGGCTTTTGCGTCGCGAGGGCGACGCCGAACCGGTCGGCCAGCCGCTCGGTTGCGACCCGCAGATGCATCTCGCCCTGCCCCCAGGCCACCACCTCGTGCGCCTCCGGGTTATGCACGACCGACACCGAGGGGTCCTCCTCGATCAGCTTGTGCAGAGCCTGACCGAGTTTGACGTCGTCCTTGCGCTCTTTGGCGGAGATGGCGATCGCCAGCACCGGCGGCAGCGGAGCGATCTTGGTCAACGGCGCGATCGCCTGCTTGCCGGCGGTCAGCGTGTCGCCAGTGCCGGCGTGGTCGAGCTTGCCGAACGCCACTGTTTCACCGACCTGCGCCGGCCCACGTTTCTCGGGGGTTTGGCCGAGCAGCTTGAACACGCCCGCAACACGGCCGGCCTCACGTTCGGACGTGACGAAGGTCGTGCCGTCGCCCACCTGCCCGTTGAGCACGCGGCCAATCGACATCTTGCCGCCGTGCGCGGTGTGGAACGTCTTGAGCACATAGACGATCGGATCATTACCCGGCTTGAGGCCGAGCCGCTTGGTGGTCTCGGCAATCCCCGGCGCCTCGTGACGTAGCGCCTTGAGCAGCCGGCGTACGCCATTGGTCCGGGTGGCGGTGCCGATCAAGACCGGACAAACCAAACCGTCGCGCAATTCCTTGGTCAGATCGTCGAAGATCTTGTCACGCGGCGGCGTGATGTCTTCCAGCAACTGCTCCATCAACTCGTTGTCGTGATCGGCGAGCGTCTCCAGCATCTTGAAGCGCGCTTCCTTCTCCCGATCGAGGTCGACTCCCTTGAGATCGATGATCTCGGACGGCGCGTGTTCCTTGTAGACATAGGCCCGTTCGAGCGCGAGATCGGTAAAGCCAGTGATGGTTTCGCCGGACCAGATCGGGATTTGCCGCAGCAGCAGCGGCACCCGCGACGCGGGCTGCAAGGTCGCAAGCGTTTCGCGCACCCGCTTGTCGACCTTGTCGATCTTGTTCAAGAACAGGAACCGCGGAATCTTGAGCTCTTCGAGTTCGCGCAGGATCAATTGCAACTGCGGAATCTTCTTCTCGTCGGCCTCGCAGACGATCACCGCGGCATCGACCATCGGCAGCGCCGCGCGCATGTCGTGCAGGAATTCGACCGAACCGGGACAGTCGACGAACGTGTAGGTGTCGCCCATGTAGGTTGTGGTGGCGACCGAAAGTTCGACGGTCATGCGGTGATGGCGCGCCTCTTTGCTGGCGTCGCCCACCGTGGTCCCCGCTTCCACCGTTCCCTGGCGCGCGATTGCGCCGGTGCGGGCGAGGATCGCTTCGAGCAGCGTGGTCTTGCCGCTCTGGAAGGGGCCCACCAGCGCAATGCACCGTGGACCCGGAGTTCGTGTGCCGTTCTGTGCCATATCCGCCTCCCAGCGACCGAGATGTGGCCTTCTAGCGGGCCGGACGACCATCGTTTCAAACCAAAGGGGGGATTGGCAAGAGGCTGCTGGACAAGCTTCACCCCGAGGGTGTTCCCGTTGCTTGACCGGCGCGCTGAAAACAGGCCCACTCGCGCGCATTGCGTTGGCATGAATAGAATAAAAGGATTGTCGATAATGCGTTGGTTCGTCACCCTCGGGTCGTCGCTCGTCATTGGAACCGTTCTGTTGGGCAATTCACGAGAAGCCGCGTGCCAAACAGCGGCAACGCCGATCGCGCCGCCGATCGCTGCGCGCAAGCCGGTACGCCTCACCACGCACGGCGTTCCGCGCATCGATGACTATGCCTGGCTGCGAGACCCGAACTGGCGCGACATATTGCAGGACCCATCCCGGCTTGGCTCCGAGATCCGCACCTATATTGACGCCGAAAATAAGTATGCCGATGCCATTCTCGCACCGCTCGCGAAGCTGCAGGTAAAGCTGATTGAAGAAATGAAGGGCCGGATCGAGCAATTCGATTCCGGCGTCCCGACGGTCGACGGCCCCTATGCCTATTGGCGCCGCTACCAGCCCGGCGCCGAGCATCCACAACTGATGCGGGGCGCGCGCGGCGGCGGTTCGGAGCAAGTGCTCGTGGACGGACCGGTACTCTCGGCGGGAAAGGCCTATTTCTCCTTCGGTGCCTATGAACACAGTCCCGACCACCGGCTCTTTGGCTATGCGATCGATGAAACCGGCTCGGAATCCTTTACCCTGCGCATCCTCGATGTCGAGTCTAAGCGCGATTTGCCCGACGTCATCACCGGGGTTTCGGGGTTTGTCTGGGCGGATGGTGCAACGTTGTACTATGTGCGGCTCGATGACGAGCACCGCGCGCGCTCCGTCTACCGCCACAAGGTCGGGAGCGATCAAGCCGCGGATCAGCTCTGCTATGAGGAAAAGGACGCCGGCTTCAACGCCTACGTCTCGCGATCGCGCACCGGGCGCCACACGATCATCAAGACCGGCAATTTCGATACGTCGGAGATCTGGCTCATCGACAACACGCGGGCGGAGAGCTCACCCGCGCTGGTGGCCGCGCGCGCGCGCGGCACGGAATATTATCTCGACGACTGGGGCGATCGCTTCGTCATCCGCACCAACGTCGACGGCGCCGAAGATTTCAAGTTGGTCACCGCACCGCTGACCTCGCCCGGTCGAGCCAATTGGCGCGATTTGATCCCCGCCAAGGACGGGCGACAGGTTCTCGACTTCATTCCATTCGCCGGACATCTCGCGATCCTGGAACGCGAAGATGGCCTTCACCACTTGGTAATCTATCGTAAGGCGGACGGCACCGCCCACACTGTTGCGATGGGTGACGAAGTCTATTGGCTCGAACTCCTTACACCCTTCGAATTCGACACCGGGATCGTGCGCTTAGAATATTCGTCGCCCGCAACGCCCAGGCAAACGGTCGATTACGACATGGAAAAGCGCGAACGCTTCCTGCGCAAGGAGCAGAAGATTCCGAGCGGGCACGATCCGTCCGACTACGTGGTGCGCCGTCTGTTTGCAATGACCACCGACAATGAACAAGTCCCGATCACGCTGCTGCACCGCAAGGGTCTCGTGCTCGACAACAAGGCGCCACTGTTTATGGAAGGCTACGGCGGCTACGCGTATGCTTTCGAAACCTCCTTCGGTTCAACCATCCTGCCGCTGGTCGATCGTGGGTTCGTTTACGCGATCGCTCACATTCGCGGTGGCTGGGAGAAAGGCGAGCGCTGGCACAAGGGCGGCTACCGTGAGAACAAGGCTAATGCCTTCAAGGATTTCATCGCGGTTGCCGAACATCTGATCAAGGTCGGCTATACGGCGTCAGGCCGAATTGTTGCGCGCGGCGATTCCAACGGCGGCCTGCTGATGGGAGCGGTTGCCAATATGCGGCCCGACCTTTTCGCCGGCATGATTGCACGCGTTCCCTACGTGGATACGCTCAACACGTTTCTTGACGATACGCTCCCGCTCACCGCCAGCGGCTACAGTGAATTGGGCAATCCGATCGAAGACGTGAACATCTTTCGAGCCATCGCGGGCTACGCACCTTACGAGAACGTCAAGTCCCAGCCTTACCCGCACATGCTGATCACCGGGGGATTGAGCGACGCGCGTGTTCAATATTGGGAACCTGCCAAATGGGTCGCGAAGCTTCGGGCAATGAAGACGAACGACCCCCGCATCGCACTCGTCACCAGCATCGCGGCGGGGCATTTTGGCGCCGCCGGACGCTTCGAGTGGCTGGAAGAACTAGCCTTGATCCAGGCCTTTACGCTGGACGCGCTGGGAATGGCTGCGAGCGAGCAGGTTGCGGAGGATGTCCAGCCGCGCGGCCCCAACCCAAATCCGGCCTTGCTTCGTTCGCCGCCTGCGGCGCGCCACCAGATTGGCACCCGCGAGCGGCGACTTCTCGGCTTGAACCGACCGGGTCAGCAATGAGGCAAATGACAACAACCGCCCAAGCGGCGGCTGTCACCTCCAGTCCGATCAGAAATCGCCTCAGCG
>CAWEDK010000001.1:0-95771 GCA_963807865.1 uncultured Alphaproteobacteria bacterium | reverse complement strand
CGGCGATGCAGGATTTGATCGCCGGCCGCTACGACTACATCTGCACGCTGAGCCCGACCGGCAAGCCGCTGCTCGACGGCAATTCGGTCAAGGGCATCGCCATTCTGCAGCGCGAACGCTCGCCCGAAATGCCCAACCTGCGGAGCACCGCGAGCAGGGCCTCCCCGACTTCGAGGTCAACACCTGGTTCGGGCTGTTCTTCCCCAAGGGAACGCCGCAGCCGATCATCGCCAAGCTCAACGCCGCGCTGGCGACGACGCTCGACACGCCGTGGGTGCATGAGCGCTTCAAGGACATCGTCGCAAACGTGGCTGCGCCCGACACGCGCTCGCCGGAATACCTGGCGAAATACGCCGACAGTGAACCCGCGAAAATGGCCGCTGCCATTCGCGCCGCGGGCATCCAGCAATTCTGACCGGTGCGCGCTCGATCGAGAGCGCTCACCGGATCACTGTCAAATCTAGGAAGGGATTGAGCCCGCGCGGCGCGCGGGCTTAGGTCAGTTCGCCTTGATGCCCGCGGCGCGAATGACGTTCGCCCACCGCGTGACTGTCGGCCTTGAAGAACGCCGCCAGTTCTTCCGGCGTCGACGTTGGCGGTCTCGAAGCCGAGCGTCATCAGGCGCTCCTGCATGTCCGGCGGCGCGACCGCCGCGGCGATCTCCTGATTGAGCAGCGTGATGATCTCCTTCGGCGTCTTGGCCGGCGCCAGCACGCCCGACCACGGCTCGCATTCGACGTCGGGATAGCCGGCTTCGCGCATGGTCGGAACGTCCGGCAGTCCCTTCAGTCGGGTCTTGCCGCCGACCGCGAGCGCGCGCAGCTTGCCTTCCTTGTGCTGCGGAATGGCCGCCGCGGCCGAGCCGAAGCGAGATCGGCGTGTGGCCGGCGACCGTCGCCGCGATCGCCGGGCCGCCGCCGCCGTAAGGCACGTGCACCAGGTCGAGCTCGAGCGACGGGCGGAACAGCTCGCCGGTCAGATGCGAGCCGGTGCCGGCGCCGGCCGAGGCGTAGCTGTATTTGCCGGGATTGGCCTTGATGAGCGCGACGAGCTCCTGCACGGTCTTCGCCGGCATCGACGGATGCACCGCGAGCACCTGCATGGTGGTCGCTGCGATCGCGACCGCATCGAAATCCGTGACCGGATCGTACGGGACCTTGCTGTAGAGCGCCGGATTGGCGACGAAGCGATGCCGTCGACGAACACGATCGTATAGCCGTCGGGCGCCGACTGCGCCGCGCGGCCGACGCCGATGCTGCTGCCGGCGCCCGCCACGTTCTCGACGTAGAACTGCTTGCCGAGCCGATCCGACAGCTTTTGCGCGACCAGGCGGGCGACCACGTCGGTCTGGCCGCCGGGCGCGAACGGCACGATGACGCGCACCGGCCGCGACGGATAGGTTTCCGCCCGCGCAACAGACGGCAGGGCCGGAAGCGCCGCCGCGAGGGCCGCGTTACGCAAAAATTTTCGCCGGGAAAGCTTCATGACGGTCCGTTCTCCTAGTGCCCCAGCGCGGGGACCATACCGAGTTTCAAGCCGAGGGAAAGAGGACAATCGAGCGCATTCGGTGGCGGTCGCCGGGAGGGGCGTTCGGCGCCCCTCCCTGGGCTTCGACCGCGACTACGCGCGGCACGCACGGCAGTCTTCGGCGACGGGATCATCTCGCCCACCAGCCGGATGATGCGATCGCGGTCGGTGGGATCCTGCGTGTGCGGGATCAGGGCAATCTCGTCGACCAGCCCCGAAGCCGCCAGCCGCTCGATCTGGTCCCGCGCCTCCTTGGGCGTGCCGGCGATGGCGAACCGCTCGACCATCTCGTCGGGAACCACCTCGCCGTGCGCCGTGCCCACCACCATGTGCTCGTAGTATTCGTACTGCTTGCGGATTTTTTCGACCACATCCATCGTGGCGGCGTCGAGCTCGAACGGCAGCTTGCGCTTCAGGATCCGCGAGACGTGCGCCTTGACGGCGCTGCCGCGCCGCTCGTCCATCGTCCAGGATCGAGCACGGCGTCCAGCACACGACGCGAAATTTCTTGTCCTTGAGAGTCGTGCCGGCTTCGCGCGGCGCCCGCCTCAAGCTCACGGCGCGATGCTTGCAGAAAGTGCGGATCGACGCCCACGAGCACGATCGCGCCGTCGCCGACCTTGCCGGCGAGGCGATGGATTTTCGGGCCGCTGACCGCCGGATAGATCGGAATGTGCGTCCCGGCCTTGGCATAGGTCAGACGCACCTCGGCCTTCGTCTCCGGCGACGTCAGGGTCTCGCCGCCGATCAAGTCGCGCATAATGCCGATCGACCGCTCCAGGTTGGCCAGGTCGACGGCTTCTTTCCCAGCGTCTCGACCGAGCTGTCGCCGGAGCCGATGCCGAGCAGGAGACGATCGCCCACCATTTCGTGGAGGATGCCCAAGCGGCGGCGAGCACGCCGAGATCGCGCGTGATCGGATTGGTGACGCCGGTCGCCAGGGTGATGCGCTTCGTGACCATGGCGGCGGCGCCCAGCAGCACATACGGCTCGCGCCAGATCATCTGCGAATCGCCGATATAGGCGCAGGAGAATCCGACATCCTCGGCAAGCTTGATCAGCGTCAGCATCCGCGAGATCGGCTCGATCGGAAAAAGCCCGACGCCAAATTTCACGTCGCTCATCGGGCTCTCCTGCGATTGTCGGCGGATCTTCATGCACAGCCTGCGTCGTCAACACAAGTGCATGAGGGGTTGCAAAGTCCTCGCTCCGCGAAGCCTTGGTCGACAAGGCGTCTTCCGGGGATGTCCGGCGCGGTTCCGCGCTGTCTCGGCACGTCTCCCTCTCCGACTCCGAACTCCTTGAACCCAAGATCGAGAACGGCACAGTCCATCCTCCTCGGTCGCAAGGATCGATCATGTTCCAGAAACCCGACATCGCCGATTTGCGCCAAGCGGCGCAGAAGCTCGGCATGAAGCCGAGCGACGACTATCTCCACGCGGTCGAGCAGATCGTCACGCCGCTCGCCAGCGCCTATGCGACGCTCGACGCGACGCCGGACGAGCTTCCGGCGGTGAAATATCCGCGCGGCCAGTTCTACCGGCCGCGGCGGAGGAAAACCCGCACGGCGCCTGGTACGTGAAGACGTCGATCAAGGGCAAGCCCGGCGGCAAGCTCGCCGGTCGACGCGTCGCGCTCAAGGACAATGTCTGCCTCGCCGGCGTGCCGATGATGATCGGCGCGCAGCTCCTGGAAGGCTATGTGCCGGACGTCGACGCCACGATCGTCGAGCGCATCCTCGATGCCGGCGGCGAGATCGCCGGCAAGGCGGTGTGCGAGTATTACTGCGTCTCAGGCGGCAGCCACACCAGTTCGACCGGTCCGGTGCACAATCCGCACAAGCGCGGCTACACGACCGGCGGCTCGTCGTCGGGCAGCGCCGCGCTGGTCGCCGCCGGCGACGTCGACATGGCGATCGGCGGCGATCAAGCCGGCTCGATCCGCATCCCGGCGAGCCATTGCGGCATCGTGGGCTGAAGCCGACCTTCGGCCTCGTTCCCTACACGGGCATCGGGCTGCTTGAAATCACCATCGATACCGCCGGGCCGATGACCGCCAACGTGCGCGACAACGCGCTGCTGCTGGAGGTGATCGCCGGGCCGGACGGCCTCGATACGCGCCAGCGCGGCGTTCAGGCGGGCCGCTACACCGAGGCGCTCGACGGCGGCGTCAAGGGCATGCGCATCGCCGTCATCAAGGAAGGCTTCGGCCATCCCAATTCGGAACCCGACGTCGACGCGCATGTGCGCGATGCCGCACAGCGATTTGCGAAGCTCGGCGCGACCGTTGAGGAGGTATCGGTTCCGACACACGCGCTGGGCTTTCCGGTCTGGGCGGCAATCCGCGGCGACGCAGCTTGCATCATGCTCCTGGAGATGAACGGCGCCGGCATCGGGCACGAGGGGCTTTACGTCACCAGCCTGCTCGACCACGCGATGGGCTGGCGCAACCGCGCCGACGAATTCGCCGATACGCTGAAGATCGCGTCGATCTTCAGCAGGTACACGATGGACCGCTATGGCGGGCATTTCTACGCCAAGGCGCAGAATCTGCGCCGCCGCGTGCGGGCGGGCTACGACGCGGTGCTGGCGACGCACGACCTGCTTCTGCATGCCGACGGTGCCGATGAAAGCGACGCCGATCCCCGGCAAGGACGCGACCCCGCAGGAGATCACGCGGCGCAGCTGGGAGCCGACCCGCAACACCTGCCCGATCAACGTCACCGGCCACCCGGCGATCAGCCTGCCATGCGGAATGGAGGACGGCCGGCCGATCGGGATGATGCTGATCGGGCGTCATTATGCCGAGGAGACGATCTATCGCGCGGCCGAGGCGTTCGAGCGCTCCGGCGATTGGAAGACGTTCTGACGGATCATACTGCTGTATCGTTCAAGGCGCTCCGAAGTTGCGCGGAATCCATAGCTGCGCTGGATCGATTTTGGCTCCGCTCGGCTGCGGATTGACGCCGCAGGCGCTCCCGGTGGTCTTTTGCCCAAATCGGTGCTTAAATTTGGATCGCCGGTTCTGATCGCCGATCACGAAGTGAGGACGACCCATGATCACTCGCCGCCGCACTGTCCAAACTGGTCTTGCGACGCTGCTGTCCGCTGCCGCTCCGTTTCGTGCGTTTGCGCAGTCCAAGCCGCGCGTGAAGGTTCGCTACAACGAGGTCGTGCGCTCGATGCTCTACACGCCGGCCTATGTGGCGCATCGCCAAGGGCTATCTTCGAGGAGGCCGGCCTGGACGTCACGATGGCGACCGCGCAGGGCGGCGACAAGTCGCTGGCGATCATGCTGTCCAACCAGGCCGATATCGCGCTGATCGGGCCGGAGATCGGCGATCTACGTGCAGAACAGCGATTCGCCCACCAAGATCCCGATCTTCTGCGGGCTCACCGCGACCGACGGCTTCATGCTGGTCGGCCGCGAGAAGGTCGACAAGTTCGATTGGAACATGCTCAAGGGCAAGGAGATCCTCGGCTTCCGGCCGGGCAGCACGCCGCTGCTGTACCTCGAAGCGGCGTTGCGCAAGAACGGGCTCGATCCGCAAAAGGACGTGAAGCTCATGAACAACGTCGGCATCCCGGCGCGCGTGGGCTCCTGGCTCGCCGGGCCAGAACCAGTACGCGATCTTCATCGAGCCGGACGCCGCGCAGCTCGAGCTCGACGGCAAGGCGCACTTCATGGCCTCGATCGGCGAGACCGTCGGCTTCGCCGACTACACCACCTTCATGGCGACCGACAAATACATCCGCGAGAATCCTGAGGCTGATCCAGAACTGGACCAACGCGATCGCCAAGGCGATGAAGTGGACCGCGGACGCGCCGACCGGCGAGACTCGCCAAGACGCTTGAGCAGTTCTTTCCGGGCGTGAACCCGAAGGCGCTGACCGCCGCCGCCGAGCGCTACCGCCGGCTCAAGATCTGGAAGATCGACGCCGGTGATCGAGCAGGCGGCGATCGAGAAGTTCCAGGACATCCTGGTGCAAGGCGGCGTGCTCGAGCAGGCCAAGCGCGTGAAGTTTCAAGATCTCGTCGCTCACCGAGTTCTCCAACAAGGCGAAGTGATCCGTGGCAGCATCGGGAAGGCGGCGCCTCGCCGAAGGTCGAGCTGCGCGACGTCAACCTGCGCTACTTCAGCCTGGAAGGCGAGACCGAGGCGCTCAAGGATATCTCGATCTCGGTCGCGCCAGGCGAGTTCGTCGCCATCATCGGGCAGAGCGGCTGCGGCAAGAGCACGCTGCTCTCGCTGATCTCCGGCATCCTCGAGCCGACCGACGGCGCGGTGCTGGTCGACGGCAAGCCGGTTGCCGGGCCGAGCCGCAAGGTCGGCTACATGCTGCAGCAGGACTACCTGTTCGAGTGGCGCACGATCCTGGAGAACGCGGTGCTCGGCGCCGAAATCCAGGGCGCCGACATGGCGCAAGGCGCGCGAGCGCGCAACCGCGCTGCTGACCCGCTACGGCCTCGGCCAGTTCCTGCACTATCTGCCGCGCCAGCTCTCGGGCGGCATGCGCCAGCGGGTCGCGCTCGCCCGCACGCTCTGCACCGAGCCCGACATCGTGCTGCTCGACGAGCCGTTCTCGGCGCTCGATTTGCAGACGCGGCTGGCGCTGGCCGACGAGGTCACCGATGATCCTGCGGCGCGAGGGCAAGACCGCGATCCTGGTCACGCACGACATCGGCGAGGCGATCAGCATGGCCGAACGGGTGATCGTGCTGTCGCGCCGGCCCGGCCGGGTGAAGTCCGATCATCCGATCCGCTTCACGACCGCCGACGGCGCGCCGCCCGGCGCCGTTCGCGGCGCGCAACGCGCCCGAGTTCAACGGCTACTTCAACACCCTCTGGCAGGAGCTCGAAGTCCATGTCGAAGGCTGACCGCATCGCCGCCGTCGGCCCGAGCCCGCAATACCGCGCACTGGCTGCAGCGCGAGCGCCGCGGCGCACCTCACCGTGCGGCTGACGCAGCTCGCGATCCTGCTCGTCTTCCTGGTGCTGTGGGAGGTGCTGCCGAAGGCGCATGATCGTCAATCCGGTGCTGACCAGCTATCCGTCGGCGCTGTGGCCGACGTTCCTGGAGCTGCTGAAGTCGACGCCGCAGCAGGCGAGCATCCTGACGCATACCTGGGCCACGGTGCTCGCGACCGTGCTCGGATTCACCGGCGCGATGGTGATCGGCACCGCGGTCGCCGCGGCGCTGTGGTGGTGGGACGCGCTCTACAAGGTGCTCGACCCTTATCTGGTGGTCGCCAACGCCATGCCGAAGACGGCGTTCGTGCCGATCTTCTACATCTGGCTCGGCGCCACGATGTCGATCTACGGCATGTCGCTCGCGATCTCGCGTGTTCATCACCATCCTGATGATCTACTCGGGCTTCCAGGGCATCGATCCGAACAAGATCAAGCTGGCGCAGACCTTCGGCGCCACCAAGGGGCAGATCCTCACCAAGGTGGTGCTGCCGGGCAGCGTGCCGACGCTGATCGCGGCGCTGAAGGTGAATGCCGGCCTCTCGCTCGTCGGCGTGGTCGTCGGCGAATTCCAGTCGGCCAATCTCGGGCTCGGCTACCTCATCCAGTACGGCAGCCAGATCTTCAAGATGAACATCGTGATGACCGGCATCACCATCCTGGCGATCGTCTCGTCGCTGATGTATCTCGCGATCTCGTGGCTGGAAGCCGCGATCATGCGGCGGCGCTAGAGTCGGCCGCGCTGAATGCGAATTTCGGTCTCAGGACCGCATCGCGCAAAATGCGGCGCTGTTGGCAGAGCTATGTCGCGAGCCGTAGTACCGTTTCCAGCAAGACATCGGCGCCGGCCTTGAGGTGCTCGGGCTTGGTGTCTTCGTTCACGTTGTGGCTCAGGCCGCCGACGCTCGGCACGAAGATCATGCCGGACGGGCAGATGCGCGCCATCATCTGGGCGTCGTGGCCGGCGCCGGACGGCAGCCGGCGCGACGGATAGCCGAGGTCGCGCGCACTCGTCTCCACCAGCGCGACGATCTCGGCGGGAAACGGAACGGTCGAAGCGCGCGAGGCTGCGGGTCGAGATCGACACGCTCTCCTCGCGCGGCGAGCCGATCGAGCAAGCCGGTGAGCTCCGCTTCGCGCCTCGAGCAGCGCATCGTCCATGTTGCGCAGGTCGATCGTCATCACCGCGCGTTCCGCGACCACGTTGACGAGATTGGGAGGAGCTCGATCCGGCCGACGGTCCCGTGCTGACTGCCGCCGATCTCTTGTGCGAGCTTGCGCACGAACACCGCGATCTCGCCCGCGACGCAGCGCGGCGTCATGCCGCAGATGCATTGGCGTCGTGCCCGCATGGCCGAGCGGCCCGCGACGTGACCTCGGTCCAGGACAGCCCGGGGATGCCTTCGACCGCGCCGATGACAAGGCCTTCGTCTTCCAGCACCGGACCTTGCTCGATGTGCAGTTCGACATAGGCATGCGGCCTGAGCCAGCCGGGTTGGGCGTCGCCGCGTAGCCGATGCGGCTCAGCTCCTCGCCGACGCTCGCGCCGTCGATCCCCTGGATCGCATAGGCGTCTTGCAAGCGCAAGCCCGCCGACATAGACCAGGCTGCCCATCGCATAGGGCGAAAACCGCGCGCCCTCCTCGTTGGTGAAGGCGACAAGCGCCAGCGGCCGCCGGGTCGACGCGCCCGCATCGTTCAGCGCCTCGCAGACTTCGAGCCCGGCCAGAACGCCATAAAGTCCGTCGTAGCGACCGCCGGTGCCGACCGTGTCGACATGCGAGCCGAACATCACCGGCGCGATGTCCTCGCGGCCCTGAGCGCACGCCGATGATGTTGCCGATGGCGTCGATTGTGACGGCAAGGCCGAGCTCGCGCATCCATTTGACCAGCAGGTCGCGGCCCGGCGCGGTCCGCGTCGCTGAGCGCGAGACGGCAATTGCCGCCGCCAGGGCAGGGCACCGATCCGATTGAAGGTCTCAAGCCGCCGAGCAGCCGATCGAGATTGATCCGGGCGGTGTCGTCATCTCGAACGTCTCTTCGCGCGCGGCGGGCTGGCCGGCTCGCTCAGCGAAGATGCCGTCGCCTTGGTGCGCAGGCAACAGGCGAAATGATCGGAATTGGTCAGTGCCGGATCGGCAATTGTCAGCGGCAAGAATCGACAGCGAGGATGTGGCGACGCAAGATGATGTCGCAGGCGTGCGCCGACCTTGGTCCGCGCACGCCTGACAGGATCGAGTAACCGGCCAAGAGCCCGTCAGTTCCCGCAGTACGGCTGCGTCTGAGTGCTGAACTGGCCGATGCAATCGTTCTGGCGGCTGGCGCGAACGACGGCGTCCCGAGGGCGGTCACGAGCATGGTGGTCGCGACAAGGGCGGTAGCGATCTTCAACATGTTGCTTCTCCTCACGAATGCATGGGTTGATGCATTGTTGCCCCCCATACTTGGTGGGCGGGCCGAGGAGTTGCTTCGCTCGCCTTGCTGCCGTTTGCGCGGGATTGCTCCACTCTGACAGGGCGCCGTAGGGGGGAGCCTCTCGGCGCCCTTTGCGGCATGCCTGTTGCCGTCGGCGACGCGCTGATGCGCAACGCGCCTATTGAAGGATCAAATCGATTTTGCGTGCGTCGGTGCTGACGTGATCAACGCATGGCGCGCGTTGTGCGCCATAAGGCGTCAGTTGCGCAATGCCGGATTGCCCGCATGGCGTTGCGCCACTGCGTCGGCTGCAGGGATGTGGAAGTCGCGGCCGGACGCTTGCCGCGGCGCGGCTGATCCTTGCTCGCGGTCGCGGCCTTCTCCTTCGCGGCCTTGCCGCCCTTGCCCGGCTTGGCGCCGGCCTTTTCGAGCTCGGCCGCCTTCTTCGCCTTGCGCTCCTGGTCTTCCTTGGAGCCGGGCGGCGCGTCGTCGCGCTCATGCGGCGGCACGTCGGTGCGCAGCGTCGCCTTGCCGGGGACCACGTCCGTCATCGTGAGGCTCGCCGGCACCGAGCTGTCGTTCGCCAGCGTCGGGCCGGGCAGTTCGGGCGCGATCGCCGCCGTCACCGGCTCGCCGTCCGGCCCGCGCTCGGTCTGCACCGGCGCGGTGCGCTCGGTCCCGGACACCGGCAGATACTCCTCGATGAGCTGGCGCATGCGGGCATCGCGCACGCCGCCCGAGCTGCCGCCCATCACGACCGCGACGATCTCTCTGCCGTCGCGCTTCACCGAGCAGACGAGGTTGTAGCCCGACGCGTTGGTATAGCCGGTCTTGATGCCGTCGACGCCCTTCACGTTACCGAGGAGACCATTGTGGTTGCCGATCGCCTTGCCGCGATAATTGAAGCTCTTGAGGGAGAAGTAGCTGAAGTAGTTCGGGAAGCGGTGCTGGATGGCGCGGCCGAGCAGCGCCTGGTCGCGCGCGGTGGTGATCTGCAGGTCGGCCGGCAGGCCCGAGGCGTTGACGTAAATCGTGCTCGACATGCCAAGCGCGATCGCCTTGCGTGTCATCAGCCGCCCGAACTCTTCTTCGGTGCCGCCGAGCGCCTCGGCGATCGCCGTGGCGGCGTCGTTGGCCGATCGGGTGACCAGCCCTTTGAGTGCGTCCTCGACCTTGAGCGTCTGGCCGGGCTTGAGGCCGAGCTTGGTCGGCGGCCGCGCGGCGGCGCGCGCCGAAATCGGCAGCGTCCGAATCGAGCTTGAGATGTCCGGCCTCGAGTTGCTCGAACAGCAGATAGAGCGTCATGATCTTGGTGACCGAGGCCGGATGGCGCGGCGCGTCGGCATTCGCCTCGTGCAGCACCTGGCCGGTCTTGTCGTCGATCACGATCGCCGCGTAGTTCGGCCGGTTCCAGCCGCCGGCGACGCGCGAGCGGTTCTTGCCGACCCGCCCGGTGGTTTGGTCGGTCTTCGCGCTCTTGGCGGCGGAGCTCCGCGCGGCCGAGGCCTCACCCTGTTCCTTCTTGGGCGGCCGGGCCTGCGCCTCGTCCAAAGTCAGCGGCGCGATCGCCAGCGCGGCCAACAGGCCGGCCGCCGCAAACCGCTGCCAGGCGGAGACGTGACCCAAGCGCATCGAAATGCTCCTGCTCGCCAGTCCAGACGGGAAGACGCGATCCACGCAGTTAACTCTGAAATCCGCGCCGCTGGCTGTGACCCGCGGGCCACAGTGAACGGAATTCGTCACTCACGCCGGCGGCGGGTCCGCGCCGCGCAGCGGCCGCTCGGCCAGCGAAAGGATGCAGGCGGCCGCGATCGCCAGGCACACGATCGCGGCCGCGAACACGTAGCGGAAGGCGGCGGCATCCATGCCGGCGAGCGCGTCGGCCGACGCCCCGCGCATCACCGGCGCGCCCGCCAGCACGATCGCGCCGAAGCCGGTGACGATGAAGGTCGAGCCGAGCGAGCGGAAGAAGTTCATGGTGCCGGTCGCGATGCCGAGCTGGTGCAGCGGCACCGAGTTCTGCACCACCACGATGGTGAACGGAAACGTCGGCCCGAGCCCGAACCCGGCGAGCGCGATCAGCCCGAGCGACACGGCGGGCGAGAAGCCGGTCGGCGCGTAGGCGAGCGGCACGAGCGCGGCGATCGAGAACACCAGCCCGGCGAGCGGCACGCGCTTGTAGTGCGTCAGGCGCGCGATCAGCCGGCCGCCGGTGACCGACGACACCGTCGCGGCGCCCTGCAGCGCGATGATGGCGAGCGCCGATTCGCTCACCGTCAGGCCGAGCGCCAGTTGCGCATAGAGCGGCAGCATGATGGTGAGCGCGATCACCGTGCCGACCACGAAGAACGCCGCCGCGGTGCCGACCCGCACCGCGCCGTCGCGCAGCACCGACAGCGGAATGAACGGCTCGGCCGCCGTCATCGCCCGCCACGCGAACAGCGCCCACATTGCCGCCGACACCGCGAACAGCGCGAGGATCGGCGGCGAGACCCAGCCGTAGCGCCGCCCGCCCCAGGTCAGCGCCAGCATCAGCGCGATCGCCGCGCTGACCATCAGCAGCGCGCCCGGCAGGTCGAGGGTGTGCGGCCGGTCGTGGCGCGGCAGCCGCCGCAGCAGGTTGTGGGTCAGCAGATAGGCGAGCGCGCACAGCGGAATGTTGACCCAGAAGATCCACGACCAGTGCAGGTGCTCGGCGATGAAGCCGCCGAGCAGCGGCCCGGCCACGGTCGCGATGATGAAGGTCGTGGAGGTGTAGGTCTGATAGCGCGGACGGTCGCGCGGCGACGCGACGTCGCCGATGATGGTCTGCACCAGCGGCATCAGCCCGCCGCTGCCGAGCCCCTGCAGCGCGCGCGCCAGGATCAGCATCAGCATGGTGGGCGCGAGCGCGCAGGCGACCGAGCCGAGCGCATAGATGCCGATCGCGATCAGCATCATGGTGCGCCGGCCGTGGATGTCGGAGAGCTTGCCGAACAGCGGCGTCGAGGCGGTCGCGCTCAACAGGTTCGCGGTCACCACCCAGGACATGTTGTCGATGTCGCCGAGGCTCTCCGCGATGGTCGGCAGCGCGGTCGCGACCATCACCGAGTCGAGCGCCGCCAGCATCATGGCGAGCAGCACGCCGAAGATGATCCGCCGCGCCGCCGCGTGATCGAGATAGGGCGAGACGGGCGGCGGGAGCGGAGCAGGATCGCGCATGCTGAGTGGGTTTGGCGCTGGCCACCTCGGCGCAGGCGCGAGCCACCTTATAGGCGATCGAAGATGCCGCAGCTATGCGCGCAGCGCCGGGCTGGACTGGGCTGAAGGGCGCCGGCAACCGGCCGAATTGACACAAAATCGCATTGGCCAAACCGGCGCAGAGCCGGCCGGCGCGCGCGTTCATCGGTGCCGCCCGCTCGGCGTCGAACCGCATAAGTTCCACGAACGCGCCACAAAGCAGTTCGCGCGTACGCTCGTATGCAGCCCCATCGCGCATCGCCTTGGCGCGGGCCGCGCGCAACTGCGCGTCGGTTTCGGCTCGCGCAACTGCCTCATTCGAAAGCTCTCCGGCGCGGACGCAGGCCGGCGGCTGCGCGTGATCGCGCCCGCGGAATCGGTCGCCTTAAGACCGCTCGCCACCGGCTTGCCGGCCTCCTCGCGCGGAATGAACCGCGCACGGGCACCACGCGCCGCAAGGCCCGCCGCGGTGCCGTCGCGCGACAGCCGCGTCACCCGCGGCACCCAGCCCCGCTTGCGGGCATATTTGTAGATCATGCGTTCGGTCACGCCCGCAAGCCGCGCAATCTCGCGCACCGGCACCACCGACTCCTCATACAACGCCCGCACCCGCTCGGTCAGCGACGGCGATGGCGTGTCGGCAACCGCTATTTCGTGCCGGGGGGCGCCATGTCCGGCCTCCACATGCGCGACACCCGGTCTGTTCCCTCCCCCCTTGAACGGGAGGGTTAGGGAGGGGGGTGGCCGCAAGCTCGAGATGTTGCATCCGTCTGTTCGGCAGCTTTTCCAAACAGCGCGCGCGCCTTTGCGCGCAGCGACTGATCGCGGCCGGACACTGTCATGGCAACCTATACACATATGGAAGGATGCCGCAAACCTAGCCGAGCAGCGTCACGTTATCAAGGAATATATTCCAGTCATTCATCGCTTCAGTCGGATATCGACTTGAACGGCGGGCTCTACGATTAGACGAGGTCGGACGTGCTACTCCTCGCGCGATCGTATTCGCGCAGCGCATGCCGAGGTTCGTCGCCGTAAAATTCATATCGTCTTCGTCGCGAGGGTGAGGCATGTCAGGCCGCCACCACGCCGATTTTGGCGTACCAGCTTCCTCGCGGTACCCGCAAGCGGTTTCTTGCAAATTCACGATCGTCCATCGTCAGCGATCGAGCGCCGTGAGGTCAACGTGCATCATGCCAGCTCGTTACGGAAATATCCTTCGAGCTTGCAGGTTGTCGCAGCGCCGATTTTCACCTTCAGGCCTGGTTGAGGCCGAGACTGCTTGGCGGCGGCGCTCCTGCGTCAATTTCCCGCTCTTCGATGATGCCGTTGAGTTCGCGAACGCGGCAGCCGGACAGCTTGCGTTTGGCGGCTACGATGCGCCGTCCGGATAGACCGAGATCGGCAAAAACGTTTGGTGCTGGCCGCGCTCGTTGATTTCGACGCACCGAACTAACCGCCCGCCTTCCGCCATAACGTACCATCGTGCATCACAGATGCGCGAGCTTTGTGCAAGTAGCCCGAATGAGCGTCGGTCCAAATCCGGGGATGTGTCCTTCGCCGTCACCAGCGATGCTGGTGGCGCATGAATGGGTTCGTCCGCCCTCCCGAGATCGGAGCTTTCTAGCCCACCATGCGCCCATGTCAAAGCGCTTCGTACATTGGCTCAAGCAATCACGCTTCGGCCAATCCCGCGGACACGGACCTCCGATGATCCCGCGGCAGGCGAAATTCCTTTTGACCCGGCCGAGCCGCACCGCCTTTGCGCATGACGGCCGCTGTTTCGCGAAGGGCAGTTGCGGGATGCAGCAACGGTATTTCGGCGGCCAATATCCTTGCCAGCTTCGATGTATCCGAAGCTGCATAGCTATGAGAGCAGCCAAAAGGACAGGAACGTCGAGAAACCACCCTGGCCAACAAAATCCGCTTGGTCCTAACTCACGCAGCTTCCGACTTCGATCCGTTCGATCTTCTTGATCGCGCCCGCGAGCGCATCTTCCGCGACCTCAAGATCGTAGCGCGCCTGCATGTTCATCCAGAATGCAGGCGTGGTGTTCAGCGCCTTGGCCAGCCGCAACGCCGTATCGGCCGTCACCGGCGTCTCTTCCCTGATCAGCCGTTCGATGCGGGTGCGCGGACACGCCGCACACCTTGGCCACCGAATAGGCCGAGAGCTTCATCGGGATCAGAAGACTCCTCGCGCAACACCTCGCCGGGATGAACAGGGGAGAGCTTCTCTCGCCATCGATCACACCTTTCTCGACACCGCTAATGATAGTCGCAGATTTCGACCCTCTTCCGCGCCGTCCTCCGTCCATCTGAATACGACCCGCCATTGATCGTTGATGCGGATCGAGTGCTTGCCGGCAAGATCGTGCTTCAGCGCCTCCAGGCGATTGCCCGGCGGGGACATGAGGTCGCGCAGGTCAGCAGCACCCGCGAGCTGAACCAGTTTACGGCGAGCCACCTTGGCGATCGCATGAGGCAAGCCTTTCGGGGTCTTGCGCCCCTCCAGGATCAGCCGCGCCCAATCGCCGCGATAGCTCTTGATCACCACCTACTATGTATCATGTTATGATACGCAGTTTTGTCGCACCAGACGCTCGTTGACCATCCGCTACCCCGCCTCCGCGCCGCTCCCTCGTCTGACGGCCCTACCCCTTCCTCCTCGCCCCCTTCGGCCACCTGACCGGCCAGCTCACGATCCGGTCCTCGAGCTGATCGTCCGGCACGTCCTCCTCCATGGCGCCGACCCGGCCGCGCACCGAGATGCCGGCCTGGTGCACGGTCTCCGGATCGCCCGACACCAGCGGATGCCACCAGTAGAGGTCGTGGCCGTCGGCGACGAGCCGGTAGCCGCAGGACGGCGGCAGCCAGACGATCCGGTTGATGTTGCGCGGCGTCAGCCGGACGCAGTCCTTCACCTGCGCGGTGCGGTTGGGGTAGTCGGTGCAGCGGCAGGTCTGGCCGTCGAGCAGCTTGCAGCCGACATCGGTGAAAAAGGTGCGCGCCGAATCATCGGCGTCCTCGAGCTTGACCAGGCAGCACTTGCCGCAGCCGTCGCAGAGGCTCTCCCACTCCGAATCGGTCATGTCCTTCAAGGCTTTGCGCTGCCAGAACGGAATCTCGTCAGCGGCCATGGCGGGTTTGCCTCGCAGCGATCGGGTGAGTGCCGGCGCGGTGGGCGCGCCCGATGCGCTTCGCTGCCGCCGGCCGGAGCGCGGCCGGGGAGCGGAATTCCAAATCGTTACAATTGGTTATCATGGATTCCAGGTTCGCCGCTGCGCCGTGCCCAGGAATGTTGCGCCGACCGCGGCACCTCGCACGCCCATATGGCTTCGGGACGCTGGTTTTCGCCGAATCCGGCCGGCCCTCGGCGTTCACTCTAGCCCGGTTTGCCGCCTCCGTGTTGCCATAGCGCCATAGTTTGTCCGTCTTGGATCGGTTAAAAGAAACCGAACGGCTGGGCGACCTCGCCCCGCCGATCTTGTCGTTACGCCCGAGGCCCCGAGCGTGCAGGACTTCTTTCACGGCGATCAGAACGGCTGGCGCGTGCGGCTGCGTCACTTTTTCCTCGACCTCGACTCACGCATCGACTTTGGCCTCTACCAGGTCAGGACCTGGGGCCGCGAGCTTTACGAGCGCCTGACCGTCTTCATGGACCGGTTTCACGTCTCCGGCTGGCGGCGCTGGTACTTCGTCGAGCCGGCCTCCGAGGCGGCGACGCTCGGCATGGGCGGACTGATCGTCATGCTGGCGCTGGCGATCCCGGCGTTCCGCGAGACCTCGGACGACGACTGGGTGAAGAAGTCGGAGCTCGCCGTCACCTTCCTCGACCGCTACGGCAACGAAATCGGCACCCGCGGCATCAAGCACAACGACGCGCTCAAGCTCGAAGAGTTTCCCGATCACCTGATCAAGGCGACGCTCGCCACCGAGGACCGGCGGTTCTTCGAGCATTTCGGCATCGACATTCCGGGCCTGTTCCGCGCCATGATGACCAATGCGCGCGCCGGCGGCGTCGTGCAGGGCGGCTCCTCGATCAGCCAGCAGCTCGCCAAGAACCTGTTCCTCACCAACGAGCGCACCATCGAGCGCAAGGTGAAGGAAGCCTTCCTGGCGATGTGGCTGGAGGTGCGGCTGCCGAAGAACGAGATTCTCAAGCTCTATCTCGACCGCGCCTATATGGGCGGCGGCACCTTCGGGGTCGACGCGGCGGCGCAGTACTACTTCAACAAGTCGGCGAAGGACGTGAACCTGGCCGAGTCCGCGATGCTGGCCGGGCTGTTCAAGGCGCCGTCGCGGTTTGCGCCGCACATCAACCTGCCGGCAGCGCGTGCCCGCGCCAACGTGGTGCTGGATAACCTGATCGAAGCCGGCTTCATGACGGAAGGCCAGGTGTTCGGCGCCCGCCGCAATCCCGCCATGGCCGTCGACCGCCGCGACGAACGTTCGCCGAACTACTACCTCGACTGGGCGTTCGACGAGATGAAGAAGCTCACGCTGAAGCTGCCCAAGTCGGTGCACGAACGTGTGTTCGTGGTGCGGCTCGCGCTCGACGTCGGCGTCCAGAAACACGCCGAGAAGACCGTCGAGAGCCTGCTGCGGCAATACGGCCGCGACTACCGGGTGAAGCAGGCTGCCGCGGTCCTGATGGATAACGAGGGCGCGGTGCGCGCGATGGTCGGCGGCCGCGACTACGGCGAGAGCCAGTTCAACCGCGCGACCGATGCGGCGCGCCAGCCGGGCTCCTCGTTCAAGCCCTATGTGTACGCCGCGGCGCTCGCCAGCGGCGGCTACAAGACGAACACGATGGTCGTCGATTCGCCGGTCTGCATCGGCAACTGGTGCCCGAAAAACTACTCCGGCGGCTTCTCCGGCTCGATGACCTTGACCATGGCGCTCACGCGCTCGATCAACGTCATTCCGGTCAAGCTGTCGATCGCGCTGGGCAACGGCAATCCGAAGCTCGGCCGCGCCAAGATCCGCGAGATGGCCAAGAAGGCCGGCATCCGCTCCCCGCTGCCCGACACGCCCTCGATGCCAATCGGCGCCGACGAAGTCACGGTGCTCGATCACACCGGCGGCTACGCGATGTTCGTCAACTCCGGCAAGGCGGTGACGCCCCACGCGGTGCTGGAGGTGCGCAACAGCACCGGCGAGCTCATCTGGCGCTTCGATCGCGACGGCAAGCAGCCCGTTCAGGTCATCACCCCGCAGGTGGCCATGGACATGAACATGATGATGAACCAGGTGGTCGAAGCCGGCACCGCCCGGCGTGCCATCCTCGACGGCATCAAGGCGGCCGGCAAGACCGGCACCACCAACGCCCACCGTGACGCGTGGTTCGTCGGCTTCACCGGCAATTTCGTGATGGGCGTCTGGTACGGCAACGACGACTACTCGCCGATGCATCAGATGACCGGCGGCTCGCTGCCGGCGCAGACCTGGCACGACATCATGGAGTTCGCACATCAGGGCGTCGAGCTTCGCAACATTCCGGGCATCGCGCCGAACGGTTCGACAGTCGGCAAGACCATTGCCGACAGCGGCAAGGATCAGACCCAGCAGGCGGCCCGCCCCACCGTGTTGACCAAGCGCGGCACCGACGTGCTGGTGCGCGTCGAGCGCATGATGGACGATGCGACCCGTGCACTCGCCGACAACAAGCCTCCCGGCAAGGCCGCGGACGCACAGGATCCGGTAGCGCCGCCCCGACAGGGGTCGCTTGCCGCATCCGAGCGGCCGCCGGCGGCGGCACAAGTTCGCGGAAACTAACAAAGCGCCGGGACGTGGCCGCGCGCGCCTTGCTCTAACCACTCGATCGGGTCGACCGTGCGTTTGCTTCTTGGAGCACTGTTTGCCTTCACCATCGCGGCGGCGATCGGTCTCGGCTTGACCTGGATGGCGTTGACGCAGGGCACCGCCTACGGTGGCGTCACCATCGGCTCCTGGACCGCATGGCCGAAGAACGGCACGCCGGGGATCGACCCTTATGCGCGGGCCAACGTTGCGCGCACCGGCGAACTGCCGGTCGGCTCCGGCGACGGCGTCGCGTTCTATGCCTTCACGGACGACAGCGGAGCGCCGCTCGACGGACGTTGCGATGTCGTCTTGAGCGGCACCACGCCCCAGGCGCGGTTCTGGACCCTCACGCTGTACGATCCCGAAGGCCGCATGGTCGCCAACTCCCTGCAGCGGCAAGGCTTCACCAGCCAGGAAATCATCCGCCGGTCGAACGGCAGCTTCGAGGTCACGGTCAGCCCGCGCGCCCGCTCCGGCAACTGGCTGCCTACCGGCGGCATCGAGCGCTATCTGCTGGTGCTGCGGCTGTACGATACGCCGATCGGGGCCGCGACCCGCACCGGGCGCGACGCTCCGATGCCCGCCGTCATCCGGAAGGCCTGCCCATGATCCGGCTGTTCCTGTGGCTCCTGGGAGGCCTGCTGCTCGGCGGCATCGTGCATCTTGCCACCGTCCTGCTGCTGCCCAAGCTGGCGACTGCAGGACGCCTATGCGCGCGTGGCAGCGATCGCTCCAGTCAACACGGTGACGGCGTTACTGCCGCCGTCTCCCGAGGATGCGCTGCTGCCGTTCATGGATCCGGCGTTCGCGGTCGCGGTCTGCCGCTTCGACCTCTCGCGCGGACCGATGAAATTCTCTGTCCCGATCAGTCCGGCCTATACCTCGGTGTCGTTCTATACGCGTGCCGACGTGCCGTTCTACGCCATCAACGACCGCGCCGCCGGCCGGCGCGTGATCGAACTCGAACTGATGACGCAGGCGCAGCGCGATGAGTTGCCGACGAACGAAGAAATCACGGCCGCCGACCGCCTGATCGTGTCGTCGCCGACGACCACGGGCCTGATCGTGATCCGCGCTTTGGCCCCCGAGCCTGGGCTGATGCCGGTGGCGCGCGCCGCGCTGACGGCCACACAATGCCGCCCGCAATAGCCTGATCGCGCGAGCGGTATCTCGCATCCAATCCGACCGTGGATGATGATTTAAGACGTGGATGCCCGCGACAAGCGCGGGCATGACGAGACAATTGCGAGGCTGGCGTCAGGCGCGGGACGAGCGGCGGCGACGGCGGCGACGCTGCGTGGAAGCTTCAACCATGTCGTAGCCCGCCGGCGCTACGGCGTAGCGCTCGATCCGGATGACCGGAAGGATGATCACCGTCGCCGACGACGGCTTTCCGGCGATGACCCGCGGCGCCCGCGCCGCGCGTTCAACCGTCGGAAAATTGATAACCGTGCCCATTTAACTTCCCCCGAACTTCCCCGGACGGACCCCCCGATCCGCCCCCTGATACTGACGCTAATTTAGCGTCATGCAAGGTTAACGGTTCAATAACGTAGGCCCTCTAAGGTATTTCAAAACGAATGTGTTGCCGCAAAGGCGCAGTCAGATGATCCGGACGCCATCCACAATGACCGATCTCGAAGGCCTGATTGATCTCGACCCGCGGGGTGGGGTCGATATGCGCCCGACCCTGCTGCGCGTGCTCACCGACCTCTATCTGCAAAAGCCGTCGCACAGCGCCGAGGACGAACGCTACTATACCGAATTGGCGCTGCGGCTGATCGATGCCACCGATATCGACGCGCGGGCCTCGCTCGCCGCCCGGCTGGCGGGCTATCCGGCCGCGCCCCGCGAGGTGATCCTGCGGCTGGCGCGCGACGTCGTCACGGTCGCCGAGCCGATCCTGACCTATTCCCGCACGCTGACGGCGGGCGACCTCGCGGAGATCAGCAGCGCGTGCGGTCCGAGGCACGCCACGATCATCGCGGCACGGACCGCCGGAACGTTGCCGGAGCCGCCAGCATCCGCGGTTGCGCACAGGACGCCCGATCAGGATGCCATCGAGCTGTCCGAATTGTTCTATTCGGCCGATACGGTCGAGCGCCGGCTCATCCTGATTAATCTGGAATACGCCTCGTGGATACCCGCGGCTCCAGCCGTCACGCTCGAGCGCAAGGACGTCTGGCGGCTGGAATCGGCCGCCCTGCAGCACAATCTCGAGCAGGTCGTACGGGAATTCGAGCGCACGCTCGGCGTATCGCACCAGCAGGCGAGCCGGATGATCCAGGACGAACTGGGCGAGCCGATCGTCATGGCCGCCAAGGCCATGGAGCTTCCGGCCGGCGTCGTCCAGCGCATGCTGCTGTTCGTCAACCCGCATGTTGGACAGTCGATCGCCCGCATCTACGAACTGGCCGAACTCTATGGCGAGATCACCGTCGATGCGGCGCGCCGCATGATCACGATCGTGCGCGATGCCGACCCGGCCGACTACCGGCCGGCGCGCTACGAATCGCCCGCCTGGCGCAATGCCGCGGAAAATGCCCGCCGCGCGCTGTCGGAGATCACGCGCCGGCCGGCCGCGCTGCCCGTCACCGCGCTGCGCAACCCGGGAAGCTAGAAGGTCATTTCAGGCTAAATGTGTCGCGTTGCCACCGCATCGGCGGGACGGCTGCGCGCTCCTGGGCGCACGCTCTTGTGGAAAGCCCTGGGGCAAGCGGCGCTCTACGCAACGAAAGCGTTGCTCACGGTCGCCTCGCACCGCGCTGACGAGGCAACCTTCGGGAGAAAGCCACTTCAGTCGCGAACACGCAGTAGCCAGGATGACGCCGCTTTGACGACAGCATCGTCGGCCAGGACCGCAGCATGATTGCAGGCAACCTGCTCGTCTGGATCAATCGGCGAGGTGTATTTCTGACCGGACCGATCGGCGTTGAACGCTATCGCCGGAAGCATCAATGCCCCATCGCTCAGCTCGGCTATGCCCACGGCTGAATTCAGGCCAGCGGTCGGCGCACCGAAGGTGCGCCAGCGTGACCGTCCACGGAACGCCACGACGATCCCTTCGCCAGCGCTTCTTGTACGCTTGCCTGTCAGGATGACGACGCGCGCATTGGACCACGCCAACCGATAGGGTTCCGTTGCCCGAGCGGTGTAAGGATCCGGCCTGGTGCCCGGCGGTGGCAGGACGGGATCACCATCAATGCCTGCGGTCCCGTTGCGATAATACCATGTGCGCCTCTGTCCATCCGGAAAGGCGAAAGCACCAAGCGTCTCTTCGCCCAGAAGCGGTCCGAGCCCTGCAAGCATGGGCCTTCTGTTGCCGCCCCTGTTATCCCGGAGGTCGACGATCCATCCGGCCGGGGCGCTACCGTCGAGCTGCCTGATCAAATCTTGGACTTGCTGCGCAAAGCGGGTCGTCTGGGACGGCAGCGCGCCGGCAAAGGACGGAATTTGGATATAGCCGAGCGGCCCGGCTAGGAGCTGACCGCTCGGCGCGGTCGGCCAACGTTCATTCTGTCCGTCATTCTTTGTCACCATTGCGGGCGTGACGAAGCCATTGTGCGGTCCAAGGCACTTCATGGCGGTCGTTAATGCCGGATAGGTCTGCTCGATCGTCGCGGCCTTGGCGGCGCGTGCAAACAGCACACTACGAACGCTCAGCCAGCGGATGTTTTTGCGGTTGAGCGCATACTTCTGAGCGATGTCAAAGGCTCGATTAAGGTATGTCGCGGCAACGGGTGACGGCCAATTGCGTGTCCGATATGGCCGCGCACTTGGTTTCAATCGATTGGTTCGCAATCGTGAGCTCACCCTGATCTCCCGGTATCGCTGGCGCAGGATCAGTTGGGTGTGCCACCCGCGTCAACCGGCGAGCAGATCGAGGAAGTGGTGGCCGGTGCGATCCTCGACCTCGACGATCCAGACGTCGGAATCGAAGCGCACTTCCCGGGTCAGGCGTTCTTCGATCTTGGCATCGGGCGCAGGCTGTCCGGCGACGCAGGCCGTGAACAGCCGGTCGGCCGGCCGCGCGTCGTCGAACGCACTCTGCGGCGCGGGCCCGTAGAGCTCCGCGGTGCCGTCGAGCCGGTTCAGCTTGACGAAGATCGCGCCCGCCTCCTCCGCGCCGCGCCGGCGCACCACCGCGTAGGCACCCTCACCATTGCAGCGGCGGATATAGGCCGCGACCCAGATCGCGGATTTCAGGCGCATGCTGGTCCGCCCTCTTGCGAGCGAGCATTGAGCACCGCCGCAAGCGGTGCGGGGTCACACTATAGGTCGCCCGGCGATGTGCAATCCGGCTGATCCGCGCCGCGGCGCGATCAATCCACCGCGCGCCCGGTGACGGCGGCAATCTCGCGCACCACGCGGTCGCTCGCCTGGCCGGTCACCGGCAATCTGCGCTCGCGTTCGAAGCGCTCGATCGCCGCCTGCGTCTCCGGATCGATGATGCCGGTCGGCTTGATTTGGCCGTAGCCGAACTCGGCAAGCACCCGCTGCAACGCGATCACGCGCCGCGACGGCGCCGGCCGGTCGGCCACCACATCGTTGCGCACCGGGGCCGGGCGGGCCGGCGGCGCGGCGCTCGTCCCCTTCGCGACCCGGGCGGGCGCCTTTTGCATCGCCTGCAGCAAAGCGTCACTCGGCTCGTGCGACGGCTTCAATCCGGCCGCCTGCTCGAACTCGCGGATGGCGCGGTCGGTCTTCTGACCGTAGAAGCCGTCGACCGCACCTTCAAAGTAGCCACGCCGCGCCAGTTCGCGCTGGATATCGGTAATGATGGCGCCGGGCGTGCGGATCGCCGCGGGTGGCGTGACAGGCGCAGGCGGCGTCACGGGCGCCGGCTGAGCCGCGCTGCGCACGGGCGCGAGCGGCGGCGCGGGCACGGGCTGAGCCGCGCTGCGTACGGGCGCGAGTGGCGTCGCCGTCACCGGCGTTACGGGCGCCGCCGGCGCCGCCTCGATCGGCCGCGGCCGCGGAACCGATGCAGTGTTCGGCGGCGGCGCTCTTTCGGCCGCGGCGGCGGACCTCACGGCCGTCTGCTTGCCCTTGAACATGGGCGCCGGATGCGGCCCCGCCTGCATCAACGTCACGTTGATGAGGATCGCGATGGTCGCGGCGACACCGATCGCGACCGCGACGGCATCGCGTCGGCCCCATCCCAATTTTGCCAGCACACTTGCGGCCGGCGCGTTGCGAGCGGAATGACTAGGCACTTTTTTTCACCGGTTCTTGGCGCGAATTGTCGGCCGCGCGGGCCACGGGAAGTTCGACCACCGTCGTGTCGTCGGCCGGCCGCTCCGCCGGCCGTGCGGTCTCGCAAACGAGCGGCAGGTGGACGGTGACGCGAGTGCCCTCGCCCAGCCGGCTGCGGATGTCGATGTGCCCGCCATGCAGCGTCGCCAGTCCTTTGACGATGGAAAGGCCGAGTCCGGTGCCGGCGTGACGTCGATCGTAGCTTGAGCGCGCCTGGAAGAACGGGTTGCCGACGCGGGCGAGATCGTCGTCGCCGATCCCGACGCCGCTGTCCTCGACGATGAGCGCGATCGCGCCGCCGTCGGCCTTGGCGCTGACCGTCACCTTGCCGCCCGGATGGCTGAACTTGATGGCGTTCGACAGCAGATTGAGCATGATCTGGTTGAGCGCGCGCTTGTCGGCGACGATCTCCGGCAGCTTCGGCGCGGGCTGGACGACGAGTTCGACGCCCGCCTCGTGCGCCTTGAGCGCCAGGATCTCGCAGCACTCCGCGATCTCCTGCTCCGGCGCGAAGCGCTCCGGCCAGATCTCGAAATTCCCGGTCTCGATCTTCGACATGTCGAGAATGCCGTTGACCACCGACAGCAGGTGATGGCCCGAGCCGTTGATCAGGTGCGCGTATTCCTGCCGCCGTTCGGGACCGATCCGCAGCGCCTCCTCCTTCATCAGCATTTCCGAGAAGCCGATGATGGCGTTGAGCGGGGTGCGCAGTTCGTGACTCATGGTCGCCAGGAACGCGCTTTTCTGGGCGTTGGCGCGTTCGGCTTCGGCCCGCGCTGCTTCGAGCACCTGCTCCTGCGCCTTGCGGCCGGTGACGTCGCGCATGACGGCCACGACCTCGCGGGCGCCGGCTTCGGTCACCGCCTTCACCGCGCGCTCAAACGCGTGGCAGCGCATTTCGATCCAGATGAATTGCCCGGCCGGGTGCGCATCCGGCCCTTTGGCATCGCGCCGTACACGGAACTCGGCCGAGCGGGCCTCGCCGCTGGCGGCCGCCTGCGACAGTGCCGAGAGATAAGCCGGACGGTCGGCGACGTGGACGCGCTCGAACAGTCCGTAGCCCAGGAGGTCCTGCACCCCGACGCCCAGCACCGGCTCGGCCGCCGGCGAGACGAACAGCACCGCGCCGTTGCGGCCATGCCGGGTGATGACGTCGGTCATATTGCGCGCCAGCAGGCGGTAGCGGTCTTCTTCGGAATAGAGCAGCCAGAAGCTGGTGCGCGCGAGCGACTCGGCGCCGAGCGCCAGCCCGGTGGCGTAAAGCGCGGCCGAAATGATGCCGAGCGCGGCGAGCGCCGCCTGCTCGTTGTCCAGTTCGGTCGCCGGGGGCAGCAGATCGAACTCGCCCATGAACAGCAGCAGCGCGGCGGCGCCGATCGCGAAGCTCGACGCCAGCGCCACGACCCGGCGCGAGGCGGAGAGCGCGGCCTCGAGCGGCACCACCACCAGCCAGATCGCCGCGAACGATCCGATGCCGCCGGTTTCGATCGCGACCGCGGTGACGAGCCCCGTGAGCGCCAGCGAGGAGAGCACGTGCGCGCTCTCGTACTGGCCGGTACGCGAGAGAAAGTAGGCAATCAGAATCGGCGCGACCAGCCAGGCGAACACCACGACTTCGAGAACGCTCGGCGCGCCGCGCACCGCCAGGTAGATCGGGAACGCGGCGAGCGCGACCAGACTGCCGAGCAGGCGCGGCGCGATGAACGCCCGATGGCGCGACGCGCTGAGCGCATCCTGTTGCGCCGAGGGATGCACGAGGCTGTCGACGTAGTTGCGGATCGTTGTGAACAGGCCCACGTCCCTGCGCGCGCCCTTGCTTTGGCGCCCCCTTCTTTGATTGCGGCGATCGTGTCAGAGGCCACTTAAACGAACGCTAAGGCGCGTTGCCGATGGGCCACAGGCGGCTCGATTTCCCTGCCGATCGCAGGTGTCCATGGCCGGCAATTGGCCCGGATGGTGAACGACAGGTTGCCGGCGAGCCGATGTCAGGCCACCGCGATGGCGTGTCCGCACGCTCCCTGCCGCGCCAGAAGCCGCGATAGTTCCTGGCTGGGCTGCATATGATTCAAGTTTTAATCAAATGCCGAATGCTCCAATTTTACGAAAATTTGCGTCGCATTTGCCTTGAAACTGGACAAAAGGCCGGGGGTCCGGCGAACCGCCGTTTCAAGCCTTGCTGCTAGGTTGGCCCCAAGCGGCAAAAAAGCCGCGGGGATCGGGGCAGGCTCATGCGATTTCTCCTGAGATTGGGATTCTGGCTGACGGTCATTCTGGTGTGCCTGCCGAGTGGCGGGTCGCAGTCATCGTCCAAGGTCAACCTGAGCGCCGGCGACGCCATCTCGGCGGCGACCGCGGCGATGTCCGACGTCAAGCAGTTCTGCGGCCGGCAGAGCGACGCCTGCGTGATCGGCTCGCAGGTCGCGGCCGCGCTCGGACAGCGGGCGCAGGCCGGCGCCAAGATGCTCTACGAACTCCTCAACGAGCATGTCGGGCCGAGCGACACCGGAACCGTCGCCGACTCGGCCGGCAAGACCGTGCCGATGCCGCCGTCACGGCCGTCACAGAACACGCTCGTGGCTCCCGACCATCTGCCGGCCTGGCGCGGAGCGCACAAGGAAGCGGCCGCGGGCCGCTCGGACCGGCGCTGACCGCAGGACGCGGAGCGTCGCTCAAACGCGCGTCCTGATCTCGCCCTGCTGTATCCCGCACCCTATATCGGGTATGTCGGGGTCTACCCAGGGCGAGAAGCGCGCGTGACCGCAAAGATCGACGATATCATCGACAACTTCGCCCTGCTCGACGAGTGGGACGACCGCTATCGTTATGTGATCGAACTCGGCCGGGAACTCGCCCCCCTCCCCGACCGGGATCGTTGTGACACCAACAAGGTGCAGGGCTGCGCCAGCCAGGTTTGGTTGGCCACCACGGTCGAACCGAACGGCGGCGGTGGCCCGGTGCTGCGCTTCATGGGCGACAGCGACGCCCATATCGTCCGCGGCCTCATCGCCATCCTGTTCGCGTACTACTCCGGCAAGACCGCGCCCGACATTCTCGCCGGCGACGCCATCGCGCTGTTCGAGAAACTCGGCCTGCGCGAGCATCTCACGCCGCAGCGCTCGAACGGCTTCCGGTCCATGGTCGAGCGCATCAAGTCGGACGCACGCGGCGCGCTCGCGACCGTCTCCTGATCTCAGCGGCGCGTCGCCGGACGGGAACATTCGCAGAATTCAATCACCCACCGCAAAGCGGGCGTCCTCGGCAAGCCAGGTCCGCACCTGCGACCGCGACGCGCCGCGCGCTTCCGCGCCATAGCCGTAGTGCCGCGCCAGCCGGTCGAGGCCGAGCTGCAGTACGACCTTGGCGGAGCTTCGCGGCCAGCCGCGCTCCTGCTCGACGTCTTCGAGCCGCTTGAGAAAGCAGCAGACATCGACCAGCAGGCCGGTGAATTCAGGCCCGACCTGGTCGAGCGCCTGCCGGACCTGTTGACGGGCGGCCACCACAGCCTCGGTCAGGCTGGTTGCCAGGCCACCGCGCTGGCCGTCCCGCGCCACCGCCGCCGTCCAGTTGGCGGTGACGTGCGGCATCAATTGCGCACGGGTGAAGTCGCCGCGCAGGCGTTCGCCGGCCTGGAACTGCGCCGGTTCGATCAGCGCGCGGCCGTCGCGTCCCTTGCGGCGGGCGAGCCAGGCGAGCGGGCTTTCGGCCAGATCGACGGTGATGCGCGCGCGGCCCGCCGGCGTTTCGGCGTCGGCTAACGCTAGCCGCAGATGCTGGCCCCGGAACGGGTCGATCTCGCCGCCGCGGCGCACGAGCGCGCCACGCGCCAGATGCGCGCGCCCGGCCGCGGTGATTTCGAGACCGCCATCGGCGTGCTGACGGGCGAGATCGGCCGCCATCAGCGTCTGAGCGGCGGACGCGGCGAAGCCGCTTCGCATCCCGCCTGGGCCGGCTTCCGGATCCTGCCGCGCGAGCGCGGCAAGAAGCGCCGCCGCCGATTTGCCGATGCCCCGCTGTGCTCGCCCGCTCATGCCCGCCCTCGCGCCCGCTGCATAGGCGCGCATTCCTATAGGAATTTCATCCTTATTGCCAACCGCCTTGTCCAAGCGCAGCGCACAGCATGCGTGAGCGAAAAAATCCGCGCCGGACGGGCCGGCGCGGATTGCGATCTGCGGTGATGTTTAGTGAGCGGCTTCGCGCTATTTGCGCCGGCGGCGCTGCTGGCCCAAGCCCATCTGCTTGGCGAGATGCGACCGCGCGGCCGCGTAGTTCGGCGCCACCATCGGATAGTCCGGCGGCAGCGCCCATTTCTCGCGATACTGCTCGGGCGTCATGCCGTACTGCGTGCGCAGGTGCCGCTTCAGCGACTTGAATTTCTTGCCGTCCTCGAGGCAGACGATGTGGTCCGGCGTGATCGACTTCTTCACCGATATCGCGGGCTTCGGCGGTTCGAACGAGGTGTCGCCCTGACCGCTCGAGACGCGGCTCAACGCCGAATGCACCTGACCGATCAGCGCGGGCAAGTCCACCGAGGAAACCGAATTGTTGCTGACGTAAGCCGAGACGATTTCCGCCGTCAGCTTGATGAAGCTTCCGCCTGAGTCATTCATGGATTATCGGTCCCGCCACTGATTGACCTTCGAGCGGCACGCCGGCCGCCGGATCGAATACAGCCAGTCCGAAAAAACGGCCCGCGAAAAACGGATCAATTGGTTTCGCGACTGATCGTAGCAGGTATTTCTTATTCATAGTCTTATCCGAAAGCAAGTTAAGTTTCATTATTGAAAGTAGACATAGCTAATTGTTATGTGATGCTGGTCTACGCAAAGTCAAAACCGATTACGGCAAGTGTTTCCGAGCCGCCGGGGTGCCGTAAGGCCTGCCGGGCGCTCACGTCCGGGTGAGCAAATGTGAGTTGCGCCAGGGCGCGAGATGACTAGATGTCGCGCGGCGCGTTCGCCCTGTTCCAGAGGTTCGCCCGATGACTGCAAGCTCTCCCGTCAAGGTCGTCAAGACCGACGCCGAATGGAAGAAACAACTCACGCCGGAGCAGTACCACGTCACCCGGCAACATGGCACCGAGCGGGCGTTTTCCAACCCGCTCAACAGCGAGAAGCGCCAGGGCACGTTCAAGTGCGTCTGCTGCCGCGCCGAATTGTTTGCCTCAGACGCAAAGTTCGAGTCCGGTACCGGCTGGCCCAGTTTCTACGCACCGGCCGGAAAGGACGCAGTCAGCGAACACGATGACCGTGCGTTCTTCATGCGTCGCACCGAAGTCCGTTGCGCCGCCTGCGACGCGCATCTTGGCCACGTCTTTCCAGACGGTCCGAAACCAACCGGGTTGCGATATTGCATGAATGGCTGCGCGCTGACCTTCGAGCCCGGCGCCGCCAAGACTTAGCGGCGCTCAAGACTTAGCGGGCGCTACGGAACCCGGCCGCGGCGGCGAGGAACGCCGCCACATGACGGTTCAAGGATTCTCTCGATATGCGCCCGCAGTTCGGCGATCGATCCGAACCGCACCGTGCCGTCGGGCAGCTTCGCCTCGATCGAGCCGTCGGTGTAGAGCGTATAGGCCATCCCGTCGACCACGCCTGACTTCAAGACCGCGCTCGCCGGCTCGGCCGCCGACGCCCCGAGATCGCGCGCGCGCGGTTCAGCCGCCGGCGCAGGCGGCACGGACTGCGACGTCGACGGCGGAACTGGCGCGGCAATCGGTGGGGACGACTTTCCGGCATCGGCGTATCGCGGCTGGACGCCAGCCTCTGGCCCGCCGCGCGCAGGCTGGCCGGCCGGCCGGTTCGGATCGGCGTGCTCGGCGCGTGCCGTCTGACGCGACCGGAACAGGAAATCGAGCCGCGAGGCCTTGGTGACTTCAGCCGTTGCTGCTCCCAGCCGGTCGTCCGGCGACAGTCTCGGCTCGAGGCCCGGCTCGGGCGGCGACCGCCGCGCCTGCGCATGACCGCCGTTCGGCGACAGGGGCACCTCCTCCCCTTCCGGCACCATCGCGGGCTCCGGACGCGGGCGATCGGTCCGCGCAATGCTGGATCGCAGCCGCTCCAGGGCGGCAGCCGACGCGTCGGCGGCCGATGTTGGCGGGGTCTCGGCGCGACGAAGGTCCGGCGCGACCGGCATTTCGGGCCGCTGGCGCGCCGGCGGTGGCGGCGCGGAACGCTGGCTTGCCGGCATGGGCGCGGGAGTTGGCGAGATCGTGGCGAAGGCTGCGGCTGGGAAGCCGCCGCCAGGATCGGGCCCAAACTGGTGGCGATCGGTGCCGGCGCTGGCATGGCCGGCGGGGCCGGCATCGACACGGTTGGCGGTTGCGGCGCGGCGGCAGCGACCGGTGCCGCGACCGTCGCAGCCGGCTGGCCCTCGGCCGCGCGGCGGACGGGCATGGGGCGCGACCTCAGCAGGTCGCCGACCCGGCGAAGCTCGGACACGGCCGCCGCCAGCGCAATCAGAATGAGACCGCCGCAAACCGCCGTCGTGCCCGCCGAGACGAGCGTGGCTCCAAGGTTTAAATCAATGACGGGAATAGCAAATCCCAGGGCGGCGAGGCCCAGGCCGGTCACCACGATGCCTACAACCAACACGATGACAGACATTACGCCCACGCCGATGTTGGCCTATGCCCCCGAACCCAACAGCCATGGCCACGTGACTGCCGCGTTAAAGAATTGTGAACCTCTTGAGTGCCGATCGCAAGAATTTACTGCCGAAATTCCAGTCCAGCGGGGCTTTTGCTTAACAATGGCCCGAGCCGGTGCAGAAGTTCCGGCAGCGTCAGCCGGGCTTCGTCCCCGGGACACCTGCGGTCGCCCACCCCGAGGCCCGCCGCCATCCGGACGATCCTGCGATAAGCTTCAAGTGAGACAGCAACGGTTGTCACGAGTGTGCCAAAGGCTTGTGCAAGAGGTTTGAACCGCGAGAGCGTTTCGCGGTGCATCAATTCAGGACAGCGAAAGACGGCCGTCTCGCCACGCCGCACGGCGTTCGCCGGGAGCAAGCATCACGGCGCCGCGGCCGGATACTTGCCGGCAATGCCCCCTGCGCCGGAGGACCACAATGCCGTCGCCTGGCGGAACCACTGGACACGGCCGCGGGTTTGCACTTACTGGGGCTATCGAGGAGGACTAAATCGATGACATTCAAGCTGCCAGAGCTGCCTTATGCCTACGAAGCGCTCGCCCCCTACATGTCGCGCGAGACGCTCGAATATCATCACGACAAGCATCATCTCGCCTACGTCAACAACGGCAACAACCTTCTCAAAGGCACCGAATGGGAGGACAAGTCGCTCGAGGAGATCGTCAAGGGCTCGTTCGGCAAGAATGCCGGCCTCTTCAATAACGCCGCCCAGCACTACAACCACCTGCATTTCTGGCAGTGGATGAAGCCGAACGGCGGCGGCGACAAGCTTCCCGGCAATCTGGAGAAGAAGATCATCGCCGACCTCGGCTCGGTCGCCAAGATGAAGGAAGACTTCATCCGCGGCCGGCATCAGCCAGTTCGGCTCGGGCTGGTGCTGGCTCGCCGTCAAGGACGGCAAGATCGTCATCACCAAGACCGCGAACGGCGAGAACCCGCTGGTGCACGGCGGCAAGCCGATCCTCGGCTGCGACGTCTGGGAGCACTCCTACTACATCGACTATCGCAACCGGCGGCCCGACTACTCAAGGCGTTCCTCGACCATCTGGTCAACTGGGACTACGTCGCCAAGATGTACGACGCGGCGGCCAAGTAACCGGCGCAAAGCCATCGGCGTCAAGTGACCGGCCCAGCTGACCGCCGATTTGCACGGCAAGCGGGGCAACGTGCCCCGCTTTTGTTTTGGCCATGCATCGCGCTATAATCCGCCATGCCCTCGGACCAGCAGCAGACGGCGGCCCGCGCCTGCGACCTGATCGCGCTCGCAGTGCTCGGCGTCGTGGCGCTGGTCGCGCTCGCTGACCTTCCGCGACTACGGCCTGAGCTGGGACGATTACGCGCACGCCGAATACGGCGACCTGCTGTTGTCGTTCTACACATCCGGATTCGCGGACCGGCGCGCGCTGTCGTTCGTGAACCTCTATCATTACGGCGGCGGCTTCGACCTGCTCGCCGCGGCGCTCGCCAAGGCTCCTGCCGTTCACCGTATTCGAGACGCGCCGGCTGCTGGGCGCGGCGGTCGGCATCCTCGGGTCTGTTCGCTGACCTGGCGGATCGGCCGGCGCATCGGCGGCCCGCTCGCGGGACTGCTGGCGCTGGTCCTGCTCGCGGCCTGCCCGCTCGTATTACGGGCACATGTTCATGAACCCGAAGGACGCGCCGTTCGCGGTGGCGATGGCGATCCTGCTGCTCGGGCTGGTGCGCGCGTTCGAGCAATATCCGCGCCCGTCGACCGGCACCATCGCGCTCGCCGGCATCGGCCTCGGCCTGTCGTTCGGCTCGCGCATCATGGGCGCGTTCGGCGCGATCGCCGCGCTGGCGGCGTTGGCGCTGATCGTTCGCCGCCGAAGCGCGCGCAGAACGGCGCCCGGCCGGCCGCCGCACGCGCCGGGCGGTTCGTGCTCGCGCTCATGCCCGCCGCGCTGCTGGCCTATGCGGTGATGGCGCTGGTCTGGCCTTGGGCGGTGATCGATCCGCTCAATCCGTTCCGCGCGATCGAATACTTCTCGCATTTCTTCGAGGAGCCCTGGCAGGAGCTGTTCGACGGCCGGCTGATCTCCGTGCCCGACATGCCGCGCAGCTACCTGCCGACGCTGTTCGCGCTGAAGCTGCCGGAGGTCGTTCTGGCTGCTGGCATTCGGCCGGCGCGGCCGGCGCCATCGTCGCCGCGTTCCGCCGCGACGTGACGCCGACGCGCCGCGCGGTCTATCTCCTGGTCGCGCTCGCCGCGCTGCTGCCGGTCGCGGTGACGATCGCGCTGCGGCCGGCGATGTACAACGGCATCCGCCATTTCGTGTTCGTGCTGCCGCCGCTCGCCGTGCTCGGCGGCCTCGCCGGCGCCTATCTGCTCGAGGCCTCGCGCCGCAGCCGGCCGCTCGCAGGCCGATCGCCGCTCGCACTGCTCGCGCTCGGCATCGCGCTGCCGGTCGTCGACGATGGTGCGGCTGCATCCCTATCGAGTACACGCACTTCAACCGGCTCGCCGGCGGCATCGCCGGCGCGCAGCGACCGCTACATGCTCGACTACTGGGGACTCGCGTTCAAGCAGGCCTCGCAGGCCCTCCTCGCCAAGCTGCGAGCGGCACGAAGCCAAGCCCGCCGGGACGCCGCTGGAAGGTCGCGGTCTGCGGCCCGCACCGCTCGCCGCAGGTCGAGCTCGGCCCCGATTTCGAGACCACCTGGGATCCGCGCGGCGCCGACTTCGCCATGATGCTCGGGGTGTTCTATTGCGCGAAGCTCGATGCGCCGGTGCTGGTCGAGGTCGAGCGCGACGGCGTGCCCTATGCGCGAGTCTACGACATCCGCGGCCGCTCGATCGATACGCTGCTGACCCAGCCGGGGCTCAAATCCCTCAAATAGCTCACGTCAGGGAGGCTGCCATGCCGCGCGCTTTCATCTTCGACGCCTACGGCACCTTGTTCGACGTGCATGCCGCGATCGGACGCCATCGCGCGGCAGCAGGGCCGGAGGCCGACCGGTTCTCCGAAATCTGGCGCACCAAGCAGCTCGAATACACCTGGACGCACACGCTCGCCGGCCGCTACGTAGACTTCTGGACGCTGACCCAGCGCGCGCTCGATTACAGCTTTGCGCGCGTGCCGTCGATCGACCGGGCGCTGCGCGCTGCCCTGCTCGACGCCTACATGACGCTCGACGCCTTCGCCGACGCCCGCACGGTGCTGCAGGCGCTCAAGGGCGGCGGCCATACCACTGCGATCCTGTCGAACGGCTCGCCGCCGATGCTCAAGGCCGCCGTCGATGCCGCCCGCATCGGCGAGCACCTCGATGCCGTGCTGTCGGTCGACACCATCCGCATCTACAAGCCGCGTCCCGAGGTCTATGCGCTGGTCACCGAGCGCTTCAAGCTCGCGCCGCGCGACATCGTGTTCGTGTCGTCGAACCGGTGGGACGTGGCGGGCGCGCAGGCCTACGGCTTCCCGGCCGCCTGGATCAACCGCGCCGGCATGCCGGACGAATATCCCGAGTTCAAGCCGGACCTTGTCGCGCGCGATCTCACCGGGCTCATCGCGCATTTCGGGACGAATTGACGACGGCATGCGCGTGACGCGTTGACCTTGCGGGCATCACGGCCCTACGATTGCGTCCAACAATAATCGAGGGAGGACGCGATGCGGATTTGGTCGGCTGTCTTGCTTGCTCTAGCCGTGCTGCCGGTGATCCCAATGAATACTGCCCAAGCCCAGGACGGCCCCGTCTACGCCGTCAGCTATATCGACGGCGCCCCTGCTCACCGCGCCGCGGTGGCGAAAGCGCTGCAGCAGCTCGCCGCCGCCAGCCGCAAGGACGGCGGCAACGAGCGTCTCGAAGTCTTGCAACGCATCGCACCGCCGAACCAGTTCGTGCTGGTGTCGATCTGGAAGGACAAGAAGTCCTACGACGCGCATGCCGGCGCCGCGCACACCAAAGACTTCCGCGAGAAGATGAAGCCGCAGCTCATCAGCCTGGTCGACGACCGGCTGCATACCGGCTTCGAGATCGCCTCCGGTCCCGCCGGCAAGGTGGCGGCCGGCGCGATCTTCGTGGTGACCCATGTCGACGTGCCGCCGCCGCGCAAGGACGAGTGCGAGGCCGCGCTCAAGACGCTGGCCGCCGACAGCCGCAAGGAACCGGGCGTGGTGCGCTTCGAGGTGTTCCAGCAGTCGAACCGGCCGAACCATTTCACAGTGGTGGAGGTCTGGAAGAACCAGAAGGCCTACGACGACCACCTCGTCTCGGCGCACAACAAGAAATTCCGCGACACGCTGACGCCGATGACCGGCGCGCTCTACGACGAGCGGACCTACAAGGCGCTCTGATCGCGTCGTTTCAACTCCACGCACATCGGCAATCTTGTCCGCGGCCGCGCGCGCCGTGGACGGAGCCTATGGCGCATCATCCGGCTCCGGTGATGGCGCAAGAGAATTTATGCGATGATTTGAACGGCGTGCAGGAAAACGCATCCGCGCGGTAACACCGTGCGGTCTAAAATTCATCGCAATCACAACAGCGTCGCGTTTCGCGCTAGAGAGAACCCCCTATTGAGGCCAGTCTGGAGACAACCATGACGTTGCGCAGGTTCATCATTGAGAGAGATATCCCCAATGTGGGGACCTTCGAGCGCGAACAGCTTCGCGCAGCGGCGGCGAAGTCGAACGAGGTGTTGGATCAACTCTCCCCCGACATTCAATGGGTCGAGAGCTACGTCGCTGACGACAAGACGTTTTGCGTCTATCTCGCCAAGGACGAACGCGTCATCCGCAAACACGCTGAGATCAGCGGTTTTCCGGCGACGAAGGTCACGGAAGTCAAGAAGATCATCGATCCGACAACCGCGGCCGGATGAAACCGGGGACTTCCGCCCGGTCTTATACGGTCTGGTCCAGCAAGTAGCCCGGCTACTTGCTGGACCGGACGCGCCCGCGTTAAAGGATCGCAGTGAAACACAAGTGCGGTCCGTTGCGTTGTCGGAGCGCTCGTTCAGGAGAATCCGCATGCCCAGCACCGTTCGACTGCACCGTGTCCTGGCGACGAAGCCCGACAAGGTCTATCGCGCCTTCATCGAGGCGGACGCCATGGCGAAGTGGCTGCCGCCCAACGGCTTTGCCTGCACCGTGCATCACCTCGACGCGAAAGTCGGCGGCACCTTCAGGATGTCGTTCCGCAATTTCACCACGGGCGCGAGCCATTCCTTCGGCGGAAAATATCTGGAACTCGTGCCCGGCGAGCGCTTGCGCTACACGGACAAATTCGACGATCCCAATCTGCCGGGCGAAATCCAGGTGACGGTCGTGCTCAGGCAAGTATCCTGCGGCACCGACGTGAACATCGTGCAGGAAGGCATTCCCGACGTCATCCCGGTGGAAGCCTGCTATCTCGGCTGGCAGGATTCGTTGCGAAATCTCGCCAGCCTCGTCGAGCCCGAAATCAATCAATAGAGAAAAGCAAACGTAGGCCGGATGGAGCGCAGCGAATCCGGAATATTCCCCGGATGTGAATCCCTGGCGCGTGCAACGGTCGACCCGAAGCGGACCCGCCGACACTGCTTGATGCGCGGGACCGATCGAACACACCTCCCACAGGTTTCGGCCTGCTCGTGGACTGATCATCAACGCTCGCCTTGACATGTGACCATATGGTCACCTATCATGCGCGGGTGATGGGCGATGGATCAAATCTTCAAGGCGCTTGCTGACCCGACACGTCGTTTCCTCCTGGACCTGCTCTTTCAGCGCGACGGCCGGACGCTGAAGGATTTGGAGTCCGAGCTGGCGATGACGCGCTTCGGCGTCATGAAGCATCTCAAGGTTCTGGAAGATGCCGGCCTCGTCGTCACCCGCCGGTCAGGGCGGGAGAAGCTGCATTTTCTGAATCCGGTTCCGATCCGGATGATCCACGACCGGTGGATCGACAAGTACAGGGAACATGAGGTCTCGGCGCTGCTGGCGCTCAAGGCCGAGCTAGAGAACAAGGACGAGTGACAATGACCGACAAAGCAGCGACCACTCTGGTCTACCGAATCGTCATCAAGGCGAGCGCCCAGGCGATCTGGGATGCGATCACCAAGCCCGAATGGACCGAGCGCTACGCCTACGGCGGCCGCGCCAACTACGAGCTGAAGGGCGGCGGACGCTATCATCACGAGGCCAGTCCCGAGATGAAATCGTTCGGCCTGCCCGACAAAGTCATCCTCGGCGAGGTGATCGAGAGCGATCCGCCGCGCAAGCTGGTGCAGACATGGCATCCGCAGTTCACGCCGGAAATGATCGCGGAGCCGCCGTCACGCCTCACCTACGAAATCGTGGAGGGCAAAGGCGTATGTACGGTCACCATCACGCACGATGTCACGGGCGCCCCGTCGGTCGCCGGCATGGTGCCGGGCGGTGGCGATCCGGCCGGTGGCGGTGGCGGCTGGCCGTGGGTCCTCAGCGATCTCAAGTCGCTCTTGGAAACCGGCTCGCGCATGCCGACCTAGCGATAGCCAAGGCGGTGGAGACCCCTGCGCAAGCGGAGGTCCCACCGCGGCCTTTCGGCAACGACCATCGCCAGCGATCGTGACGTTAGTCGAAGCATCGACGTCGAGTTCAGGAGCCGGGAACCGCAACGCGCATAGGGCGGATGAGCGAAGCGTAATCCGCCGAGGTTGCTAAGACGGCGGTTACGCCTTCGGCTAACCGCCCTGCGGACCGCGGGCTAGCGCGTGTGCTGTCGCGACGGAACAAGTCTTCACCACGCGCGATAATAGTTCTGCTGCCGCGGATCGGACTGGCGCCGGGGCGGATTGCTGGATGGGAAACCCCAGCCGGCGAAGAAGCCTTCAGCCTCGCGGCGCGCCGTCGCCTTACGCGTGATGAGGCCGCCCTGCGGCTGGTCCTTCAGCGCAACGACGAACTCGGTGCGATAGTTGGTTTCGCTGTGTGGCGGCTCATCCGAAATGATGAACGAAGATCGCGGCAATGCGGTTTGCCCGATGCGGTCAAGCACATCTTGCGGGATGGCGATGCGGTCAAATGCGTTCTTGGCATCGTCTGCGCTATCGATCGTGACAGCAGTCCAGCGCAGGCCTTTGCCGGCCTGCGCCATCGCTGTGACAATATGCGTGCCGATCGGCTTGTCGGGATTGCGGATCGTGACCGGAACCTCGATGGTCGTATCGAATACCTCGCCTCCCCCGTCGGGCGCCGGCTTATGCGTGTTGCGCCGGACGTAAAGCTTCTGCGTCGCGCGGCTGATGAAGACCGAGACCGGCTCGAGCGCGAGCTTCGCCTCGCTTGCCGCCTTGGCGGCGTCGGCCTTCCTGGTCTCGGCCGTCTGAGCGGCGACCTTGGCCGCCGCGGCCGCATCGAGCTTGGACTTCGCGTTGGCCTTGGCGGCGTCGAGTTGCGCCTGCAATTCCTCGGCGCTCGTAGTGGCCTTCTGCTTCTGGTCCTCGGCTCGTGCCCTGGCCTGATCGGTCTTGGCAGCGGCGAGCGCCTTCTCGGCAGCCGCGAGCGCGGCATCGGCGCGAAGTCTCGGCCAATTCAAGCTTGCGCAGCGCCGCCGTCAGCGGGGCCGCCTCCTTCGCCGCAAGGGCGGCAGCGTTCTTCGCCTGCGGAGCCAGCTTGGCGGCCTCGTCCGCTTCGCGTGCAAGCGTTTCGGCGCGCGCCGGAGCCGCCGCGATGGCCGCCGATTTCGGGACGAACAGCGCCGGATGGGAAAATTCGACCGGCTCCGCGTCACCCGGCGAGATGATCACGCGCATGCCGATCTGCGTCTTGTCGAACAGCTTCTCCGCAAAGCCAAAGGGCATGCGTATGCAACCGTGCGAGGCCGCATATCCGGGCAGCGGCCCACCGTGCAGCGCGATGCCATTCCAGGTGATGCGCTGCATGTGCGGCATCCAGGCATCGTCATAGAGGCTCGAACGGTGGTCCTTGCGTTTCTCCACGATGCTGAAGACGCCGGCTGGCGTCTCGCGTCCCGTCGTGCCGGTCGACACCGGCGCGCGCAGCGTCCAGCCGTCGGCGTCGTAGATCGTCACCTTCTGGCTCTTGATCGATACGATCGCCATGATCGGCTCGCCCGCGGCGCGCGGAGCCGCGGCTTCAGTCGTACGCTCGGGACGCACCTGAACCTGACGGGGAGCGGCGTCGGCGGGCGCTGCGGCGATCAGGGCGGCGGTGGCCACGAGCGTCACGAATGCGGGTGGCGCCGATCGACGGATCGCATCGGCGGACGATGGCATCGTGAACCGATTTATCATTGCCAAGTTCCCGTTATCAGGGAGGAAATCGCGTCAAGACAGACACTGGAAACGGACAAATGGTCCGTTTTGAGGCCCACGGTCAATCAACAATTCCGTGTGGCCGGCCCGCGGATGACCGAAGTGGCCCGGCCCGATCGATGAAGATGGGCACCATTCGTTCGCGGTGCCCCTATGATGCAGCAGCCCGCCACTCGCTCCAATCGGCAAATCTGAACGCCGGCCGACGATTTCGCGCTACGCCTCCCGGGGTTGTCCTCCCGATATCGCAGGGCGGACCAGTTACCCCCGACCGCAGCCGTTCCGATCAATCCCTGGATTGACGTGATAGGCCATTTCCGGCCCCTGCCGAGTGACCAGCTTGCGTCGCTCCGCCGGCCCCAAGCCTCCGGCAGGCGCGCATTGGGAGACTCGGGCGGCGCTTCTAGTCGATCAAGGCGCTATTTGGCGGCTTAGACGGCGCAATGGCGGATGAGTTGGCCTTTATCAAACAGGCCTTTCGCGATGCGGCCCCACGGGCACCAGATGGAGAGCCCGTACTCGTGCTCCGATTGTGTTTGGAGCAGCGCATCGGCGGCGATGCTGATGACGCAATCCTGTCCGCGCCGGTCTTCCCAGTTGTTTCCGAACTCCGCTCGATGCCGAAAAGTCGATGGCCGCGCCAGTCGGTTTCGCGCATGTCGACGAAGGGTCGGTAGCACGACGGAAGTTCGTCATAGCCTTCACCGCCGTCGAGGAAGACATCGGCTGAAAGCGAAATGGTTTGTAAGTGGTGGCAGTGCCTGTTGTTGGAATCCTCAGGCGGACGGGCGAGAGAGCGTTGCGTGGCTCCGCACACTGAATGATGGGGCTTTAATTTTGAGTGATGCGGCTTAAATTTTTTGCGCGAAATTTGCGAGCGACTGCAACGAACCTGCACGGAATTTGCTGCCGAGATGCGGGACCTGGTTTTTCTCTGATCGCAGTTTGGCGAAGGACAGCGCAGTCGGCGTAACCCGGATGGAGCGCAGCGACTGCCATCGGCTGATACTGCCGCATGTTGTGCTAGGGCGCTGCTCGCCTCCGGCCAGATCAACATGCGAAAAGTTGATGGCTGGCAGCTCGTCAGCAAACCCATCGATCAGCCGATTGGACCTCGCAGCCTGAAACGATACCTTCATCTTACCGAAGAGCGCGCCATGCCGAATTCCAACCCAAATCGCGACGGCAGAGTCCTCAGAATGACGCAATCCCACGCCAGTAGACGCAACGAGGGAGTACCCTTGTGTTTCACTCAGGCCAGCGCGTTGGCTCCACGCGCCAAGCTGGAATTTGCGCCATTCATGCGATCACTTCATGCCAGCAGGTTGTCCAAGGAGCGAAAGCGATGAAGCGGTGGCTCAACGTCATACTGCTGACATGCGCCATCGTGGCAGCAGCGCTTCCGGCAAACGTGGCGGACGCGCAAGTCAGCTTGACGCGACAGGAAGAGCCGCACTTTCGCGTCGTCGATTTCGATTGGGTCGATGATTTTCGCGGGCGCCCAGTTCCTGCGCGCCTCTATTGGCCTGTCAATGTGTCTGCCGGCCGGGTACCGCTGATCGTCTTCTCACACGGCATGGGAGGTTCGCGAAGGGGCTACACGTATCTCGCGACGCGATGGGCCACACACGGCGTCGCGAGCCTGCATGTCCAGCACGTCGGCAGCGATTCCGCGCTTTGGCGCGGCAATCCTTTTGGAGTCGTGGATCGGCTCCAAGCCGCTACGCACGATAGCGAAGCGGCCGCGCGGGTGGGCGACCTGCGCTTTGCTCTCGACCGCATTCTGTCGAAAACAAGTGGACCATACGCGGCGCTTGTTGACCGTCGGCGGATTGTTGCGGCAGGGCATTCCTACGGCGCCAACACCACGCTGCTGGCGGTAGGGGCGCGCGTTGTTCGAGATGGCCGCTGGCGCGATTTCCGCGATCCTCGCTACAGCGCCGCAATTGTGATTTCGGCACCACCGTTTTACGGCGAAGCGGACTTGGCTGGTGTGCTCGCGAAGGTCACCGTCCCGACCCTCCATGTGACGGCGACGGGAGACGTCATAGAAATCCCCGGCTTCTATTCGCCGGCGACGGATCGAGCCGCAATCTTTGGCGCAGTTCCCAAATCCCGAAAGCTGCTCGCCGTGTTCCGGGGTGGTTCTCACAGCATGTTCACTGACCGCGCGTTCACCGGCGGCTCGGGACTGAATCCAAAGGTCAAGGAGGCCACGGCAGACCTTGCACTTGCGTTCCTGGACTACAGTTTCGGGGACGATGCGACCGGTTTGACCCGCTGGAGCCTCGCTTGGAGGGACATTCTCGCACAGCCTCCGGAGCCAACAGCCACGCCGGTTGCGGCAACGCCGGGACGAGAGAGTTTCGGAGGACGACGTTAGACCGGTCGCGACAAATTTGGAGTGAGCGAGCCACGGCTGCATCGTTGGAGTAGGGATTGAGTTCATTCGCGACCGGGTCGAACCAGCAGCAAATCCGGTAATCTCCGCCAAGTCGCTACGGTGTCTCCAGAGGTTGCCATTTGGGAAGCTTTGTTGCCCCCAGCGAGGCGCACGGTGGATGTAGGTTGTTGGGGACAGGGGCGATTCCATGGGATGTCGCAAGGGTGGTCAGGCGGCGCCAACAGCGTCGTCGTGCGTCGCCTTCTTGCTGGGCGTCTGCCTGCAACCGCTCGTCGCCGGTTGCACCTCCATCTTTCCTGAGAAGGCGGGATCGCTATCGTCTTACGAACATCTCGAGCCCAGTGACGGGCTGTTGACGAGAGCGCAGGTAAGGGTGAACAAGGACGAAATCCTGGCGGCGAGGACGGTCCAGATCAACCCGACCATGGTCTCCACGACGGCGTCCGAGGCCAGATTTTCAGACGCGGAACTGAGACTGATCGCCAACGTGGTCGACCGCTCGCTGTGCACAGGCCTCAGCCGCCGCTTTCAGATCGCGTCTGCGGCCCAGCCAGCAGATTTGACCGTGCGTGCGTTGATCACGCGTATTGTTCCGACCGATGAGATCGCGGCCGCAGCGTCGTCGGTTACCTCGGTTGGGATGACCGTCGTCAAGGCAACCGGTATCGTCACGGCGCCTATCCCGTCGCTTCGCTTTCCCATCGGCTTGGGAGGACTTGCCCTGGAGGCAGAGGCCCTTGACCGGACCGGCAGCCAGAAGGCGGCCATCATCTGGGCACGCGGGGCCAACGCCTTTAGCCGCCCGCGAGCATCCAAGGCAGGTGACGCTTACGAGTTCGCGTCGTCCTTCGGAGATGATTTCAGCAAGCTTCTGGTCACCGGTGCGAGTCCCTTTAAGAGCCTGCCCTTGTTGCCGACCATGGATGGGATTAAGTCAACGTTTGGCGGTGCTCCCAAAGAATTGGCCTGCGAGGCATTCGGTCGCGGACCTGGTTTGCCTGGCCTCGTGGGAGGCGCGCTCGGTTTGCCTCCGGAATTGACTGATAAAGGCCCGCAGGAATAGTCGCGGAAACGGCGAATTGGTGCTGTACGAGACGACCGCCGCAGACGAGCGAACTGTCGCGATGACTTGCGGATCGTCCTCGCCGCTTCACGGGATCGGCAGCAGCGGCTGCTGCCCTTTGTGCAACTGCATGTCGAAGGCGCACAGCAGAGCCGCGGTGCCGGCGTAGTTGCCCATCAGCAGCACCAGGTCGACGAGCTTGTGCGGACCGAACATCGCCTTGGCCTTGGCGAAGGTCTCGGGCGTGACCTTGCGGTCGCCGAACATCTCACGTCCGAGTTCGACAATGACCGCGTCCGCCTCGTCGAGGCCGGCGGTGCTCTTGCGGTGCTTGATGGCGTCGACGACGGCGGGCGCGACGCCCACCTTCAGCGCCTCGTTCTCGTGCGCGCACCATTCGAACTGGCTGTCCATCTCGCGCGCCGTGATGAGGATCGCGACCTCGCGCACGTGCGGCGACAGGCCGGCCTCGAACCGCAGGTAGCGGTTCAGCGCGCTGAGGTGCTCGCCGCCCCGGCTGTAGAGATGGATGCCGGCCGGCCCCTGCAGTCCCGCGAGCGTCGCGCCCGGCGCCGAGGCGCGGTCGAGCGCGCGCCGGCCGGCCTCGTCCAGGTCCTCGCGTTTTGGCAGCGGCAGGCGGAACCCGGACTGCGGGTCGATATCGGACGGCATGCTGGTCCCCTCTTCGCTCGCGGCGCGACCCTCGAGCGGGCGCGACCCGTGTTTCTTCGTTCCGCAGCAGAAGACTTTGGGAGGAAAAAGGAAAGAGGGCGAAGACCACCGCCGGTGCGCCGGAGGTGCGGGGAGGAATGCCGAAGAACGCCGAAGACGGCAGAAAAGGGGCGCAACCGGTGGTCGCCGACTACGCCCTTAGAGGTCCGGCCGAGCACGGGGAGGGGGACTGGCGGCCGGGGTATCCGGACAACGCCGGGCCGGCCGCCAGGGTTCCGGCCAACTAGGCGCGGCCATTCGATTCAAATGCGACGCAATCGGCGGCCGGAACCGCAATGAATTTCGCGTAATTGTGGCGGGGCCGGCGCACGTGTCCGGGCGCCGGCGGGGGCGGAGCCGCACTTCCAATGAATTGAAATCACAGGGGTTTCAGCCGCGACCCGATGCGGACTCTGAGACCGAAAACGGTCGCCAAAAAAGGCAGCGGCGGCCCAGTCCTGAACGCGAACTGAAGAATTATGCCTTGCAACCGATGAACCAAACCAACCCTCGGCGCGACTAACCAAGCACAGGGATCGTGGGAGCAATCAATGCAGCGTCGGGCACAGTTTCTGGTGGCAGGTTGTGGAGCGGTTTTCGCGCTGGCGGTGGGCTATTTCGTCCTCGGCGTCGACGTCCCGACCACGACGGCCGCTATCGGCCCCGACCCGGTCACGCAGACGGTGAACCGCTCGGCGAAGGCTGACCGGCTGCCGATGAAGCCGGCCTTCCGCCTCCCCGCCATCCCGGCCGCCAAGAGCCGCCGCAATGCCGGCAACGAAGAGATCGAGCCGAACGCACCGTTCGCAAGGCCAGAGTTGCTCGACGGCTGCGAGCCGCTCGTCAGCCCAATCGGGCAGTCGCCGCTCGCGCAGGTCGCCGGCCGCTGCCTGTCCTGATCGGTTTGCATCATCTGAATTCGAAACGGCCGCCGGTAACGGCGGCCGTTTTGCTTTTGTGGGAGTCGCGCGCCGCCAGGCCGCGCGCTATTTCTTCTTTGCGTCCTGATACGGATAGATGACGTTGCCGGTTTTGTACTCGGCCGGCCACACGATCACCTGATGCGTGGTGTCGCGAAACTGGTTGATATCGTTGCCGCTCACGCCCTGAAACTGGGTGAAGAACTGCCGCGACTTCGCCCACTCGCCGTCCTTGCCGTAGGCAATCTCCCCCGCCACCGTCTTGAAGCTGTGGGCATGGATGTAGTCGGCGAGCTTCACGTGATCGAGGCTCTTGGTGGCTTCCACCGCCTGTGCCAGCACTTCGCCCGCCGCGTAGGCGAACGGCGTGAAGCCGTAGCCCAGCGGATCGATCTTGAGCTCTGGCGCCTTCGCCTGGTACTTCGCCAGCATCGCCTTGAGGCCGGGGAAGTCGAGCGTCGGCGCCGGAATGAAGCTCTCCATGATGACGAGGCCATTCACCAGCGGACCGAGCTGCATTTTGATCGGCGTGGCCAGCAGCCCGATCATCGCGCCGCCGAACATCTTCGGCGTCAGGCCGATCTCGTTCGCCGCCCGCACGATGCCGACCGTGTCGGGCGGATAGGCGCAGGCGAACACTAGGTCGGCATTGGTCGCCTGAATCGCCCGCACGATCGGGACCATGTCGGCATTCCCGGGCGGATAGCTCTTGTCGTAGACGATCTTGAAGCCGTTCTTCTTGGCGCTTTCGCGCGCGCCGTCGCAGGCGGTCTTGCCGAATTCGGCATCCGCCGAGACGATCGCAACCGTCGAGGGCTTCGGCGTCTGCGCGGCGGCAAGCTCGAACCAGCCGCGCGAGAACGCCAGCGTGCCTTCGTCGCCGCCCGGTACCATTGAGAAGTAGCGCGGGTAGTTGAACTGCCGGTTGACGTTCACGCCCAGCATGCTGATCGTCATCTTGTTGTTCTGCATGATGACGGGCATCGCCGGCGCGATCATGTTGGTGGCATAGGGCCCCAGCAGCAGGTCGACTTTGTCGATGCTCAGCAGCTTGGTGTAGATGCCGGGCACCAGATTGGGGTTGCTCTGGTCGTCGTAGTAGACAAGCTCGACAGGCCGGCCCAGCAGTCCGCCCTTGGCGTTGACGTCGTCGCGCCAGATTTCAAGTGCGAGCAAGTTCTGCTTGCCGTTCGGCGCCACCGCTCCGGTCAGTGCCATGCTGAAGCCGACCTTGATCGGATCGGCAGCCCGCGCGGCGGCCGCGGTCCAGAACGACAGCGCAACCGCAACCAGTAACGCCAGGCCTCCCGGCCAGACGGAACGTTTCGCAATGTTCGACATCGGATGATCTCCTCCCGCCGCGGCATGAGCGGCACCGGCCGGTTATTGGGCTCCGGCCATTTGAACGCGGCAAAGTCTAGCTTGAACCGCGCCGGCGCGCACCCTCGTCGTCGGGCGAGAGGGCGATGACATGCCGCAGGGAGGCTGCCGGCAACAGCCGGGAGATTACTTCCGCATCTCGTCGCTAGGCCCGATACCCCACAAGTTGGAGGCCGCCGGATCGGGCGTCCAGACTTTCGGTTTCTGCGGCCGGTCACGGTGCCAAGGCCGCGGCTCGAAATAGCCGAGTTCCTCGTTCATTTTGTCGAGTTCGGCGAAAAATTCGGTGATCAGCCCATTCGGCGCACGGTGATAGGCGAACAAGTTGTGGCCGATGCCGTGCCGGCCCGGGCCCCATAACAACTTGTAGCCGTTGAGGCTCAAGTAGTCGCAGGCGGTTTGCAGGTGCGCCCAGTCGCGTAGCTCGAACGCGGTGTGGAAATGCCGCTCCTCGTCCGCCGTCATCAGGTTGATCGTGTGGTGATCGGAGCCGCAGCGCAGGAACGAGAAGAAATCGCCCATCCAGTCCGACACCCGGAAGCCGAGCACATCGCAGTAGAACTTGGTGACGTGCTTGGCGTCCTTGGTGAAGAACGCGACGTGGCCGAGCTTGTGCGGTACTACACCTTTGTTCGGATAGCGCTGGCCGGAGAACTCTTCTCGCTTGAACACCTCCATGACGGTGCCTTTCGGATCGGTGAATGTCACCGCATCCGCGATCGACGGCTCGGCATCCTTCTTCCGCACGGTCTTGATGCCGTGGCCCTGCACCTGTCGTTCGAAGGCATCGAGGTCGTCGTCCTGCCCAAGCTGAAATCCGAGCCGCACGCACTTGGCATGCTCGCCCTTGCGCAGCACGACCGAGTGATGATCGACCGTGGAAGCGAGGAAGACGGCGTCCTTCTCCTTGCCGGTCACCGTCAGGCCCATGATTTCGGTGTAATACTCGGCCTGCTTCTCGACGTCGGGCATTTCGTAGCTGGCATGCGCGATCTTCTTGACCCCGATCATACGGACCTCCTTGTTGTCGTGTATCTTCAGCGCTTTGCGCGCGGCAGCGCGGCAATGACGTCGACCATGGCGGCGCCGTCCTTTTCGGCAAATCCCATCTCGATGAACTTGGCATAGAGCTCGCTCGCCCGGTCGAGCAGCGGCGTCGCGACGCCGACGGTGTCGGCGAAATCGCCGATCATGTCGAAGTAATGCTGCAGCGCCGGCACGGTGCCCTGTGCGGGCAGGAAACGGCGCTGCGCCATCCAGGGCGCACGGATGCCGAACTGGGTCGAGCCGCCGCTGCCGGTGGCGATCGCCTTGATCATCAGATCGACATCGACGCCGGCCTTGAGACCGAGCGCCATCGCCTCGGCGGTCGCGGCGATGTTAATCGCGACCAGCAAATTGTTCACGAGCTTCACCCGGCTCGCCGCGCCGAACTTGCCGAAGTAGAGGCACGAGTTCGGCAAAGCCGCCGACCACACGCTCGGCCTTGCGCGCACCCGCCTCATCGCCTGCGAGATAGATGACGGCCTTGCGGGCCGCGACCATGCCGGGCGTCCCGCTCACTTCGCCGTCGAGAAACACCGCTCCCTTGGCGGCGAACGGAGCGATCTGCCGCTCCTTGTCCGGCACCGGATGGGAGCCAAGCTCGATGACGACCTGGCCGGGCCGCGCCGAGGCAGCAAGCCCCTGCGGCCCTTGCACGACCTCGTCCAACGCCTCGCTCGACGGCAGACAGGAGAAGACGATGTCGGCCTGCGCACCGATCTCGGCCGGCGACCGCGCCGGGATGCCGCCCGCTTTCTCGAACTCCGCCAAGGAGCCGCGGCGATAACCGAGGACTCGGTAGCCGCTCTTGATCAGATTCTCTGAAATCGGCTGGCCAATCTTGCCGACGCCGACAAAGCCGACTGTCTCCATGGGATCCTCGCCTGCGCGCCGCTTGCCGGGCGCTGCGGCATGTTGATTGCACCGCCGCAACTGCGAAGTCAAAGCCAGCGATAGCCGTAGCTGCGGATCGAGCCGGACAGCCGGCTGGCAGCCGAGGGTGTGGCGTCTTCGGCGACGGCGGCGCCGACCAGCCAGGTGCGGCCATGCACCTCCAGCCCGCGAACGTCGGCGCGCGTGGCAAATACCGTGCGGTTCGCCCACAGACCGCCGAAGCATTCGGTGTCCTGCAGCGACGCGGCGCCGCCGAAGCGGGTGCCGTCCACCGACAGGTTGCCGTAGCAGGTCATGCGGTCGAGAAAGGCGGCGTCGCCGAACTCCGCCTGGTCGAAGCAGGCCACGCCGCGGAATTCAGCGCCGGAAAACGCCGCGCCCCGCCGGAAGTTCGCGCGTTCGAACCGCGCATCGCTCAAGAACACCGCCGACGAGAAATCGACCGGCGCAAGAAACGTCGCCCCGGCAAACCAGGCAAGGCCCTGGAACACGCAACCGCGCAGCGTCACGGGCGCGTTAAACATCGCGCCGGAAAAATCGACGTTCGGTAGCTCGGCGGCATTCAACTCGATCGGTTCGTCAATCGCGATCCCGCGCAAATCCTCGACCTCGCCGCGCCGCAGCGGCTGGCGCAGCCGGGTGAGGATCGGGCTCATCGCGACGACGTCCGCATCATGCGCTTCCCGCCGCGCCCGCCGGCGGTCCCGCGAAAGACTCCGCAAACGGGCCGATGGCCACCATGTCGACCTCGACAAGTTGCGGACCGGTTTTCGCCAGCGCTTCATCGAGCGCGGTCTCGAACTCGTCGATGCGGGACACGCGCCGATGCGGCAAGCCGAACGCCGCGCACAAGAGGCCGAAATCCGGCGTGTGCAGGTCGGCATAGTTCCGCCGGCCGGCAAATTGCGCGTCCTGGATGTTGCGGATCACGCCATAGCCGCGATCGTTCATCAGGATGAAGACGATGTCGGCGCCGGTATCGACCGCGGTGGCAAGCTCGCCGAGATTGACCATGGCGCCGCCGTCGCCGAGCAGCGCGATCACCTTGGCGCTCTCGCCCGCGAACGCCGCGCCGATCGCCATCGCAACCCCCTGCCCGATCCCGCCGCCGAGCGCATGCACGCCGAGATGCGGCGCGGCCAGATGCACATAGCGGTTGCCGAACGTGCTGTTCGACAGCGTCACGTCGCGCACGAAGGGATGCGCTCCGCGCGGCACGCGCGCGAGCAACGCATCGGCGACGACGCGATAAGGCCCGAGCGCACCCGCCAGCTTGCGCTCGGATTGCGCACGCGCCGCCGGAATATCCTGCAGGAATTTGGCGTCGGCATCGAGCCGTTTCGGCAATCGCTCGGCGAGCGCCGACAGCGCCTGCGCGGCGTCGGCATTGATGAACAGATCGACCGGATAATTGCGCGCCGCCTGCGAGGCATCGGCGTCGATCTGCACGAGCGGCTTCGGCAGGCGCGTCATGTTGTTGCGGGTCTCGTTGCCGCGCAGCCGCGACCCCACGACGATCATCAGGTCGGCGCGGTCGAACAGATGCCTGCGCTTCCGGCGTCATGTTGTAGGCGCCGAGCGTATGCCGGTGCGCCTCCGGCACCACCGCGCGGCCGTTGGTGCTGGTGACGACCGCGAAGCCGCGCTCCGCGAGGTCGCGCGCCGGTCCGCTCGCCTCGCGCGCACCGCCGCCGAGCCAGAGCATCGGACGCTTCGCACGCCGCACCATGTCGGCCAGCAGGTCCATCGCCTGCGGATCGGCGGCCTGCGGCACGATCGGTCCGATGCCGCCATGGCGCGGCCGCGGAACGTGCTCGCGCTGGACGTCGATCGGAATTTCAAGCGACACCGGGCCGCGCGGCGCCGTCAGCGCGGCACGCGCCGCGGCCTCCACCATGCCGACCGCCGTGCGCCCCTCCCAGACCCGGAAAAACGCCTTGGATATGGCCTTGAGCATGTCGGCCTGGCGCGGCACGTCGTGGATCGCCGCGCGGTCGCGGTCCATGAACGGGCGGTCGATCTGCGAGGTGATGTGCAGGACCGGCGAGCCGGCCGTCAGCGCCTCGACCTGCGAGCCCGCCGCGTTGCCGGCCGCCGTTCCGGTCGACGTGATCAGGACGCCGAGCGAGCGCGACACGCGCGCATAGGCGTCCGCCATGTTCATCGCGCCGGCCTCGCTGCGCGCCGGCACGAAGCGGATGCGGCCCTGCCGCGCGATGGCGTCGAGGATCGGCATGTTGTGGATCGAGATCACGCCGAACACCGTGGTAACGCCGATCTCGGCGAGCGCGTGCGCGATCAGGTCGCCGACCGGCTCGGTGTGATCGCTCGGCTCAGGCTGGCGGATGGCTGCGGCGACGGGTGTCATCTGCTCATCCTCACATGAACCGCGAGACGCCGCCCGAGATTTCGAGCTGGGCGCCGGTGATGAAGCCCGCGGACGGCGAGCACAGGAACGCGATCGCGCGCGCGACCTCGTCGGGTTCGCCGAGCCGTTCCAGCGGGATGTGCCGGGAGACCGCGATCTCCTTCAGCCAGGCTTCGCGCGTCTGCGAGCGGTCGGCGCGCGCATCGAACCGGCGCTGCCACTGGCCGGAATCGATCAGCCCCAGCATCACCGAATTGACCCGGATGCGCGGCGCGAACTCGCGCGCCAGCGACTTCACCAGGCTCTGCGCGCCCGCGCGCGCCGCCGCGGTCGCCACCATGTAGGTTTCCGGCTGATAGGCGAGCAGCGAATTCACCGCCATGATCGCGGCCGCGCCGCTCTTGTCGAGCATCGGCTTGAACGCGCGCACCGGATAGATCTGGCTGAAGAATTTCAGCTCCAGCTCCTCGCGCCAGGCGTCGTCGGTGGTGTCCGCGAACGTCGACATCCGCGCCTGTCCGGCATTGTTGATCAGGATGTCGCAGCGCCCCTTCCATCGCTCGACGGCGGTTGCGAATGCCGCGACCTCGTTCTGGTCGAGGACGTTGCAACGCATCGCCAGGAGATCGTCGTCCGGCGCGTTTCCCAGAAGGCTGGATTTCGCCGACGCGAGCCGGGCTTCGTCGCGCCCGCAGATCGCGACCGCCGCGCCTTCGTCGAGAAAGAGCCGCGCGGTGGCAAGCCCGATGCCGGACGTCCCGCCGGTGATGACCGCGACCTTGCCCGCAAGTTCCAGATTCATGCGATCAGCCCGCGGCCAGAGGAACGGAGCTGGGCTTGGAGGCGTCGAATCCGATCCAGCCGAGCCGACCGGAAATTTCGGCGCCCGCCGCCCGCAGCCTCTTGCCGATCAGCGCGCGGCGCTCCTCGCCCGCAAACGCGCCGACCGGCCCCGAGACATTGATGGCGCCGAGCGGCGTGCCGGCGAAATCGAACACCGCCACCGCGGCCGAGCTGATCCCCGGCTCGAAATAAGCGTCGCTCCAGGCGATGCCGGCGGTGAGGTCTTGCGCGGACTTGGTCTTCAGCGCCTGCAGCGTGGTCGCGGTGTGGTCGCTGAAACGCTGCAGCTCCTTGCCGGCATAGAGCCGCTCGATCTCGATCTGCGGCATGTAGGCCAGGATCATCCGGCCCATCGTGGTGGCGTGCGCCGGCAGCCGGCTGCCGACCCGGATGTTGCTGGCGAGCGGCGTGTTCGGCGTGCGCCGGACGAGATAGAGCACGTCGGTGCCGTCGACGCACCCCGAGATGCGCCGAGAGCTGCAGCTCCTCCGCAAGCTGCGTGAGCACCGGCACCGCTACCTGCACCAAATCCTGCGAGAAGATCGCGCGCGCGCCGAGTTCCAGAAACGTCAGCCCGACCTGGTATCCGGAACCGCCCGGACGCCGCTCGACGAATCCCTCGGCTTCCAGCGTATGCAGCAGGCGCAGCAGCGTGGTGCGGTTGATCTTCAGCGCCTTCGCGGTCTCGCTCATGTTGAGCACGGGATTGCCCTCGGCCACATGCCGGAGGAGCCGCACCGCGCGCTGCACCGGCGGCGCGATATAGGGGCTCCTCGCCGGGCCGCGTTTCTTCTTGGTCTTCTCAAGCATGCATGCTGGCCTTGTTGTCGGCGATGGAGAGGATGGCGCTTGCGATGACCGCCGGGCATTCCTGGCAGACCGCATGACCGGCATCCGGGATTTCGCCATAGGCCCGCCGCGACGACGGCCGGCAGCGCTTCGAACACTTCGCGCGCATTGGCGGGCGGCGTGATGCGATCCAGCGCGCCGACCCAGACGGCGGTCGGAATCGAGACCTGCGCGGCGTCCTTGAGCAGCCGGCCGCTGGCGAGCATACGGGCCGCGTGGTCGTAGCCCGGACGCCGGACGGCCGCCATCGCGCGCTCGACCTGCTGCAGCACGTCCGGCCGCGCCGCGGGATCCGCAAGCAGGGCCGGCGCACGCCGGGCGGCAAACACCTGCGCGCCCAGCCGGTCGAGTTCTTCGAGCCGGCTCGCGACCGGAGGCGGGAGCGGCGCCGTCCGTTCGGCGCCATACCCGAGCGCAGGCGAGACCAGACAGAGCGTGGCCACGCGATTGGGCGAGACAACCGCCAACCGGGCGGCCACCAGCGTGCCGAGCGAATGCCCGAACAAGATGCAGCGCGAGATATCGAGTTCGGCCAGCAGCCGGTTGAGCGCCGCCGCATAGTCGGACGCGTCCGGGCATGCGACCGCAAGCGGCGTCGAGTCGCCGTAGCCGGGCGCATCCCAGGCCACCACCGAGAAGCGCGGATCGAGCGCTTCGATCAGCGGCACGAACGACCGCGCCTGGCTGCCGATCCCGTGCAGCAGCACGACCGGCGTTCCCGGTCCCGGCGCGCGCCAGAAAAGCAATACCGGCGGCGGCGTTGGGCGCGATGGCACTCATGTGAACACAAACCCCGCGTTGACGGGCAGCACCTGCCCGGTCAGCGCGAGCGCGCCGGGCGTGAGGAGAAATACGACGGTATCGACGATGTCCTCCGGCACCTGCGCGCCGGGCACCGCGCGGCCGGTTTCGTAGAGCTGATGGCGCTCGGCCGGCACGTATTCGGTCGCCTCGCAACGCATGATGCCGGGCGCCACCACCGTCACGCCGATGCCGCGCGGCCCGAGCTCGCGCGCGAGCGAACGGGTCATCGAAATCACGGCGCCCTTGCTGGCGACGTAGGCCAGGAGCCGCGGCGCGCCCCACAGCGCGGTATCGGACGCCAGGTTGACGATGCGCCCCTGCCCGCCTTCGGGCATCAGCGGCACCAGCGCGCGCGTCACCAGCCAGGTGCCGCGCACGTTCACCCGCATCACCCGGTCCCACAGGTCGAGGTCGATGTCGTCGAACGGCTTGCCGCCGACATTGGTCGCGATCGCGGCATTGTTGACGAGGCCGTGCACCAGCGCCCTCGTGCTGCGCCACGTCATGCGCGAACGCCGTGATGGATTGCGGCTGGTCGAGATCGATCGGCACGAATCGGGCCGATGCGCCGCGCTCGACGAGTTCGTCGGCGACGCGCACGCCCGGCTTCCACCAGGACATCGCCGAGCACCAGCCGCGCGCCCGCCTGCGCGCAGGCAAGCGCGATCGCGCGCCCGACTCCGCGCGCGGCGCCCGTCACGACGATGGTCCGCCCGGCCAGCATCGGCTCTGGTCACACCGCCGTCCGTACCGAGGCCGCCGCCTCGGCTTCGAGCTGCTGCTTCACCTGCTGCGTCAGGGTGCGGCGCATCCGCGCCACGCCGACGTCGTGCTGGTAGAGCATCTCCCGCTTGTGGGCGTCGGCCGGGATATTGGTCAGCATTTCGCGATCCTGCTCCAGCACATGCCAATGACGCGGCTCCAAGGTCGCGCGATAGAGGAAGCGCCAGGATTCCCGCGCGATCCCGGTCACCTGCCGGAAGCGCCAGAAGAACACCAGGCAGGTTCCCTCATCGACCGGCGTCGCGTAGCCGATGATGCGGAACGGCCCGCCGGGGCCGGCGGCATCGGGATACGGAATGTCGAGCCGGCAATAGAGCTGGGTGCCGTCGGCCACGACGTGGGTCCAGTCGAGATTGACATCCCGCTGCTCGACCCGCGCAATGAAAAAGCCGTCGTCGCGCTTCTCGACCTGCATGACGTCCTGCTTGGCGCCGAACGCCAGCGTGAACGAGTCGGCATGCAGGTAGCAGGCATGCATCGGGTCGGCGAAATTGTCGTAGACGAAGCGGTGGCTGCACTCCCAGCGGTTCATGCAGAGGATGCTGCTCCAGGCCGGATCGGAGAACTCGGCCGGCAGCTTGAGTTCGCAGGGCTGCGGCCGCTCCGCGCTCGGGAAATAAACGAACACGCCGTCGTTCGCCTCGATCACCGCATAGCTGTCGACCGCCTTGCGGCCTTCGAGCGCGCAGCCCGGCATCGCCGGCACGCGCACGATGGTGCCGCTGCCGTCGAGCGTCACGCCATGATACCGGCAGGAGATATTGTCGCCGGTGATCTCGCCGCGCGACAGGCGCGCACCGCGATGCGGGCAGTAGTCTTCGAGGCAATGCACATTGCCCGCACCATCGCGCCACAGCACCAGATGGCGGCCAACCGCCTGCACCGCGTGCGGCTTGCCGGGCTTCACCTGCACCGACTTCGCCACCACGTACCATTGCCCGAGAACGCCCGACTGACAGGCGCTCCTCGATCTGGTCCTTGTCAATGACGGTCATGGTCCGATCCTTGAATGACTAGCGCCACAGCGTCCCCTCCCCCGCTTGCGGGGGAGAGATCGGAAGGGGCACCGCGAGGCTGCGCTCCCTTAACGCGCGTTCAGCCCGCAGCGGCGGGCTTCGGCCGCTTGATCTTGGCGACCGGATGATCCGGCGGATAAGTCGGCGTCACCGGCTTGCTGTTGCCGATGATGACGCACATCAGCGCCTCCTCGATGCCCTCGTTGACCAGCCCGCGATAGACGCCGGGCGGCACCGAGAACAGGTCGCGCTCCTTGAGCACCGTCTCGAACCGCTCGCCCTGATGTTCGATGATGAATCGCAGCTTGTTGCCGCGCAGCACGAAGAACACCTCCTCGGCATCGGTGTGCAGATGCAGCGGCCCTTCGCAGCCGGCCGGCAGCACCATGGTCGAGAACGTGAAGTGCTCGGCCGGCACCGCGTTGTCGTCGGTGGCGACGCCGGTGCCGCCGGTGCCGATGTAACGCATCTGGGCGCGGCGGTATTTCGGGTCATAGTCGGCCTGGAATTTCAACGCATCCCAGTCGAGTTCGCGGGTTTCATGGCGCGCGATGCGGGTGTTCAGCCAGTTGGCAAGCGACTGCCCTTTCGGGATTACCACGCTTTCCGGCCTGATTTCGGGATAGAGGGTCTTGTGTTGTTCCATCTTGTCCTCCTGCATGAATTCCGATCAGCGCACCGCGCGCGGGATGTAATGCAGCACCCGTGCTTCGAGCGCCGCGACCGCGGCGTAGAGCACGATGCCGATGAGCGTGAGCAGCACGATGGCGTTGAACACCATCGCGGTGTTGGCCTGGCCTTCGCCGAACGTGATGAGATAACCGAGGCCGGTGTTGCCGCCGACCAGTTCGCCGACGGTGACGCCGATCACCGCCAGGGTGGCGCCGATGCGCAGCCCCGCCATCAGCGCCGGCATCGACGCCGGCACCTCGATCTTCCAGAAGATCTGCAGCCGGTTCATGCTGTAGGCGCGCGCCAGATTGACCAGGTCGCGATCGACCGTCTTCATCGACTGCAGCACATTCACCAGGATCGGGAAGAACACCACCAGCACGGTAACGATGAACTTCGGCCAAGCGTTATAGCCGAGCCACATGATGAACAGCGGCGCAAACGCCACCTTGGGGGCGATCTGCAGGCCGAGCAGGTAGGGCGACAGCACTTTCTCGATCAGCACCGACATGCCGAGCAGGTAGCCGAGCGCAGCACCGAGCAGGCTGCCGATGATGAACCCCATGGTGGCGATGAAAGCGGTCGAGAAGATGTGCTTGAACAGGTTCTCGCGCGTCACCATACGGCCGAGTTCGTTGGCGAGATCGGTGACGGTCGGGATGATGTAGGACGGCACACCGAGCGCCGGCGGCAGGAACTGCCAGGCGAGCAGGAACACAACGCCGAACGCGACGCTCGCCGCCAGGATCGCGGCGCGTGAGGTCTGCCGCCCGGCCGTTTCGTCGACCTGCACAACCGACTCCACCGGCACGGCCGCGACCGGTTCGACGCCGAACGAGCCGCTGGACCGGCTCGCGGTGGTGAGGTCGGAACTGGTCATGCCGCCTTCTCCGCCAGGTGCAGGCTGGCCAGCAGATGATCGACATATTCGCGCGCGCGCGGCGCCGAGATGCGCGCCAGCGGATTGTCGCGATCCGGCAGGTCGACCGGAATTTTCTCGACGATCCGGCCGGGCCGCTCGCTCATCACCAGGATGCGGTCCGACATGATCACCGCTTCCATCAGGTCATGGGTGATGAGGACCGTGGTGATCGACGACGCCGCGATGGTCTGTGCAAAGCTCTTCTGCAAAATGAGCTTGGTCTGGGCATCGAGCGCGGTGAACGGCTCGTCCAGAAGCACGATGGCGGGCTCGATCGCCAGCGTACGGGCGAGCGCGGCACGCTGCCGCATGCCGCCCGACAACTGGTAGGGATAGCTCTCCGCAAAATCGGACAGCCGGCAGCGCTGCAATTCCCGCAGCGCCCTTGCGCGGCGCTCGGCGCGGCTGATCGCGCGCGCTTCGAGCCCGAACTCGACGTTGTGCACGATGGTGCGCCAGGGCAGCAGCAGGTCCTTCTGCAGCATGAACCCGACGCTCGGATTGGGCCCTTCGACCGGCACCTGATTGAGCAGGATGCGTCCCTCGCTCGGCCGGTCGAGACCGGACACCAGATTGAGGATCGTGCTCTTGCCGCAGCCCGACGGACCGACCACGGCGACGAATTCGCCATTGAGCACGCTCATGCTCACGCGATCGATCGCCGTCAGCGGCGCGCCGCCGCCGGGCGCGGCGAACCGCTTCGTCACGCCGATGAGATCAAGCACCGATGCCGTTTTCTGCATAAGCGGCGTCCAGTGAAGCGTTGATTTGGGCGAGTTCCTGCGCCAGCACCGCCGCGGTCCACGGTCCGGCGGCGCCCGAAGGCCGCTTGATGCCGTCACGCTCCAGCGCCCGCGCCACCGCCTCAAAATCCTGCTCGCCGGTGCGGAAGATTGTCTCCATTGCCTGGGCAAGGGCCTCCTCGTCCGCGGTCAGCGGCCGGCCCAGCGATTGGTGGCGGAGGCGTTCGTGCAGTTCGCTCATGGCGCACCTCGAAAGTGTCGTGAGCATTTTGAACCTTGCGTTCGTATACGAACAGGGTAACATGGAGTCAATCCAATCTGCGGCGGACGAGCCGCGGCGTTTCGTGAACTCCAGGTCCCGAGGTGTTCGGTTGCGTCCCGATCCTTCCGAAACGATCCTGCTCACCGTTTTTCTCAAGCACGATCAGTCGAAGAACCTGGACGGCATCCAGAGCCACCTCGCCGCGACCGCCTGGTGGGAGCGGTTTCCGCCCGCGGGCGTCGAGATCGTGAGCTGGAACGTGGTGATGGGGATCGGGCAGATTGTCACGTTGCGGCTGCCGCCCCGTCTCATCAATGCTGTGAACGTCGAGATCGAACGTTGCGCCTGGGGCGCGTTTTCGACCGAGTTCTTTCCGACCTACGATTTCGTCCCGGTGCGCGAGCGGCTGGCGCGCGAATGGCGCGAAGCGCGCAACAAACAGGCAGGCGCTGGGCCGCCGGACAAGTAAGAATACACCTTCCAGAGGAGTTCAGGTATGCACCACTTTCTCCGCTCATTCCCGCGAAAGCGGAAATCCAGTTCTTCCCAACTGTCCGTGCTAGCGAAAAGCACTGGTTCCCCGCATTCGCGAGGACGCGCGGGCTGGGCTGTGCTCGCCGCAGTCGCGGCGACCGCCTTCTCTGCCGGTCCGGCCACCGCGACCGAGAAGATCACCTATCTCCTGCCAGCGCCGCCGAGCCTGCCGGCGTTCGCCCCGTGGGTGCTGGCCAAGCATCTCGGCTACTACAAGGACGCCGGCTACGACGTGGAATTCGTCGTCGCTCGCGGCGGCGTCGACGTCGCCAAGCAGGTCGGCGTCGGCAATGCGCCGATCGGCGGTGCGATCGGCGACACGCCGGTGATCGTGCGCGGCAACGGCGTGCCGGTGAAATCGGTCGGCCTGATGGGCGGCGGCGCGATGACGGTGGTGGTCGGGCGCAAGGACCGTGGCATCGAGAAGCTCGAAGACCTCAAGGGCAAGAAAATTTCGGTGCTGTCGTTCCAGGACACGACGTATTTTGCGCTCCTGGGCGCGCTCGCTTCCAAAGGCATCACCAAGAACGACATCAGTGCAGAGGCGGTCGGGCCGGCCAACGTCGCAAAGTTCGTGATCGCCGGCACGGTCGACGCCTGCGCCTGCACGCCGGACTGGGAGATCGACGTCAAAGAAGCCGTCAAGGACACGGTTTCGCTGCCGACCAAGGACTACTTCCAGTCGATGTCGCAGGCTATCCTGACCTCCGACAAGATGATTGTCGAAAAGCCCGAAATGGTGCGCGCGATCGTCAAGGCGACGCTGCGCGGCATGAAGTACGTCATGGACGATCCCGCCAAGGCGGCGATCACCTATGTCGAAGCGTCGCCGAGCTTCAAGGGCAAGGAAGAGCTCATGAAGAAGATTCTGGCGAACTACAACATGCGGACCTATCAGGGCCAGAGCGAACTCGGCGCCATGGATCCGAAGCGGCTCGCCAACCTGCAGAACTTCTACAAGCAGCAGGGCTTCATCGAGACCGAGCAGCCGATCGACCAACTCTACAGCAACGCCTTCATCAAGTGATGGAACCTCGGGCTGTCGTCCCCGCGCAAGCGGGGACCCAGTCCTTGCATGAGAGAACCTGGATGCCCGCTTTCGCGGGCATGACGAGTAGAGGTCGCAGCAAGCATGCGGAGCACCGCGATGGATGACACCCGGAAAAGGCTCGACGACCTGGTCAACCGTGGCCTCATGGACCAGTGGTACGCGGTCGCCAAATCGGTGCAGGTCACGCCTGGCAAGCCGCATCCCATCAAGGCGCTCGGGCGTCATCTCGTGCTCTGGCGCGACACCGGCGGCGCGCTGCAATGCATCGAGGACTATTGCCCGCACCGCGGTGCGCGGCTCTCGCGCGGCGAAGTCATGGGCGACAACATCGCCTGCCGCTATCACGGCGTGACGCTCGACGGCTCCGGCAAGATCGTGCGGGTGCCCGCGATGCCCGACTGCCCGCTCGAAGGCCGCCGCCCGATCGAGAGTTTTCCGGTTGCGGAATCCTGCGACGCGATCTTCGTCTACTTCGGCAGCGACGCGCACCACGAGCCGCTGCCGCTGGTGCTGCCGGAAGAGTTCACCAGCCCGGAATGGACGTCGATCCTGTGCGTCTCGCCGTGGTCGTGCAACTACCGCTACGCACTCGACAACCTCGCCGATCCGATGCACGGCTGCTACCTGCACGCCGACAGCTTCACGCTGGCGTTTGGCGCCAAGCAGGACACCATGAAGATCGAGAAGAGCGCGAGCGGCTTCGTGGTCGCGCGCGTCGCGCAGCAGGGCGAGAACTTCGACTGGACCGAGATGGTGAGCGAGACGGCCGCGCCGTACTGCCGGCTCGACATCCCCTACCCGGCCGCCGCCGGACCCGGCGGCCCGTTCCGCATCATCGGCTTCACCACGCCGGTCGATGAGGACAACTGCCTCGTATTCTTCTGGCGGATGCGCAAGGCGTCCGGCATCGCGCGCGAGGTCTGGCGCTTCCTTTACCGGGCAACGCTGGAGCCACGGCACTGGCACGTCCTGGAGCAGGATCGCGAGATGCTGGAGGCAATGCCGCCGGACGCGCGCAAGCGCGAGATGCTCTATCAGCACGATCTCGGCGTTGCCCGCATCCGCCAATCGCTGGTGAACAAGGCGCGCGCGCAGTTGTCCGCCGAAGACGCACGGGCAACGCGCTCGGCAGGGTGATGCTGTTACGGTGAGACCTGATTTGATCGCGCGACCTTGTGAGCTTTGGGGGCGACAACGATAATCGCTGATCGTGGTCAGCCATCGGAGCGCGGTTCATGGGCGCAGCATCGACTATCAAGGCGACATTTGCGGGCAGCAGCGGTCAGGAGTTGGCGGCGCGGCTCGACTTGCCGGCCGGGCCAGTCCGAGCATTCGCGCTTTTCGCTCACTGCTTCACCTGCTCCAAGGACGGGCTGGCGGCGCGCCGCATCGCCAGCGCGCTGGCGGCGGCAGGCGTCGCCGTGCTGCGATTTGATTTCACCGGCCTCGGCTCCTCCGGGGGCGATTTCGCCAACACCAACTTTTCCTCGAATATCGAGGACCTCGTGCGGGCGGCCGACTACTTGCGCAAGACGTTCGAAGCGCCGGCGATCTTGATTGGCCATTCGCTCGGCGGAGCAGCGGTGCTCGCGGCGGCAGACCGCATTCCCGAAGCAAAGGCGGTCGTCACGATCGGCGCACCGGCCGACGTCAGCCATGTACTGCATCAACTCGGCGGATCGCTGGAAACCATTCGGGCGAGTGGCGAGGCGGAGGTCACGCTTGCCGGCCGGCCGTTCCAGATTCGCCGCTCGTTCATCGAGGACGCTGAGGCTCAGCAGCTTGAGGATAAGATTCGCCATCTCGGCAAGGCGTTGCTCGTGATGCACGCCCCCCGGGACGAGGTGGTCGGCATCGAGAACGCGTCACGCATTTTCACCGCCGCCCGCCATCCGAAGAGCTTCATCTCGCTGGACGATGCGGACCATCTCCTGTCCCGACCCGAGGACGCGAGCTACGTTGCGGGCGTGATCGCTGCGTGGGTGGCGCACTATTTGCCCCAGCCGGCCAACGAGCCGGATCGCGAGGAACGCATTGTCGTGCGCGAGACTGGGCTTGGCCGGTTACAGAATTTCGTTGTGGCCGGACGCCATCGGCTGATCGCAGACGAGCCTGTGTCGGTGGGCGGGCTCAACTCCGGTCCCGATCCCTATGCCTATCTGGCGATCGCACTTGGTGCCTGCACATCGATGACGCTACGAATATATGCGGAACACAAGAAATTCGCCCTCGGGCGGATTTCGGTCGAGGTTGGCCACGGAAAAGTTGCGGCCGACCACTGTGTCGATTGCGGTGAAGTGGCGGAGGGACGGACCGGCCGCATCGATCGGTTCGAACGCATCATCTCGATAGAAGGCGAGCTTGACGATGCGACTTCGGCAAAGATCGTCGAGATCGCTGGCAGGTGCCCGGTGCACCGGACATTGGAGGGTGGGTCCGCCGTGGTAACGCGGGTTGCCGAGAGCTAAGCTCGAGGTCCTGCGACGCATTCGTGGACAGCAATTCATTGCAGTCGCGCCAACAATTCAATGCGGTCCGATAGAACGCCCTATTATCTTGCCTCCACCCCTCTCCCATCGGAGTATGCTGTGATGTCAGCATGGCCCTTTTCCCACGAAGGGAGAGGGCACGAGAGGAACAAGCCGCAAACCTCGGCTTCAACAATAAAGCATGACCTTCACGACCCGCGTCACGACACTGCTTGGCATCCGGTATCCGATCATCCAGGCCGGCATGAGTTGGGCGTCGTCCAATGCCGAACTCGCGCTCGCGGTCTCACAGGCCGGCGCGCTCGGCGTGATCGCCGCGGGGCCGATGTATCCGGATGCGCTGCGGGCGGCGATCCGGACCGTCAAGGAGCAGACTGACCGGCCGTTCGCCGTCAACGTGCCGCTCTACAATCCGCGCGCAGCGGCATACCTCGACATCGTGATCGAAGAGCGCGTACCGATCCTGATCGCCTCGCAGGGCGGCCCCAAACAGCATCTCGCGCGTTTCAAGGACCACGGCGTGACCTGGCTGCACGTCACGGCCTCCCCCGAGCACGCCGCCAAGGCGCAAAGCGCCGGCGTCGATGCGGTGATCGCGGTCGGAATTGAAGCCGGCGGCCATCCGCCGCCCGACGAGGTCGGTACGCTGGTGCTGGTGCGCGCCGTCGCCCGGGCGGTGGACATCCCGTTGATCGCCGGCGGCGGCATCGCCGACGGCGCCGGCATCGCGGCGATGTTCTGCCTCGGCGCCGAAGGTGTGCAGCTCGGCACCCGCTTCCTGCTGACGCCGGAATCGAACCTGCACGGCGCGTACAAGGACCGCGCGCTCGCCGCCGGCATCGGCGACACCACGCTGATCGGCCGCGGCAAGCTGCCGGCCCGCATGCTGCGGAACGCATTCGCGCGTGAATTCGAGGCCGCCGAGCGCGCCGGCGTGCCGGACGACGTGTTGAAACTGCTCAGCACGAGCCACACCCTGAAGATGGCGGCGCTCGACGGCGACATCGAACACGGCAAGGTCGAGCTTGGGCAAAGCGTCGGATTGATCGACGAGCTTGTGCCGGCCGCCGAGGTCGTGCGCCGCCTTGTGGACGAGTTCGAAGCGACGCTCTCGCGGCTCGCCCAGTTTCGCGCGCCTGTGGAGACTGCCACATGACCGACTTGTTGATCGAGAACCGTGGCGGCGTGCGCGATCCTCACCATGAACCGCCCCGACAAGCGCAACGCCCTCAACCAGGCGCTGACGCAGGCGCTGATCGACGCGCTGCGGACGGCCGATACGGACGAGAACGTTCGCAGCCTCGTGCTGACCGGCGCGGGACCTGGGTTCTGCGCCGGGGCCGATCTGTCGGAATTCAAGGACCTCACGCCCGACAAGGCCCATCTCGTCGAGCATCGCGCCGAGCTGACGATGACGCTGCACGGTCTGTTCTCGCGCCTGTCGAAGCCTGTCGTCACCGCCATCAACGGCGCCGCGATGGGCGGCGGCGCCGGGCTCGCGCTCGCCGGCGACGTCGCCGTGATGGCCTCGACCGCGCGGCTCGGCTATCCGGAGGTCAAGCACGGCATCGTCGCGGCGATCGTGCTCGCGAATCTCGTCCGCAATGTCGGGCGCAAGGCCGCTTTCGAGCTTGTGGCGACCGGCGAGCCGCTCGGCGCCGCGCAGGCGCTCGAACTGGGCATGGTCAATCGCGTGACGACGCCCGAAAGCCTGATGGAGGAGGCGCTGCAACTGGCCGAGAAGTTCGCCACGGTGCCGCGCGCCGCCATGGCGGCCACCAAGCAACTCTTCTACCGTGTCGTCGATCTGCCCTTTGCCGAGGCGCTGGAAGAGGGCCGTGAGGTGAACAAGCGCATGCGCGCATTCAGCAAGACATGAAGCTGCTCCAGCACGTCACCATTCTCGATCTGTCGCGGGTGCTCGCTTGCCCGTTCGCCAGCATGATCCTGGCCGAGCTGGGCGCGACCGTCATCAAGATCGAGGAGCCGCGCGCCGGCGATGAGACACGCAGCTTCGAGCCGTTCGTGGAGAAGAATGGCGCGGCCGAAAGCGCCTACTATTTCGCCTGCAACCGCGCCAAACAGTCGGTCACCGTCAACCTGCGCTCGCCGGACGGCCAGGCCATCGTGCGCGATCTCGCCAAACAGGCCGACGTGTTCCTGGAGAACTTCCCGGTCGGCACGCTCAAGCGCTACGGGCTCGACTATCCAAAGATCAGCGCCGCGAACGAACGCATCGTCTATGTGTCCTGCACCGGCTTCGGTCAGAGCGGCCCCTACGCACACCGCAAGGGCTACGACACCATCTTCCAGGCCATGGGCGGCATCATGAGCCTCACCGGCGAGCGCGGCGGCGCACCGGTGAAGCCCGGCCTGCCGGTTGCCGATCTGACTTCAGGACTTTGGGTCGCCATCGCCATTCTGGCCGGCCTGTCGGGACGAGATTCCAACGGTCGCGGCACGCATATCGATTTCTCCATGCTTGACGGCCAGATCGCGCTGTTGACGCTCGCCGCCGCGCGCTACTTCGCGCTCGGCGAAGTGCCGCCGCGGCTCGGCACCGAGCATCCCGGCCGCGTGCCGTCGGCCAGCTTCGTGTGCGCGGACGGCGGCTACCTGCACATCACGGCGAGCGACCAGCACTGGACGCCGCTCTGCAAGGCGCTCGGACTCGAAGCGTGGGGCAGCGACGCCGAGCTGCAGACCAACGGTGGACGCCTGCGCCGCCGCGATGAGGTGACCGCCAAGCTCACCGCCGCGTTCGTCGCCCGCAACCGTAACGACGTCGCTGCCGCGCTCGACGCCGCCGGCGTGCCGCAGGGCCCGATCCGCACCGTCGACGAAATCCTAACCGACGAGCACGTCGCGGCTCGCGGCTTGGTCGAGAGCTTCGCGCATCCGCGCGTCGGCGATTTCCCGGCGTTGCGCGTGCCGTTCAAGCTCGACGGCTGGGACGATCCGGGGGTGCAGCGCCCGCCGCTGTTGGGCGAACATACCGAAACCGTGCTCGCTGACCGGCTGGGGCTATCGCGCGAACGCATCGCGCAACTGCGGGAGGCAAAGGCGATATGAACTTCACAACCATCCATTACGCCGTCACCGACGACATCGTCACCATCACGCTCGACCGGCCCGAGGCCCGCAACGCCCTCAACCGCGCGATGTGCGAGGAACTGATCGAGGCGGCGTCGGCGGCGGCCGCCGCCGACAGCGTGCGGCTCGTGCTTGTGCGCGGCAAGGGACCGGTGTTCTGCGCCGGCGCCGACCTCAAGGAACGCAAGGACATGGGCGTCGACGAGGTGCGCAACCGCCGCCTGCGAGGGCTCGCCGCCTACAATGCGATCGAAGCGCTGCCGATGCCGACCGTGGCGGTCGTGCATGGCGCCGCGATCGGCTCCGGCACCGAGATCGCGGCGTCCTGCGATTTCATCGTTGCAACTCCGGCGGCCAGCTTCGCGACGCCTGAAGCGCTGTGGGGAACGGTCGGCGCCACCCAGCGGCTGCCGCGCGTGCTCGGCAAACGGCTGGCGAAGGACCTGATGTTCACCGGCCGCAAGCTCTCCGCCGAAGATGCCAAGATCGCCGGGCTGGTGACGCGCATCGTCGAGCCCGATGCGCTCGACGGCGCGCTCACCGAACTCATAGAGACCATCGGCAAGGCATCGGCGGCCGGGCTTGCGTCAGGCCAAGCGCTGCATCAATGAAGGCAGCGAACTCGATCCGCGCGGCGCCTTCGCCACCGAAATACTGGCGATTGAAGAGAACCTCGCGCAGGACGCCTGGCGCAGCCGCATGGCGGGATTCAAAGCTTGAACCGCAACCAATTTCCGATGCGAATAGTGCACAATCAAATCGCAAAGTCGGTGCGCTCCCCTCCCCCTTGTGGGGAGGGGTTGGGGGTGGGGACTTTCTATCTTCAACGCCGTCGGCAACAAGACCCCACCCCGCCTGCCATCGCTTCGCTCGGCAGACGACCCCCCCCACAAGGGGGAGGGTAAGGTGCCGATCGAGCGGGTTCTCGCCGACAAATTGCTTTAAGGCAAACGGCCATGACTGGGAAAAGCAAACGGCCATGACCTGGACGCCGCGCACGCTCTCCGACTTCGTCGCCGAACGCGCCGCCAGCCGCACCGACGCCGAGGCGCTGGTGACGCCGACCGCGCGGCTCTCCTATTCCGAGCAGCATCGCGCCGTGCGCCGCGCCGCCAAGGCCATGCATGCGCTTGGCGTCCGCCACGGCGACTTCGTCGGCATCCTGCTTGGCAACAGCGAGACCTGGGTGACGCTGTTCTACGCGGCTGCGATGCTCGGCGCCGTCACGGTGCCGATCAACACCCGCTTCAAGTCGGCGGAACTGGCATTCTGCCTGAAGCAGGCCGACGTCAAGGTGCTGTTCACCGCCGACCGCTTCCTCAACATCGATTTCATGTCATTCCTGCGCGAGGCGGAGCCTGCCGTCGAGCGCGCGCTCCCCGGTGAGGCGCTGCCCTTGCTTGAGCATGTCGTCGTCATCGGCAGCGACATTCCGAAGTCGGGCCGCAGCTACGACGATTTCCTCGCGCTGGCGAACGATATCAGCGACGCCACGCTCGATGCGCTAGCCGCCAAGGTGACGCCGCATGACCTGCTGCTGATCCAGTTCACCTCCGGCACCACCGCCTATCCGAAGGCCGTGATGCTCACGCACGACAACATGCTGCGCAACGCCTGGGCGGTCGGGCAACGCATGGGCATCCGCGCCGACGACCGCTACTTCAACTGCCGGCCGTTCTTCCATGTCGCCGGCACGACGCTGTCGCTGCTCGTCTCGCTGATCGCAGGCACCTGCCTCGTCACGCTTGCCGACCTTCGAGGCCGGCGCCGCGCTCGCCATGATGGAGCGCGAGCGCTGCACGCTCACATCGGGCAACGACACGCTGTTCCAGCTGATGATGGGGCATCCGACCTTCGATCCCGCGAAGCTCTGCCTGCGCGGCGGCTGGTCGGCGGCCGGTCCCGAGACCGTGCGTAACATCATCGAGAAGATGGGCGCGCGCGACGTGTGCATCGCGTACGGCCTGTCGGAAGCCTCGCCCAACGTCGTGCTCAACGACTACCGCGACGATGTCGAGCTGCGCATAGCCGGGCTCGCCAAGCCGCACGACGGCATCGAGGTGCGCATCACCGCGGACGGCAAGGCGCTTCCGCCGAACGAGACCGGCGAGATCGAGGTGCGCGGCTGGAACATCATGCGCGGCTACTACAAGAACCCGGAAGAGACCGCCAAGACCTTCACGCCCGACGGCTGGCTGCGCACCGGCGACCTCGGCATTCTGGACGGGGACGGCCGGCTACGCATGGTCGGACGCGTCAAGGACGTATTCCGCGTCGGCGGCGAGAATGTCGCGCCCGCCGAGGTCGAGGAGGTGCTGCTCGCGCATCCGGCCGTCGCCACCGCGCAGGTGGTCGGCGTGCCGGACGCACGGCTCGGCGAAGTCGGGGCGGCCTTCGTCACGCTCAAGGGCGATGCCCGCGCCACCGAGGCCGAAATCGCGGAGTTCGCCAAAGTGCGCTGCGCCAACTTCCGGGTGCCGCGATATTTGGCGGTGGTCGAGAGCTTCGATGCCATCGGCATGACGGCGAGCGGCAAGGTGCAGAAGAACCGCTGCGCGAACATGCTATCAGGCATTTTGGACTCGGCGCGCACGGCGCGCCGGGCAGCACCCAACCCGTTACGACGGAACCGGCGCGATGACTGATGTCGTTCTGTGCGAGTGCTTTGCGCGCGATGGCCTGCAGCACGAGGCGGAGTTCGTTCCGACCGAGCGGAAGCGCGCGCTGATCGAGCGGTTCGCCGCGCTCGGCTTCCAGCGCATCGAGGCGACGTCCTACTCCAACCCGAAGGTGGTGCCGCAGTTCGCCGATGCCAGCGAACTGCTCAAATCGCTGCCGCGCCGCGACGGCGTGCATTACAAGGCGACCTGCGCCAACGTGCGCGCGGTCGAGCGCGCTCTCGCCGATCTCGAGGCCGGCTTCGGCGTCAACGAGATCAGCCTGCTGGTCTCGGCCAGCGAGGCGCATTCGCTGAAGAACCTGCGCCAGCCGCGCGCCGCGCAATGGGACAACATCCGCAGCATGGCTGACGCCGCGCAGGGGCGCTTCCGCCTGATCGGCACGATCTCGGTAGCATTCGGCTGTCCGTTCGAGGGCGCGGTCGATCCCGAGGTCGTGGTCGCGGACGCGGGCCGTTCGCGGAGGCAGGTGTCAGCTACGTCGCGCTCGGCGACACCACCGGCCTGGCGACGCCCGCCAGCATGAAGCAGCTTGTCCACCGCATCCAGCGCGAGGCGCCCGCGGTCACGCTCATCGCGCATCTTCACGACACGCGCGGCACCGGGCTGGTCAACTGCGGTCGCCGCCTACGAGGCGGGCGTGCGCTATTTCGACTCCTCGTTCGGCGGCGTCGGCGGGCACCCGGCGAAGGTCAAGTACGGCGGCGGCTATACCGGCAACGTCTGCACCGAGGACCTGGTCAACCTGTTCGAGTTGCTGGGCATCGCCACCGGCATCGACCTCGACGGGCTGCTCGCGACCGCCGAATTCTGCGAGCAGGCGCTCGGGCGCGAACTGCATGGCCGCGTCACCCGCAGCGGGCTGAGCCCCCTGATTCGGCTGGCGAGCTGATCGCCCGACTTTTCCTCGTTTCAAAAGCGGCAGGCGCTTCGACTCCCCTCCCCCGCGAGCGAAGCGAGTGGCGGGGAGGGGTCGGGGGTGGGGGGCACAGAGTTCGCGGCGATACCCCCCACCCCGACGCCTTCGGCGTCGACCCTCCCCACCGCTTCGCGGGGGGAGGGTAAAGAGGCGAGAGCCCGGAATGACGAGAGAACTGAGAAGCCGCGCGCCAAAGAGCTGAGATCAGACACCGGAGGTCAAAGAATAAAACTGACCGAGCCAAGCGTGCCGAGTTCGTGCGCGTCGATCAGCACGCGGCGCTCCTTGATCTTGAAGCTGTCGCCCGAGCGCCGCAGGATATAGCGGTATCCGCCGACATATTCGCGGATGCGCTCGTAGCGGCGGAAACGATAGCAGACGAAATTCGCCGTCACCGTGACCAGATCGCCTTCGATGCCCATGATGCGCACGTTCGAGATCATCCGCCGGGTGCGCGACTTGGGATATTCGGCGTGGCAATTTGGATCGTTGATGCGGATCACGCGCTGGCGGATGCGCTCGCGGTCGTCCGCCACCAGGAACAGCGTCGAGCGGTGGTCGCCTTCGAGATGGTCGTTCGGCGGCACGTAGTAGCAGGCGTCGTCGGCGAGCAGCGCCTCCCAATCGTTGAGCTTCCAATCGTCGAGCAACGCGGCCTCGTGGTAGAGGAAGTCCTCGACCTCGGCGCGCGTCACCACCGTGCGGGCCGCGACCGTCATGCCGGCGCTCCCATCAGTTCGTTCCAGCGCCGCCAGAAGATCCGCAGGTGGTGCTCGTCGCTGTTGAGCTGATCGCCCTCCTTGCCCATGCCGCGTGACATTTCCGACCAGCGATCGTCCGACCAGTTGGCGAGCCCCTGCTGCACCAGTTCGAGCGCCTCGACGTCGTCCGGCGTGGCGAACCCACCCGGGCCGTAGAACGTCAGGAACGCGTCGAGCCGCCGTGCGCGCGCGGTTTCGCTTTCCTCCACCGGGCCGAGCGCCCAGGCGGTGACGTGCATCTTGTCGGGGCCCTGCGGATAGAACGTACGCACCGTCACCGACGAGCCGTCGTTGATCACCAGATTGGGGAAGATCACCAGGTTGCGGTTAGTATCCGCGACACGGGTCGCACGCTCAGGTCCGAGCCGGCGCACCAGTTCGGCGCGGATGTCATCCATCTCCGCCTTCGCGGATTCGCCGTAGAGCGCAATCCACTTGGCGACCGGCCGGCCGCGGAAGTTGACGTTGTCGGTGGTGAAGTGGCCGTTGCCGAGTTCGACCGCCTTGCCGCGCGTCGGCAGCACCAGCCCCTCCTCCTTCGGCGGCTCGATCTTCACGCCCGAGTTGGCCATGAAGTTGAGCCAGGTCGAGTGCGTCGACGGCAGGTGATAGTCGTCGACGCTGTTCTCCACCATCAGCTTCCAGTTGGCGGCAACGTCGTATTCCTGCACGCCGGCGATGATCTCCATCTCGCCGGACGGCGACTGGTCGATGACCAGATCGATGTAGTCCTTGGCGCCGGCGAGATAATCGTGGAGCCGCGGCGCGTCGGCATCGAGGTTCATGAACCAGAAGCCGCGGTAGTCCTCGAAGCGCGCGGGGCTGCGCAATCCGAATTTCGATTTGTCGAAGCTCTCCGCATAGGCGTCGCTGCCCGGCACGCCGACCAGCGCGCCATCGTTGCCGTAGGTCCAGCCGTGATAGATGCACTGGAAGCGCCGCCGGTTGCCCTCGCGCTCGGTGCAGACGATCGCACCGCGGTGACGGCAGGTGTTGAACAGGCAGTGGATTTCGCCCTTCTGGTCGCGGCAGAAGATCACCGGGCGGCCCGCGACGCGGCGCGAGCGGAAGTCGCCGGGCTTCTTCAACTCGGAGGCATGCCCGACATAGATCCAGCAGCGGCCGAAGATGCGCGACATCTCGGTCTGCAGGATGTCGCCCGAGACCAGGACTTCGCGGTCCAGAAGGAACGTTTTCTTCTCGCGGTCGTCGACGATGAAGGAGCGTGCGGTCATTTCCGGGCGGCTCTCGTTGTGGTCTGGAAGCCTCGCCGCCACGGTACATGGTCGGACGAAATGGGGTCAATCTCGCGACCGCACGGGATCGGCGGAGGATTGCTCATGCGAACCACTTGCACTTTTCCGATGGCAGGCTAAAGCAGCATGATCGTCCATCACGCGATCATCGGAAATATGTCAGCAGATCCCGTTCCCGTTTGCGCCGCCGCCGATATCCCGCCTGGCAGCGCCAAGAGCTTTGAAGTCGGCGACGAAAATGTCGCCGTGTATAATGTCGACGGCACGTTCTACGCCACCGACGCGCGCTGCACGCACGGCTTCGCGGACCTCGCCGAGGGCATCCTGGATGGCGAGATCGTGGAATGCACCCTGCACTTCGGCGCCTTCGACGTCCGCACCGGCAAGGCCGTGCAGGCGCCCTGCTTCGTCGACCTCAAGACCTACCGGACCGAGGTCAAGGACGGCCAGGTGTTCGTCGACCTGAACACACCGGCGGTCTGACGCCTCACGACCGCGGGATGCATCGGCGGATGCGCTTTACCTGCGCCTTGCCGCCGACCTCGACATGATCGCCGCCGATCAGTTCGCTGATCTGCCCCTTGGGGCAGCGGCCGTCGTCGACCAGCACGCGTTGGCCCGGCTTCAGCGCTCCCATTGCCGGCTCACGCTTGAGATATTGCGCCTGCGCCGTGACGGTGCCGGCAAGAGCGATCGAAAACGTGAGCGGCAAGACCCGGTGGATGGCAAGCATGGCAATCCTCCCTCAATGCTCGATCTTCTCGCGCGGCGGGCCCATCAATACCGGCTGGAACAGCACCGCTGCGCACATGGTGGTGACGAGCGCGAGCGCCATCAGCTTGCCCATGCTCGAGGTGCCCGGATGGCTCGACAGCCACAAGCTGCCGAACGCCGTCGCGGTGGTGAGCGCACTGAAGAACACCGCCCGCGTGAGGCTCGACTGCAATAGGTCGGTCTGCCCGGCCCGCCATGCCATGATGTAGTAGATCTTGAACGCGACGCCGAGACCGAGCAGCAGCGGCAGCGCGATGATGTTGGCGAAGTTGAGCTTCATGCCCAGGATCACCATCAGCTCCAACGTCACCACGCCGGCCAGGATCAGCGGAATGAGCGTGAGCAGCACGTCGCCGAAGCGCCGCAGGACGATCCACAGCAGGATCGCGATCGAGCCGAGCGCCCAGATGCCGGCCTCGAAGAACGATTTGATCATGGTGCGGCCCGACTCCAGGATCGAGATCGGTCCGCCAATGGCATCGGGCTCCGCAGCCTGCACCGCGGCGGCGAATTTCCGCAGCGTCTCGTTGTCGTTGGGATCGCCCTTCGGCAGCACCTCGATCTTGGCGCGGCCGTCCTTGGTGATCCAGCCGATGGCGATCTCCGGCGGCAGCGTTTCGAGCGTCACCGGCTGCGCCTCCAGGTAGCCGCGCAGTTCGTCGAGCGCGGTGTTGAGGGGCCCGATCATCGCCGCCTGGGCGCGCGCCCGTAACGCTTCGTCGCCGTCGGCAACCTTGGCGAGCGCGTCGGCAAGTCGCCGCGCCGCGACCGCACCAGGCCCTTCCTTGTCGGGCGCGTTGCCGGCGGCCTGCCGCAGGCCGTCGACCGCCGCCTTGAGCGCAGCGACGTTGTCGGCGTCGGTCGGCGGCGTCTTGGAGGGATCGGGCTTGAGCACCGGCGTCAGGATGCCGCCGAGCTGGCGGATTGCCGCGAGCTTCGGCTCCTGGTCGGTGGGAATGAAGCTCTCGATCGTCTTCACGCCCGCGACCTCGGGCAGCTTCGACAGCTTCTCGGCAGCGGCGTGCGCCGCTTCCTTATTGGGCGTAAGCAGGTAGATCGAATTTGCGCCGAGCGCCGGGTCGCTGCGCAGATCGAGGAAGGTGGCGACCGATTCGACCTTGGGGCTGCGCAGATTCAGCGGGTTGAAATCGAACTGCAGGAAATAGAGCAGCGGCAATCCGGCGGCGACCACGACCCCGGTGCCGACGATGATCCCGAGGCGGTGCCGCTCCATGAAGCGGTCGACCGGCGCGAGCGCCTTGTAGCCCATCTCCTTCGGCTCGCCCGGCGGGTTGAGCACCGAGAGCAGCGCCGGAATCACCGTGATCGCGGTCAGGAAGGCCACGATCATGCCGAGGCCGGCCAACTGGCCGAGCTCCGACACGCCCTTGTAGTCGGTCGGCAGGAACGACAGGAAGCCGGCGGCGGTGGCCGCGGCGGCGAGCGTCAGCGGCGCGCCGACATAGCGCGCGGTACTCAGCAGCGCCCCATGCAGGTTGTCGTTGTCGTGCCGTTCCGCACGGTAGCGCACGCTGAACTGGATGCCGAAATCGACACCGAGGCCGATGAACAGAACCGCGAACGCGACCGAGATCAGGTTGAGCGCACCGACCCATGCGAGCCCGAGCGCCATCGTGATCGACAGTCCGATCAGCAGGCTGATGAACACCGCGAGAATGAGCCGCCAGGAATGCAGCGCCATCCACAGGATCATGAGCACGACCACGATCGTGCCCGCCGTATGGAGGAAAGCCCCGTCCTGGACGGTGGCGTACTCCTCGTCCGCAATCGGCACCGGGCCGGTCAGCCGCAGGGTGGCGCCGTATTGCGTTTCGAAGTGCGCTTCGGCCGCCGCCTTGCGGATCGCGTCGGTGGCAACCTTCCCGGGCGTGAGGGCGCTGAAATCGAGAAACGGTCTTATTTCGACGAAGCGGCGCCGCTCGCTCGGTGTCGGCCGGCTGGCCGTTGAGCATGGCGTGCCAGGAGAAGCTCGCCCGTCGCCCGGCGATTGCGTCCTCGAAGGTCTCGGCGACGCGGTTGAGCATGCCGGCCATGCTGTCGAGGGTGTAGTGCTTCATCCGCGCGCCGATCAACCCATAGTTGAGGGCGGTCGTCAGACCGCGCAAATTGGAGTCCTGCGCCAGCGCCTGGATGATCGGCTTGGCCTCGCCCAGCTTGCGGGTCGTTTCCACCACCTGCTGGGTGGGCAGGAACAACAATCCGTTGCGCCGGAAAAACGGCCCTCCCCCGAGTTCCGTGACCGAGCGGAACAGGTTGGTCTGCCCGGAGAGCTTTTCGACCAATGCGGCGGTCGCCTGCGCGACCTGTTCGGAACTGGGCGCCTCGATCACCGCCAGGATGGTCTCTTCCTTCACGGGAAACGATTTGTCGAAGGCGGCCTCCCGCTGCCGCCATGGCAAGTCCTTGGAAATGAGCTTGTTGACGTCGGCATCGATGGCGAAATGGCTGGCCGCGTAGATTCCCCCCACGATGCCCAAAAGAACAGCAAGAGCAATGACTTGCCAAGCGTATCGCGTGCAGGCGTCGACCGTTGTGACGATTGCCTTCTTCAGCATGCCAGGTCCTGGGAGTTATCCCGCGCCGGGGTCGGGCTTGGGCGGGGCGGATTGGGGCGAGGTTGAGGCGGAATATCAGGCAATTCAGTGCGTTGACAACACTAAGGTCAACCGGAACGAAGGTAGCCGGAAGCTATTCCCCTTAGGCCCGCCTTGGCGGGTCCCTTGAGCGGAAGTAGGTGTTTCCCCTACGAGGTAATTTCATTAGTGTCACGCCGCATCGTTTGGGGGGAAAAACCAGCCATGATCTCATCGACCCCGTTGCTGGACACCATCAAGAGTCCTGAGGACTTACGACGTCTTCCCGAGGATTCGCTTCGGCAAGTCGCCGATGAACTGCGCGCCGAAACCATCAGCGCGGTGGCCGTCACCGGAGGTCATTTGGGGGCCGGGCTTGGCGTGATCGAACTGACCGTCGCGCTGCATTACGTATTCGATACGCCCGGTGACCGCCTGGTCTGGGACGTGGGGCATCAGGCCTACCCGCACAAGATACTGACCAACCGCCGCGACCGCATCCGCACGCTTCGCCAGGGCGGCGGGCTGTCGGGTTTCACCAAACGTGACGAGAGTGAATTCGATCCATTCGGCGCGGCGCATTCGTCCACCTCGATTTCCGCCGGCCTCGGAATGGCGGTCGCGCGCGACCTCACCGGGGGATCGCATAACGTCGTATGCGTCATCGGCGACGGCGCAATGTCGGCCGGCATGGCATATGAGGCCATGAACAACGCCGGCGCCATGGACTCGCGCCTGATCGTCATCCTCAACGACAACAACATGTCGATCGCGCCGCCGGTCGGCGCGTTCTCCGGCCATCTCGCGCGCCTGGTGTCCGGCCAGACCTATCAGTCGGTCCGCCATTCGATGCACCAGCTTGCCACGCACCTGCCACCGTTCCTGGAGCAGCGCGCCAAGGCGATGGAGGAATATGCGCGCGGCCTGGTGACCGGCGGGACGTTGTTCGAGGAGCTTGGATTCTTCTATGTCGGCCCGATCGACGGGCACAACATGGAGCATCTGATCCCGGTGTTGAAGAACGTCCGCGACAGCGAGACCGGGCCGATCCTGGTGCACGTGGTCACCGAGAAGGGCAAAGGCTACGCGCCGGCAGAGGCGTCCGACGACCGCTATCACGGCGTTGTTAAGTTCGACGTCGCGACCGGCAAGCAGGCCAAGGCCAAGTCCAACGCTCCGTCCTACACCAAGGTATTCGGCGAGAGCCTGATCAAGGAAGCCGCCAAGGACCCGCGCATCGTGGCGATCACCGCCGCCATGCCGTCCGGCACCGGCATCGATCTCTTCGGCAAGGCGTTTCCGGACCGCACCTTCGACGTCGGCATCGCCGAGCAGCATGCGGTGACGTTCGCGGCCGGGCTTGCCACCGAGGGCTACAAGCCGTTCTGCGCGATCTACTCGACCTTCCTGCAGCGCGCCTACGACCAGATCGTGCACGACGTCGCGATCCAGCGGCTGCCGGTACGGTTTGCGCTCGACCGCGCGGGCCTGGTCGGCGCCGACGGCCCGACCCATGCCGGTTCGTTCGATCTCGCCTATCTCGGCTGCCTTCCCGGCTTCGTGCTGATGGCGGCGGCCGACGAGGCCGAACTGATGCACATGGTGGCGACGCAGGTGGCGATCGACGACCGACCGTCTGCATTGCGTTATCCGCGCGGCGACGGCATCGGCGTCGATATGCCGGAGTTCGGCGTGCCGCTCGAGATCGGCAAGGGCCGAATCATGCGCGAGGGAACCTCGGTCGCGCTGCTTTCGCTCGGAACCCGGCTGGCCGAATGCCTGAAGGCCGCCGAGGCGCTGGCCACGCAGGGCCTGTCGGCAACCGTGGCGGACGCGCGTTTCGCCAAGCCGCTCGATACCGAGTTGCTGTTGCGGCTCGCGCGGGAACATGAAGTGCTGATCACCGTTGAAGAAGGATCGACCGGCGGATTCGCCGCGCAGGTGCTACAAACGCTCGCCGAGCACGGCGTTCTCGATCGCGGGCTGAAGGTCCGGGCGATGGTCCTGCCCGACCAGTTCATCGATCAGGACAGCCCGGTGGCGATGTACGCCAAAGCCGGTCTCGACGCCAACGCCATCGCCGCCAAGGTGTTCGAGACGCTCGGCAACGACCGTCGGATGGTGTGGCGGATTTGACGCTCCTGCCAGAATTACCGCAGGTCCGTCGGGGGAACGTCAAATCCAGTGTCCCCATTTGGTTCCGACGCCTGTAATCTTGCGTGCTGCGATGAGATGCGGGCCAACCCGGCCGCTGGAGGACTTCCAGGGTAAGCAGCCTTAAGGCGGCTTGACGATCGGCCGCAAGTTGCAGAGGAAGACCCCGGGGAATAGACAGGCATGATGACCTTACCGTTTCACAAGGAACTCCGGATCGGCGCCTATCTGCTCAAGCAGAAGCTGATGGGCCGCAAGCGCTATCCGCTGGTGCTGATGCTGGAGCCGCTGTTCCGCTGCAACCTCGCCTGCGTCGGCTGCGGCAAGATCGACTATCCGGCTCCGATCCTCAATCGCCGGCTGTCGGTGCAGGAATGTCTCGACGCGGTCGACGAATGCGGCGCGCCGATGGTGGCGATCCCGGGCGGCGAGCCGCTGATCCACAAGGAGATCGGCGAGATCGTCAAAGGCATCGTGGCGCGCAAGAAGTTCGTCTCGCTATGCACCAACGCGCTGCTGCTCGAAAAGAAGCTGGACCTGTTCGAGCCCTCGCCCTACCTGTTCTTCTCGGTTCATCTCGACGGCATCAAGCAGCACCACGACAAGTCGGTGTGCATGGAGGGCGGGTTCGAGAAGGCGATCGCCGGCATCAAGGCCGCCAAGGCCAAAGGCTTCACCGTCAACGTCAACGCCACGATCTTCGACGGCCACCCGGCCGAAGACATCGCCGAGTTCCTCGACCTCACCCAGGAGATGGGCGTCGGCGTCTCGATCTCGCCCGGCTACGCGTACGAGCGCGCGCCCGACCAGGAGCACTTCCTCGGCCGCCGCAAGACCAAGGAACTGTTCCGCAAGGTCTTCGCCATGGGCAAGGGCAAGAAGTGGCAGTTCATCCACTCCGGCCTGTTCCTCGACTTCCTCGCCGGCAACCAGACCTATCACTGCACGCCGTGGGGCATGCCGACGCGCAACATCTTCGGCTGGCAGAAGCCGTGCTATCTCCTCGGCGAGGGCTACGCCAAGACCTTCACCGAATTGATGGACACGACCGACTGGGATTCCTACGGCACCGGCCGCTACGAGAAGTGCGCCAACTGCATGGCGCATTGCGGTTACGAGCCGACCGCCGCCACGGCCACCCTGGCGCAGCCATTGCGGGCGCTGAAGGTCGCGCTGTTCGGCGTCAAGACCGAAGGCGAGATGGCGCCCGAGATTCCGCTCGATCAGCAGCGGCCCGCGGAGTTCATCTTCTCGCGTCACGTCGAGAAGGAAATGGCCGCCATCAACGCCAAGGCCGCCAACCGCGACGCACCGCCGATGGAAGCCGCCGAGTAGCGCTTTAATCTTACCGATCTGCTCTTTCCTTTCGCAGTGCCCGGCCTCGCGCCGGGCACTGGCGTTTTGGCAGGCACAGGATGCACCGCGGACCTTCTCCCCCCGCTCCGATGCAGCGCGTGATCAAGGACTGCATCGCGGGCATGTGCCCTCGCCCCGCAGAGCGGGAGAGGGAAGCGCGCGGCGCGCCTGTGCCCCATTCCAAAAACCGTTATGATCAATTGAGAGCAGAGTGATTGGCTAAGCAACAACAAGACACGCCAAACTCTAGGGAGTGAGGAGATGCGTCCGATCCGATTGACCGGCCTCGCATTCGCGGCCGCTGCGATGTTCGCCGCGAGCGCCGCGGCGCAGACCTACCCGTCAAGACCGATCCGCATGATCGTGCCGACTACCGCCGGCTCGCCGACCGACGTGATGGCGCGGCTGGTGGCGCAGGGCATGGGGCCGAGCCTCGGACAGCAGGTGCTGGTCGAGCCGCGGCCCGGCGGCGGCGGCACCATCGGCACGCGCGCGGTCATCACCGCCGAGCCGGACGGCTACACGCTGCTGTTCACCGAAGGCGGCAAGCACCTGATGACGCCGGCGCTCTACGACAACGTCGGCTTCGACCCGGTGACCGACCTCGCGCCGGTCGCGACCGCCGGCGCCGGCTCCTTTGTGCTGGTGGTCGCGCCGGCGGTGCCGGCGAAATCGGTGCAGGAGTTGGTCGCCTATGCCCGCGCCAATCCCGGCAAAGTCAATTTCGGCTTTGGCCAGGGCACCATCCCGCACATGCTCGGAGAGACGCTCAAAGCCATCGCGAAGGTGAACATCGCCAGCATCCCCTACAAGGGCGGTGCGCAGGCGGTCGCCGACATGCTGGGCGGCCACATCCAGATGAATTTCGGCACCACCGCGACGCTGCTGGCGCTGATCCGTCAGGGCAAGCTTCGCGCGCTCGCCGTCACCGGCGACACCCGCAATCCGGACCTGCCGGATGTGCCGACCATGGCGGAAAGCGGATTCCCGCAGCTCACCATCCGGTTCTGGATGGGCGCCTGGGCGCCGCCGCGCACCCCCGCCCCGATCGTCGAAAGGCTCAACGCCTCGGTCGCCGACGCCCTGAAGCTACCCGAGGTGGCCGCCGGCATGAAGCGGGCCGGCTTCGAGCCGATGACGATGAGCGCCGCCGCGGTCGCCCCGTTCGTCACCGCCGAGTCGCCGAAGTGGCTGGACGTCGCCAGGACATCGGGCGTGAAGGGCGACTGAGCAATTGCGCCGAGCCCGATCGGCCGCACGGTAGTGGCCGAATTGCCACGCCTTCACCGCTTGTTTAGTACGCAAGCGAGTCCGGCGGAGACAGATTGAACCTTCGGCAATCCCCCCCGACTAAACAATGTCGGATAGGGGCATTCATCATGGAAGACCAACGTACCGCTCGGCTGTTCGGATTTGCGCTCGGCGTCCTGTTCACCGCCTGCCTGGTCCTGAACGCCTTTGCGTTCTGACGCATCCCGGACTTCGAGCCGGGCTTCGGCCCGGCTCAGTCCAGCTTGGCGCCGGACGCCTTCACGATCGCGGTCCATTTCGGGATCTCGGACCTGATGTAGGCGGCGAAATCGTCCGGCGAGCCGCCGGCGATGTCGACGCCGAGGCCGTCCAGCGACTTCTTGATCCCCGGGTCCGCCAGCGTCTCCGCCAGCGCGCGGTTGAGCGCCTTCACAATCTCGGGCGAAGTCTTCGCCGGCGCGACGAAGCCGTGCCAGGTCGTGGCGTCGAACCCCTTGAGGCCGAGTTCGTCGACGGTCGGCAGTTCGGGCAGCAGCGCGGTGCGCTTGAGCGTGGTGACCGCGAGCGCCCTCACCTTGCCGTCCTGGATGTGGCTCACCACCGACGAGGCGGTGGCGAACATCATCTGCACGTGGCCCGCAATCACATCCTGCAGCGCCGGCGCCGCGCCCTTGTAGGGCACGTGCACCAGGTTGACCTTGGCTTCGGCCTTGAACAGTTCGCCGGCGAGATGAGCCGCCAGGCCATGCCCGGACGAGGCGTAGTTGAGCTTGCCCGGATTCGCCTTGGCGAGCGCGATCAGTTCCGCCAGCGAGCGCGCCGGCACCGCCGGATTCAAGACCAGGATGTTGGCCTGTGAGCCGACCAGCCCGATCGGTACGAAATCCTTGACCGGGTCGAAGTTGATCTTCTGGTAGAGCGCCGCGTTGGTGGCGAGGATGCTGTTATTGCCCAGCAACAGCGTGTGACCGTCCGCCGGAGCGTGCGCCACCATCTCGGCCGCGATGTTGCCGCCGGCGCCCGGCCGGTTCTCGATCACGAACGACTGACCCAGAACCTGTTCGAGCTTCCGTCCGAGGATGCGCGCGAGCACGTCGCTCGCGCCGCCCGGCGGGAATGCCAGCACCAGACTGACCGGCCGGGTGGGATATTCGGCGGAGCGCGCGCCCTCGCCGATTCCAAGCAGTACGACCATACCGGCCGCGATCGCCAGCAATTTGGTGCGCATGGGTTCGCTGTCCCTTTCCCGGCGTCCCGGCTGAAATCTCATTGGATCGGCAGTATAGGCTAGGACCCACGATCGCGGAATTGCGTCGCCGAGTCGCGCCGTTGCACCGAAGCAACAGGTCAAGGAAGAGTTGGGCAACGCGCCCCGGAAATGTTCTGATTTGCTCCAGAACCCGATAGTCTACCGGCAGCTCAGTTCGATGCCAAAGACAAGGGGCGTGTCGTGTTTGGCTTAATCGGCGTGCTAATGGCAAGCGCAGTGTTCGCGGTTCTGTTCGCGTATCTCTGCACGACGTTTCTGCTGGCGCAGTTCAACGTGCAGCGCCGCATGCTGGTCGGCCAGCGGAGCCTGCTGATCATCATCGGCTCGAACATCGTCAGCCTCGTGCTGCTGTGGATCGTCGGCTTTGCGCTGCTGTCGGCAAGCGGCCGCAGCAACCTTGAAATGCCCGCAGCCCTCATCGCGATTGGCGCGCAAACGATCTGGCTGATGCTGCATCTGTTCCGCTATCGCCGCGATCACCTGCGGGTGCGCGATGAGCACTACGATCCCGAGATCGGGCCGGACACCCTGACCGGGTCGTAAGCACGGTCGCTCGCGGTTCCTGGTTCCGAGCGAAATCCGCCGCACTGGCGCGGCCGCGGGGCTTCAAGTAGACATCGATCGCCGGGCGGACGCGCATCGTGCAAGTCACGCGCGTCCGTGTCGCCGTTCGTCCCTGCGATCCCCCAATGCGACACACTATGCGACACAAAAGGTCCCGCCGATGAAGTGCACCGCCAGCGCCGCCGTCATGGTGTCGGCCGCGATGTTGTTCGCCGCGCCCGCGCTCGCACAACCCAACTCCGCCGCTGCAGAACTCGCGCGTCGAGACCAGCTACGTCGAACCGAAGGATTCGGATTTTCGCCCGATCTATGAGCGGCTGAAGCAGCGCCGCGTGCTCGAGCAGCTTCAACAGTTTCTCGCACCGTTGCGGCTGCCCGTGACGCTCAAGGTCTCGATCGAGCAATGCGGCGCGCCGTTCGTGCCGTACCGGCCGGGCCAGCCGGTGCGCATCTGTTACGAGTACATCGAGGACATCGAGCGGCTCGCCCCCGGCGGCGCTGTGTTCATGGGCTCATCGTGGATCACGACGCGGGACGACGCACTGGTTGGCGCCGTCGTGCTGACGGTCCTGCATGAGGTCGCACATGCGGCCTTCGACGTTCTGCAAGTGCCGGTGTGGGGACGCGAGAGCGACGCCGCCGACAAGGTCTCCGCCTTCATCATGCTGCAGTTCGGCAAGGAGGTGGCGTGGCGGACCATTACCGGCGTCGCCTGGTTCCTCAACCAGTCGACCAGTACGCGCGTCAACTTCTCCGACGTACGTTCGGCGGCGGCGGCGCGGTTCTACAACATCCTGTGCGTCGCTTACGGCAGCGACGCCAAGACGTTCGGCTTCCTATCGCCGAAGTCCGCGGGCCCGACCGTGTATCTGCCGCCGGGGCGCGCCGAGACGTGCGAATACGAATACGAGCAGTTGAAGTCGTCGTTCAACAAGACGATCGCGCCGCACATCGATCCGGACCTTCTGAAAAAAGTCCAGGCCGCCGAGTGGCTGAAATGACCGGCGCACCCCATTGCCCGAACGTCGCTTCGCCGCAAGCTCACGGATTGAGGATCAACCGATGACCCGCACCGTTCCCGCGCTCGCGCTGGCACTGACACTCATGTCGCCCGTGTTCCTGGCAGCGCCGGCCGCCGCACAGTCGCCGGCCGTGCCGGAATTGCGCAATCCGCGGCTGACCACCGACTACGTCGAGCCGCGCAGCGACGAGTTTCAAGACCTGCACCAGCGGCTGAAGAAGCGCCAGGTGCTCGAAGAACTCGCCCAGTTCCTGTCACCCCTGAAACTGCCGATGACGCTGCGGCTCACGTTCGCCGAGTGCGGCATCGTCAATGCCGACTATGACCCGTTGGGCCTGCGCATTCGCATCTGCTACGAGTGGGTGGACTTCATGGAAAAGCGCGCACCGAGAACGACGGCGCCGGTGCTGGGCGTGATCTCACGGGCGGACGCGATCGTCGGCTCGACCGTCAGCGTCATTCTGCATGAAATCGGCCACGCGCTGTTCGACATTCTGCAAATTCCGGTACTCGGCAAGGAAGAGGACGCCGCCGACCAGCTCGCGGGCTTCATCATGCTGCAATTCGGCAAGGACGTCGCACGCGCCACCATCAACGGCACCGCGTTCACCTGGGCGACGCTGGCGAGCAGTGATCGCAAACCGGACTTTTCCGACGTTCATTCGACCGCCGAACAGCGCATCTACAACTACACCTGCATCGCCTACGGCGGCGACCCCGAGACCTTCAAGGACTATATCGAGAAGGGCCTGTTGCCCAAGTCGCGCGCCGAGAACTGCAAGAAGGAATACGAGCAGGTCAAGCTCGCGTTCACCAAGACCATCCTGCCCTACGTCGATCTCGAGATGATGAAGAAGGTGCAGTCGATGCGCTGGCTGCGGCCGACCGACGGCAAGTGAGCGGCTGAGCGCCTCCGGCACAGCCCATTTCGCGCGTGCATCCCGGGCGCGTGCGCAGCGCGCAGCGGTGCGGACTGCAGACCCGGGATCGTAACGAATACCGCCTTTGGCACGGTCCCGGATCAGCGGTGCACCGCTCCCGCGAGTGGCTGCGACGACAGCACCGCTGTCGCGGGACACACAGCTCTACACGAACTGCACCGCGATGCCACCGAGCTCGCCGAAGTCGGCGTGCAGCGTGTCGCCCTTGCCGGCGAACACCACGCGGGTGAACGAGCCGGCCAGCACGAGATGCCCGGGCTCCAGCGCCACGCCGTGCGAGCCGAGCTTGTTGGCGAGCCAGGCGACGCCGAGCGCCGGGTGGCCGAGTACGCCGGCTGCAACGCCGGTCTCCTCGATCTCGGAATTCTTGTACATGATGCCGCCGACCCAGCGCAGGTCGACGTCCATCGGTCCGACCGGGCGGCCGCCGACCACGATGCCGGCGGCGGCGCCGTTGTCCGCCACGGTGTCGAAGATCTTGCGCTGGTCCTGCAGGCGCGCATCGACGATCTCGATCGCCGGCACGACGTATTCGGTGGCGCGCAGCACGTCGGTCAGTCCGACGCCCGGCCCCTTGAGTTCGCGTACCGAGCACGAAAGCGAGCTCGATCTCGACCCGCGGCCGGCAGAAATTGGCGTGCGGAATCTTGGCGCCATCGGCAATCATCATATCGTCGAGCAGATGGCCGTAGTCCGGCTCGTCGATCATCGAGGAGCGCTGCATCGCCTTGGAGGTGAGCCCGACCTTGTGGCCGATCAGCTTGGCGCCGGCCGCGATCTTGCGGTTCGCCACCTCGGTTGAAATCGCGTAGCTGTCCTCGATCTGGATATTGGGCCAGGTGGTGGAAAGCTGGACCGCCTGTTTGCGGCTCCTTCTCGGCGGCCATCAGGATATCGGCGGCTTTCTTGCGATCGGCATCGGACAGCATCGTGGGTCCCTCCCCGGCTTGGCGTGACTGGCGCCGGACTATCGACGATTGCGCGGCGCGTCTCAATCACTTTGCGCTCCGCATTGCCAGCGCCACGACGCCCTGCCAAGTTAGCCGCCGAAAGCGCGAGTTCTCATGGACGTCATCATCATCGGCGGCGGCATCGGCGGGTTGACGCTGGCGCTCGCCCTGCACGCCGCCGGCGCCGCCCGCCGCATCCGGATCTTCGAGGCGGCGCCCGAAATCCACCCGCTCGGCGTCGGCATCAATCTCGGCCCGCACGCCATCAAGGAGCTGAGCGCGCTGGGGCTGCAGGATGCGCTCACCGCGGTGTCCTGCCAGCCGCAGGACTACGCGTTCTTCACCCGCCACGGCCAGCTGGTCTATCGCGAGCCGTGGGGCATGGCCGCCGGCCACCAGTGGCCGCACTTCTCGATCCACCGCGCCGATCTGCACCAGGTGCTGCTTGACGCGATGATCGAGCGGCCTCGGCGCGCGAGAGCTTCATCACCGGCCATCGCTGCATCGGCGTGGAGCAGGACGACGCGCGGCGTCACCGCGCGCTTCGCCGCGCCCGACGGCGCGGCGCTGCCGCCGCAGCCCGGCGACGTGCTGATCGCCTGCGACGGCGTTCATTCGGTCGTGCGCGCGCAGTTCTATCCGGACGAAGGCCCGTTCATCTACCGCGGCACCAATCTGTGGCGCGGCGTCACCCGGATGGCGCCGTACCTCACCGGGCGCAGCATCGCGCGCATCGGCGCGCGGCACTCGACGCTGATCATCTATCCGATCCGCAACAACATCGACGCGGCCGGCAACCAGCTCGTCAACTGGGTCGTGGAGATCGAGCGCGACGTCGCCGTGCCGGTCGACTGGAACAAGCCCGGCGGCTCGAGGATTTCCTGCCGGTCTACCAGGACTGGGTGTTCGACTGGCTCGACGTGCCGGCGATGATGCGCAACGCCGACGCCGTCCTGTCCTATCCGATGGTCGATCGCGATCCGCTCGACCGCTGGACCTTCGGCCGCGTGACGCTGCTCGGCGACGCCGCGCACCCGATGTATCCGCAGGGCGGCAACGGCGGCGCGCAGGCGATCATCGACGCCGCCACGCTGGCGCGCCTGCTCAAGAGCGAAAGCGAGCCGCAGGCTGCGCTCAAAGCCTACGAGGCGGCGCGGCTGCCCGCCACCAGCCGGATCGTGCTGCAGAACCGCACCGCGCCGCCGAACGTCATCGTCGACACCGTCGAGCAGCGCACCGGCGGCCGGCGCTTCGAGCGGCTTGAGGATATTATCAGCCAGGACGAATTGCGGGCGATCTTCGAGCGCTACCAGAAGGTCGCCGGCTATCATGTTCAACAAGTCGGACGTTCACAGGGGTAAGATTGATGGCCGATACGGTTGCTTCGCTGAAACTCACGCTCGGACGGCGCGCATGCGGCTCCTCCAGGCCGCCATCGCCAAGGCCAGGGAGATGAAGGTGCCGCAGTGCATCGCCGTGGTCGACGCCGGCGGACACCTCCTGGCCTTCTGCCGCATGGACGGCGCGTTCGCGCTGTCGGTCGACACCGCGCTGATGAAGGCGATGACGGCGGCGTCCTACGGCATCCCGACCGGCGACATCGAGGCCGGCATCGACATCAAGCTCGCCATCGCCACGCAAGGCAAACGCATCAACCTGCCGGGCGGACTGCCGGTGATCGTCGACGGCCACGTCATCGGCGGCATCGGCGTCGGCTCCGGCACCGGCGAGCAGGACCGCCAGGTCGCCAATGCGGCGCTCGCCGCCTTGCCGGGCGCCAAGACGTTCTGATCTGCGCAGTTCGAGTCTGGCACTACGCTCTCCCGCCGCTCGTCCCCGCGAAAGCGGGGACCCAGCTCCTTGCTTGTGCAGCGACGAATTCTGGATGCTCCGCTTGCGCGGGCAAAAGCGGAGAGAGGTTGCTCCGCTCAATCCAGCTTCAACGCGCGCTCGACCTGCGCGAGCAGCGGCGCGACGTCGTAGCCGAGATAGTACGCCGCGCCGACGCGCACCGGATCGCCCGCGTAGTAGCGCTCGTACTGCAGCATGCGCTGGCCGAACTGCGTGCCGGTCGCGTCCCAGGCGAGCTTGAACATGCGGATGCGCCGCTCGGCATCGACGCCGGCGCCGCGATAATAGCGCGCGATGTCGGGCCCGATCTCGGAGCGCATGTCGGCTTCCGTCGGGCTGAGCAGCAGGCCGCCGGCGCCCAGCACCTGCGTCACCTGCACCATGCGCTCGTACCACTTCGGCAGATGATAGCGCAGCGCCTGCAGCGGCGCGTAGGCCGGGCGGATCGCGCCGCGCCCGGTCGGCTCGGCCTTCTGCTCGGCCATCAGAATGCCGGCCTCGATCAGTTCGAGATAGCCGAGCAGTTCGCCGAGCTGCTCCTGCACGTGCAGGAACACGTCGGACTTCACCGTGCGCGTCATCGCCACCGCGACGCCGGTGATGAACTGCGTCTTGGCGAGCCCGCGGATCGCGGTCTGATGGCCGGTGTGGTTGCGCACGCTCGCCTGCGCGAACAGCGCGTTGCCCATCTTGACGTCGCCGTAGAGGAACACCCGCTCCCACGGGATCAGCACGTCGTCGAACACGCAGACCGCGTCGGGCTCCTCGAAGCGCGCGCCGAGCGGATGGTCCCACACGACTTGTGTGCCGCTGTCGAACGGCTCGCGGCAGATGAAGCGCAGGCCCGGCGTCGCGCACGGAATGCCGAACGCCAGCACGTAGCGCTCCTCGCCGTCGCGCAGGCCGGGCTGCGGATAGACCAGCAGCTCGTCCGCGGTCGGGCCGTGGGTCGCGAGCATCTTGGCGCCGCGCACGATCAGGCCGTCCTTGGTCTCCTCGACCACGCCGAGATGCGCGAACTCGCCCTCCTGCTCGTGCGAGCCCTTCGAGCGGTCGGTCTGCGGATTGACGATGGCGTGGGTCAGGAACAGGTCGCGGTCGCGGCAATAGCGGTAGTAGTTGCGCACGTTGTCGGCGAACCGCTCGCCGCGCTGGCCGAAGAAGTCGGCGCCCTCGGCGAACGTCATCAGCACGGTGTTGAGATAGTCCGGCGAGCGGCCGACCATGCCGAACGTCGCGTCGGCCCAGACCTTCATCGTCTGGCGGCGCTTCACCAGGTCGGCGTGAGTGCGCGGGCGTCAGGAACGAGCTGCCGGCGAGTTCGCCGGTGTCCTCGCAGGCGTAGGTCATCACCTCGCGATGCTCGGGCGACACCTGCAGATCGTAGAGCTCGCGCGATCGACTGCACCGGCCGGACGAACACCGGATCGGTGGTGACATCGCCGACGCGGCGGCCCTCGACCCAGATCTCGCGCGGGCTTTGCGGCGCAGGCCGTCGATGAATTCACGTCCGTTGCGCACCGCCATGCCGCGCTCCCGATCCGCCGACGTCGTGGACGTGCTTTGGCGCGGTTTCGGCCGCGATGCAACAGGCCGCACGCACCGCGGCCGCGCGCCATGCATCCATGAGCGAAAGCGCCGCAGGCTCTGGCATATCGCTTGCCTGCACATCGGGAGTCTACGCGGAAATCGGCCAGCCCACCGCTCCGCGAAAGGACCGCCATGAAGAAAGCTGCTGCTTGCCGTTGCGTGTGCTGCCGCCGTGCTGGCTCGCCGGCGGCGCGTCGGCGCAAACCTATCCGTCGCGTCCGATCACCCTGATCGCGCCGTTCCCGGCCGGCGGTCCGCTGGACGTCATCGCGCGCATCCTGGCGGAGCCGATGCGCGCCGCGCTTGGCCAGCCGGTGGTGGTCGAGAACGTCCCGGGCGCGGGCGGCAATCTCGGCGTCGGACGCCTCGCCCGCGCGGCCCCCGACGGCTACACCATCGGCATCGGGCAGTGGAGCACGCACGTCGTCAACCCGATCACCTACAATCTGCCCTACCACGTCATCAACGATTTCGAGCCGATTGCGCTGCTTGCCAACACGCCGCAGCTCATCATCGCGCGCAAGGACTTCCCGGCGAAGGACGCGAAGGAGTTGATCGCCTGGCTCAAGGCCAATCCCGGCAAGGCCACCGCCGCGACCGTCGGCGCCGCCGGCGGTGCGCAGGTGTCGTCGATCTATTTTGCCGACAAGGTCGGCACCAAGCTGCAGTTCGTGCCGTTCAAGGGCGGCGGCCCGGCCGTGCAGGAGATGATCGCCGGCCGGATCGACCTGATGCTCGATCAGGCGGCGAATGCGCTCGGCCATGTGCGCGCCGGGCAGATCAGGGCCTACGCGGTGATGGCCAAGGATCGCTGGTCGGCGCTTCCCGACGTTCCGTCGATCGACGAAACCGGCGCCACCGGTCTTCATGTTGCCTACTGGCACGCGATGTGGGCGCCGAAGGGCACGCCGAAGGACGATCGATCGCGAAACTCAACGCCGCGGTCGTGCAGGCGCTGGCCGACCCCAACGTCAAGCAGCGGCTGGCCGACCAGGGCCAGGACATCTGGCCGCGCGACCAGCAGACGCCCGAGGCGCTCGCCGCCCACCACAAGGCCGAGACCGACAAGTGGTGGCCGATCGTCAAGGCCACCGGCCTCAAGGCGGAGTGACGCGCGCGGCGTGCAAGTGCGTGCCGCTCGGCGATCGTTGTTTCATGTTCAGCCGACGTTACGCTTCGTTCACACCCACGCCACGCCGCTGACACACACGGCGCAATACGCGTCTCATGCATCCGATCTGCTGTCGCAGCGCGTCACTCATCAGCGCTGACGGTAAGGTTTTGCCGGAAGGCGATCCTCAGTGGCGCCGCATTCCCGTGGCTTATAGCGACTCGACGCAGACAGAAGAGAGGGCACATGACGCGTGCGAACGCTACTGCCACTGCCGTCAATTCGCTGAGCATCGCCGCGCTGTTACTGGCCTGCTGCAGCTTTGGCACTTCGACCGCATCCGCGGCCATCGCCTGCTTGAGCGAACCTGGCAAGACCGGGTATCACGCATGGCGCACCATCGACGGCCGCAAGTGTTGGTTCCAGAAAGTCGGCAACATCAATCCGGCGAAGTCGGAACTGCGATGGACGACAAAGCGTGTCGAGCCGGAAGAGCGCTCGACGGCACTCGGCTATTCGCCTGACGAAGGCCTCCAGCCCCGGACGGCCTTGCCGCCGGTCGCTGCGGCGACCCCGTCAGCCGCCGCACCACGCACGTCGGAGGCCGCGCCGCTGCGCTATCGCATTGCGCGGGTCCGGCCGGCGACGGAACCAGCGCCTCCGGTACAGACCAGCCTCGATCTGATGAACGGCTCGAGCCTGTCCAGCCATGCGCCGGCCCATCTCGCGCCGGCCGCGCCATTCAGCGACCGCTTCAGCGGCGGCAAAGACTGACGGCCGTTTCGCCACATGAGCAATCGCCGGCGTTGGGTATCCCCCACCGCCGGCGATTGCCGTTTACGCGTCATAACTTCACGCATACCGCTTCTCATGTGAAGTTGCTCTTCGCTTGCAAGTCATCGCGCGCCGCGTCATGAACGCCGACGTCGATGCCCGCGAGACGTAAGAGCCGCGATGACCGAGCCCCCGAATCCGATCCGCATCTATGTCGATGCCGACGCCTGTCCGGTGAAGGACGAGGTCTACCGCGTCGCGGCGCGTCACCGGCTGCCGGTCACGGTCGTCGCGGTGGGCTTCATCCGCGTGCCGCAGGACCCGCTGATCGAACGCATCGCCGCCGGCGACAGCCCCGACGCCGCCGACGACTGGATCGCCGAGCGCGCCGGCCAGACCGACATCGTGATCACCGCCGACGTCCCGCTGGCGAGCCGCTGCGTGAAGTCGGGCGCCACCGTGCTGGCGCCGAACGGCCGGCCGTTCACCGAAGAATCCATCGGCATGACGCTCGCGGTGCGCAACCTGATGCACGACCTGCGCTCCGCCGGCGAAGTCACCGGCGGACCGCGGCCGTTCTCGCCGCGCGATCGCTCCGCCTTCCTCTCGGCGCTCGAAGAAGCCATCCGCCGCCTGCAGCGCAGCCGGCCAGCCGGCGCGCCCTGACATCGCGGCCTCCGCCGAGCCTGCGCCGGGCCGTGTGCGCTGCACGTCCATTTTGCCGATGTGCGCTATCTGGTCGCGACGCCGACGATGCGTTCGACCTTAGGCTGCGGCATCGATCCGGCCTATAATCGCATTCAATCAGCGCGAACGCGCGGTCAACCGGGAGGAGATTTGATGAAAGCGATCATGCTCGCCGCGGCGCTGACCGCCGCGCTTGCCGCCGGCACCGCACAGGCTCAGGACTATCCGAGCCGCGCCATCACGCTGGTCGTATCGACCGCGGCCGGCGGCGGCAACGACATCATGGCGCGCGTCATCGGCGATCGGATGAGCCAGACGCTCGGCCAGCAGGTCGTGGTCGAGAACCGCCCCGGCGCCGGCGGCACCACCGCGACCCGGCAGATCGCCAAGAGCGCCCCCGACGGCTACACGCTCGGCCTGGGCAACACCGGCACCATGGCGCAGGGTCCGGCGTTCTACGCCAGTGCCGGCTACGATCCGGTGAAGGACTTCACCCCGATCGGCATGATCGCCTACGCGCCGCTGTCGGTGGTCGTGCATCCGTCGGTGCCGGCCAATTCGCTGCAGGAGCTGATCGCGCTGGCGAAGAAGGAGCCGGGCAAGCTGACCTACGGATCGGGCGGCGCCGGCACGCCCAACCATCTCACCGGCGTGATGTTCGAGCACGCCACCGGCGCCTCGCTGGTGCATGTGCCGTTTCGCGGCTCCGGCCCCTCGGTCGCCGCGCTGGTCGGCAACCATGTGTCGATCATGTTCGCCGGCCTGCCATCCGTGATCGGCAACATCAAGAACAATCTGGTGCGCCCGCTCGCGTTGACGAGCCTGAAGCGAAGCTCGATTCTTCCCGATCTGGTGACGGTCGCCGAATCCGGCTACCCGGGCTTCGAGTCGGCGCAGCGCTATGGCCTGATCGCGCCGGCCGGTACGCCGCCCGCGATCGTCGCCAAGCTCAACAGCGCGCTGCGGGAGGCGCTGACGTCATCCGACGTCAAGGCCAAGATCGCCGCCGAAGGCGCCGAGCCTATTCCGGGGACGCCCGATGACTCCGCCAAGGACATCGCCGCCGAGTGGGCGAAATGGTCCAAGGTCGTGCAAGACGCGGGGATCAAGGCGAACTGAGGTCGCCGATTGCCTCGCATTGAAGTGCCGCCGCAACGCCGCCGTTGTCTGGCGATCCAGCCGACAGCCCGCGTTGCGACATGGGACGCGCCTCCTCCGCGCCCTTCGCGCCGCGCGGCACGAAATGTCAAACGCGTGTCTCAAATGATCAATCAGCGAAGCGCGGTTCGACGTTATCTAGGTCAACGGCAGGACGCGCAGGGCTTCTAGGAAGCAGCCGAACGGTGCTAGGGCATGATCCGGAAAAGTGGACACCGGTTTTCCGAAAAGATCATGCCAAAATGCAAGATGGCGGGCCGCGGGTGATTTAAGTTCGGCGAATTAACCTCTAGGTACCTGCCGCGGCCGTCCGCCCATACGATCCGCACGCTGACCATAACTGCATGAAGGAGCCCCAATGAAACCCCGTGACCGTTTGTTTCTCCGAGCGCTCACCATCGCTCCTTTGTTGCAGCTTCTCGTCACCACGACTGCTATCCCGCAGCAGGTCACCGGCACGCTGGGTTCGCCGGGCGCCACGTTCGACCATCGGCGGCAAGCAGCTTCCGCCGCCCGATCCGAAATTCGGCGGCGTGATCAAGGATGACGCGCTGCAGTCGAAGCCGTGGTGGGCGCCGCGCGTCGTGCCGCCGAAGGGCGCGCCCAATGTCTTGCTCATCATCACCGATGACGCCGGCTTCGGCGTGCCCAGCACGTTCGGCGGCGTCATCCCGACGCCGACCATGGATCGCATCGCGAACGAAGGGCTGCGCTACAACCGCATGTTCTCCACCGCGCTCTGCTCGCCGACGCGCGCGGCGCTGATCACCGGGCGCAACCACCACTCGGCCGGCTTCGGCGTGGTCTCGGAGCAGTCGACCGGTTTCCCCGGCTACAACAGCATCATCGACCGGGACAAGGCGACGATCGGACGCATCCTGCTCGACAACGGCTACGCCACCTCGTGGTTCGGCAAGAACCACAACACGCCGGCCTTCGCGGCCAGCCAGGTCGGGCCGTTCGACCAGTGGCCGACCGGCATGGGCTTCGAATATTTCTATGGCTTCGTCGGCGGCGACGCCAACCAGTGGCAGCCGAACCTGTTCCGCAACACGACGCAGATCTATCCGTTCGAGGGCAAGGAGCCCGGCACCTGGAATCTGGTCACCGGCATGGCCGACGACGCCATCGACTACATGACGCGGATGCACCAGATCCAGCCGGACAAGCCGATCTTCATCAAATACGCGCCCGGCGCCACGCATGCGCCGCATCACCCGACCAAGGAGTGGGTGGACAAGATCAGCAAGCATGAAGCTGTTCGACGAGGGCTGGAACAAGGTGCGCGAGCGCATCTTCGAGAACCAGAAGCGGCTCGGCGTGATCCCGAAGGACGCCAAGCTGACGCCCTGGCCGAAGGACGTGCTGAAGGAATGGGATCAGCTGTCGGCGCGACGAGAAGAAGCTGTTCATCCGGCAGGTCGAGGTCTTCGCCGCCTACGCCGCCTACAGCGACCACGAGATCGGGCGCGTGATCCAGGCCTTCGAGGATCTGGGCAAGCTCGACAACACGCTGATCATCTACATCAACGGCGACAACGGCACGAGCGCCGAGGGCGGCCCGATGGGCACGCCGAACGAGGTCGCGTTCTTCAACGGCGTCAACGAGCTGCCCGTCGACGTACAGATGAAGTTCTACGACGTCTGGGGCACCGAGCAGACCTACAACCACATGTCGGCCGGCTGGTCGTGGGCCTTCGACACGCCGTTCCGCTGGTTCAAGCAGAACGCCTCGCAGCTCGGCGGCATCAACCAGAACATGGTGGTGTCGTGGCCGGCGCGCATCAAGGACAAGGGCGGCACTGCGCGAGCAGTTCGTGCACGTGATCGACGTCGTGCCGACGATCCTCGAGGCCGCCGGCATCCGCGCGCCCGAGATGGTCGACGGCATCAAGCAGAAGCCGATCGAAGGCACGAGCTTCGCCTACACCTTCGACGCGAAGAACGCCAAGGCGCCGTCGCGGCACAAGACCCAGTACTTCGAGATGATGGGCCAGTGGGCGCTCTACGACGACGGCTGGTTCCTGAGCACCAAGGTCAACCGCGCGCCGTGGGAGGCGTTCGGCCCGGCCAATCCCGACCCGCTGAACAACCAGGTGCTCGAGCTCTACGACCTGAACAAGGACTTCAGCCAGTCCGACGGACATCGCCGCGAAGAACCCGCAGAAGGTCAAGGAGATGAAGCAGATGTTCATCGCGGAGGCGAAGAAGTACCAGGTCTTCCCGATGGATGCCTCGGTGGCGGCGCGCATCGTCGCGCCGCGGCCGAACATCACCGCCGGACGCACCGAGTTCGTCTATACGCGGCCGATGGTCGGCCTGCCGCAGGGCGACTCGCCGCTGCTGCTGAACACGTCCTACACCGATCACCGCCGACATCGAGGTGCCGCAGGGCGGCGCCGAGGGCATGATCCTGACCTCGGGCGGGCGCTTTGCCGGCTATGGCTTCTACCTGCTCAAGGGCAAGCCGGTGTTCCTGTGGAACCTGGTCGATCTCGAACGCATCAAGTGGGAAGGCGCCGACGCGCTGCACGCCGGGCCGGCACACCGTCGAGTTCGACTTCAAGTATGACGGCCTCGGCGCCGGCACGCTCGCCTTCAACAATTTCAGCGGCGTCGGCCGGCCCGGCACCGGCACGCTGAAGGTGGACGGCAAGGTCGTCGCCACCAAGCAGATGGCCAAGACGCTGCCGATGATCCTGCAGTGGGACGAGAGCTTCGACATCGGCTCCGACACGCTGACCGGCGTGAACGACGCCGACTACAAGCCGCCGTTCGCGCTGACCGCCAAGCTCAACAAGCTGACGATCAAGGTCGACCGGCCGCAACTGTCGCCCGAGGACATCAAGAAACTCCAGGCCGCGATGAAGGAGAAGGCGAAGAGCGAATAATCCCGTTCGCCCCCATCCGGGGGCAGGTGTCGCAACGACCCTGCCCCCGAGGCTCGCATCGAGCCTCTGTGAACTACCTCATACGGAAACAGACCTCCGCGCCGTTACAGGTGCGCTGCGGCCGGCCCGGTCGCAGTAGCAGGAGGTTTGCCAATGAGTGTACTGGAAGCATCCGTCGGCCCATCCCCGAAGATCGCTGACACCAAGCTCTACGACACGAAGCCCGTTACGGGCCCGCAAGCCGACGGTCCGGCAGCTCCCGGCTGATCCTGCGGGTCGGTGACTTCAGGCAACACCATGGGTTCGACAGCCGCTGGAACGTGCCCGGCTGTACCCCGTCGAGCGTCGTGATGGTTTCGATCTGCGAGGGGTCGGCCTCATCGGCGGTCAGGTGCGGCCGTTCCAGGGCGCCGCCAGCATGGAGGTGCACAACGTCGTTCCCGGCAACAACGAAGTCCGGGTCCGCGGCTTCATCGGCTGGGAGACCGACATCAACGCGCGGCTTCACTTCCTGGTCGGGTAAACGGCCACGACTTTGATCCCAAGCTGTCCACCATGAGCTGTCGGTGTGGGGCATCCTGCGGGATGTCCCACACGCCGCGTCAGGTTTCCTTGGCCGGTGGCGCGTCGCCGGCGTTGATGTCGCCACCACTGGTTGCCGCTCCGTCCGGCGAAATCATTTCCCGATCTTTTGTGCCATCGCCTCGAACGAAAACGGCTTGGTGACGATGGCCATCCCGGGCGCAGAACGCTGGCGCGGACCGAGGCGTTCTCCGCATAGCCGGTGATGAACAGCACCTTCAGCTCGGGCCGGTTCTGCCGCGCGATCTCGGCCAGCTGCCGGCCGTTCATGCCGCCGGCAGGCCGACGTCGGTGACCAGCAGGTCGATGCGCGCGGTCGGATTGCAGCAGCGGCAGCGCCGACGGCGCCGTCCGCCGCCTCGATGGACGCGGTAGCCGAGCTCCTCCAGCACCTCGGTCACCAGCATGCGCACGGTCGCGTCGTCCTCGACCACCAGCACCGTCTCGCCGCTGGCCGCGCGGCGCGTCGCCGCGCTCGGTCGCGGCGTCGGCTACGCCTCGGCCTCGCCGCGGTGCGCGCGGCAGGTAGAGGCGCACCGTCGTGCCCTCGCCGACCTCGCTGATAGATGCGCACCTGCCCGCCCGACTGCTTGCACGAAGCCGTAGATCATCGACAGGCCGAGCCCGGTGCCCTGGCCGATCGGCTTGGTGGTGAAGAACGGGTCGAACGCCTTGCGCGATCACGTCCGGCGGCATGCCGATGCCGGTGTCGGACACGCTGACGACGACATAGTCGCCCGGCCGCCACGCCGCTCGTCGACGCAGCGCCGTTCGCCGTCGAGCGCGCGGTTGGCGGTCTCGATCGTCAGCTGCCCGCCGTCCGGCATGGCGTCGCGGGCGTTGATGGCAGAGGTTCAGCAGCGCGTTCTCCAGCTGGTTGGCGTCGGCCAGCGCCGGCCAGAGATCGGCGCTGCAGCTCGGTCGTCCAGCGCGACCGTCTCGCCGAGCGTGCGCCGCAGCATCTCCTCCATGCCCGCCGACCAGCGCGTTGACGTCCTGCGGCTTGGGGTCGAGCGATCTGCCGCCGCGCGAAGGCCAGCAGCCGGTGGGTCAGCGCCGCCGCGCGCTGCGCCGCATCCTGGCGCGGCGTCGATGTAGCGGTCGAGCCCGTCGGTGCGGCCGGCGCCAGCCGCCGGCGGCATCAGGTCGAGCCTGCCGGTGATGCCGGTCAGCAGGTTGTTGAAGTCGTGCGCGATGCCGCCGGTGAGCTGGCCGACCGCCTCCATCTTCTGGCTTTGCCGCAGCGCTCCTCCGCCGCGCATCAGTTCGGCGGATGCGCTCCTCGACCTGCTGCTCCAGCGTGTCGTTGAGGTGAGCGAGCGCTTCCGCGGTGTTCTTCTGATCCTCGATGTCGGTGTTGGTGCCGATCCAGCGCGTGATCTCGCCCGCTGCGTCGCATGATCGGCAGCGCCCGCGCCACATGCCAGCGATAGATGCCGTCCGCCCCGCGCAAGCCTGAATTCGATGCTGGTAGGGCTTGCCGGACGACAACGACGCCGTCCATTTTTCGCGCCGGCCGCCGCGACATCGTCCGGATGGACGATACGGGTCCAGCCCGCCCGTCGAGCTCGCCCGGCTTGGCACCGCTGTACGCGTAGTCTGGTCGTTGAACCAGTCGAGCATGCCGTCCGGCGGCGACGTCCAGACATGGTTGGGCATCGCCTGCGCGAAGGTGCGGAACTGCGCTTCGATCTCCGCCTGGCCTGCTCGGCCCGTTGGCGGGCCGCCTCGCGCGAGATGATCAAAAACAGGATCAACGCCACCGCGACCGCGGCGACTGTGCATAGGACGACGATCCAAAGAATATTGTGGAACGGAGCGTTGTACGACGCGCGCGGAACCGCATAGTGCACGGACCAGCCGGTGAGCGGCGAGGTGTAAAATGCGAAAATCGTGTCGAGCCCCTCAAGGGTGCGGCCTTCGTAGATCCCCTGCGTACCTTTCTTGATGGCTTCCAGCGCGACCGGATCGCCTGCCGTCCTACCAACTGTTCGGCTAGTACGCTGCGGGCGAGCAGCCTGCCGTTGCGGTCGACGATCGCGCCGACCCGGTCGCGGGCGCGTCGGCGAGCAAAACAGCTTGCTGAGCTGGCGAGGATCGAGCGCGACCGAAACGATGTACTTGATCTCTTTGCCCTCGAAGACCGGCACCCGCAGCGGCACGAAGAAATCGCCCGAGATGATCCCGCGTTCCGCCAGGTCGCCGATGACGGGCGCGCGCTTCTCGATCACCTGCTGGAGAGAGTCCGGATCGCTGAGGCCGGCGAGAGGCGCGCCGAATGGTCGCGCGAGATTGATCAATTGCCGGCCGGAACGATCCGACACGACGACATTGTTCCAGCCGGAATTGTCGCGTTTGATTCGGTCCGCGAAGTCATAGAATTGCTCGAGGTCGCCGCGCTGCAACGATCCGACCTTGGCGATGATCTCGGCGGCCTTGAGTTGCGCCGCCACGTAGCGGTCGATGCCGGCGGCGATCTCCCGCACCTTGGACAGGGCCGATGCTTCGAGCGCGGATTGCTCGCGGAACCCGACGATCAGCGCAATAGCGGAAGCGAACAGGACGATGGGCAACAGCGCGGCGAGGACGAGCGCCAAGTAGGATCGCCGATTTTCTAACATTCGATCAGTCGGTCCGACGACCCAAAAAGCCAGACTACCTCCGCCCCGACGTCGAACAAGAACCACCCGCAAGCGCACAGGCCCTTTCGGGGCGAAAACGGGCCGTTCACGCGTCCGGTGGAACCGTAACGCGAGGTTCGCTATTCGCACGGCGGCGATCTTCGGCTAGACAGGAACCGGCGACGGACGCGGTCTGCGACCTCACGGTCCAGCCTCGCCGGCCATGCTCCCGCAGGGGCGTGGCCGAAGCGGCCGGCGCCGTCGTTGTCGCCCCGGAGTGATCGGATGAGCGCACGCTGCAAGCACTATCGAACGAGGCTGGTAGTGTCGTCATGGGTATCTTCCGACGAAAAGTGCCGAACCACTTCGTGCCGATCCACCGGCATAACGCGAACAGCAAGGACTGGATCATTCTGCTGGAGGCCAGCACGATCATCGGCCCCTCCCCGGATCGTCTGCGCATCGCCCGCGCGACGCTGGAGCGGAAGGTGGTGAGGAAGTACAACATCTTCCTGAAGGCGAGGCACTTTCTCGTCGTCGACGGTTACAATCCCCGAATTCACGTCCTTTATTTCTGTCCGCAACTCTACCGCTACGACTCCGACAAGAAGCTTGTGCCGCTGCAGGGCGAAGAAATCGGCAAGGTCATCGCTCAGTCGCTCGAGGGCGGCGTCTCGGAACGGCGGCCGTGGTATCAGCCATCGGACAAAGTCCCGGACGAGCCGGTGATCAGCGGCCCCGTTGCAAACGAATTCGACACCGTGATCGTCGAAATGCCGAGTGCGCGCAGCGCCGCCAAGCCGACCACGCGCAGCCTGAGCTACGACTCGGCCGAGAACACCGGACGCTGAGTTAAACGCTCGCGCGGCATCGGCACGCCGCCGACCGCCCGCGCTCCTGCTACGCCGGCACGCCGGCAATCATCGCCTTGGCGATCTCGTGCTCGCTCATGACCACCGCGGTGGCCCCGTGCCGCTTGAGGTGCTCGATCTCGTCGGCCGAATGCGCGCGCGCGATGATGGAGAGCGCGGGATCAGCGTGCGGCCCTGCTCGACGATCTGGCCGCCCTCGAATTC